>JAHBSM010000015.1 GCA_019639115.1 Acidobacteriota bacterium | reverse complement strand
AAATGCCCCAAAAAGAATGGACAGTGATGATCTATATGTCGGGCGACAACAACCTGGCAGTAGATATGGCCTATGCGATGGAACAGATCCGCGAGGTCGCAAAGATCGGGGCCAAACGGCTGGATCTTTTTGTTTACTACGACGGAAACTCTCCTGAGATACCGACGGTTTATTGCGATTTTTCTAACCCGGACGACCCGAAATATTTTCGCTCGTGTATGGTGCCGGACAAGCTCTATCCCGTGCCCGCCAAACTTAACGAGAACGCGGCAGACCGCCGATCGGTACTGAATTTCGTCGATTGGTGCGTCAATCGCCCCGGCCAGAGGTCCAAACGCCACGCACTGATCTTCTCGGGCCATTCGCTGGGGTTCGAAGATCGCGGCCTATTCAGGGACGAGTCATCCGGCCGGTCAATGAAGATCAGTGACCTTTTCTTTTTGATCCAGCGTATAGTGCTGCCCAAACCCACACTCGAGGAGATAGCGGCGACGGAAAAGCTCAAGGGCGAAGAGTTGGAACGCGAGACGACCGAACTGATCGGCAGGCCATTGGACATACTTGGTTTCGATAGCTGCGTCATGGGAATGCTCGAGGTCGGGTATCAATTCAGCGACGTGACCGAGACGATGATCGCGTCAGAGGGCAGCGTCCCGAGCGCCGGCTGGACCTACGCCAAGATCCTGGGCGGGCTTGCAGCGGGCCGATTCTGCCGAAGTTCGGCAAAAAAGGTCGCGGAGCATTTTGTCAAAGAGTTCATCTCAAGCCAGGATCGATACACCGTCGGCGGCGTTTCTGTAGATATGGCCGCCTGGGATATGTCCCGATTCCGTGACCTGGCCGATGCACTCGACGGGCTGGCCCAGGTATTGATCGAATGCTTTAGAAATGAGGACAGCCGTATATACCGCCTGATGGAACGCGTCGTACTACAGGCTCACTGGAAGTGTCAGTCATATATGCTCGATCAAAATGTGGACCTCGGAGATCTGTGCGAGCTGCTGAAGGCTGAAGTTGAGATGTGGGCAGACGACCTCGGCAGCGACGAGCCGCTGCTCCGTGAGGTCGCACACGTTTGCGATAATGTTCTGGCTATACTGCGAAAGACTGTCATCCTTAGCGGCTTCAGCGGAGGCGGCTATCAATATTCTAACGGCGTATCTGTGTTCTTCCCGTGGTCGTGGAATGCATATCTGGTCTCGCAAAAGAACTACGAGAGCACCTGGTATGCGAAAGATTCAAAGAATAACAACTTTGCGGCCCGCTGGTTAGGATGGGCCGACTTCTTGAAGCTGTATTTGGGCAAGGTCGCCCGACGCAGTTCCGCTCCATTATCCGACGGGGCCTCGAGCGGCGAAAAGTATCGATACCTATCCGGGATCCGATTCGCGGACGAAGACTCGATCGGCGGCGACGCGGAGACAGCCGTATCTTCTCGGCTTGGTGGTTCGGGAAGCTCAACCAAGCTCGGTGGCTCCGGAAGTTCGACGAAACTCGGCGGTTCCGGAAGTTCGACGAAACTCGGTGGCTCGGGAAGTTCGACCAAGCTCGGCGGCTCGGGAAGTTCGACCAAACTCGGCGGCTCCGGAAGTTCGACCAAACTCGGCGGCTCCGGAAGTTCGACCAAACTCGGCGGCTCCGGAAGTTCGACCAAACTCGGCGGCTTAGCGGCGGATTCGTTCTTCACGACGCTACGGCTCTTCAAGAATATTGAAAGCGACTGGAATATCTCAGGATTCTCAAAACGCCCTGACGACAGCGACGCATGAGCGGATAGCATTCCGATCAGGCAACGGCATCGCCGGCTACGTCAACATCCATTTGGTGCGGGTGTAAGCGATCTGAAACTCGTTCTTTTGGGCATTTAGCTGGGATTGACTCCCCGGAGCAGCCCCCAGAATGGCGAATTTGCAGCCGCTGGCCGCTGCTTTGGTCAACCGGTCCTCGAGGAGCGCCGTCTGAGCACCGAGTCTTCGGGCGCGAGGCAATGTGGCGGCACCGGCAAGTATACAGACATCGTCGTATATTAAAAGCATAGCGGCCGCTATAGGTTCACCGGCGAGCTCTACGATGTATGGGAACGAACCCTCGCACTGAGCGCTGATCGAACCGAATTTGAACATGAATTCGCCGAATGCCTCGTGCTCCGATGCCCAGGCGTCTGCGGATGTGCGTGCCCATGTCTCAACTTCCTCGGGCTCGATCACGCGAGTCCGAAGATCTGCGTTTCTTTCGCGTTTCGCGACCACGCCGCCAAGTTCGCGAAACATAACGGTCGTCAGCTCCACGGGCCGATAGCCTCGCTCCGACAACATTGTCATATGCGACTGATCGGTCAATGGGCTGATCTCGTGAAAAACGGGCGCGTCGTGTTCGCGATAGAACGACTCGATCTCGTCGAGATACTCGCTTTTGATGTCTTCGAAAATACCGAGCCCGAACGTCTGTGTCAGCGGCGACTCGGCACCGTCGTACATCGCAAAAGCACCGCCGACCTCTATCCACGCGGCGCCGCTGTCCGGTTCGAGACGGGCCCGCGTATCTACAAAATCCGCGTTCGCACGCGCCTCAGTGCGTTCCAAATGCTGCGAGAATTCTCGGTTCACAACCACCAACTATCTATCTATGAAGCAGTTTTAACTCGGTCTCGACGCTGCTTCCTTTGACGATGTAGGCGTCGAAGGTGCCTTCAGCCACGGACGTGATGTGATCGAAAGGGTTCTTTGCCTTGAGGCCGAAAAATGTGTCGATGTGGTTGGACTTGATATCGCCTCCCACATCGGCCGCGAAAAAATAGCCGTCGTGCCGAGCTTTGTCGCCACTGGGCAACGTAACAATAACGCCGACAGCCGCTGGAATATAGATCAGCGTTCCGATCGGAATGAATGTCCTATCGACCGCGATCGTGCGATACGGCACAAGTTTGTAGCCAGAAACGCCATCGCCATATTCGCCCCGTGCCGGAGCCCAGAGCGTGTAACCAATTTTCTTGTTCCCGTAGCTCGCGTATTTCGGACAAGACGCCTGGCAATCGCATTGCAGTTCGGTGCCGGCCTTTGCATAGTTCAATGTAATGGCCTTGCCATTCTTATCGAACGTGCGTACCGTGCCCTCGACAGCAGCGTCGCACCAATCGCAACTTGCCAAGCGAACGCCCGTCGGATCGCCGTTCTTGTCATTTAGCGAAATACCGGACTCGTCGTACTTAGCTTCGTGGACATAGTAGTATGTTGACCAAAGCGTCAGCTTCTGCTCAGGGAGAAGCGGCGGCGGCTTGTAGCCAAAGCCGTTAGCATCGAGCGACTGCCCGTACCCGTAAACAGAACAGAGCATCGCACCAATGATGATCAGGCTGACGCGAAATGATGCCCTCATAGTCTGCTAATAGCTGCTTTTCTTCTTAGGAAAATTCGGGTTCGCCTTGACCTCAAGGATCTGTTTCACGTGCCGATCGGTGTGCGCCGATAGGAAAATGATCCACTGATAAGCGTCGAGTTCGGCGTTGAATGCAGGGTTCATCATGAACCGCTCGCGCATGTCATCGTTGCCTTTCGCGACGAAGCTGATCGTCTTAGCACGACGGATCTTGAATGCTTCCAGCGTGGCTTCCATCGTCGTCCACGGCGATTTGTCAGGCCGGATGGGCTCGGGAGCTTGAAACTTCTGCGTCCGATCGGGCACTTTCTGCATAATGGTCTCGATCGAGACGGCGGAAGTCTTGGTCGCGTCAGCGTCGGCCTTCATCACGCCGCCATTTATCAGATCGAACAAAAAACCCTCAGCCAACGCGATATGTTCGGAAACTTCGAAGACGGACCATTTGTCCGGAGCGGGCTTCCATTTGAGCTGTTCTTCGCTCAGGCCTTTGACAGCGTCGCGAAATAGCTTCTGCGTGTGTTTTAGATACTTGACCGCGGCTTCTCGTTCTTCTTTTGTAAGCGGTTTGGCCGAGACGGTTGTGGTGCCGGCGACGACGACTAAAAGTCCGAATACGAGACTCGTTAGAATCAGATGCTTCATAGTTTCTCCAATGACAACAGTTTACTCGTTAAAAGCTAACTGAGTAATTAGCTACGTTAAGATGAGCGGTCCAACAAACGACCAAACAACAAGACCTAACGCGATACTCACAATAAGCGAAAAGATCTCTGAAAATCGATCTGCTCTCCAAGCCGCCCGCAAGAAATACACAAAAACAGCCAGCACAGCGACGCAAGTGATGGCCGCCAGACCAAGTGGATCGCTGCCTACCGCTCTCGAAAAATTGAACTCATCGAAATTCGGATTCGGATCGTAGCCCGCAGCTCGAAAGTAAACATAGATAAAGTTCACTATGCGACCTATCGGGGCAGCGAGTCCAACAATTACCCAAAACGGGCTGTATTTCTCGTGCGTAAAATAGACTGCCGCCGCGATCGTGATGTAAGTAATGACCGGCCCGGTGATCGCCGCGAGTGCGATCTGACCGGAACTAAGAGCGTCCTTTTCCGCCGAAACAGAAAAAGCGTGCAGCACAACATTCGACGCCCCGAGCGCCTTGTAAACGACAAAATGCCCGAATTCGTGCGTAACGATCGAAAGCGGCACAACCACCAAAGCGATCGCGATGTATTTAATTAGCATTGTCGCAAAATTGAGCATTCGAAGCAGCGATCAGATCTTCACACACTCGCCGCGTTTGATGAACTGTCCGTCGCCCTGTTTGCCGGTGTGTTCGCCGTTTTGGATGACGACGCGGCCTCGGGAGAGGACGGTTTCGACCTTGCCTTTTATCTTCCAGCCTTCGTAACTGGAATAATCGACGTTCATATGTTCGTTTTCGACGCCGAATGTCGTTTCGCCGTTGGGATCGAAGATGACGATGTCAGCGTCCGAGCCGACGGCGATCGTTCCCTTTTTCGGGAACATTCCGAACATCTTCGCGGCGGCGGTCGACGTCAGCTCGACAAAGCGGTTGAGCGAGATACGATTCTCGACCACGCCGCCGTTGTAGATGAGGGCGAGGCGATTCTCGACGCCGGGAGCGCCGTTCGGGATCTTGGTGAAATCATCGATGCCGAGTTCCTTTTGCTCTTTCATACAGAACGGGCAATGGTCGGTAGAGATCACCTGCAAGTCGTCCATCTTGAGGCCACGCCAGAGGTCCGCGCAGTTGTGTTTTTCGCGAAGCGGCGGCGTCATTACGTATTTCGCTCCGTCCCAGCCGTCGCCGTAATCTTCTATCGAGTGAAAAAGATACTGCGGACAAGTCTCGGCAAACGCCGAGATGCCGCGATCTCTCGCCTGCCGAACCTGATTGAGAGCATCCGTACACGAAAGGTGAACGATATACACCGGCGACTCAGCCATCTCGGCAATGGCGATCGCACGATGAACACCTTCGGCCTCGGCGATCGTCGGTCGCGTGAGAGCGTGATACTTCGGCGCGGTGCGGCCGTCCGCAAGAAAGCGTTTGATGATCTCGTTGATGACAATGCCGTTCTCGGCGTGCATGCAGACGAGGCCGCCGCGTTTTCCGGCTGCGGACATCGCACGAAAGATCGTCGCATCGTCCGCCAAAAACACGCCCGGATACGCCATAAAGAGCTTGAACGACGTGATCCCCTCGTCCATCAGCTTGTACATCTCTTTCTCGTCGCCGTCTTCAAAGTCGGTCGTGATGAGATGAAATCCGTAATCAATGCAGGTCTTGCCCTCTGCTTTAGCGTGCCATGCATCGACGCCCGAGGTCATCGATTCGCCCTTCGTCTGCACCGCAAAATCAATGATCGTCGTCGTCCCGCCAAACGCCGCCGCCCGCGTGCCCGTAAAGAAATCATCTGACGACTGCGTCCCGCCAAACGGCAGCTCCATGTGCGTATGCGGATCGATCCCGCCCGGGATCACGAGCTTCCCCGCTGCATCGATCACGACATCAGCTTCCATATCCAGCCGCTTGCCGATAGTCGCCACCGTCTCGCCGTCAATAAAAATATCCGCCGTGTAATCGTCCACCGAAGTAACAACACGTCCGTTTTTTATCAGTGTTTTCATCGTCTAAACGTATTAGCTTAATCCTCTTAGCCTCTTTCCACTTTTCCGTAAATTATGCTATCGCCTTTTTGTTTATCGGATGTTCAATGGTGTCCACAAGATCAAATATCGTAGTCCGTAGTCGCCTTTCATCCGTTTTCCCTTTCGGGTTGGGTTTCTACAGGTCGTTGTTTACATCCAAAACTTTTGTAAAGAACGCAAAGCCCTTTTCGAGGCACCAATACTGCTTCTTGAGCAATCCATATCGCTTTGATTAAAGAACTACGTCGAAAGGCGAATTCTCCGCGCCTTCCTTAAACTTGTTATTCCAATCTTCTTTAAATTTAGCAGCTAACGCTCGTTGTCGTGTTCCTGCGATCTTAAGCATTTTCTGATATTCTTCTTTGTCAATCGGAAAACCAAGTTCATTTCGAACCTTGCAGTTAAGTGGAGCCGACAACTCATCGAATTTAAGTGCCGCGTCAATCGCGTCACCGAGAAGTTCCTGAATTCTTGTGAATGTATTTGCCCTACGACTTCGAAGATCCGTCTCTTGTTGTTTATAGAGACTTTCCAGTTCTTTATATTGAGCGATAAACTCATTTTGTTTAGCTTGATCTTGTTGTTGAATTGCGGCGTTAAGTGCTGCGGTGATCTGGATCAAATTCTGACCAAGATTAGCGTGAGTATCTTCTTCATTTTTCAGCTGATTTGCGTGTATAGTGAACTCCAATTTTTTTGTCAACAAGGATGTCGTACTTGCGCTGTAATGGGCCTGAACTTCGTCTAACGCCGTCAAGATCTCAAGACTAGCAATCATTGCTACCTTATTTAAAGATTCATTCACACCAAATACGATCTGATCCCGGTCGATGTCGGGCATCAATGGATTTGCTATTGAAATCAGGTAAGCCTGCATCTTGCCTAATGCTTCAGCTCCGAGAAAGTAAATATCACGACGCATTTCCATTTCCCTCGAAACCTTTAACTGCACCGCCTGGGCCTTGTTTTGCAGCCAAATACCAAAGAGCGAGATGATCGAGCCTAGGACGGCACTACCTAGGAATCCGCTTAGAATCGTCCACACGCTCACACTACCTGGTTCTTGGAAATAAACAAACATAGATTTACGTTTGATCCTAGGTATCCAAAGTTATCGCGATACTTCCATTAACAAATTGCCAAACCGAACTCCAGAGCCTCGATCATTCTATCGACCGCATCCGTCGTCGTATTGAGCATCATTCCCGTACGGATGACGTTGCCGTAGAGGCCGCCTTTGCCGATCAGGACGCCCTGACGTTTGGTTTCTTCAAAGACTTTCAGCACCGCTTCGGGGTTTGGTTCTTTGGTTTTGCGGTCTTTTACGAGCTCGACGCCGAGCATCAAGCCCATTCCGCGAACGTCGCCGATCACAGCGTGTTTTTCTTTAAGCTCGAGCATTCGCTGTTTGAGATAGTCGCCAACGACGCGGGCGTTCGTGCGGAGGTCGTCTTCCTCGATGACATTTATCACCGCAAGTCCAACGGCAGCCGAAACCGGATTGCCGCCGAATGTTGAGAACGTAAGGCCCGGGAAGGCATCGGCGACCTCCGGCGTCGCGATCGTCCAACCGATAGGTACACCGTTGCCCATGCCTTTCGCAGAGGTTATGATGTCCGGCTCGACGCCCCAATGCTCGATGCCGAACCATTTGTCGCCCGTCCGGCCCCAAGCGGCCTGCACTTCGTCAGAAATGAACAATCCGCCATGACGGCGAACGATCTCGGCGACACGCGGGAAATATTCCTTCGGCGGGATGATAAAGCCGCCAACGCCGAGGATCGTCTCAGCGATCATTCCGGCGATCTTGCCCGTCGTCGTGGTCTTGATGAGTTCCTCGACATCATCGGCACAAGCGACGCCGCACGACGGATATTCGAGCTTGAACGGACAGCGATAGCAGTAAGGGGCGACGGCGTGAACAACGCCCGCTACCTGCGACGCGATCGGCTTCCACGTGTGATGCCCGATCGTCGAAAGAGCCATCGCCGAGCGACCTGCGTAACTGTGCCGCAGGGCAATGACCTCGTTGTTGCCGGTCGCGATTTTCGCCGCCATCACGGCAGTGTCGTCCGCCTCGGTGCCGCTGTTCGAAAAAAACGATTTCTTCAACCTGCCCGGCGAGATCTCGGCAAGCTTTTCCGCGAGGTCGCCTTGCGGGCCGTTGGCATAAAGCGTGGACATATGAGCGATCTTGTCCACTTGGTCTTTCCAGGCGGCGTTAATGCGCGGATTCGCATGGCCGATGCTCACCGTCAGCACACCGCCGAACGCATCGAGATATTTGTTGCCCTGATCGTCCCAGACGTATTCGCCCTCGCCGCGAACTAACGCCAGCGGCTCCTGATAATAGGTCGCAACCGCAGGGAAAAGGAATTCTTTATGCTTTTCGATCGCTGACTTCAACGACGACGTCTGTTCTTTTGGTTCCATATCAGTAGAGATTCCCTTCGCGTTTGCGGCCGGTATGATCGACGTAAACGACCTTCATTTCGCTATAAAATTCTAAAGACGCCGAGCCTTGTTCACGCGGGCCGATTCCGCTTCCCTTTATGCCGCCGAACGGGATGTGAGCCTCGCCGCCGGTCGTTGGGCTGTTGATGTGCGTCATGCCGGATTCGATCTCGTTCACAAATCGCGTGATGCTGTTGTAATCATTTGAGAAAACTGACGACGAGAGCCCGTAATCGCAATCATTGGCGACGGTCATGGCCTCATCAAGGTCTTTGACGCGGATGATGCCGAGCACGGGGCCGAAAATTTCCTCGCGAAATATCCGCATATCCGGCGTGACATTGTCGAAAACCGTCGGCTCAACAAAGTAGCCGTTATCGAGTGCGTCGCCTGTCGCACGCCCGCCGCCGCAGAGCAGCGTTGCACCGTCTTCGCGGCCGATCTCTATATATTTAAGTACGGTATTGAACTGCGATTCATCGACCGACGGACCGATCTCGCTCGTTCCGTCGAGGCCGGGGCCGAGCTTGTAAGCTTTTGCCCTTGCGACGATCTTCTCTACGAATCTATCGGCTATATCACCGACGACAACGGCCCGCGAGGTCGCCGTGCAGCGTTGCCCCGTCGAGCCGAACGCGCCTGCGGCGGTGTGCTCGACAGCGAGATCGATGTCGCAATCCGGCAACACGACGACCGGATTCTTGCCGCCCATCTCGGCTTGGAACGGGATGCCCCGACGCGCGACAGTCTCGTACATTTTCAATCCGATCTCGGTCGAGCCTGTAAATGAGACGGCGCGGACTGCCGCGTGATTGATGATCTCGTCACCCGCCTCGCTGCCCGAACCGATCACCAGATTGAGCACGCCCTTTGGCAGCCCGGCCTCGATCAGCAGTTCGACAATGCGGACCGCCGACGCGGGCGTATTTGAGGCCGGCTTGAATACGACAGCATTCCCGGCGGCCAGAGCCGGAGCGATCTTCCACACCGGGATCGCTATCGGGAAATTCCATGGCGTCACAAGAGCGACAACGCCGTGAGGTTCGCGAATGGTATATGCCCAATTCGACGGAAGCTCGCTTGGAATTGTCTCTCCGTTGAAACGTCGCGTCTCGCCTGCGCAGAACTCTACTACGTTCGTCGCACGCTGGACCTCGCCCAGAGCTTCAGAGAGCACCTTGCCTTCTTCCCGAGTGAGCATCCGTGCAAGCTCATACTTGTGTTCCTCCATAAGCCGTGCAAGCCGCGTCAATATTCGGCCTCGAGCAGGTGCCGGAGTATTCTTCCATTCGCGGAACGCGGCATAAGCCGACTCGACGGCTCGCCGTGCCTCGTCACGCGTGCAGAGTTCCGAATGACCGATGACGTCGTTAATGTCAGCCGGATTCACGTTGGGAAGAGTGATGCCCGATGCGGACTCGATCCATTCACCGCCGATATAGCTGCGATATGTCGTCATAAGTAGAGTTCCTGTCGATGAAATAACTCACATATATTATATTCAATGGCGATGAGCGACAACGTCAGGCAATTGCTCGAACAGCGCGCTGCGACCTATGAGGATAAGCCGTTTCTCTTTTCCGAAACGGACGGGCGCCGGTGGTCGTACGCCGAGTTTGAACGCGCCGTAAACCGGACGACAAATATGCTTCTACAAGAAGGCATCGCGAAAGGCGACGTTGTCAGCTTGTTGATGCCGAATTCAGCAGAGTACGTCATCGCCTATTTTGCGTGTTGGTCGATCGGGTCGGTCGCCGGCCCGATCAATTCATTGTTAAAGCCTGAGGAGATCGAATGGGCCATCGGCAATTCGCGATCAAAACTCCTGTTGGCAGGTTCGGCATTCTCGGATGCGGTCGCCGATATTGAACGACCCACGACCATTGTCTTTGACGATGTCGATCTGGCGACCAAAGGACAGGACGAGAACTTTGCAGTAGGCGAAATCCTCCCGGATGACGACGCGATCATCATCTATACGTCGGGTACGACGGGCAAGCCCAAAGGCTGCCTGCTTACGCATGCAAACCTAATAGCGAACGCACGGCAGATCGCGGAATGGATGTCTTTCGGGCCCGAGGATCGGCTATTGACGGTGATGCCGCTCTTTCATATGAACGCAGTCTCGGTCACGACGATGGCCGCACTTTACGCCGGCGGCTCGACCGTCGTAAGCCCGAAATTCTCGGCCTCGCGATTCTGGGACATCATCAAGAAATACGAGATCACAAGCTTTGGCAGCGTCGCGACCATGCTGTCAATGTTGCTCGCAAAGTCAGAGCCGCCCGCCGACGCAGACGGTTCCGACAGCCTTCGGTTTGCCATGTGCGGCTCGGCACCTGTACCGATCGAAGTGCTCCGCAAGTTCGAGGAGACCTTTGGCGTCTTGGTCATCGAAGGCTACGGCCTCTCAGAATCGACATGCCGCTCTACCTTCAACCCGCCAAATGGACAAAGGCGTCCCGGTTCTTGCGGCAAGCCGATCGGTAACGAGATGGCAGTTTTTGACGATGACGATCGGCCGCTCCCGGATGGCGAGATCGGCGAGATCGTACTCCGCGGCCCAAACATATTCAAAGGATATTTCAATAACCCGGAAGCGACCGAGAAAGCGTTCGCTAATGGCTGGTTCCACACGGGCGACGTGGGTTATCGCGACTCGGACGGTTTTTACTACATTGTGGACCGCAGGTCGGACATGATAATACGCGGCGGCGAGAACATTTATCCGCGCGAGATCGACGACCTACTCTATACGCATCCTGCTGTCGAGCATGCAGCCGCGATAGGTGTACCTGACGAACTTTACGGCGAAGAAGTGACGGCCTTTATCGTGCTTAGAGACGGCCAAGCCGCAACCGAGGACGAGATCATCGCGTTCTGCCGCGAACACCTCGCCGATTACAAATGCCCGAAGACCGTTCATTTCATCACCGAGATACCAAAAGGGCCGACCGGCAAGCTGCTCAAACGCGAACTCGCACGCCTCCACTTTGGATCCAACCGGTAATGGTCCGGGGTGCAGCCCGTGCGGGCTTATCCGTCAGATTGTTGTAAACTTAGCGTTTTGGTATGTCGAAACGAGTATTGGGAATTGCGGTAGTAGGCATTGGCGGCGCCGTAGGGACGACTATGGCGGCCGGCATCGCGCTCCTCAGGCGAGGACTTATAGATACGACCGGCTTGCCTCTGGCCGGATCTGAGGCGGCTCTCGCGGGTTACAAAGAGATCGTATTCGCGGGTTGGGACCTTTTCCCTGATGATCTGGCCGCAGCAGCCGAGGGCCATGAGGTCCTCACGTACAAACAGCACGTTGCGATCAGTGACGAACTCGCACAGATCGAGCCCTGGCCCGCCATCGGCGATCCTCGTTTCCTTTCTGTGATCGAGGGCAGCAACAAGATCGCATCTGGCGGACATCGCGCCGTTATCGAACAGCTTCGAAGCAACCTTGCCGCATTCAAGGCCAAATGCGATGGAGCCGTAGTCATTAATCTTGCATCGACCGAGAAGCTAGGTGACGCAGCCGACCCGACCTTCGCTTCGCTCGCCTCGTTCGAGTCCGCGCTCGACGCGGATTCGCCTGCCGTTTCGCCGGCTATGCTCTATGCTTACGCCGCGATCGCCGAACGAGTGCCATACGGCAACTTCACTCCGTCGCTGTCGGCGGACATCCCGGCGCTCGTCGAATTTGCCGTAAAGATGAACGTCCCGGTTGCCGGCAAGGACGGAAAGACGGGCCAGACATTCATCAAGACGGTTCTCGCTCCGGCGCTCCGTGCACGTGCTTTGCACATCGACGGCTGGTATTCGACAAATATTCTCGGCAATCGCGATGGCCTCGCTTTGTCGAATGAAGATTCGCTCGCGTCAAAGATCCATACAAAGCGATCGGTCCTCGACGAAATGCTCGGATACGATGTCGAGGACCACATCGTCGATATCAGATATTACCGGCCTCGCGGCGACGACAAAGAGGCTTGGGACAATATAGATATTCGCGGATTCCTGGGCCGCACAATGCAGCTTAAGGTCAACTTTCTCTGTAAGGATTCGATTTTGGCGGCGCCGCTTGCCATCGAGATCGCAAGATGTCTCGACCTCGCCGCACAACGCGGCGACGGCGGCGTTCAGGAGCAGCTCGGTGTATTCTTCAAGATGCCGATGACACGGTCTGACACTCCCGAGCACGCGTTCTTTGTGCAGTCGGCGACGCTCGACCGCTGGTTGGCGTCCTAGCACACGTCCGTCTGCATGGAGTGAGCGGATAAGTTATTCTGTGACCATATGTCGATGAGATATTTTCTGCCTGCCGAGGCCGGAACTCGGCTCTCGGCCCTGATCGAAGCCTGGAGGAACGACGATCTTGTTTCGCGTATCTGGCAAAAGGACGCATCGGTGTGGACCGGCAGCGATGAGGGCAAATGGCTCGGCTGGCTCGATACGATCGACCGCGAGCTTGCGAGCCTTGCCCGTTACGCAAATCTCCGACGCGACATCGTCGAGCGCGGCTTCAGCGACATAGTGCTGCTCGGTATGGGCGG
Source organism: Acidobacteriota bacterium (assembly GCA_019639115.1). GTDB lineage: Bacteria > Acidobacteriota > Blastocatellia > Pyrinomonadales > Pyrinomonadaceae > OLB17. The sequence goes on along the minus strand of JAHBSM010000015.1, from coordinate 31,883 downwards.
CTCTTCCCTGTGTCCCGAGGTGCTTGCAGTCACGTTCGGCGTCCGGAATTTTCATATACTCGATTCGACCGTAGCGGATCAGGTCCGCTCGCTAGGATCGCGCCTCGATCTTGAGCGGACACTTTTCATAGTCGCCAGTAAATCCGGCTCGACGCTTGAACCAAATTGCTTCAAACAGTATTTCTTCGACCGCGTAGCGCAGATCTCTGACCGGCCGGGGCGTCAGTTCGTCGCGATCACCGACCCGGGATCGCAGATGGAGCAGGTCGCTCGCGACGACGGTTTTCGACATATTTTCTATGGTGAGCCGACAGTCGGCGGACGTTTCTCGGCTCTCTCCGCTTTCGGGATGACTGCCGCCGCAGCGATGGGACTTGATATCGAAATGCTGCTCGGCGGAGCAAAAGCCATGGCTGAAGCTTGCCGAGAACCTGACGCCGGCAGCAATCCCGGAGCTCTGCTTGGCCTGATCCTCGGAGCCTCGCACGCCACCGGACGCGACAAGTTGACCATTCTGACCTCGCCCGAACTGCACGATCTGGGCGCCTGGCTCGAACAGCTGATCGCCGAATCGACCGGCAAGCGGGGCGTCGCCATCATTCCGGTGGATCGCGAACCGCAGATCGAAGCGGGATCGTATTCTCGAGACCGAGTATTTGCGACCGTCACTTTTGCGGGCGACACGCGGTTTGATGCGCTGCTCAGCTCGCTCGAGCGGTCGGGCGAACCGGTGATACGTATCGACGTTGACGACACTTATCAGCTCGGCCGCGAGTTCTTTCGTTGGGAGTTTGCTACGGCTGTCGCTGGAGCTGTGATGGGTATCAACCCATTTGACCAGCCGGATGTAGAGTCTGCCAAGATCGAGGCACGTAAGCTGACCGATGAGTACGAACGCACCGGAGCGCTGCCGCCGGAAACGCCTTTTTATTCCGAAGAAGGCATTGAGCTATACGCCGACGACGGCCTTGCGGAGCAGTTGAAAGGGCACGATGGGCTCCGTGAGGTTCTGCGTGCATTCACGGGCAAGATCGGCGCGGGTGATTATTTTGCTTTGCTTGCCTACATCGAGATGAACGCCGCTCACGAAGAAGTTCTCACATCGATCCGACGTTCGGTCCTTGAACGCACCGGCAACGCAACCTGTCTCGGTTTCGGGCCGCGTTTTCTGCATTCGACAGGACAAGCGTACAAGGGCGGGCCGAATTCGGGCGTTTTCCTGCAAATAACTGCCGACCCGGACGAGGATCTGGCCGTACCGGGCAGAGCTTTTACATTTGGTGTAGTTGCCGCCGCTCAGGCTCGAGGCGATCTGCAGGTGCTTATTGACCGCGGGCGTCGTGCCCTGAGGATACACCTGACCGGGAACCTTGGCGCCGGGCTGGCCCGCGTAGCCGCCGCGATCAGCGATTGACGCGCCCGGCTCGGGCCGCATCGCTCATTCGTAACTAAGAGCCTCAACGGCGTCGAGCCTGGCGGCCCTGAGTCCGGGATAGAGAGCCCCGACTATGCTGCTGAGCAGTCCGACCAGCAATATGCTGCCCACGACCGAAGGCTCGATCTGGACCGTGAGAGTTGTCCACTGGGCGAGCACGTACCGCAGCACGACTGTCGCAAGGACGCCGAACAACACGCCGCCCACGCCGATCAGAAGCGCTTCCTGCACTATCGTCCACGCGATCTTGAAATTCGACATTCCCAGCGATTTGAGCACGCCGATCTGACGCGTACGCTCGGTCACGGTCGTGTACATCGTCAACAGTATTATCAAAGCGCTGATCACGCCTGCGACGCCGATCACCACATTCAGAAAAACGTTTAGGGCCGGAAAGCCCTGCATATACAGCTCCTCGAGGTCGCGAGTAAGCAGTATCTGGTTATCGGGGAAACGCTCGTGGATGCGGGCGGCTACCTGATCTTCACTCTCGCCGGGCTTTATCTTTATCAAGAACGCCGACGCGAGCCCTTCGCCGCCTAGCTGTGTCTGCATTGTGTCGAGCGGTATCTTGACACGGGCACCGACGCTTGGTTCGTAAACTCCGACAAGTTCGAATTCGCGTTCGTAAAGCGAGATCTTCGCACCGACGCTTAGCCGTTTCTGTGCCAGCCAGGCTGCGTCGCAAATCGCCTCGCTAGTTCCCGGCGTGAATCCGCGGCCCTTTACGATCTGAAGCCCGGATATCCTCGAATAGTCATCGAGATCGACCCCGTCGATCAGACGCGAACCGGTGTTCGTATCAGACGCGGCAACGCTGTTCTGCGCGATAGGAACCACCGATTCGACCCCTGCGATCGAACTCAGATCACTGCGCTTCGAGACCGGGAGGCGCAGAGCTTCGGATCCGCTCAGGCCTCGGCTCCCCGAGGCTCGAAACATGATCTCGGCGCCAACGTTCGCTTCACGCTGTGCACGCTCGCGGAGACTGCCGTTGGCCAGCCCGACCGTAAATACGATCAACAGGATGCCGACGCCGATGCCTACAACGCTTACGGCCGTGCGGGCGGGCCGATGCAGCATATTTGAGAATACGAGACTATTCATCTGTCGCGGGTCGTCTATGACGGAATTACGCCGTCGGAAACAAACTCGAATCTTAGCAGAATCCCGCCGTCGATACTAAGCAGCAGCCTGCGGCTGGGCCGCAAAACTTGACCAAAATGTGCCGTCGGCGTATAGTTATAGATTGCGCTCATAGACCGGCGCATCGCTTATTTACGGCGAAAGGAAAAGGTTATGAAACAAGAGATCCATCCTAACTATACCGAGATCACGGTCTCGTGTGCCTGCGGGAGCACTTTCCAGACCCGCTCGACCATGGGCGAAGAACTCCACATCGAAATATGTTCGGAGTGTCACCCGTTCTTTACCGGCAAGCAGAAACTCGTCGATACCGCGGGACGCGTTGACCGGTTCAACAAACGTTACCAGCGTGGCGGCGCAGCCGCCGCGAATTGATGCTGAGACCTGCCGGGCGGCTTACAGCCCGGGCGAAATAGAGATTTGAGGACTTACCTCGACCGCTATTAGCCAGATACAACCCGACGCCGACCTTGGCCGAACCTTACGGGTGCGCTCGAAGCGCAGCCGGTCCGGCATAAAAAGGTCGGCGTTGGTGCGTTTCCGAAGATAATATTGTAGTTAATATTTCAGGCATCCGGCGGATGCCTTACGCGTATCACAGTATCGGTATGAAGATAAGAAAGCCATCTCGTTTGCTTCGATTCGTTCACACAGTTTTTGCCGTCGAGCGAGACCTGATCGTAGGCGGCCAGGCCGTGATGGAGGGCGTGATGATGCGAACTCCGTCTGCTTATGCTATTGCCTGCCGCAAATCGGACGGTTCGATCGTGACCACTGCTGAGACGCTGCCAAAGTGGAGCGACCGCTACAAATGGCTGTCGTGGCCTGTGCTGCGTGGCGGGGCGACGCTCGTCCAGTCGATGATACTCGGCGTTAAAGCTTTGAATTTCTCTGCGCGAATCTGGGAAGAAGACCACGAAGAGACCCAGCGTGAACTTACCACCGAGGCCGCTATCGAAAGCGAGATGGCGCTCGCAGACGGCACCGCCGACGAGAACTTCACAAAGGCACGGGCAACAGTGGTCATGCCCGGCGGCTCGAAAGCTAAAAAGGCCGGCCAGTCGGCCAGCGCGGTAGGCTCGATCATCTTTGCCTTGTTGTTCAACATACTTCTGTTCATTGCAGCTCCGCTCGTGCTGACCAATATCGGATTCATAGCGGCGGGCTGGGCCGAAGCTCCTGCTCTAGCTTCCGATGCGGCGTGGTACACCGTTGCAAAGGCCTATGTATGGGAGGTCAAGCCCCACTCCTGGGTCGCATTCAATCTGATCGACGGCGTCATCAGGATGATCTTCTTTCTGATAATGATCGTCTCGATGTCGTATCTCAAAGATATTCGGCGCGTGTTCGAATACCACGGTGCTGAGCACAAGACCGTCTTTACATGGGAGAAAGGTCTCGACCTAACGGTGGCGAACGCACGCGAACAGCGACGCCAGCATCCGCGATGCGGGACATCGTTCCTTATGGTGGTGATGCTTGTCGCGATCGTGTTGTTCTCAGTGATCAAATTCGACCAGCTTTGGCTCAATTTCGTTGTCAGGATAGCTCTGATGCCGCTTGTCGCCGGCCTTTCGTATGAAGTAATTCGCTATGCCGCCAAGAAAGAATCAGGTGCGATATTCAAGCTGATGACCAAACCCGGGCTCTGGCTGCAGAACGTGACCACGCAGGAGCCCGACTCGGAACAACTCGAGGTCGCGATCCGAGCTCTTGACGAATCGCTCAAACTCGAACCCGAGCCCGCGTAAGGAATTACAGCAAGAGTGCCGTGGAAAGCACCGGGAACGACATCGTCTATCGGCTTGTTCATATCAGGCCCGGCCGTGAACAAATATGTTTGAAAAGTTAGAACAGATCGAAAAAAGTTACGAGGAGTTGACCGAGCAGATCTCTCAGCCCGAGTTCATGTCCGATATGTCGGCCTACGCCAAGCTGATGAAACAACACCGCAGCCTGGGCGAGATCGTAGCTAAATATCGCGAGGTCAAGAAGATGCAGGAAGACCTCGCCGGAGCGCGCGACCTGCTCGCGGCCGCCGACGATAGTGATATGCGTGAGATGGCCTCGATGGAGATCGCCGAGATCGAAGAGCGCCTGCCCGCCGCCGAAGAAGAGCTAAAAGTGCTGCTGCTCCCCCGTGACCCCAATGACGAGAAGAACGTCATTCTCGAGATACGTGCCGGCACCGGCGGCGACGAAGCGACCCTTTTCGCGTCGGAGATACTGCGAATGTACGCACGATACGCCGAGCGGCAGGGCTGGCGAATGGAGGTGATGGAGGCGTCGGACACCGGCGTCGGGGGCATCAAAGAGGCGGTCGCGATGATCGAGGGCGACAACGTGTATTCCAAGCTGCGGTTCGAGAGCGGCGTTCACCGTGTTCAGCGTGTACCTGCTACCGAATCGAGCGGCCGCATACATACGTCGGCGATCACGGTTGCCGTATTGCCCGAGGCCGAGGAGGTCGATGTACAGATCGACCAAAACGATCTCAGGATCGATACGTTCTGTTCCTCGGGCCCCGGAGGCCAATCGGTCAATACCACCTACTCGGCCGTACGCATCACGCACTTGCCGACGGGCGTTGTCGTATCGATGCAGGACGAGAAATCACAGATCAAGAATCGCGAGAAAGCGATGCGAGTGCTCCGTGCCCGGCTGCAGGAGATCGAGGAGCAGAAACAGCACGACGCCCTGTCCGCCGAACGAAGATCGATGGTCGGCTCCGGCGATCGCAGCGAAAAGATAAGGACCTATAACTTCAAGGAAAATCGCGTCACCGACCACCGGATCGGGATGACGGTCCATCAGCTCGACCTTGTACTTGACGGACAGCTTGATGAGTTCATCGACGCACTTCGCACGCATTACCAGACGGAGAAACTCAAGGCAGAAGCCGTCGCTGCATAAGGTATGCCGCCTCCTACACGCTTATATTTGGTACGTCACGGCCAGTCTGACGGAAACGCCGAAGGGCGTTTTGGCGGACACGGGCCGACGCCGCTCTCAGACCTCGGGCGTCGTCAGGCCGAGACCACGGCAAAATACCTTGCAAACGAGGGCATTCGTCATATCTATTCGAGCGACCTGCCGCGAGCGATCGAGACCGCACGTCCGTTGGCCGAGTTGCTTTCGCTGCCGGTCCATGCCACTCCGGCATTTCGCGAGCGTCACATCGGCGTGCTCGAGGGGCTTACGTTCGACGAATCACGCGAAAAGCATCCTAAGGATTACTACGCACTCGTCAACCGCAACGTAGATCACGTGATCTCAGGAGGCGAGAGCTATCGTCACCTGCTCCGCCGTGCCACGGCTAAACTCAACGACATCATTAGGCTCCACCAGGGCGAACGGATCGCGGTATTCTCTCACACCGGCGCTATCTGCTTTCTGACGCTTTATCTGATGGGAGCTATCCATAGCGGCACCAAGAGCACACCGTGGATCGTCACGTCAAACTGCGGCGTCGGGCGATTTGAGATACGCAATCGGCGAAATATCCGCGTCCTCGCCATCAACGATACGCGCCACCTGGCCGACATCACCGGCAATGATTCCTTCGCCGCACGCTGATCCGTTCATCTGGTGATTTCTTGACAACGTCATTCGGTTGGCATCTACTGATGAAATAATACGTTTCATCAGGGAGCCATTTGATATGTCAAAGAAATTCTCGATCCTATGCGTTTTGGCCTTTGTGTTCGTATCGCCGGTCCTCGGGCAGGACGACGAGTCAAGGCAGCAAAGCGGGCTGCCGACCTATATCGGCGTCAGGCCCGGCAACACTTCGATGGGATTGGTCGATGCCACGCTATCGGGCACCGTCACGGTACAAGGACTCAATGAGGCCCGCCCGCACACAATTACCGTAAGCGTGCTTGTGAACGGCGTCACGTTCGCCCGGACCAACTCTAAGAATCGCGGCGGATTCAATTTCAGCGGCATTCCTCGCTCCGGCGTCACGCTGGTGGTTGACGTCGACGGCCAGGAGGTCCACCGGCAGTCTATGGCTACCTTGAACGGACCGCCGCTCGGCAATCGCGCCGACCTGATAGTTACCGCCGCACAGATGGAGATCGTGGAACGCACCGGTGCCGGTGTCGTCAAGCTCGCCGACAGCTATCCGCGATCTGAGGACGGCAATCGACTGCTTGAAAGAGCACTCGCCGGCATCAAGGCCAAAAAGTTCGATGAAGCAGAAAAGTTGCTCCGCCAGATCATCCGCGACGATGAGAAAGACTATGTTGCCCACACCGAGCTCGGCAACGTCCTCTTTCTCAAATCGAAATATGCCGACGCCGAATCTTCCTATAAGGCCGCCTTGGCGTTAAAGTCCGATTTCCTTCCGGCCTTGCTCAATCTTGGCAAACTATATCTCGAACAGAAGCAGTTCGACAATTCGATCGATATGCTCGAAAAGGCCGTCGCCGCCGAGCCCGATAATGCAGATGTCAACCACTATCTGGGCGAAGCCTATCTGCAGAACAAGAAAGGCTCAAAGGCTGTGGTCTATTTGAATAAAGCGATCGAACTGGATCCGGCGGGAAAGGCGGAACTGCATTTGAGACTCGCACAATTATATAACGCAGCAAACCTCAAGGACCGGGCCGTCCGCGAATATAGGTTGTTCCTCGAGAAAATGCCGAAATATCCCGAACGCGACAAGATCGAAAGGTACATAAAAGACAATACTCCAAAATAGGAAAAGGGCCGGCATCGCAGCCGGCCCTCTCCATTAATGCATCTCGTAACTACTAGAAGTCGTAACGGATGGCGAATTGGAACACACGCGGGCTGCCCTGGATCGAGCTGAAGTTCCCAAATGTGGACGACGGCGTATCACGATACGGGTCGAGGCCAAAGATGGTGTCTGCAGCCGTGAACCGCTGAGTGTTCGTTACATTGAACCCGTCGGCACGGATCTGGATCTTGTGCTTCTCGTTCCAAGGTGTCTTGAACGTCTTAGCGATGCCGAGATCGAGCACGATATAGCTCGGATACCTGAGCTGGTTGCGGTCGCCCGTCTCACCGGGGTTGGCAACGCGGAAGCTCTGATACGCGGCTGTCAAGTTGCTGAACAGGTTCGGCACCTTGCCCGGATTCGAACCGCCGTTCTTGGTCGGCGAGCTCGAGATCGGACGGATGCGAGCGACGTAACTTCTTACGTTCCAGTTCGTCGGCCAGCCCGCCACATCGACCATGCCGTCCGTGATCGGATAGCCGGTATTGAAGCGGAAGATCGAGCTGAGCTGCCAGCCGCCAAATACCGCGTCCAGCGGACGCGACATATTGCGCAGGAACGTCTTTCCTCGGCCGAACGGGAGTTCGAACACGCCGTTCACGTTAATGATGTGGCGCACGTCGAAATCCGAAACGGCACGGTTATCCCTCTGACGCAGTGCATTCAGGATGAAAGCTGACCCGTACACGCCGCTCGTCTGGACGCCTGAGGCATCGTCGATCGATTTGGCGAATGTGTAGTTGAGGTCCCACGTCAGCCCTTTGTAGCGCTGGCGAATGCTCGCGGTCATACCGTGATAGTCCGAACCCGCGATCGTGCCGTAGGCCGACAGAGCTCCATACTGTCTGTTATAGAACAGTCGGCGCCCGCCGAACGACGGCATATACTGGTCAAGAACATCCTGCAGGTATGTCCAGTCGTTGCCGACCTCGTAGCACCCAAAGAGCGGCGCTCCGACACAGCCCGGAGTATCGTCCGTAGCCATGAATCCATATGCGGCCCGCGTATTGCTGAGGCCGGCTCCGAAGAGCAGTGCATCGAGCGAACCCGCGGGGAACATATTCTCAAAGAACGGAAGGTTCGGGATCTGTCCGACCGGCGTCCTGCGTCGGCGATACTCTTCGAGTATGGTCGCTGCCTGATACCACGTCTGGCCCGAGGCCGGGTCTTTGATGTTGTTCGGCGTCATGATGTCGCGCGAAGCCAGCAAGTGGCGCGCCAGGCGTCCTATATAGGAAACCTCGACGTACAACTTACCCGGCAGCTCGCGGCCGTAGGTGACGTTCCATTGATAGTTGATCGGCGATACGAGGTTGCTGTCGAGCGAACCCTCGATACGACGCTGATCATCAAGCGGCTGAGCCTGCGGGAATACTATCTGATTAGCGATCGAGCCTCCCGGAGGCAGCGGCAAGCTGCGGACCGATTGGCTAAATCCAGTGAACAGCGGGCCCGGATTGGTCGAAACGTTGAAGGTATTGGCCGAAATACCGAGCTGCGATGCGAAGCCAAGGGTGTTGTTCGAGTCGAAGTTCACTGCCAGAGCCTGCCCGAAGTAGTCGTTCGTGATGCGGAATCCGCCGCGGAAGACCGAGGCACTGTTAGCTCCAAAGAGATTCTTAAGGAATCCGCTCTTGAAGTTAGGCGACCAGGCGACAGCAACGTTCGGCTGGAAATTGTTCGTGTCCCAGGGATAGACGTTGCCTTTGCCATTCTTCGGACCTGCCAGGTCAACAACGATCTTTTCGCTGTCAACGATACCGTAGTTCTGGCCTGCATTCGAAGCATTGATACGCCGCCGCAGATACTCCTCAAGTCCGATCGTCGGTTTAGCCTGATAACCTTGGGTCTCATAGACCGGACGGCTCAGGCCATAACGGACGCCGAAAGTAAGATTGAGGTTCTTGCGTATACGCCACGCGTCCTGCACGTACATATCGTATTCCTCTGTCGCGAACCTTCGGATGACGGGCTGCCCGAGAGGCAGACGCTGTCCGTTGGCTTGATAGTTGGAATAGAAAGTGTACTGCGAGTAACGCCCGAGCACGGCCGCCATCGCGTCCCGTGTCGAAAGCACGTCGCTGCTGGCGATCGTGTAGTTAGATCCCGTGTTCGGATTCTGAGTATTGAGGATCGGATTCGTCAATACGTTGCCCGAACCTGCAAAGAACGATCGGTTGATGATCGCACGATCGTGCGTCCTCGACTCGTCGCTGCGGAAATTGCGTACGATACGGATATTGCCGCCGAACTGCAGCGTATGGTCGCCTTTGATCCAAGTGAAATCATCAACGAAGTTCTGCGTATCGGTGCGACGCGTGAACGGGAACGCATAGTTGGCAGGCGAGAATACGCCGCGGAACGAGATCGCGTCACCGGTAGAATCGCCCGTATCTTTGAACTTTTGTCGCGTGAATCCCCAACGGAAATTGTTGATCAAATTGTTGCTGATCAGCCAAGTGTGCGAAGCGACGGTGCCGAAAGGACGGCTGATCCTACGGCTCGCCGACGTATCAGGAAATGCCTGGACGCCGTCAAAATAGTCATCCTGGAAAATACCGCGGAAGGAAACGGTGTGCTTCTCGTCGCGGGTCACTTTCCAGTCGATGCGTGCCGTATGGGTATTGTTCGACGACGGGACCTTGGCATTGAAACGGAAGCCGGCTGTATTGAGTCCGTCGCCCACTGTGAAGTCATTTGCACGATACCTCGAAGCTGCACTGGCAAGCACTGCCAATGAGGCTGGATTGACATCGACGACAGGAGTGCCGCCGGGCTGTCCGTTGGTGGTCAATGCATTGATCTGAGCGGCCGTTAGAGTCGTTACGACGCCGGTGTTCGACCTGAACTTAACACTGCCCTGACCGAGGCTGGCCAAAGGTACGATCTGCGTCACGCCGGTCTCGCGTGCTTCGCGAAGTCCTTCGTAATTGTAAAAGAAGAAGAACCGGTTCTTGACGACCGGGCCGCCGATTCGTCCGCCGAACAAGTTGCGGATAAGCTTCGGACGTTCGACGCCATTCTGATTGTTGAAGAAATCATTAGCCGTCGTCACCGTGTTTCGGTGATATTCGTAGAGAGCTCCGTGAAACTCATTGGTGCCCGATTTGGTCGAAAGCGAGATCTGCGCACCTGACGAACGTCCTCGTGCTGAGTCCGCGTTGGTCGTCGTCACGCGAAATTCGTCAACCGAATCAGGCGTCACACGCAGAACGGGCGTAAATGCCGTACCGTTCTGCTGATCGTTGACGTCCACGCCGTCAAGCGTGATGTTCGCCTGGTCGCTGCGGCTGCCCGTGACTGAACCGTCAAGCGTAACGCCCGGCTGCAGGCTGAGCAGGTCACCGACGTTGCGGCCTTCCAGCGGCAGCTCCTGGATCTGACGCGAGACAAAGTTGTTGCCAAGCGATCCTTCCGTCTTATTGACGATCGACTCAAGCTCACCTCCGGCCACGTTGACCACTTCGGTCACCGCACCTACCTCCATGTTGATGCTAACCGTGGTCGGCTTATCAACGAGAGCCTGAACGTTCGAGAGCACGAGCTTCTTGAATCCGTTGGCTTCGACCTCGATGGTATAAACACCCGGCGGCACATTGGAGAATGAGAATGTTCCGGAACCGCTCGTTGTGGCGGTTCGGCTGAATCCTTTTTCGGGATCCAAAAGTTTAACGGTCGCGCCCGCGATCACGGCACCCTGCTGGTCGGTCACACCGCCGCTGACCGATGTGCTGCCCGTTTGGGCAAAACCGGTCGACGCCATTGCGACAGCAAGGGCAATGAATGTGAGCCAACCCCTCAGTAGAGCTGCTTTCTTCATTTTTCCTCCTGGTAAGGTAAAGCTTTCGGACTGCCGCTTTGGGCGGTCCGTCGGCTGAGTTCAAATTGAAAAATAGACTAAATGGCTGATCCACCGAATTAGAGGCATCTAGTGTGCCATCTCGGACCCTTTGCTTCCTCTAAGACGATGTTAACCAAATGTATCATAATTCCGGCTGATTTATGCAAGCATTTGCATATTCCGGACGTAGAAATCGCTGATTTGTGCGGGCCAGACGTTCCCTTTGGCGTAGCCGAGCGAGGCGGGACTTCAAAAAAATGGAGAGGAATCCAAAAATTCTGCCGTCGCAGGAATGCGAGTTGATTATGACCCGGGCGTGAAGTGATCGCTGTAGATGGCTTTAGCTGCGGCAGCTCCCGCACCCGCTGCGGTCACGATGGTCGGGGCCTCGCGGCAGGTGACATCGCCGACAGCATAGATACCCGGGACGTCGGTTCTGCCTACTTTATCAGTGATAGCATAGCCTCGTTCGTCCAGCCGCACATGTTCGCGAAGCAGATCGGAGTTCGGCTCCCACCCAATGCGTATGAGCACAGCGTTAGTGTCGATTTTCACCGGCAGCCCGTCGGCTCCTGCGACCTCGACCGAAGTGACACGGTCGTCACCCAATATTCTCAGTACATTCGACTCACGAAGAAGTGTGACGCTAGCGAGCCGCTCCGCAGGGTTGAGAAATTCATCGCGGGCAGAGAATTCCGCTCCTCGATGTATCACCGTGACGATAGCTCCCGCACGTCCCAGCAGTACCGCATTCTCGATCGCGGCGTCGCCGCCGCCGATGATCGTTACACGGCTGCCGCCGAGTTCGCCGGCACGTTTTGCCCCAGAATCAAGGATGCCGCGGCCTAAATATTCTGATTCGCCGGGGACGCAAAGCCGTCGTCGCCTTACACCTGTAGCTGCAACTATCGCCTTCGTATTCAAAACAGAACCGCTTGCCGTCAATACGGCAAGCTCGGGCGCTCGTATCGAAACGACCGCCTCGCCGAATATGAGATCGGCCCCGGCGCGACGGGCCTGAAGCATCATATCGTTCGCAAGTCGAGGCCCCTCTATCTGTTCGATGCCCGGATAATTGCGGATCGGAGAAAAGATACTGTTGAGCTGGCCGCCGGGCTCGGGCCGGGCATCGATGACAGTACACCGAAGCCCGAGATCGCGGGCCCATATAGCCGCCGACAGACCCGCAGGGCCCGCCCCGATAACTAGAATATCGGTCGATCTTGATCCATCCGACATCGCTATCTATGACACTTTTTTGTAATCGCTAGGTGCCATTTTTTGTCACAACTTTGCACTTACATTTATCTGCCGGCAGGCCGTGCCCGATGCCCGAGATCGTTCCGGGCCAATGTTTTACGGCGTTTCGCACTCAAAGGCTCAGGTCGCTGCCGATCTGTTCGTTTGGCATTCGCGTTGCCTATTGCCAGGTGGGACCGTCGCGCCTTCTGGTCCCGATCCCGGAGCTTCGCTCGAGCTCGCCAAAAAATCTACCGGTAAGAATACAACCCTATGAGACTAGAAATCGAACCATCAGTCAATTGGTCTCCCGCTGAGATCAATTCCGCAGCCGCAGTCCGCGACACCAAAGACCCACAGACCGCCGAGAACCTGCGACGCGGCATCGAATTCGCCCGAGCGGGCAACCGCAGCGAAGCCCGAACCTGCCTCAATGCTGTCACAGAATCCGATCCGGACAATTTAGATGCCTGGATGTGGCTTGCTTCGATAAGCGAATATCCGGAAGAACTTCTCGCGTTCCTGCAGAATGCACTTCGGGTCGATCCTGCCAACGAAAGGGCTCTCGAATGGGAAGCCTCGACGAGGTCGCTGATCGCGAAAACGTTCGTTCAGCGCGGCATTCTTTCGCTCGAAGAAGGCAACAGCGAAGCCGCTGCCGATTTTTTCACTCGTGCCGTTGAGAATGACGAGCAGTGCGAGATGGCTTGGTTCTGGAAGGCTTCGATGGCCGAGACCGACGAGCTGAAAGAGAGTCTTTTGGGTCGCGTACTGGCGATCGATCCTGACAACGCCGAAGCAAAGCTGGCTGTCGAGGGCATCGAGTCGCGGCGCCGCGAAAGGACGTTCGGCCAAGCGGTAGAAATGGCTGTCAACGACGAATGGGACCAGGCTGTAGCTCTGTTGGACGAGTATTTGAACGCCAACCTCGAAGATACGCGAGCGTGGATGCTCCGCGGCCACCTGTCGAGCACTTTCGAAGAGAAGCGTCTGTCGTTCGAGCGTGTCGTGACGCTAGATCCTGCCAATAGCGGTGCTGCCGAGACATTCGAGTTTCTTGATGCGATGAAAGCCGCGACCGCCGTGGAAGCCGTTGAAGAAGTCTCCGAACCGGCCGCAGAAGCTGCTGGAGAGAATGGTGCAGAAGAGGTCGTCGAGGTCGTTGAAGTGGTTGAGGCCGCAGATGACGCCGATAACGCCTCCGAACAGGCCGATATGTCGGCCGAAACATCAAACGATGAATTTCTCGGACACGCGGACGAGCGCGAATTTACTGCTGCTGAGGCCGCGTCAGACGAGACCGAACCCTGGCAAACGATCGCCGAGACGCCCGAGCAGCCGACGCTTGACGAGGTCGAATACGACGTAGAAGTCGGGCTCGCTTCCGATGATAGAGTTTCAGTGGCAAGCGACGAATTTGCTGCTGACGAGCAGGAGGTATCGGCCGAGGTGACATTTGTCGATGGCGATACGATATTTGTCCAACCTGAGGATTTTGCGGCAGAACCTGCGGCAGAATCAGATCCGGCGAATGAGCCCGAAGCAGACTCCTACGAGGCTGCGGCTGACGAAACGCCCGCCGAAGTCGATCTCGACTCGGATGCGGAAAGCTTCGTATCTGATCAGCCCGAGGCTAATGAAGCTCCGGAACCATCGTTTGAAGCCGCTTCCGAGCGTGCCGAAGAGCCCATTGTCTCGGAGAGCGACACCGAGGCCCATTCCGAGGAAGCGCCTCCGTGGGCGGTTGAAGCCTACAAGACCTATGAAGCCAGGACGTCTGCCGAAGAAGCCGCGTCCCCGACAGCCGAGACCGTGGAATTCTCTGCCGGTGACCTTGCCGAACGGGAGCCCGGTGCAACGTGTGTATTTTGTTCCGCAGCGACCGAGAACAACGCTTTCAAATGCGTCGAGTGCGGAGCGGTCACGACCATCTCCGACATCGAAATGCTGCTCAACGCAGCTCCCGTTGATCCGAGTGCGATGCATGCATCGGTGATGAAGATGGAAGCGGAATGGAACCTCCGCGAGTTCTCGGCACAGGAGCTAAAGGATCTCGGCATCGGCCATTTCAATCTCAAGAACTACGATCGCGGGATGAGCTACTTTCAGGAAGCTGCAAGGCTCGACCCATCGGACGTGATACTTGCCGGACAGCTGAATGCTCTGTCGCTGCGTCTCGAGGATATGCGACGACAAGCCGAAGCTTACGAGTCGATGCCGCGCGGATGTGCGATCCTGGTGGTTGACGACTCGGCTACTGTACGCAAGCTGATCTCGAACAAGCTCGAGAAATCGGGCCACACAGTCATATGCGCGGCGGACGGTGTCGAGGCGATGGAAGCACTAGAGCACTTCACGCCGGACCTTGTACTGCTTGACATCGCGATGCCGCGTATGGATGGCTATCAGGTCTGCAAAATGATCCGTTCGCACGAAACGGCGGCAAATGTTCCGGTCGTGATGATATCAGGCAAGGACGGCTTTTTCGACAAGGTTCGCGGCCGTATGGCCGGCTGCACCGGTTACATTACAAAGCCTTTCGGCCCGGAAACTTTGATGAAGGCGCTGGATACCTATCTCGATCCGAAGGAAAGCGTTGTAGAATAATCGGGTCGGCCTGCGTTGGCCTGTCCGCATGACACCCGATACCGTTCACAAATTACTGGAAGAAGCTGAACCGCTGCTTGCCTCGGCGCGTTCCGGATTGCTGATAGTCGCTCAAGGCGGCGGCGGCACTACGGAGATCGCCGAGGCTGCACGCTGTCTGCGCGACCTCAAGCAAAGCGCGAAACAGCTTGGCGAAAGCGTGCTGGTCTCGCGGATCGACGCTTGCGAAGCCGCGCTCGATGGGCTTTTCACTACGAGGACACCGCTTGGCGATACGGCATATTCGGTGCTCGACCTGATCGCGGGTGTTGAGGCCGAGCTGCTGGATATACCGCTCAGAACGGGCGACCTCGCCTCTGAGATGGAACAACTCCTCGATTCGTCATTCGGCGGACTCGACAACAAGTCAGAACCCGAACCGCCTGCTCCCGCGCCCGAGGAACAATTCGAGCTGGACGAAGAAACGCTGGATATTTTCAGATCCGAGGCCGAAGGATTGTTGGCTAACATCTCGGCTCATCTCTCGGAATTGAGTTCATCGCCCGGCGACCAGACCGCCCTTTGGGAGATCCGCAGGAACGCGCACACGTTCAAGGGCTCGGCCGGTATAGTCGGCCTGGCCGAAGCGTCGCGCCTGGCACACCGGATGGAGGACCTGCTCGACCGGATGGTCGAGCTTCGATCGGAAACGCCGGCGGCCGTGATCGAACTTCTGGGAACCGCCGCTCGTCAGATGGGCGCCATCGTCGGACTTGAAAGTTCCGGCGAAGCCCACGCTGACTTAGGCCCCGAGTTCGACGCCGTCCTCAAAGCCATAGACAGCGGAACGTACAAAACCATCGGCGAACGCGCGTTTGCAGCAAACGGGCATGGCCAACGCCGCCCGACCGAGCCGAAAACGCCCAAGCGGCCAAATCCGATCGTACGCGTATCGCTCGACCGGCTTGACGAACTCATACGGCTCTCAGGCGAATTGGCAGAGTATCACCGGACGATACTCTCGTTGATGTCAGGTGAGGATGGCTCAGCTCCCCAAGACATCGGCACAGTCACCGCAGCAGCCGCCAAGCTCGGTTTCGAATTAGGCACACGGCTTCGCGGAGTGAGAATGCAGCGGTTCGGCACGATCGAGACCAGGCTCAATCGAGCTGTTCACGTGACGTGCCAGGAGGAATCCAAACGTGCCGCTCTGAAACTCCTGAACGGCGATATCGAAGTGGACACGCTCCTGATCGACGACCTCGTCGAGCCGCTCATACATTTGCTCAAGAATGCGGTCGTTCACGGCATCGAGCCGCCGGAGACCCGACGGCTGATCGGAAAGCCCGAGAAAGGTACGGTCCAGGTGCGGATCGAACAGTCGCCCGACGGTGTCAGGCTGATCGTCAATGATGACGGCCGCGGGCTATCGCCCGACCGGATCAAGGCAAAGGCTCTGGCCGATGGCGCCATCACCGCGGAACAGGCCGCCTCGATGTCGGACAAAAGCGCTCTTGAGCTGATCTTTAACAAAGGACTGACCACAGCCGAATCACTCAGTCTGAACGCCGGCCGCGGCATCGGGATGAGCATTGTCAAGCAAAGCATCGAGAGGCTAGGCGGTAGCATCCGCATCCGCTCGACCCCAAATCGCGGCACGGAATTCATATTGAAGATACCGGTCAAGGGAGAGGTTTCTGAGACCGCAGTTGTCTCACGTGCAAAGCCGCTGGTTCTCCTCGTCGATGACAGCGCCACCGTCCGACGGGCATCCTCAAAGCTATTTGACAAGGCCGGATTTCGAACGATCGATGCGTCGAATGGCGCAGAAGCGATCGAACTTCTCTATTCAGGTAAATGGCACCCTGACCTGATTGTATCCGACGTCGAAATGCCGGTTATGGACGGTTGGGAATTTGTCGAAACGGCAAAAGCATCGGAAACGTTCGCCGCCGTCCCTGTTGTGCTCGTTACGTCACTAAGCGGCGACGATCTCCGACTGCGAGCCTTCGAGCTCGGCTGCGCCGATTTCATACAGAAACCGCTTGATACGGCAAAGGTCTCGCGGATATGTTCTTACCTGACAGCCTGAGGCTCGATCACCGCGGAGGCCGGCTCGGACGTATCTCTATCTTGCTGGGCAACGCTCTCGGATCCATCTCAAGCAGATCGAGGACGACCTGAGCGATGTCCTCGGGCTGGAGCTGCCAGGCCTTATCCGCAGACGGCGTATCGCCGCCAAAATACGTATTTACGCTGCCGGGGCAGATATAGCTGACCTTGATCCCGTCGTGCCGGACCTCCTGCATCAATGCTTCGGAGAATCCGTTGAGGCCGAATTTCGAAGCGTTGTACGCTGCCATACGCGGATGAGCATTCTGGCCCGCAAGGCTTGAAATATTAATGATATAACCGCCGCCTCCCACCCGCATTGCAGGTATCGCGTAATGACAGGTGTAAAAGACAGCAAGCAGATTGGTCTCGATCGTCTGGCGAAATTCGTCGCCTGAGATCTCCTCGACGGTCTTTCCCATTATCCCGATGCCCGCATTATTGACGAGGATGTCTATGCCTCCCATCTGCCGAATTGCTTCGTCAAGCATCTGCCGGACCTGTTCTTCGCTCCGAACGTCGCACGCCTCGCCAAAAGCGCTACCGCGTTCACCGAGAAGCCCGACGGCGTCGCGGACCGCAGTGCGGCTGCGCCCGCAAACGAACACCTTCGCACCGGCCTCCGCGAGCTTTGTTGCGATGGCGAGACCGATGCCTTTCGAGCCGCCGGTCACGACCGCACATCTGCCGCTTAGCTTTGTCGAACTATCATTCATCTTGTCTTTGGCTCAGCGGGACGTATATCGGCCGGTGTCTCGCCCTTGCCGAATTTGATCTTCGGAGCTTCGCGTCGATCGAGTTCACGCCATACTACTACAAGTCCGCCGTTCGCTTCCTGCTTGACGACCCGAAACACCACCAGCAGATCGGCTCGTTTATCATATTCGAGGCTCATCAATTGCAGTTCGTCTATTCCGGTGGCTTCTGTCGGCGGCGGAAATGCGTTTGCGATCCGATAAGCAATTATCCGGAATCCGTATGTATTGCCTTCCTTTGGCTCGACCGTGTCCGCGAGCTTGAGGTCGCCGGCAGTGACGCCCTGCGAATAAGACGCCGCTGCTGATCTTGCCTCCGAAAAATTCGCCGCAGGCACGATCGCCGCGAGCGGCGCCAGTTCCGGCGACGCCTTTGTCAATGACTCGATCGGAATGTCGCCTAGGTCGGCGAATACGCCCTGCGTCAGCAGTCCGCGCGATCGGAAGATGCCCCCCGCAGATCCGAGATCATGGTAAAGAGCAGGGCCGTAACCACGCTGACGGAACGAGAAATGGCTGCTCTCCGGGACAAACTCGCGGCAGTCGCCATCCAGCTTGACCACCTTGGCCGTTACGCATTCGAGATCGGGGAATATCTTGAAAACGCCCGAGTTCGGGGACTTGATAAATGCGATATAGCTCTCGACCGAAGCCGGATCGACTCGGCGCATCGCGAGCACGCGCTCGCGTTGCTCTTTGGTCAGTTGGGGAGTTTCGATCGTGGTGCCGGTCCGGCTCAGGTTGCGCAGCCGCGAATCGAGCCGGCGCATATCATCCATCCGCTGATTGAGGTCGCCTTCACCTGCACGGCTTCGCGAACGCTCGGCTTCGAGTTCTGCAGCCGTCTGAAGCGTGGTCTGCGCCGACGAAACCGCGGCCAGCACGGCCGCCGCCGCGACGATCAATAAATACCTCATCACGAGCCCTCCTACTTCCCGGACGCTAGAGCTTACGGGCCAGGATCTCATTCACCAGTTTCGGATTCGCCTTGCCCTGCGACGCCTTCATCACCTGGCCTACAAAGAATCCGAGCAGAGCCGTCTTGCCGCTCCGGTATGCTTCGACCTGCCCGGCATTGGCGGCGATCACTTCGTCCACGATCTTCTCGATCGCGGATGCGTCCGATACTTGTTCGAAACCTTTCTCGGAGATCACCTCCGGCGCGGCCTTCCCGGTCGCGAACATCTCGGCGAAAACTTCTTTCGCCTGGTTGTTATTGATCTTGCCCTCTCCCACGATCGAGATCAGCTCTGCCAGGTCTTCGGCCGTTACAAGCGACTCGCCCGCTGTTTTGCCCGAGGCGTTCAGCTCTCGCGTCATCTCGCCAAGCATCCAGTTGGCCGAGGTTTTCGGATCCGCGGATATCCTCGCCGATGTTTCGAAGAACTCGGCCGTCTCCCGGTCGGCCGTAAGCTGGGTCGCATCGGCGAACGACAGCCCGTAGGTCGCGATGAACCGGTCGCGCATCGTATCCGGCATCTCAGGCATCTCGGCTCGCGTCCGCTCTATGAACTCAGCCGGTACTCTGAGAGGCTGGAGGTCCGGCTCGGGAAAATAACGATAGTCGTGCGCGTCCTCTTTCGAACGCATCGCGCGGGTCTGCCCGTTCTTCTCATCCCAAAGCCGAGTTTCTTGATTCACGCCTTCGCCCGATTCGTGAGCAGCTATCTGCCGCTCGATCTCGTATTCGATCGCCTTTTGCATAAATCGGACCGAGTTGAGGTTCTTGAGCTCGACCTTGTTGTTAAATCCGCTCTCGCCCACGCGTCGCACCGATACATTCGCCTCGCAGCGAAGATTTCCCTTCTCCATATCTGCGTCGCTGGCCCCGACCCACCGGAGTGCCTGTCGAACGTGATTAACATAATCAAACGCCTGCCACGAGGTGCGAAAATCGGGACTCGTCACGATCTCGCCGAGCGGAGTACCGGCCCTATTAAGATCGATATAGGAATACTTGTCGGTGTCGGGCAGTCCTTCGTGCACGTTCTTGCCAGCGTCTTCCTCTAGGTGCAAACGCTGGATGTGGATGGTCATCGGACGCCATTCGACCGGGCGCCCGTGTTCGTCGCGTTCGGCCGTTAAGATCGTCAGATTTCCATTCGCCGAGAACGGCCTGTCGTACTGCGATATCTGATATCCCTTCGGCAGGTCAGGATAGAAATAATTCTTGCGTGCAAAAACTGATGTCTCCTGTATCTCGAGCCCGAGGGCCAGCGCCGCCCTCGCACCGAGCTCGATCACGCGGCGATTCAGCACCGGCAGCGCTCCCGGCAGCCCGAGACAGACCGGGCATGTATTCGAATTTGGCTCGCCGCCGGTCTCGACCCTGCAGCCGCAGAAAATCTTCGTCACGGTGGCGAGCTGCGTATGGATCTCCATGCCGATGACGGCTTCCCAACCTTCTTTCATCATATTCATCTTCGACGGGCCGCTCCGCTAACGACGGCCAGGTACGAACAGAGGCTGCGACGGCGTCCTTGGCCCCGTCGGCCAAAATTGTCCGCCGGCAGCATATCCCGGCTGCTGGTAACCGCGAGTCAGCGGCCACGGCGGACGGACGTAGCTCCAAACGAAGTAGGGCTCCTGTCCCGGCACAGTGACGACAACAATAGCCTGGCGGCCCGCGGACACGGCGGCCCGGATGCGTTCGCGTTCGACGGCCGCGCTCTCCTCGGCCAGTCTTTCCGTCCGCAGCTTCGCTGCTAAGTCGCTCAATTGACGGGCCGATTCCACGCTGCGCCGCTCAAGTTCCTCAGGCGACGGGAATCCGAGTTCGCGATAATTCTCCCGCAGTTCGCGCTCGGCGGCGATACGAGCCTCGCGATATTTAGCAAGGTCTGCATTCGTCACCGTACGCGTCTGTGCCAAGCCGGCTGCGGCAGCGGCGATAGTTACCGCCACAACGAATAGTGCTGTCTGTATACGCATAGAATATCTCCGCTGCGTTATTCGTGCAGGTTCCGCTTTTTCTGATGATATACGAGAACAACTGAGTTGGCACGTTTATTTGCAGGGCACGGCCCGGTCAGATTAGCCGAAACAAGCCGTCGTGCTAATATCGTCATAAATGAAGAGAGTTTTTCTGATCGACGCGATGTCGCACATTTTCAGGGCGTTCTTCGCTCCGATGGGTATGCGCCAAGAGCCTATGCGCAACAGCAAAGGCCAGGTCACCCAGGCCGTGTTCGTATTCACGAATATGCTCCGCAAGCTGCTCAATGATGAGCGGCCCGAATATATCGCAGCCGTATTTGACACCGCCGCGCCGACATTCCGTCACGATTCATTCGAAGCGTATAAAGCAAATCGCGAAGCGATGCCCGACGAGCTCGCATCCCAGCTTCCATACATTACGCGCGTCTGCGAGGCTTTCAACATCCCGATATTGAAGCTCGACGGCTACGAGGCGGATGACATCATCGGCACACTCGCCCGCGAATGTGAGAAACAGAAGATGCAGGCGGTCATTGTCTCGAACGACAAGGACCTCTGCCAGCTCGTCCGCGATCCGTATGTGATCGCGATGCGGCAAAATTCCCAGAATCTCAAACGCAAAGTTCCCGTGCCCCCCATCGAATGGTGCGACGAAGAATGGGTCAGGAACAAATTCGGCGTGCCTCCGGACAAGATCATCGACCTGCTCGGGCTGATGGGCGACGCGGTCGATAATATTCCCGGCGCTCCCGGCATCGGCGAGAAAGGAGCGCTGAAGCTCGTTCTCGAATACGGCTCGGCCTTGGGCGCCATGGATAATGCCGACAAGATCACGCACAAAACGTATCGCGAGAGCTTGCAGAACAACCGAGACATCATCCTGCAGTCGCTCGAACTGGCGACGGTCCACTGCGAAGTGCCGATCGACGTGAAGTTGGACGACCTCAAAGCGTCGGCTCCCGACCGTAGACTGGCCTACGAGCTATTCCGCGAGCTTGAGTTCAAGACACTTACCAACGAATTTGCGGACGGCGCCGATGCCGAACGCGGAGCCGGCGACGGTTCGGCCGGCGGCCTTTTTGTCGCCTCAGCCGGCAACCGGGTCGAGACCAGATATTCCGTCATCTCGGATCGCGGCGCACTGGACGCTCTCGTGCGCCGATTGTTCGAAAACACTAGTTTCGCCGTCCATGTCAACGATGCAACCAAGAATGAAAAGGCCAGCGCCTACGACAAATCGGCTCCGCTCGGCGTTGCCATCGGACTCGGGAACGGCGAATCGTTCTATATCGATCTCGAAGCGTTCAACGGAGACGCGATCACGCCGGTGCGTGACATTTTGACCAATCCATACCTGAGCGTCGCCGCTCATGACGCCAAGCGCAACACCGGTGCGTTGCTCAAACTTGGCATCCGGCCGGCAAATTTCACCGACGACGTCCTAGTTGCGGCATATCTGCTCGAATCGACGCGGTCGAGCTATCCCGTCGATCTACTGGCACAGATCTACGGAGATATCGACGCCGCCCGTTCCGTACCCGACGGATGGGACGAGAACGCGTTTCGCACGGCCGAGAGCGCTGACCTTGTGTCCCGGCTCGCTCCCGTTATCAACGCCAAACTCCGTGAGAACAATGTCGATGGTGTATATCGCGATATCGAGATGCCGACCATCGATGTGCTCGTCGATATAGAGTTGGCGGGGATGAAGGTGGACGGCGATAGGCTCATTGCTTTCTCTGAGACGATCTCAAAGGACCTCGACGAGATCAGTAAGAAGATATTTGCCATCGCGGGCCGCGAGTTCAACATCGGCTCGCCAAAACAGGTCGGCGAAGTATTCGGAGAGCTGAACATCGAGACCGGCAAAAAGACCGCAACGGGCCAGATCTCGACGAGTCACGACGTGCTTGTCGAGCTCGCGCAGACCTACGATATCGCTCAGTTGATCATCGATTACCGAGAGATGGACAAACTGAAGGCGACCTATGCCGACGCTCTGCCGCGGATGATCCGCGAGGACGGCCGCGTCCACGGATGTCTCAATCAGGCCGTAGCCGCCACCGGAAGACTTTCATCGACCGAGCCGAATCTGCAGAACATACCCGTTCGCACCGAACTCGGCCAGCAGATCCGCCGCGCGTTCATTCCCGAGAAAGGCAACAAGCTGATCTCCGCCGATTATTCACAGCTTGAGCTGCGCATACTCGCCCACATCACGCAGGACGAACGTATGCTCGAGGCGTATAAGAACAACGAAGACATCCATGCCCAGACGGCCCGGCTCGTATTTGGCGCCACGGATGACAAAGACCTTAAAGAAAAACGACGGCTGGCCAAGATCGTGAATTTCGGGATCGCGTACGCCGTCGAAGCTTATGGGCTATCGACACGCGTCGGCATATCGCGGCAGGAAGCCCGCAAGGTGATCGACGATTATTTTGCTACATACAAAGGCATACGCGCATATATGGACCGCATTCCTGAAGAAGCTCGGAAGCAGGGCTATATCACTTCGCTCTTTGGACGACGGCGTTATTTCCCGTCGATAAACGATCGCAATTTTGCCGTTCGGTCTCGCGCCGAACGCGAGGCCATCAATATGCCTATACAGGGCACGGCAAGCGATATAGTCAAGATCGCTATGATCAGAGTCGCCCGCGCCCTCGCCGATTCTGGGCTTGAGACCAAAATGATAATGCAGGTCCACGACGAGCTTCTCTTCGAGTCTCCGGTTTCGGAGGTCGCCCAAGCTACCGAGATCATCAAACGCGAAATGGAAGCCGCCGCAACACTAGACGTTCCGCTCGTGGTCGAAGCCGGTGCCGGAGATAACTGGATGGACGCCAAACCATGAGTGAACGAACTCGAATCAAGCGCATTCCCAAACGCGGCCATTACGACCGCGAAACGATCGATGCGATCCTGGACGAAGCATTCATTTGCCATGTCGGTTTTGTCGTTGATGGCCAGCCGTATGTCATTCCGACGGCGTTCGGGCGTGTCGGCGACACGCTTTACATACATGGCTCGTCGGCGAGCAGGATGCTCCGCGAACTGTCAAAAGGCGTAAAGGCCTGTTTGACCGTTACGCACGTTGACGGGTTGGTCCTGGCGCGTTCGGCTTTTCATCACTCGATAAATTATCGCTCGGTAGTCGTGCTCGGACGCGCCCGGCCGGTTGACGAAGATGCAGAAAAAATTGACGCCCTCAGAGTCATCACCGAACATATAGTCCCCGGCCGCTGGGCCGAGGTGCGTTGGCCGAGCGAGATCGAACTAAAGGCGACAAGCGTCCTCAGTATGCAGATCGACGAGGCTTCGGCAAAGGTGCGGTCCGGCCCGCCGGTCGATGATGATGACGACCTCGCTTTGAGAGTGTGGGCCGGAGTGCTACCGCTCGCCATTGGAACCGGCGAACCGATAGCAGACGAATTTACCGATCCGGCGGCCGCGGCACCCGAGTACGTTGCCAATTATCGCCGGCCTAGATAACCGACCGCCTTCGGCCTGCGTATCTGTATCCAAATGTTCATCAAACTCTATCGATCCCGATCTCTGGCGGCGTCGGCCGCTCTCATCTTCCTTGCTATTTCAGTAAAAGCCCAGAGCGACCACGGCACCATACCTGCCGAGTGGCAAACGGCGGCCGAACGCTCGGCGTATGCAAGAACGTCGCGTTATGACGAAACCATCGCCTTTGCCAAAAAACTGGCGGCCGCTTCGGCGCTCATCGAGTACAGATCGATCGGCCGCAGCGGCGAAGGCCGCGATGTTCCGCTCCTCATCGCCGCTTCGAATAGAGCATTCTCACCCGAACTAGCTCGCCGACAAGGCAAGGCCGTTATCTTCATACAAGCGGGTATCCATGCGGGCGAGATCGACGGCAAGGACGCGGGCCTCGCTCTGCTGCGGGATGTCGCGATCACCCGAACAAAATTCGCTTTGCTCGATAATGTCGTGATCCTGTTCGTGCCTATCTATAGCGTGGACGGCCACGAGAATTGGTCGCCTTACGGCCGAATAAATCAGAACGGTCCAGAAGAAATGGGCTATCGGGCGAACGCTACAAACCTGAATCTGAACCGGGATTTTATGAAGGCCGACGCTCCTGAGACCCGAGCGTGGTTGGGCCTGTGGAACACATGGAAACCCGATATTTTCGTCGATTGTCACGTGACGGACGGCGCCGACTTTCAATACAACGTCACATACGAGTTCGCGCATTTCGACGAGATCCACTCGGCGGTACGCGATTGGATGGTCGAACATTTCGACAGAAAGGTGGTTCCGCGGGTCGAGGCTCGCGGCAACCTGCTAACGCATTATGTCGAATTCGCCGGACGTGAGGTCACTGGCGGAGTCGCCACTTTCATCGCTACGCCGCGGTACGCGACGGGCTATACGCCGCTGCGCAACCGGGCCGGGCTGTTGATCGAGACGCATGTCTATAAACCGTATCGCTCACGTGTGCGCGGCACCTACGACGTGCTCGACGAACTCATAGCAGAAGTGGGTCGCGATCGCGCTTCGCTCTTGTCCGCCAACGAACGGGCAGACAACGATACGGTCGCTCGCGGCCGCAGTTACAATGCTGAACGCCGGTTCCCACTTACGCTCGCGATCACGGACAAAGCAACCCAGATCGAATTCAAAGGAGTCGAATACAAAACCGAGGAAAGTCCGATCTCGGGCGCCCGGCGCATCGTTTACGGCACAACGCCCATTACCTACAAGATACCTAAATTCGACGACGCTCGAGTCTCGGCGTCAGTCGCACCGCCCGCAGCTTACATGATTCCGCCGCAATGGAAGGAAGTGATCTCCGTTCTCGAACTCCACGGCGTCGCTATGCGGCGCCTGACCCACCCGGCTCAGCTTGACGTGGAAAGCTATCGGCTGACCGAGCCGAAATGGTCCGCCGCACCATTCGAGGGCCGCATTACTTTAGCCTGTAAACCTCTGTTGGTAAAAGAGAAACGCGAATATCCAACGGGCTCGGTCATTGTTCCGCTCGACCAGCCCGAAGCAAATGTGGCTATCCATCTGCTCGAACCTGCCGGGCCTGATTCGTTCGTCTATTGGGGTTACTTCAATTCGGTCTTTGAGCAGAAGGAATACGGAGAAGGCTATCAGATCGAGAAGCTCGCGATCGAGATGATGCGAAGCGACCCGGCGCTCAAGGCAGAATTCGAGGAGAAACTCAAAGACGAATACTTCGCCAGGAACCCGCGTGCCCGACTCAATTTCTTCTACGAACGGTCGCCGTATTATCTAAGGCAAAAGATCGGCGTCTATCCCGTTGGACGGCTGCTCGTCCGGCCTGACAGTTTCTGATCCGTTGACCTTTGTATGAATCGACCTGCTTCATATCGCTGGTGGATCCTAGGTGTCGCGACGCTTTCGCTTGTCGTTAGCAATGGGCTCGCGATCGGCGGGCTTCCGCCGTTCTACCGGCCGATGCGGGAGGAGTTCCTGGCGCTTGGCGTTATAGACCGTGCTGCGGCTGAGACATTCGTCGCAGACGGTGCGAATATCACATTCCTGATGTCGGGGCTTTTCTCGTTGGTCGGCGGCTGGCTGGTCACGCGATTTCGCTTGAGGCCCATGATGGTCGCGGGCTGCCTGGTATTGGGCTGCGGCACGCTACTGTTGGCGTTCTCAAGGTCGGCGGCCGAGTTCTATATGGCGCGTTTTCTCATGGGAGCGTCGCTTGGATTCATTGGCGTGGCTCCTTGCATCGTCCTTGTCACGCAATGGTTCAACCACCGCCGGGGACTGGCGCTCGGGGTCCTGCTCACCGGCACGAGCATCGGGGGTGCTGTCATCCCGCTTATCGCTGCACCTCTGATAGGCAATTACGGCTGGCGAACCGCGCTGATCGCGGTGAGCTCTCTTATATGGATCGTCTTGCTGTCGCTGATCATACTTGTCGTCCGTGAATACGCGCTGGCTAATTCGGACGCGAGCCCCGATACAGGCCTCAACGAAGGCGTTTCGCTTAGCGATGCTCTCCGCTCGCCGGTCTTTTGGGCTATCGCGGCATGTGGTGCGACGTGCTTTTATCCGATCTTTGCGACTACGCAGCAATTTATACTCTACCTGCAGACGCCGCGTATCGGCATCTCTGCCGAATCGGCCGCGCTTGCCCAATCGCTTCTCTTCACCGTCGGCATCGGCGGGCGGTCCCTCGCCGGATATCTGAGCGACAAGCTCGGCTCCGCGATCGTGATGGCCTGTTTTGCGGGCCTAATGTTCGCGGCTTCGCTCGTCTTGCTCGACCTGAACGCGGGCAATGCTCTGATATTTCTGCTGCCTTTTGCGCTTGGCTACGGCGGGACCTTTGTCTTGCTGCAGCGAACGACGGTCGATACGTTCGGCCGGCGTTCGGCGGCTAAGATCCTTGGCGTTCTGACGATGATCGAGGTGATCGGAGCTGCTTTCGGCGGCCGTGTGACCGGATACCTTGCCGATCGCAACTCCGGCGACTACCAGACTGCTTTCTACGGAGTGACCGCCGCGTCGGCTTGTGCCTTCGCCGCAGCTGTGGTCGTATTTCTGCTATTAAATAGTAAAAGGCCCTCGACGAGCGAGAGCCATTGAAAAATTGGTGGAGATGAGGGGGATCGAACCCCTGACCTCAGCATTGCGAACGCTGCGCTCTCCCAGCTGAGCTACATCCCCAGACAGGTCAATATTCTAGTTTCAGCCGCGCATAGTTTCAAGCGGCAATACAAAGCGAGACATCAATTCAGCGAGCCGGCGGGCAGCAGCGAACCCTTAGGATCGGCCACGTAAGCGTATCCGTCCTCGATCTTACCGATCATGCCGTGAAAATGTATCTCTTCGCCCGAAACGACAACTACCGCGTCGCCGGGACTTACCTGTTTGTCATCCACAGGGAATCTGATGCCGGTAGCGTTACCGTTCTCCTGTGTGATCACTTCGTATTCAAATGTAGCCGCATCAAAACTGAGCGTTTGCGAAAAGGAAACTTCCATAGCTGCTAATCTAGCATCTCTGATGCCGTGCCTCAATCGATACTCTGCTTTTGTAAATGGAACTTACAACTTCCGGAGCATCGAGAACCCGCGATATGCCATCCAGCCGACCGACAGCAGCAGGACGACAACGAGCACCGCGATCGATATCATCGCGTCGATCCAAAACGTCAGTGCGAAAAGCACCAGCGACAGGACCGTGATGACCACGCCGATATAAGTCATGTCGCGGCCCGTCACACGATTCACGGCGTACCAAATATTCTCGTCGCTCAGCGTCTTTCGCGTTCTGAATCCGTAGAAAGCGTTCGGCGGGACCTTGTCGTACACGAGCGGAATGCCCAGCGCTACAAAAAGTGCACCTACGACCGCAAATATCAATATCAAAGCTTGTCCTTCGATCATATAGCGACTTCGGCTTCGCTCAGTCGTCGTGACGCAGGTCAACCGTGATCGCGTCGTGGTCTGACAGAGGCAGGCCTTCGGCACCGACGAGACCGCTTATAGTCTTTGGCGACGAACCGGCGGCGGGCGACAGGCCGCGCGCCGCGAACCAATCCAGCCTGCCCGAGACCTTACCGCCGACACGGCCAGCAGCCCAAAAGATGAACGGAAAGCACCACTCAGGCACCCAATCGCGAAGGTTCGTGTTCTTTTCTATGCTTGCTACGTCGTAATGCAGAGTGCCCCGCCCGATCTCGTTGAGATCACGAAACCGGTAACCTCGCCGTTCGAGGTCATCGAACAAAGGCCGCTCAAAGAAGCGCTCGGGGTGCGGTAAATGATTAAGGGCGACATTTTTCGGGCCCATCATCACTCGACGCCAATAGCCCATGATTGCCCGCGTCGAACTCTGAGAATTGAATCCAGTTGTGTTCCAATCGCCTCCTATCAGGGTCGGCATTGCGGGCAGCGTATCCAGATGGTCGAGTATCAGACGCATCTGCATGCGGCGATGCGCGCGTGAGCAGTGAGCATCCAGATGCACGGTAACAGCCCGGAACGTACCGGCGGGATGTTCGATGTCGGCAAATAGAGCTCGCAGCCAGCCGAGCCTTTTCTCCTTTCCCCACATCTTGTCCTTGCCGTTGGGCAGCGGTATAGCGTGGATCTCTCTCATAGGCCAGCGAGAGAACATTCCGAGCCCGTGGATCGACGCGGTGTTCTCGCCCGGCATCTCCGATTCGACGCCGCTTCCCTTTTGTAGTGCAATATAGACCGGCGCGAAGGCATAATTGAGCCCGAGTGCCCGGGCTATCTCGAGCGCAACCGAACGGCCGCCGCTCCGAGCCATACCATGATCCATCTCGGTGATCAGCATCACATCTCGGCGGGCAAGCTCTTCATTGTCACGCAAAGCATCGACTATACCGTCGAACCTGATGCCGCGTTCTATATTCCACGCGAGGGCCTTGATCGTATCGGAAGCACTCGTTGGCAGATCAGCAAATTCCTCAGTCACTACCGAATTGAGTATGCGATCCGCCTCGTGCCGGATCTCGGGCCAAAGCTCTGAGGCTTCCATCTCGGCGGTCGAAGCGAACTTGAGCAGGTCGGCAAAATACCGATTGAGGTCATGATCCAGCAGTGCGGGAGGGCCCACGATGGTCGGATTGCGCTCATCCATAAACTCACTAGGATACGCGAGCCGATAGAGCGAGGCAATCGATATCGCGTCTAGTCGTCGTATCGTTCCTTGACCGGAGCGACGGCCAGGAAATCCTCCGATATCTTTGCAGTGTATTCGTCGATGAGCGAAGCCACGCGTTCGCCTGATGGTGAGCAGAATATCAGTCCGACGTGTTTTGGCTTTTTGACTCGATAGACGATCTCAGGATCGGTGTAATGCGAAGTATCGGGTTCATCGACCTTGGCCAGAGCCAGGGTGATGCCCGCGTAGTCCGATCTGAGCTTTGGCAGCTCGTACGGACGCTCGCGCGTAGCTGTCTCGAGCTTTGCCCACTCGCGCCAGAGATTGAAGTTGCACGCGTGCTCGAGCACATTCGCTATGTAAGCTCCTCCCACTCGGCATGCGACCTCGACCAGGACGAATTCGCCCGTCGCCGCCGATTGCAGGAACTCAGCATGGGTGACGCCGCGTTCGTATTCGAAGGCTATCATCAACGCTCGATTGAGCACCTCGAGCTGCTTTCTGACGTCTGAGTCATAATCGACGATGGACGACGAGAATACGCCGCCCTGATGTGACACCTTGAACGGCGTCGTGCCGTAAACGCTGACGCCGCATGCCCGAACCTCGCCGCCCGAGACCACCGAATCCACATGGAAAACGCGGCCTTCGATAAATCGCTCGATGACGAATTGCGACGGATGGTCGCGCCAGTTATTCCGGTTGTCCAGGTCGTTGAGCACCGACCAGACCTCTTCGGGTGTTTCGCATTTTCTTATGCCGAAGGCAGATACCTCGAATCGCGGCTTTACGATCCAGGGGCCATCGGTCTCGTCGAGATACTTCGCGACCGTTTCGGAGTTGAACACGCCCGTGAACTCGGGGCACGGAATGCCGTTCTTTGAGGCCAGGTTGCGCATCGTCAGTTTGTCGCGGAACCGACGAAGATACGACGAACCCATCCCGCCTATCTGCATATGTTCGCGGGTCATCGCCGCCGTGATCACGTCAAATTCGTCCAAACCCACGACCCGATCCACGACACGCGAACCTGCGATATTAGTGGCCGCCCGTACGTAATCGACCGGCTGAGCGTCATCGCTGACGGTCTTTACATCATTCAAAGCGGTCCAGACCCAGGGCTCGTCGAGCAGTTTCTTACGCGTGACGAGCGTCACGTCCCAGCCAGAGTTCTGAGCTTCTTCGAGAAACTCGTTACCCTTGAATTCACTTGCGATACAGACTATGTGTCGTTTCATAGACCTCAACTAGGCCGGCCTCGATCGCTGCGGGCCGCAATACCGTTCACCGATTTTCATTTGAATCCAAAGAATGGCACAATTTAGGCGTTAAGACAACGATTTTATAGGTCGAAAGCGTTATTTTCGCTTTTGGGGTCAAAAATGGATTCGACAGCAGTACAATTCGTCTCCGGCTTGGTCATTTACATGGTCATCTGGATATTCTCGGTCTCGGCACACGAGGCGGCGCACGCGTGGACGTCGTGGAAATTTAACGACGATACAGCGTATTTGCTCGGCCGCGTGACGCTCAATCCGATACCGCATATCGATCCGATCGGGACGCTGCTATTGCCGATCATCGGCTACGCTCTGGGCTTTTTTGGCGGAGCGGCGGGCGTCCCGCTGATCATGTGGGGCAAACCGACGCCTGTCAATCCGTTGAATTGGCGCAACAAGGACGTAGCCAACATCTGCGTCTCGCTTGCCGGGATCGCCGTCAATCTGCTGATCGCGACCGTGTCGGCATTTGTATTCAAGGGTCTGATATATGGCGGTATCATCGCCGGAGCCGATCTCCAGGACGGGCTGACGGGCATTTTGGTCCAGTTCATGTACGGGATGATCATCCTCAATGTCGGCCTTGCCGTATTCAACCTGCTGCCTTTCCCGCCGCTCGACGGCAGCAAGGCTCTGCAGTCGATTTTGCCGGATAGCTTTGCACCGATATTCGAGATACTCGAAACCTACGGATTCCTTATTCTGCTCATATTGATCCAGATGGGGATCATACGGCTGCTCGTGGTGCCGCTACGCGACCTGATACTCTACCTGATCCTGTAAAGTGATGAAGAAACGTCTATTTAGCGGTGCTCAGCCGACCGGCGAGCTTCACATTGGCAATTACCTCGGTGCTCTCAAGAATTGGGTCGCTCTGCAGGATCAGTACGACTCGTTCTTTTGTATCGTAAACCTGCACGCGATCACGCTGCCGCAAGACCCCGCTAATCTTCGGCAGAAAACCCTCGACCTCGCACGCATCTATTTAGCGTCGGGCATCGACCCCGAAAAGGCGTGCGTATTCATTCAGTCCGACGTCAAAGAGCACGCCGAGCTCACATGGGTGCTGTCATGCGTGGCTCGCATGGGCGAACTCGAACGGATGACCCAGTTCAAAGATAAGTCTCGGGGTGTCGGTGGAGGCTTCGGCGATGGA
>JAHBSM010000014.1 GCA_019639115.1 Acidobacteriota bacterium | reverse complement strand
CGATCTGCCATAGAGCGATCGCTCTGCGTTCTTCGGTCTCGGCGTGGGGGGAGATGTTCGAGTACGGATCGCTGTCAAATGACGGGAGACCCACGATGCGCAGGCCGCGCTCAACAAAGAAACCCAGGTCGGCGAGCCAGGTATCGAGGTCGGCATTGGAATCGGTGACCACGGCTAACTGCCTGCCGGAGAGCCGGGCAAGCTCCGATACGGCAAAGGATTTGGCAGAGATGCCGGCGAGTCCGCCGACGCTTACAACGCCTTGTCCTCGCTCCACTGAGCGCAGCAATAGATCGAATTCGTCCGACACAGAACACACATACCCGCTGAGAGCGCTTGGCGAGCCCGGGGGGCCAAAGCATTCTCTCGCGGGATACCCTATCATCTCACAGCGATGGTCGGTCGTGCGAACCGGATACACGGCAAGCTCTATTTGGCGGCGAACCGCAGCGAACCTATAATCAAGACCTTGAACATGAATATACCTTCAGTTGACGAGATCATCGGACAAAATGACCAGATAGCGGCCCGCCGGGCATCGCTTGAGGCAATAGCCGCATTGGTCGGCAATGTTTATCCCAACAAATTCGTGCGGTCCCGTGTGAGCGGCGGCGAGGATACGATCACCGCGGTCAAGAACAGCGACCCGGTCGCGTCAGCCGAAGCCGAGATGGCCGAGATCAAGGCGGGGCTGGCCGAAGGCGAACGTCCGCCGGCGGACAGAAAAGAGGCGATCAACGAGCGGCTGCGCGGAGTCGGCACGGTGAGGATCGCGGGCCGTTTGACGACGCCGACGCGTGGGAATTTCGTTCATCTGACCGACGGCATTGCCAAATTGCAGGTATATGCGAACAAGAAGGGGCCGCTTGCGCTTATCAAGAACGACGGAGCCGAAACGACGGTCGAGGACGGCGGTTGGGCTCTGTGGCAGCTGCTCGATCACGGAGATTTCATCGGCGTCGAGGGATATCTTTTTATGACAAACACCGGCGAAGTGTCGGTGCACATCGAAAAGCTCCAGTTCCTTGCAAAAGCGATGCTGCCGATGCCGGACAAAATGCACGGTATCGCCGATCCCGAACTGCGTCGCCGGTATCGCTATGCCGATCTGATCGCATCGAGCCTGCAGGTCGAACACGACGGGCTGACGACGCGTGAGGTGTTTGAAAGGCGTGCAAAACTCATTGCCGGAATGCGTCGGTACCTCGACGATCACGGCTATATCGAGGTCGAAACGCCGATGCTCACGCCTAAGGCAACGGGAGCCGCGGCGAAGCCTTTCGAAACGCATCACAACGCACTCGACATCACGCTCTACGCACGCATCGCACCTGAACTCTATCTCAAACGCCTAGTCGTCGGCGGTTTTGAAAAGGTTTACGAGCTGAACCGCAATTTCCGCAACGAAGGCCTCTCGCAGCGTCACAATCCCGAGTTCACGATGCTCGAATTCTACTGCGCCTACATGGACGTCGAGGGAATGATGGATCTCTGCGAGCAGATGATGCAGGAATCGGTGATGAAAGCCACAGGCGGCCTCGTCGTCGAATATGAGCAAAATAGGATCGACTTCTCAAAATTCGAACGCATCTCGATGCGTGACGCGATCTTGAGATACAAACCCGACGCCGACATAAATGACCGCACAATGATCGGTTTGTTTGACGAATTCGTTGAGCCGAACCTGATACAACCGACGTTCATCGTCGATTTTCCGAAGTCCATTTCGCCGCTTTCAAAGGCGAATCCTGCGGACACGAGTATTGCCGAGCGTTTCGAGCTGTTCATCAACGGAATGGAGATCGCGAACGGTTTCAGCGAGTTGAACGACCCGAAAGAGCAGTACGAGCGCTTTGCCGATCAGATGAAACAGCGTGAGGGAGGCGACGAAGAGGCGATGGTGCTCGACGAAGATTACATTCGTGCCCTCAGCTATGGAATGCCGCCCGCCGCCGGTATCGGGATCGGCATCGACCGACTTGTAATGCTGCTGACGAACAAACACTCGATCCGCGACGTGATCCTATTCCCGCACATGCGCCCCGAGCGGGCTCAAGCCCCGGAGGAGCACGAAACCATCGAAAAAAGCTAGGTTTAGGGTTGCGTGAAGGCTAACTTGAGCCGCGTGATGACGACTCGGAGCCGCGTGATGGCTAACTTGAGCCGCGTGATGACGACTCGGAGCCGCGTGAAGGCGACTCGGAGCCGCGTGAAGGCTAACTTGAGCCGCGTGATGGCGACTCGGAGCCGCGTGATGACGACTTGGAGCCGAGCGATGACGACTTGGAGCCGCGTGATCGAGCAGAAACGTCGAGAAATTGCGCAACGGAGCCGGATGATCGCCGTTCAGAGGCTGAAATTTTGATGAAACCGTTGATCTACACGTCTTTTGCTCTGACGGCGTTCGCGTTGAACTCGATCTTGTGCCGTCTTGCATTGCGCGGCGACGAAGCGGATGCGGCAGGTTTCACGGCGGTGCGGTTGGCATCTGGTGCGGCGGCGTTGGTGTTGATCCGGCTGCTTTTCGGCAGCCCACGCGTCGGCTCGGGCGAGGTCGGCACGTCGAGAGTTTCATTTCTTACGAGCGGGCCTCTGCGGCACGGAAGCTGGCTGTCGGCTCTGTTCCTGTTCGCTTATGCTGCGTGTTTCTCGTTCGCTTATTTAGGCCTTGAGGCAGGCACGGGGGCTTTGATCCTTTTCGGCTCAGTTCAGCTAACGATGATCGCGGTCGCGATCCTTCGGGGCGAGAGGCCATCGGCGATCGAATTGCTCGGACTCGCGGCCGCCGTCGGAGGATTGGTGTATCTGGTGCTGCCGGGCCTCGCCTCGCCGCCGCTATCGAGTTCGCTGCTGATGGCGGCGTCCGGCGCCGCCTGGGGCGGATACACTCTGCGGGGCCGCGGAAGCCGTGATCCGCTCGCAGATACGACGGCGAATTTTGTCCGCAGCCTGCCGATGGCAGCTCTGTTGGCTGTCGCATTTGTGCCCGCGATACATCTTTCGCCGCGTGGCTGGCTGCTGGCCGCGCTCTCCGGTGCGGTCACGTCGGGGCTGGGCTATACGGTCTGGTACTCGGCTTTGCGATACCACACGGCGACGCGGGCGGCAGTGCTCCAGCTTGCGGTGCCGTTGATCGCGGCCGCCGCGGGAGCCGTGCTTCTGGCGGAACCCGCGACGATGCGGCTCGCCGTCGCTGCGTTGTTGATACTCGGCGGCATCGCGGCCGCGATCGCCGGACGACGAAAAAGCTGACGCGTCACCTGCGTTCGATCAGACGGATGCGCGTGGGCTCGAGCAAGTCCTTTTGGATGATCACGCGATAGTTGCGTTCTACGTAGGATTCGAGAGTGTCGCAGTTGAACAACAGGCTTCCCTGAAAACACCATCCGTCCGTCACCAGCCAGAAACGCTTGGGGTTGCCCGGCAGCGCGTCGATGCGTTCGGCAAGCTGCTGCTCGCTTTCGATCACGTTGCGGCGTGGGTCCCAGGTGTCAAAAGGATTTGCGGCCGGAAGAGGCACGAGCTCATTTTGCCCGCGATAATATTGACGGATGGCAAGCACCGCGTCGGAATGGAACACCAGCACCGGCTCGTTCGGCGATTCGTTCGCCATTACGTATTCCGCCGCCCGCCGCGGGTCGCCGGGCTTTGCCAAATATCGATTTGCGTCCGCGGTCTGCACCAGATTCAATGCGATCAGCAAAATAGCCCAGTCGGCCGAGATGACCCGCCAACCAATACTGCGAACGGCTACGAACGTGATGAGCAACAGCGGGAGCAGCACGACCGCAAAGTGGCGCTTCTGGATACTGAGATCGCCGAGGCCGTAATTTGCAGCCGCGAAGCATAGGATCGTGACGGCCGCGATGACCGCAAGCACCACATCCTCGCGTTGCCGCCGCCGGATCAACTGATGAACGAAAAACAGACCCAGGGCCGCGAGAATGGCTCGAACGACCCACGTCTTCACAGGGCTGTCGCCTAGCCATTCGACCGGAAGCACAAGCACGGCGGCCATTTGATATACGGCCCTGATGAGCGGGAGCCCGCCGAATACGCCTTCGGTGTGGCCGGCCATCGTCTTTACCTGGCCGGTGACCGCCAAGGCCATAGGAACGAACGCGATCGCTATCACGAGAGCGTCAACAGCGAAACGCTTGATAGAGCCGCGGGCGGCAAACAGCAACGCGATGCCGCAGCCGGCCATCAGGAAGCCGAGATAGTACTGTGTATAAAGCGACACGATGCAGACCGCAACGAACGCCGCGCGCCGCCCGACGGTCACTTTATCCGACAGATACGCGTCGTAGAAAGTGACGAGCACGAGCGCCGCCAGCAGCAGCATCAACGCGTAAGGCCTGATCTCATCGGCGCTCCATATGACTTGCGTATGTATCGCGGTGACAAATGCGACCCACATTGGGTCAAATCGCGGGAGGAATCTTTTCGACGCGGCTGCTGACGCCCACACGATCAGCGGTGCACAGATGACCGAGAAAAGCCTCGCCCAGAAAATGCCGTCGCCCGCCATTCGCCAGATGCTGAGAAGCACGAAATACAGCGGCGCCTGCTGTTCGAATCCGATCGCCTGACGAAAGGCGTGAACGACGCCGTGGGCCGTCGTCTCGAGCGTAAAGGCCTCGTCGAACCTGATATCGAGCAGCCAGCCGTAAAAAAAGGCAACGGCAAAGCTCAAGGCCATTGCGGCAGCGACGGCGGGCCGGCGGATAACAGGCGTATTCGAATCGGTCAGATCTGTCACGGTCGATCAGGTGCGGCCGGACGCCTGAGGTCATAGAGCGAGAACTCGGGCGTTTCGTCGAGTAAAGCGTATTCGCGGCGAACTGCGGCGTCAAATCCGGCCGTCTGCTGCGTCATTGAATGTTGTGCGACGAAATACTCGGCACCACGCTCGGCGAACGATCTGATGACGGCCACGGATTGACGCTCGACGCAGGTGTTCCATCCGCGCCGTTCGAGCCAATAAAAGAAGTACGAAGCATTGTATGCGAGCTGGTGGCCTCGCTTGTCATGGCAGTTGCCGCCCGACACTACGATCAGGCCGTCGCGGTCCAGCAGCGGCCGTACCTTCTCGGCCCAGATGAATGCCGGCTCGGGGACCCGACGGTTGAGCAGAGCACGACGTGCCTGAACGCCTTCGACCGCAAGCGATGCGAGCACACAGATGACGACGACGATCGCCAGCGACGCACGGAAAATATTCGCAGCAAGCGGGCGTAGGCTGAACTTGTCGGCGGTCTCGCGGAGATGATCGCGCACGCGTGCCAGACTAGATCCGAATAGCAGCGACACGGGAGCGATGCTGAAAACGTGATAATAGCTCGCCCATTCCTGTGACGTCGTGCGGGCGGCCAGCAGATAGAAAACGAAAACGCTGGCCAACCACAGCAGAGACAGCCTTACGGGCCGCCCGGAGTAGCCGCGGACGACTGCGAATGCCAAAGCGACGATGCCGAAACCGGCCCAGACGTAGAAGAACTCCGATCTCAGGATGCCGGCCATGAATTCACTGTCGGTGAAAAAATCCCAGCCGATCCAGTGATGTTCGTTAGACACGCCGAGGCTGTTGCCGTAGGTGGAGTACAGGCCCTTGGCGTGCGTGGTCCACAGTATCGCCGGGACCAGAGTGACCAGCCCGAATAGATAGACATCGACACGGCGAAACACCGACCAGCCGAATTTCTCGAACAAAAGTATCCCAAAGAACAGGCCGATATGCGCGGACGACGCCTTGGCGAGAAGCGACATTGCGGTCATCACGGCGGCCAGGGCCAGGTCGGCGCGACGATCCTCGCGAAGCCAACGCAGGAAGAAAAGGACGCCGCCGAGATAGAACATCAGCATCAAGCCTTCGGGCTGAACAGCAGTAGCGACCTCGACCACAAGCGGATTGAGGCCAAAGAACGAAAAGGCTACTATCGCCGGCAGCGGATCGAGATACTGACGTGCGAGCTTGTAAAAGA
This sequence comes from Acidobacteriota bacterium, assembly GCA_019639115.1. Lineage (GTDB taxonomy): Bacteria > Acidobacteriota > Blastocatellia > Pyrinomonadales > Pyrinomonadaceae > OLB17. The sequence continues at coordinate 44,724 of JAHBSM010000014.1, read as the reverse complement.
AAATGAGCGATCCGATCGAGAAAATGAACGACCAAAGCCGCCCGTAATGATCGTCGAAGCCGAAGAGCCGATACGTGATGGACGTCAGATACGGATAAAGCGGCAGCTCCATCTCGGCAAACCCCGGCCCGTCGCCGCGCCAATCAACGCGCGGATAGAGCGGATCCGCGTCCTCGAATGCGAAATTGCGTGCGATGCTGCCAAGGTCGCATTCGCGCCACGAGGCGATGTTGAGCGGGCGAAATGCATCAGCAAAACGCAGCAGGATAAGCCCGCCGAACAGCAGTGAGACCATTATCTTGCCGATGGTGATGCGTGACACTTGTATTGCGTCGAGGTTCAGGCCCGGCGGTAGAGCGCCCAAAAAAGGTCTTCGGCCGGATACGGGAACGTGATCCGCTCAGGCACGAGCCGCAGTAAAGGGTTATCTCCCAAACGATATCTTAGAAGCGAACGGACGTGACCGCCGCTGATCTTTTTGACCGGGCGTCCGCCGTCGATCCGGACGAATCCGTTGTTCTCCAGATACTCGGTCAGCGAATCCCGAGAGAACCAATGCAGCACTGAAGGCGGCGAATACTCGTGCCAGTGCCGCCCGAAAGCGCGTGCCGTGAGCGAATCGCGATCCCACGTCTCGATAAGCAGCAGCCCGCCCGAGCGAAGTAGCCGACGAGCGTTGGCGAATGCACCGGCCGGATCATAGAAATGCGCCGCGACCTGGATCATCGATACCAGGTCGAATGAACCGGGATCCGCGTCAAAGGCCTCAAAGCTGCCGGTACGCATCTCCAGGCCGAGTTCGCGGCGGCCGTATTCGGCCATCGTGGCGTTCGGTTCGATGCCGATCCCGCTCCAGCCCGCGTCGATGAAACCTTTGAGAATGAACCCGGCCGCGGCGCCGACATCGAGCATCACGCCGGGTTCGGTGTGCGACCGCAGCTTTGCTGAGTAATACAGTCCGCGCCGTCGCAGCAGGCGGCCTTCGGCCGCGTAGTCCGTATAGCCGGCTCCGCCGCCTGTAAAATACGCGTCGCCGTAATGGGCCGCGACGTGCATCTCGTCGGCGTCGATACAAGCGAATCGATGTCCGCACGAGCGGCAATCGAGCACGGGAAAGCCTTTGGCCTCGAATGCCTGCCTGCCGTCTCCATCGCAAAGCGGACATCTCATAACGCGAGGGATAGCTTAGGCAGGTAGATGACCGCGATCACTGCTGCGGCCCACAGGATGAGATTAAGCAGCGTAGGACGGTCGCGGAAAAGTATCTGGACGGGGTCGCCGCCGGCACCTCGCACGTGTATCAGGAACAAGTATCTGAATACGCCGTAGATGACGAACGGAATGGTTATGAGCATCCAGTGTGAACCGATGCGGGCGACCGTCTCGTCGGCACGCGTATAAAGGGAATATGTAATGATCGCCGCTCCGGCGCATATCGCCATGATGTTATCTAGGAACGAGATCGAATAATCGCCAAGGCTTCGGCGGTGGGTCGGCGCGGCATCGTCGAGCAACGCGAGTTCGTGGCGCCGCTTGCCGAATGCGATGAGTAGGGCGACCATCGACGTACATAGTACGAGCCATTCCGACGCACTCACACCGATCAAGGCGGCACCTGCCACCGCCCTTAGGACAAATCCGCCGGCGATAATGATGGCGTCGAGGATCACTACGTGCTTGAGCCCAAGCGAATATGCCACGCATGACGATACATAGATCGCCACGATCAGGCCGAACTCAAGTCCGAGTGCGAACGCTCCGATGGCCGATCCTGCAAGCATCACGGCGAAAGAGAGCCTGGCCAGATTGATATTCAGATCGCCCGAAGCCAGCGGGCGGCCACGCTTTATCGGATGTTCGCGATCGGCGCGAATGTCGCAAAGGTCGTTGAATATGTAGATCGAACTGCTTGCAAGGCAAAAGACGGCGAAACCCAACAAGGCGAGCCTGAAGTTGGCCGCGTCAAGCAGCGATCGAGAGAATATGACGCCCGAGAAAACAAGTAGATTCTTTGACCATTCGAGCGGGCGCATCTCTGCGACGATGCCGCGTGCATTGCGCCACAGTGTCCATAAAACCGGCTCACGCACCTCCAGCTCATTCATAGCAGCACCTCGCTGGCGGACGGAGACTCGGCGAGAGAGCGGCGGAACCGATCGGCGTGTTCACGCATGGTCACAACATCAAAGCGGTCCCGCAGCTCGTCGATGAAGCCGGAGAGAAGCCGGAGCTTACGTTCTAACGGCATCGACATCCCGGGGAAAAAGCTCAGCTCCGGCACATCGTCGCCACTCATAAGGTCGAGCGGATGAAGCAGTATCGATGGTTCGACGCCTGTCACGCGGCATGCAAAGAGGGCGCTTCGCCAATATGCGCGAGCGGCGGACTCGGAGAAAGTCGATAGATAAATCAGGTAACTCGCGTGGATCGGCGTTTTGACACCCGGGAATGTCGTCACGGGTATCTCTACAATCTCACGTTCGCCGATTTCGAGCATATGCGGCCTCAGCGTGCGAAAGCCGTCAGAGAATTTCCCAAACAGCTTCTTACGCTTCTCGCGCTCTTCGTCCGACATCTCAGGCGAGTTAAGAAAATAGTACGCTCGTGCGAGCGGTGCGATATACGTCGGCAGCGTCGAGCAGTCGTACTCATAACCGCGTTCGGCCAGGACGTCGAGAACCGTCGGGCTCAGGCTGTATCCGGGGCCGCGAAAGCCGACCGGGCGTTTGCCGGTTGCTTCTATCAGCGCGGCCTCGGTCGATGCGAACTCATTGACAAGTTCCTCTCTGGAATATAGGTGCAGCCACGGTTCGTGATCGAACGAGTGATTGCCGATCTCGTGTCCGGCGTCGGCGATCGTTCGTATCGCCGAGCGGTTAGATGCGATCGACGCATCGCGTCCAACAATGAAGAAAGTGATGCATAGATCCTTGTCGGCGAGAAAATCGAGCGCACGCGGCACGACCGTATCGAGATACGACGGGTACTCGTCCCAGCCGGCGTCGCCATGGGTCTTCATATACGACCATTGATTGTCTAGATCTAGCGATAGGCTGGCTACGGGCTTCATGTTTTGTTTCTGAATAAGTCCGGTCCGTCGACCGCTGAGCGTTGGGATCAGCGTTCGAGGTCACGAACATCGCCTCCGAAATGCTCACGATAAAAGTTCTCAGCCAAGGCAACGGTCTCGTTCACGTTGAGAGTGCCGTTGGTGATATGTGACGAATTAACTACATAAACACCTTCGATCGATGTTCTCGGGCCCGTTATATGCGCCGAATAATTCAGCGTCGGAAGCGGAAAAACCTGCTTGACCCGCGAGACCTTGAAGGCAATGACCTCGTCGCGACGGAAATGCGGATACATTCGCTGCAGAGCATCCAGGAACGTCGCCTCGATCTCATCGTCGGTTCGTGTGAAAATCTCATCGTCGGGCGAAGCATACTTCGGCAGATAGATCAGGGTATTGCCGCCAAGCTCGCGCTTGTCAACCATAGCCGTCATCTCGATCACGCCGGTGAACGGAGCTTCGTCAGTGATATTCGTCACGTAGTACGGCGAGAGCGAGCAACGCATCAGGACGGACGCACAAACGATGCCCTGGTATCGCACCTCTGCCATATCGGCATGCTCGCCCGCCGAAAGCTGAGGCAGCATACCCGCAGCTACCGGCGACGCCGCCGTGACAATGACACGATCGAAAGTTGTCGCCTGCGGTGCGGACGCTGCATTGTCCTGCGGAGCCGCGGGATCCGGTTCGGTGATAAATGCTCCGCTAAACCCCGGAGCGACAGCCGAGGCATGAAATGCGGCCACTTTGGATGCGGCTCCGATCGTTCGAGGTTTTGCATCCTTACGCCGGCGTGCCGAGGCAAGCACTACCCGCAGCCGTCCGTCGGCCGTCCTCGTCACTGTCTCGACCGGTGAGTTCAGAGCGATGTTAACGCCGCGTCCGGCGAGAGCCTCGCCGAGACGAGCAAGTATCGCTCCGTAGCCGCCGCGTACATAACCGAACATCTCGCGCTTCAGTCCGGAATTCCGTGCCGCGTACATACGCCGGATCGTGGCCCAGATGAATGCTGCGGACGTCTCGCGATAGGCGTCGCCCAGCTTGGCGCGAAGCAGAGGCCGCCAGATCTTGTCGAACGTGCGCTTTCCGGATAGCCTGGTCAGCCATTGTTCGACGGTGACCTTCTCAAGCTCTTTCCAGTTCGTAACGCGCGAAGCGTAAAAGATCGTCGCTCCGAGCCGCAATTTGTCTATCAAGCCAAGCGGTGGGAACCGCAGGAACTCAGCCGTATCGGACATCGAATAGAGCCGTCCATCGGTGTAGAAGCCGGTCTTTGTCTCCACCCAGCGAAACTCATCGCCCAGGCCGATGTCTTCGGCCAGCTTTCGTGTGTAACTATCAGACGCGAGCGTCACATGATAGTGTTTGTCCCAGATCTGGTCGCCGATATGCCATGTTGCGGCCAGGCCTCCTATATCGCCGGAAGCCTCGAGGATCGTTACCTTGTGCCCGTCGTCGGCAAGGCGCATCGCTAGCGTCATACCGAGTAAACCGGAACCCACGATGGCGATGCTTTGGGGCATAAAGAGCTTTTGCCACAGACGGCACAGAGAGAACGGAGGGACCAACGGATGCGCTGGTCACGCGACGCTGATCAATTTATTCTCTGTGCTCTCTGTGTTTTCTGTGGTTAAATTTCTTTCCCTTACGTCGAGACCGTCGATCGTGTATTCGAGGCCGCATTCGCAGGCAAAGTCCCCGCTGTCACTATTGACGAATTTATGAAACAGAAGCCCGCATTTACAGACCGCACCGATCGATCTCGCGGGCGAACCCAAAACGAGATGAAAATCCGGCACGCTCTTTGTCACGACCGAGCCCATCCCGACCATCGCCCAACGTCCTATCTCGAGGTCGTTGCCGATGATGCAGCCGGCACCGATAGTCGCTCCCTCGCGAACGAGCGTAGGCAGCGTATGTTCATCGGGTTCTGACGGCCGCAAGCTTTTTAGATCCGGAAACGTCGCACGCGGGAAACGATCGTTAGTGAACGTTGTCGAGGCCGATATCATCACGCCGTCCTCGATCGTAACGGCCGCGCAGATATAGACCATCGCGTTGATCTTGACGCGGTTACCGATGTTTACGTCGTAGGCGATGTATGTCTTTTCGCCGATTATGCATTCGTCACCGATCGACGCGCCGTGGCGTATGTGGACGTTGTCCCACACGCTCGTGCCATCGCCGAATGTGACGCCGTCCTCGATGATCGCTGTCGGATGAATTCGGGTCATTTTAATTCGCGGCCATTTTTCTCTCGACGACTGGCTGCCAGAGATTCTGCCTCATTGAACGGTAAGCCGCTTCGATCGCGCGGACGCTGGCCAAAGCGTCTTCCGGCGTGATGTACAGCTCCTCTTTGCTGCGGAGAGCGCGGGCAAAATTGTCGATCTTACCCTTGAAGGACGCCACCTTGTCGTATCCCGAGCCAAATACTGTCCAATCGGGGCTCGAATTAGTTTTATATCTCGATTCACGCCAACCGATATGAAGCGTGCCATGCGTTCCGTAAACGCTGACGAAGTTCGGCAGCTCTTTGTTTATGCCCCAAGTGAGGTCAACGCTGGCGGTGACACCATCTCGGGTCTTGGCGAACATCTTTACGTTCTCGTCCACTGCGAGGCCCTGCGAGCCGCCCGCATCTACGACCAGCACGGAGTCGATCGCACCGAGCATGTATCGGATAATGTCAACACTGTGTGTGCCGTTGTCGATCAATACGCCGCCGCCTGATAGGGCCTCATCGCTATTCCAACGAGAGGACATATCTACCTTTGCCGTGAAGGCATTCTCGAACTGGAGTATCTCGCCCAGGGCTCCGCCGGCGATGATTCCCTTTGCTTTGATCACGTCCTCGCAGTAGCGAAATTTTGACGCCATCGTGAACTGAACGCCGGCCTTTTCTGCGGCCGCGATCATACGTTCGGCATCAACGACGTTGGTCGTCAGCGGTTTCTCGCACAGAACGGGGATCTTTTTATCCAGGAAGTAGCAAGCGATGTCAGCATGCGTCGCCGGAGGCGTCGCGATGATGACCGCATCGAGCTCAGCCTCGGCCAACTGCCTATAGTCGTCGTAAGCCTTGCCTGCGACGATCTCGGCCAGAGCGGCTGCTGCCTCGGGACGCACGTCGGCGACCGCGGCCAATTCGCAGCAAGTGCTCTCGTTAAAAGCCTGTGCGTATGCCTGTGCAATACCACCGGCTCCTACTAATCCAAATTTAAGCTTATTCATATAAAAAGTTTGAACCGCATAGGTACATAGGCTTTTTGCATTGTTTCTATGCTCCTATGCGGTGAAATTACTTCCTCAGCTTGCTCGCCGCGATCCTCACATTGTCCGCGATGTAGCGCACGTGCTCATCGGTGTATTTTTCATTCCACGGCAGCACGAGCACGTCGTGAAGAGCCTTCGCCGTCATCGGATAATTTTCCATCGCGTAATCGACTGCTCCGTCGCGGGCGAGGTTGAACGGGAATTGGCTGTCGCCGAGCGTGTTCTTTTCCTGAAAGACCTGGCACATGAATGCCGGTTTCACGATGTAACGCGGTGCGGAGAAGATGTTCTTCTCTTTCAAAAGGCTCGCAAGTGCGGGCGAGCCGCCTTCGATAACGTTGTCGTCAACGGTGAGCGGGTATTTCCAATAAACATGCGTCGCATTGTCTGCGATTACGGGCGTTTCGATGCCGTCGATGCCTTTTAGCAGTTCGGCAAACATCGCGGCCGTTCGTTGACGATTTGCAACGCATTCCTCGAGCTTTTCCAGCTGGCCCAGCGCCGCCGCAGCCTGCAGTTCGCTGATGCGGTAGTTCAAGGCCATAAAATAATGGTCCGGATTCGCGTCACCGTAGCCCCAGGCCTTGTTGATGTATAAGAACATGTGACGAGCCAGCTTTTCGTCATTGGTGACGACCATGCCGCCTTCGCCTGTGGTCATGTGCTTGCCCTGTTGGAGCGAGAAACAGCCGATGTCGCCGATCGTGCCTGCGAACGCGTCGCCGCATTTTGCGAGAAAGGTCTGTGCCGAATCTTCGATGACCGGCAAGTTGTGCCGCTTTGCCAATTCCATGATCGGGCCCATTTCGCACGGATTGCCAAAGAGATGCGTGACGATGATCGCCTTTGTGCGGTCGCTTATTTTTGCAGCGATCGTGTCGGCGGTGACGTTGAGTGTCTTGGAGTCAACCTCGGCAAATACCGGCACGACGCCGCGATACATAAGCGGCGTCAGCGCTCCCATGTCCGTGATCGACGTCGTAATGATCTCGTCGCCGGGGTTTGGATTTACGGTCGCGACGGCGATATGGATCGCAGCCGAGCCGGAAGTGCAGGCGTATGCGTATTTCGCACCGAATTTTTCGGCAAATCTCTGCTCGAGAAGCTTGCCGAACTTGCCCTTGGTGGTCGTGAGCGTTCCGGAACGCAACGCTTCGGTGACGTATGCGATCTCGGTCTCGTCAAATGTCCTGCCGGACGCATCCTGATCCGACGGCAGCATCATCAGCCGTTCGGGTGTTGCAACTGGTGTCATAGATTCCCTTTATTCGGTCGTAGATTCGGAGGCTAAAAGCTCGTCCTGACCAGAAGAAGGTTCAATCGGAAGGAAATTCCCAAAATACCGCAACTTCAATAACCGCATAAGTAAGCTGACGTGGCCTACGATGGTGCGTGCGGTCTTCATCTTTGAGTTACCAAAGAGTCGTACCTCAAGGACAGCGGGGAACTCGATGATCTTGCCGCCGGCGAGATCGAGACGCCCGAGCATCTCCGCCACGCCGAGAAAACCCGACTCGTCAAGCTTCATTTCGGCAAATGCCGAGCGGCGATACACGCGAAAACAACTCGTGTATGTAGCTATCTTCGAACGGAGCACTCTGCGGTAAAGGAACGAGGCTCCTTTTGATAGGAAAAGGCGCCAGCCGGGGACGTTCCTGACCTTGCCTTCCCGGTGATACGGCGACGCTGTCACCAGATCGACGCCGTCATTGAGTAGCGGCACCATCCGGGCGAGTTCGAGCGGATCGTATGTGCAATCACAATCCATTGAGCAGACGATCTCTGTCCGCGCCTCGCTGATACCGGTCATGATGCCGGCGGCGACACCTTTATTCTGAGCGTGGCTTATGATACGGACATTAGGCATATCGCCGAAGATATCGCTTAGCCGGTCAAGCGTGCGGTCCGTGCTGTGATCATTCACGAACAAGAGATCGGTGCCGTATCCCGCCTCCGCCATTGCGACCTCGACCTTGCGAAGCGTATTAGCAAGATACGGAAGAGCTTCCTCTTCGTTGTAACAGGGAATAACGATCGTTGCGGGCGTGGCGTCGGCGGTGAGGTTAATGGATTCGCGAACGACCGGCTCGGCTATGCCATCGGCGTCAGGCGGCGGTTCCGCGAGCCCGAGATGTTCCGCGATGCTTAGGCAATCATAGGCGGCCAGATTCTCACGCAGGATCCATTCCATCTTATCGAGTTTGCGATAGTGGCGGATCCGGTTGAACCGCGACGCAGCGGAGATGCGCGGCTGCTCAGGATCCAGCTCCCAAACATGGAAATATGAAACGAACGGAGCATCGGTCCGGGTATTCCAGCCTCGCACGGCCCCGCGCGTCATCGTATAAGGAATCTGGCGAAAATAGTTGCCGCCCGAGATCGCCAGCAAGCCTAGCCCGAGGTCGCGTGTCGAATAAGGAAACTCCCAAACTGCTCGGCCCGAACTGTGCACTTGATGTGCGAATCGTCGTGTCCGGCCGTCCCTGCGGGCAGGCATGAACGAGGCATCGTAGGCAAAGCCTTCGTCCGCCAGCGCTTCGAATATCCATTCGTCACGATCGAATCGCAGTTTTTCAGCGGCCCTGTAACCGATCACCTTTTGTCCGGTAGCGGATTCTATCGCTTCGTTCGATCGGCACAGGTCGGCGCGGAATTCGTCGGCCGTCAGGTTCTTTAGCCCGCGGTGATAGAAACCGCGGCTCGCGACCTCGTGTCCGCGGGCGGCGATCTCGCGAACCAGCGACGGGTTCTGTTCCGCGATCCAGCCAAGTACAAAAAACGTAGCCTTTGTATTGAATTCGTCGAGCAGGTCGAGCGTCTTGAGCGTGTTCTGTTCGTATCGCGGCTCGAAGTTGCCCCAGTTCCGCTGTTGGATCAGGTCTTCAAAAGCTCCGACGTGGAAGTAATCCTCGACAAGAACTGTCAGGAGATGCTTATCACGATCTTGAGGCCTGTTTGCCATTACGAAACGCCTGTCGGAGCGTTCCTTATGCGGCGTTGACGCGTTTGGAACGCATTGCGAGCTTTTCCTCGATCACGCGGACGATCCTCGGTGCGGACTTGCCGTCGCCAAACGGATTTGCGACCTCCTTGACCGAACGGATCCATGTATCGACCGAGTGATTCTCATCGAGGAGCCGTTTGAGGACGTTTGGGTCGCTGCCGACGAGCTTTGCAACGCCTGCGTGTATCGCCTCGGGACGCTCCGTGTTCTCTCTGAGGACCAGAAGCGGTTTGCCCAGGCTCGGCGCTTCTTCCTGCACTCCGCCTGAATCGGACACGATCAGCCATGCCGAACGCATCACTGCTAGAAAATCAGAATAGTCGAGCGGTTCCAGCAAGTGTATCCGATCGCGTTTGGCCAACAGTTCGCGTGCCAGAGCCTTGACGTTAGGATTCGGATGGACGGGAAAGATAAGTGACACGTCGGAGTTCCTAGCGACGAAATCACGCAGCACCTTCATATTGGCTTCCATCGCCGGACCAAAGCTCTCGCGGCGGTGGGTAGTGACGAGCAGCCGCCGTTTGCCTTTCGTCGATTCGATCAGGCCGGCGATGCGCTCGCTCGGTTCCAGGCCCTTGAGCATCGATCTGAGAGCATCGACCACAGGATTGCCCGTGACGAATATCTTCTCGGTCGAAACTCCTTCCGACAGGAGGTTTCGGCGGTTCTTTTCCGTAGCCGCGAAATGGAACGAGGTAACCTGCGAGACGAGCCTGCGGTTCATTTCCTCCGGAAAAGGGCTCAGCGGATTGCCGGATCGGAGTCCGGCTTCGACGTGTCCGACCCGTATCCCGCGATTGAACGCAGCGACCGCGCCGGCGAGCGTTGTGGTCGTATCTCCCTGAACGAGGACGAGATCTGGCTCCTCGGCGACGAGGAGTTTGTCCATCTTGGCAATCACTCTCGAAGCGACGTCATTCGGCGATTGTCCACGCTTCATTACACCGAGATCGAAATCGACCTCTACATCAAGTGTTTCGAGGAAAGGACGGATGAGATGCTTGTGCTGGCTCGAGGATACAACGACAGTCTGGAAGAACCTTTTGCGGAGCTCGTGGATGACGGGTGCTAGCTTGACGATCTCGGGCCGTGTGCCGAACAGCACCATGACCTTGCTGCGCCAGTCCACTTCTTTTCGATATGTTCGCTTTGCAGTGACCGTTCCCGTATCAGGCATACGTTCGCCCTCCAATTCCGTAAAGCAAACGCAATCATACACTTAAAACGTGCCATATCCCACAAAAAAATACTGCGGTGCTCGCTCTGGGCCAGACCGAAAGAGGCCGCCTCACGGTCGAGGCAGCCTCTCGTCAAGGTAATTTTTTGTATGCGATCAGGCCTCAGGCTGGCCCTTGCAGGTCGATCCAAAAAGGGCTGGCTGCTTTGTACTGATGATCGGATAGTTCTCGGCGTCTTTGTTGAGTTCGAGCCAATTTAGATACTGCTCGGGCACCGACATATCCGAAAAGATCGCTTCGACCGGACACTCCGGCAAGCATGCATCGCAGTCGATGCAGGTGTCGGGATTAATGAGCAGTCGGTCGGGAGTTTCGTGGAAAGCTTCGACCGGACACACAGCGGCGCAGTCGGTGTATTTACAATCCACACAGGGTTCGGTAACGATGTAGGTCATCTTGAGCTAAATGGTCTCCTGCCAAATAATAGCTAAAGCCAAACTAAAACCGTAATATCAAGATGCGTGGTTGTCAAATGATATCGAACAGGTGTTAAAATGCCGTCATCGAACCAAACTCAACTTGCCGATATTCGGGAAATTAAATGAAAAATACAAAAGTCGAACGTGAACTCGCCCTCGATTTTCTCCGTGTGACCGAAGCCGCCGCGATCGCTTCAGCCAAGACGATGGGCCAGGGCGACCGCAAGCACAGTGACCACGTCGCGGTGGAAGCGATGCGTGAGGTGATGGATACAGTGCCGATGCGCGGCCGTATTGTAATAGGCGAAGGCGAACGCGACGAAGCGCCGATGCTCTACATAGGCGAGGATGTCGGCGGCGGCACTTTCTCGGCGGAATCGAGAGCCGAGTTTCCGGAAGTGGACATCGCGGTCGATCCGCTCGAAGGCACTAATCTATGTGCTCTCGGGGCAAATAACGCGATTGCAGTACTCGCCGCCGCTGAACGCGGCGGGCTGCTCAACGCGCCGGATATCTATATGGATAAGATCGTCGTCGGCCCGTCGTGCCGCGGCGCCGTCGATATAGACGCGCCCGTCGAGGACAACCTCAAGAATATCGCTCGCCGACTGGGCCGCGACGTCGAGGACCTGACGGTGATCTGTCTCGATCGACAGCGGCACAAAGCTCTGGTGGATTCGGTCCGATCGTCCGGAGCACGAATACGGTTGATCTCGGACGGCGACCTGTCGGCAGGTATCTCCGCGGCGGTTGCCGGCACTAATATTCACGCGCTCATGGGAATAGGCGGAGCCCCCGAAGGGGTTATAACCGCAGCAGCGATGAAATGCCTCAATGGCGAGATTCAAGCTAAGCTCGTCATGGATCCGGAGAGGCTCGGCGTGGACCGTTCGAAAGTGCCGCCGGTTGAAAAGGTAATGGAAAGGCTGCGGGCGATGGGCATCAACGATCCGGATAAGATCTACGATACCAACGACCTCGCTCCGGGAAAGAAGATCATTTTCGCCGCGACCGGGGTCACTGACGGCGCTCTGCTGCGGGGTGTGCGATTCTTTGGCGAGGGAAAGCGAACCCATTCCGTCGTAATGACGACCGAGAGTAAGAGCATCCGATTCGTTGACACCGTCCATGTCGAGGGCGGCCCGGACGCGGTGATCAGATTCTGATCCGAATAAATAAATGGCTGAACAACCTTTCGTCCTCGATCTATCGGAAGTCGGTGCCGACGATGTCGCGATCGTTGGTGGCAAATGCGCGTCGCTCGGCGAGTTGTTCCAGGAGCTTACGGGACAAGGGGTTCGGTCGGTCGATGGATTCTCCACGACGAGTCACGCATATCATACGCTTCTCGACACCGGCGGCCTGCGCAAAAGGCTGAAAGCACTACTCAAGGGCCTGGACGTCAACGACCTCGATGCACTAGCTCGCGTCGGCCACGAGGCTCGATCGATGATGCTCGACACCCCGTTCCCGCCGGAGGTCGAGACCGCCATTCTTGACGCCTATCACAGGCTGGGCGAACGTATCGGGAAAAAGAGTTTCGAGGTCGCGGTTCGCTCATCCGCAACGGCTGAGGACCTGCCTGACGCGTCGTTCGCGGGGCAGCAGGATACGCTGCTGAACGTCAGGGGCGAGGCCAAGCTGATCGAAGCTTGCCATCAGTGCTACGCATCGCTCTGGACCGACCGCGCTATTTCGTATCGCGTCGCCAAGGGCTTCGATCATTTCGATATCGCACTTTCGATCGGCATACAGCCAATGGTCAGGTCCGATATCGCGTGCTCGGGTGTGATGTTCTCGCTGGATACCGAGAGCGGATTTCGCGACGTCGTCGTCATAAACGGTGCGTGGGGACTCGGCGAAGCCGTCGTGCAGGGAATGGCGACGCCTGACGAATGGATCGTATTCAAACCGACGCTCAAACTCGGGTACCGCCCCATTGTCACACGAAAGCTCGGCGTGAAAGAGGTCAAGATGGTATTCGCCGACGACGGGACTGGGACACAGGTCCGCAACGTCGTCGAGTCGCAGCGAAACCGCTATTGCCTGCACGGGTTCGAGGTGCTCCAGCTTGCACAATGGGCCTGCGCGATCGAAGACCACTTCTCAAAGCGTGCCGGTAAACAACAGCCGATGGACATCGAGTGGGCGAAGGACGGCATCACGGGAGAGCTGTTCATACTCCAGGCGAGGCCCGAGACTGTACACGCTCAGGCAAAAGGCAGCTACATCGAAAAATATAAGCTCACCGGTACGCACGGCGCTCCGCTCGCGACCGGCGTGGCAGTAGGTGAAAAGATCGGCTCCGGTACGGCGCATGTGTTGATGGACCCGTCGCGGCTTAACACATTCAAAGAAGGCGAGATACTCGTCACGTCGATGACCGACCCGGCCTGGGAGCCGATAATGAAGCGTGCGTCGGCTATCGTGACCGATCGAGGCGGCAGAACCTGCCACAGCGCTATCATCAGCCGCGAACTCGGGATACCCTGCATCGTCGGGGCAGGTGACGCGACTGAAAAGGTTAAGAACGGATCGCCTATCACTGTCTCGTGTGCCGAGGGCGAACGCGGCAATGTCTATTACGGAGCGATCGACTACAAGGTCGAAAAGCAGAAGATCGATCAGAAAGTGAGGCCGCGGACGCACATCATGATGAACGTTGGCGACCCTGATCACGCGTTCGCCGTGTCTCGCCTCCCAAACGACGGCGTCGGCCTTGCTCGGCTCGAGTTCATCATCAACAATCATATCGGCATCCATCCGATGGCGCTCATCAATTACCCTGACCTCAAGCGACGTGAGGATATAGAGGAGATCTCGCGGCGAGTCCACGAGGAAGATCCGAAGGAGTTCTTTGTACGCAAACTGGCCGAAGGCATAGGCCGCATCGCCGCCGCATTCTATCCAAAGCCGGTGATCGTACGTATGTCGGATTTCAAGTCGAACGAATACGCGATGCTCATCGGCGGCCGCGAATTTGAGCCTTCCGAAGAGAATCCTATGATCGGATTCCGCGGAGCGTCGCGCTACTACGACGACCGTTACAAGGCGGGCTTTAGACTGGAGTGTCTGGCGTTGCAGCGCGCCCGCGATGATATGGGACTTACCAACATCAAGCCGATGATCCCGTTCTGCCGCACCGTCGAAGAAGGCGAACGAGTGATCGCTCTAATGGCCGAACACGGCCTCGTGCAGGGCGAGAACGAGCTTGAAATATATGCCATGTGCGAACTGCCCGCCAATGTTGTGTTCGCTGACGAGTTTCTCAAAATATTCGACGGCTATTCGATCGGTTCAAACGATCTGACGCAGCTCGCTCTCGGCCTCGATCGAGACAGCGAGATGGTGGCCCATCTATTCGACGAGCGGAACGGTGCCGTCGAGAAAATGGTCGCGATGGCGATAGATGCGGCAAAGCGAGCCGGCAAAAAGATAGGAATTTGCGGTCAAGCGCCGTCGGACTATCCTGAGTTTGCCGACTTCCTGGTCGAGCGGGGCATCAACTCGATCTCGCTGAATCCGGACACGGTTCTCCAGACCACGCACCACATACTCCAGACGGAGAAAGAGTTGGGCGACAAAGCCGCTGCCGCCGCCGAGCCGCCGGCCTGATAGCAAAGAGGATGTCAGCTTCGGCGGATGAATATCTACCTGTGGCCTGGGCCGCGAAGTTTCGGCGGCAGGCTTTTCGGGTCTGGGGACTTACGCTCTTTGCGGTATTGCTCTGGGTCGGTCTCATACTTGCCGCGCCGATCTTGAAAGCAAATGGCTCATCAGCGGTTGCCGACATCATTTATCGGGCATTCGGGTTCCTCTGTCATCAGATCGATTCACGCTCATTCCACATCGACGGCGAGAGATTAGCGGTCTGCACGCGGTGCTTCGGCGTGTATGCGGGCCTAGCCGCCGGCATAGCCTTTTATCCGCTGATTCGTCGCGTGGACGATATCGAGCCGCTTCCGAAACTCTGGCTGCTGTTGTCCGTAGTGCCCGCTGCGATCGACTGGTCGCTGACCATATTCGGGATATGGGAGAATACGGCCGTATCACGTACCTTGACCGGTGCGATACTAGGCATCGGCTGCGGCATTTATATCGTGCCGGCCGTTGTCGAGATCGCACGCAACCTCGGCTACCGCAGACGAGTCTCCGCAAAATAGGAACCAACTCGCCATCGAAAGCGTTATAATGGCTGAAATGAATACTCTGGGATCGATCATCGATGTCGCTAAGGTGGATCTGTCCGGACGCGCCGGCTGCAGCGTGGACGAGATCTCGCTGATCGGGGCCGCTGAGACAGAGTTCCCGGATGGAGCATTGGGGGCACCGGTCCAGGGCGAGATGGCCGCAATGATGATCACAAGCGGCTGGCGGATCGTCCTGGAGGCCGCGGGAGAGAAGTTCGAGTATCGGGCCGATCCGTGGCAGTTAAGACTCGTCGGCCTCGGCGGCGTCAATTATCGGGTAAGCGGCTGAGCCAAGGCGAGGGAAGTATGTTTCGCAGAAATCTATCGATACAGGTCGTATTGGCGGTCATCTTGATCGTCTTTGCGGCGGTCGTGGGCCGTCTCGAACGTATGAGGTCGGAGATCGACGCGGCCAATTCGGCCTCGGATCTTGCTCTTCGGGAAATGGCGGATCGGGCTGATACCGGCGGCCGATCGCCCGAACTCATAGTTAGGTTCAAACCCGGTGTTGCACCTCTGCAGATGCGGGAAGCAGCGTCGAGGCTCAACGATCGTATCGCCGACCGTATCGAATCGGTCAACGGGCTGGCGGTCATAGACGATCTGGACGATGCCGATCCGTCGGCCGCAGCCGCCGAGTATGCCGCGATGTCGGATATTGTGGAATATGCCGAGCCAAATACTGAGATCTCTCTTTCGGATCCCGAGCCGGGACTCGGGCCGGGCAGTGACGAACCGAGCGCATCCGACGACGGCCCTAACGATCCTCAGTTCGCCGAACAATGGGCGTTGAACAACTTAGGCCTGAATGGCGGGAAGCGGGGTGTCGATGTCAGAGCGATCGACGCCTGGCGTGCGACTCAGGGCAGTCATGACGTCGTGGTGGCGGTTCTGGACAGCGGTGTCGATTATACGCACGTGGATCTTAAGGAGAACATGTGGGTCAGGCCCGAAGGATTACCGGCGTATCAGGACGAGGAACTTGGCATCGTGAATGACCTTAACGGTTTCGCCTCCGCGAGGCTCGATGCCGACCCGATGGACGAGAACGGGCACGGCACGCACTGTGCCGGCATCATCGGTGCCGAGGGTGACAATGGCGAAGGCATCGCGGGCATCAATTGGCACGTCCGGATCATGCCGCTCAAATTCATGGGCCGCGGAGGGTTTGGCGACACGGCGACCGCCATCGAAGCTATCAATTACGCGATCGACCGCAAGAAAAATGGCGTCAACGTCCGAGTCATAAGTGCCAGTTGGGGTTCGACGCTGCGGTCGCAGGCGCTCGAGGACGCTATCCGTGCGGCGGGTGACGCAGGCATTCTGTTCGTTGCGGCGGCGGGTAATGACGGATCGAACAATGATCGCAGCCCGCACTATCCGTCGAGCTACGACCTACCGAACGTAATAAGCGTAGCCGCGATCGACCGCACCGGCGAACTCGCGTCGTTCTCTAATTTCGGCGGCCGAACTGTTCACATCGCAGCTCCGGGCAAGGACATACTCTCCACCTGGCTCAATGACAGCTATCGCAATGCATCCGGGACGTCGATGGCGACGCCGTACGTCGCCGGTGTCGCCGCGTTGCTGTCGGCGCACAGGCCGAAAATGACGGCATCCGAGCTCAAGCAACGCCTCATCGAGAGCGTCGAACGCTCCTCGAGCCTTGACGGCAAAGTGATCTCAGGCGGACGCCTGGATGCTGCCCGAGCACTTGCCCGTTAGTCGGCTCAGGCATGCACGAAATGGGTTGACGATATGCGTACTCGATCATCGAGTATGCCGATCTTAACGGTTTCTCTGCCGCCTATTCTCACCAAATAAGTAGTGTTATATCAACAGTTAGACAGACTCCGGCTTGGCCTGTGGCTAGTTTGGCACGGGCTTTGCAATTTTACCGGTCGAGCAATGGCCAACATTGCCTGAACAAAGAGGTAAGGAGATAACAATGAGAAGCACTACAAAGATCATAGCAACAATGGCATTTTCCCTGGCAATTTTGGGCTTGCCGGCCATCGCTTCGGCACAAAACCGCCAGTACGACCCGTACGGCGATCAGGGCCGATACGGCAATGGCGGCTACAACAATGGCGGTTATAACAATGGAGGTTACTACGGCGGTAACTATGGTGACATTCGCGGTACAGTACGCGATCTCAAAATGCGTGCCGAACGCTTTGACAGGCTAGTTGACGATCAGGGCTACAACGGCGGCGGCCGCGGCGGTTGGTGGGGCGGCAATAACGGCCGCGATCGCGAACTTCAGAGGCTCGCGAGCGATTTCAGACGCGCGACCGACCGGTTTGAGGACAAATACGGCCGCGGCCGAAACCTCAACAATAGCGCTGACGAGGCACGAAGAGTGCTCGATATAGCGTCGCAGATCGATCAGCGTCTGCGAGGCAATCGCGGCGGCGGCAATCTCAGGAGTGAATGGAGCCAGATCGAGCAGAGCCTGCGTGTCGTGGCTCGCACCTACGGATTCCGCTATAACGGCGGCGGATACAACAACTATCCCGGCCCGCGAGGCAATGGCGGCGGCCGGTTCCCGTGGCCGTTCTAACGATAACGGTTCTCACAATTCCTTTCGGCCCGGACGCCTTACAGGCTCCGGGCTTTTTCTTTGGGTCGCCGGTTCGGTATAGTCTGCCTATGCCCGGAGTGCTCTACCTGGTCGCGACGCCGATCGGCAACCTGCAGGACATCACATATCGCGCGGTCGAGACGCTGCACCGCGTCGATCTGATCGCATGCGAGGATACGCGTCATACGCGCAAGCTGCTCACGCACTATCGCATCTCCAACCGCACTGTCAGTTATCACGAGCACAACGAGCGGGAGCGAGCCGAAGAATTGTTAGACCGGCTCGCGGCCGGTGAATCCGTCGCTGTCGTGACCGATGCGGGGACGCCCGGCATCGCAGATCCTGGATTTCGGATAGCGGAGAGGGCGGCGGCGTCCGGCATAGATGTAGTGGCCGTACCGGGCGCAACGGCGTTTGTCGCTGCGGCCGTCGTTAGCGGGCTCCCGACCGATTCGATATTCTTTGGCGGATTTTTGCCCTCGAAGAAGGGCGAGCGTCGCCGCCGACTTGAAGAGATCGCAGACATACCGGCGACGATCGTGTTTTACGAGACGCCGCATCGCATCGAGCGAGCTCTTGCCGATTGCCTCGAGATACTCGGCGACCGGCCCGCGGCGCTGGCTCGGGAGTTGACCAAACTTCACGAAGAAGTAATCAGAGGGGACCTATCGGAGATCGCCGCAGCGTCAGCCGCCGATCCTCCCAGAGGCGAGATCGTGCTCGTGATCGGCCGCCGCACGCAGGTGTCCAAGCCTTCAGGCGAGGCAACGGCCGCGGAACTATTTGCCGAATTGACCTCGGCGGGCACCGAGCGCAAGGCGGCGATAAAGCAGGTGGCAAAAATGCTCGGCATCCCCAAGGCCGAAGCTTACCGCAGGATCAGCTACACCGCCGATAGCGAGTGAGACCAAGCGACAAAAATGGCGGCGGGCCCACAGAGCCTGCCGCCGTCTGATTGTGTAGTCAACTCCCAACGGTCAACGCTGGCTGAGCTCGGGCGGGAGTTTCTTGTCAACAGCAGGCCGCGCCGCGAGGCCGGCTAGCTTCCACATTGTCAAGAAGATCGTCCGCGTCACTTTTTCCATTTTCGCGTAATCTATCTTGTCGGCCTCGTCGCCGGGCTGATGATAGTCCTCGTGTTCACCGTCGAACCAGAATACGACGGGGATACCGTTGACAGCGTAATTAAAATGGTCCGAACGGAAAAAGAATCGGTTCGGGTCCTTGGGGTCATCGTATCGCGTATCGTAGGCGAGCTTGAGATAGCCGCTATTTGTCTGATCTACCACCGAGCCAAGCGTCGTTGACATCATATCCTTGCCGATGACATATATCGTGTTCTCATCGGAGAGTTCCTTGTTTCGCGGGTTTGCGTCTCCGGGCTTTTTGCTGCGGCCGATCATATCGATATTGAGTTGAGCAGTAACCTGCTTGATATCGACGGTCGGGAATTTATTGAAATAATCGCTGCCCCATAGGCCTTTTTCCTCGCCGCAATGCCATACAAGGAGTATCGAGCGTTTTGGTCGAGCCGGAGCCTTTGCAAGCGCCTCGGCGATCGAGAGCACCGCGACCGTACCTGAGCCGTCATCGTCGGCGCCGTTCCAGATCTTGTCGGGGCCAGGTGCGTTCGGGTTCATACCGACGTGGTCGTAGTGCGCTCCGATGGCCACCATCTCGTTCTTAAGCTTCGGATCGCCGCCTTCCCATATAGCGACAACGTTCTGAGTCCAGGCGGTCTCGGCTTTGGTCGCAACCGTGAATTCGAATGGTTTGTCGGCTCCGAGCTCGAAGGTCTCGGTCGCTCCATTCATCGGATCGCCTTTTGCGCCGGCGAACATCGCCTTTGCGAGCTTAGGCGACGCGAGCAGAATATTTATCTGCTGCTGGCCTCCGGCGGGAGCCTGCGGAACGAGTTTCTCCGGCACCATACGTGAGCGGCCGAAATTTTGAGTCACGGCTGACCAATTGCCCGCAAGGAACTTCGACGGAAGCACGATGACACCAACGGCACCGTGCGTACGCGCATACGTTACCGCGTCGGCCCAGTCCTTGCCGCGTTCGCCGCTCAGGTCGGCCTGAGTAACGCCTGCGGGAAGGGGAACGAGATTGCGCCCATTGATCGGGCCTTCGCCAAAAACGGCAATGAATTTACCGCTCACATCAACGCCGGCATACGGATCGAGGCCTTTTGAACGGATCATCCAGCCGTTACCGGCGTAAACGACCGGCGCCTTTGCATTGCCGGTGCCTGCGACCCTTGCAACGTCCTCGCCGTATTCGTACGAGATGCCGTTGAATGTTACAGAGGTTCCTTTCGGGTCGATCGAATCGCGTCTGAGGGCGATCTTCTGAAAGAATGTGCCGTTATCTCCGGCCGGTTTGAAGCCCCATCGTGCAAGATTGAGAGCGATGAACTTGGCCGTCAGGTCGAGGCCCCGCGACGGCGTATCGCGACCCTCCATCTCGTCAGATGCGACAAAATGCAGAAATTCGCTTAACTGCCGGGCGGTGATCGCCTCGGCGGCCTTGCGCTCGGCCGGAAGTATCTTGAGAGGGGCCGTCTGTGCAACGGCTTGTACAACAAAAGCCGCCGCCACGATGAATGCGGTAATAGAGCGTCTCATTTGAGTTTTCATATGGTTTGATCTCGTCGTATGGCAAAACGGTCTGACGACCGGCTGCCGACGGGCTGAGGTAGATACGACGAGAGGCGATCTTAAGTTTCCATGCGGGAGCCGACGACGGATATCTTGTGGCGGTCGGCAAGGGCAAGCATTTCCGCGCGGTCGAACATAAGCGTCTTGCCCGGAGTGACGGAGAGGCAAGTTGCACCGGCCTCAACCATGGTCTCGATAGTCGGAGTACCGACCACAGGCACGTCGAATCGCATATCCTGGCCGGGTTTAGCGACCTTGACCACGGTGAGCTTTCCGCGAGCGAGCTCGCCTGCGCGTCGGATCGTCGCGTCGGTGCCTTCCATTGCCTCGATGGCAACACAGGCCTTGGCACGCACCACGACTGTCTGCCCGAGGTCCAGCCTGCCAAGCTCGGAAGCGATCTGAAGGCCGTAAAGAATGTTATCTGACTCGTCGCCGGTCGGTTTTCGCCGCGTCATCGTACCTTCGCTTGCCAATAGATCGCGGTTGAAGTAGGTCGAATCTATAAGCTCGATTCCTTCCTTGGCCATCTCGTCCGCAACCCCGCCGATGAGCGCGTCCGTGTTGCGTCGGGGAAGATTCCAGAGCATCTTGACCATACGAAGATCGGGGAGCGAGCCTGAGAATAGCTGAATGTGTTTGACCTGGCCGGCCATCATCGCTCGGCTTACGTTGCGGCTTTTGAAATGTGAGATCATCCGGCCAAGTTGCCCAAGGCCGACCCAGATGACGTCGTCGGCCACTTGATCAATAGCCGGATCCGTCTCCTCCTTTATCGCGACGACCGCGAGGTGCTCGCCGGCTCGACGTGCGCCCTCGATTACCAAGAAAGGGAACTTGCCATTGCCTGCGATCAATCCGTAGGTCATAAAAAAGCAGCTTCGGACAAGCCGAAACTGCATTCTAGGCGAAATCGGCCAAAAAGCCGAACCGCTCAACTCCTGAACGCCTGGACCGAACCGCGAGCGCTTGTGATGTGCTTAACGAATACATTGGCAAGAAGGTCGGTCACCTCGACCGCATTCGTCGGGCCCGGATACGGATTATTGTAGATGATGTAGCCTTTGCCGGAGGTTCCCCACATGAATCCCGTGGCGACCACGATATGGTAGAGTCCGCTTTTGATATATCGCGAGACCCAGAGCGGGCCTTTTTGCAGTTCTTCGATGAATGCCTCGCAGCCATCCGTTAAGCCGACGTCATACCATGACGGCTCGGCCTTGAATTTCTCACCTGACCACATCGTCATTCCGAGTGCCGTGCCCGCGTCGTAATACTTGCGGTCCTCGAGCCCGTTTGCCTTGGCATCTGCCACGTCGATGCCTTTTCCGGCAAGCTTGCCTTCGATACCGCTTACGGCCTGCTTGTGGTAGGTGTACATCATCGTGTATGACGCGAACCAGCACTGTTCATATGTCTTCTGTCCCATTCCGGATGTCGGGACCGCGTGTTTGAAATCTGAGAAGCTATTCATATTGTCGTAATCCTTACATCTAAACAAAAAGACGCACCAGAAGTGCGCCTTTTGCGTAACCGTGTAGATAAAACGTGACGCAGCGGCGCCTATTCGCTGAATGGCTGCATCTCGCCGGGTTTGCGGAGCATCTTGTTGACCTCGTCGAGATGCAGCTCCTCAAGCAGTATCATCTCGCGGGCATACTCTTCGAGCGAGACGGATTTGCCTTCCACCGCGGCAAGCAGCTCATAATAGGCCTTGAGCGTCGTGCTTTCCTGCTCAAGGCTTTCGCGAAGTATATCACCGATATCGTGTTTTTCGGTCTCGAGCAAAGGACCGATCTTCAGGCTCGGGTGTCCGCCAAGCATTGTGACGAACTCGCCTGCTTTATGTGCATGAGCAAGCGATTCGTCAGCGTTGCCCTTGAGCCACGAAACGATCGGAATGCGGTTATAGCCAAAGACCATTAGGGAGTAATGCGTATAACGCACAACGCCTGCGAGTTCGAGCTCGAGGATCTTGTTCAGTACCGAGATCGCATGTTGCTTTTCGTTTTCGTTCATAATTTATTTCACTCAAGGCTCCGCGTAGGCCGGTCAGGCGGCCTGTTCGCGTGCGTGATATGAGCTACGCGTTAGGGGCGATGATTCGACGTGCTTAAAGCCCATTTCCAAACCGATACGTTTCCATTCGGCAAATTCCTCAGGTGTCACGTATCGTTCGACCGGAAGTCGTTTTTCGTAAGGCTGCAGATATTGACCGATGGTCATGATGTCACACGAGACGCTGCGGAGGTCGCGCATCAGATCGACGACCTCGTCGAATGTCTCGCCGAGCCCGGCCATTATGCCGCTTTTGGTCAGCATCGCCGGCTGGTAATCGTCGCGCCAGCGAGCAGAACGCTCGAGCAGCTCCAAAGTTTGCTCATACTTGGCATCGGGACGAACCCGACGGTAAAGCCGGGCAATGGTCTCCGTATTGTGGTTGAGTACGTCGGGACGGGCGCGCAGAACGTTATTTAGAGCAGTTTCGTCGCCATTGAAATCCGGAATGAGGACCTCGACCTTACAATCTGGGTTCATCTCGCGGACGCGAAAGATGGTCTCGGCCCAATGCATTGAGCCGCCGTCAAGCAGGTCATCTCGATTGACCGAGGTTATAACGGCATGTTTCAGCCCGAGATGTTTCACTGCTTCGGCAACGTGGACCGGCTCCTGCGGATCGAGATCCATCGGCTTGCCTTTGTTGACCGCACAGAAGCCGCAATGCCGAGTGCACGTATCGCCTCCAAGCATGAAGGTCGCCGTCTTGTCGGTCCAGCATTCAAAGATGTTAGGACACTTGGCCTCCTGGCAGACGGTATGAAGATTTAGCCCGTCGATCAATTCGAGAACCTGGTTTTGGTTTCGCGGATCGCCGAGTTTTATCTTCAGCCAATCGGGTTTCTTCAGCCGCTCACGCTGTTTGCGATTGAGGAAGTTTTGAACCAGGGCCTTTTCTTCGATCATTTTCACGAGTTTACCATCTAAGATAAAGGTTTCGCCAACTCAGCAAAAAGCCCCGGGGCCGCCCCCGGAGCACTTTGAAAGAAAGGCTCGTATGATCGCTAGTTCTCCGAAATCATCACTGCTCTGGTTGAACTTAGATTGGCAATCAAGTCATTCAAGCTGTTGCCTTCGACAGTCCCGCTCATTCGCGACCCAACATTGCCGCCCACGATCTTGTAGTGTCGGCCGGAAAGAAAATTTATTTCGTTCAAGATCATCTGCGCCGATGCATTGCCGGTACAAATCTTAAACGCTCCGCCATTTAACAGGGTATTTTTCAGCCCTTCCCAGAATTCAAGATTTCGCCCGTTTATCGTGAGTTTGCCATTGGTTGAAAGGTAGGAAAGGAGTTCCCAATGTGAAGTAAATGAATCTAAAATCTTTGCGTCAACAGAAAACTTTGCTGAGGTTGGTGAAAATGTGATCTTTTTATCGAACGCTCTGGATAAGGCCCGGCCTAGAGTGGGCGCAGGGGACGATCTGACAATATTGCGTAGTACGTCGATCGCTATTCCGATTGGCCTCCCCTCGCCGCCGCCTTCCGGCGGATCGCCATCTTGTTTGTTACACTGCGAACTACAGCCTGAGGCTGAACAAGTGCAAAACGCAACGTAACCACTGGGACATGATTGACTTGCCGAACAGCCGCCGTTGCCCAAGCCGCAGGAGCAACTGGATTGAGCATATACTCCGATCTGAAAGGCGAGAAGCAGAGCCAGTATTGATAAGATCGATCTCAACGTATGGAATCTCCTATATTAATAGCCGGGGGAAAGGGAGCAGCTAGGTCAACCGTTCTGAGAGAAACGGAAAAAAACCGCCTCAAAATTTTTACAGTCTGGAGTAAATGCTGGTTTCCATTGTTTTTCAATAAGATCATCCGGACGTCGTTCGCTATTTAGGGCGTAAGTTTGATCGATCTTCAAACCAAAAAAATAGGCCGAATAAATCGACCTTTAGTAAAATCTTCAGATAAGTTCGACGAACTAGCCAAGCCGAGAATTCACGACATCCCAATTGATGTTCGCAAAAAACGCCTCAATATATTTTGGCCTATCGACCGGGGCATAATCCTTGATGAACGCATGTTCCCAAACGTCCATGATGAGGATCGGTTTATAACCTGCGACGTTGCCGGTTTCGTGCAGGTTTATCCAGTGGTTCGAGATCGCGCCGTTTGAAGGATCTTGATACACGGCGGCCCAGCCAACGCCCCGCATTTTGCCCGTATTCATGAAGTCAGCCTTCCAGACGTCATAGCTGCCGAAACTCGCCTCGGCTGCGTTGACGAAAGCATCGCCGGCCGAAGGATCACCGGTACCGTGCTTCATCATATTCTCGAAGTAGTACTCATGGAGCACCATCCCGTTGTATTCAAAGCCTAAACGACGCTTCAGCTCACTGAAGGCCGCAACCTTGGTCGCGTCGAGTTCACCGGACCCGATAAGGTCGGCGATCCGCTGATTGAGTACGTTAGTGTTGGTAACGTATCCCTCGTACAGTTTGAAATGCATCGCGAGCGTCTCGTTGGAGATACCCGTCAGGTCACTCAGATCAAATGTTCTTGCAGTGTAAGTAGTGCTTGTTCCCATTATGTTCTCCTAGTCTTCCGGCCTCGTTCCCGGGTCTATTCCGGCCACGCTTGCCTGATTAACGACCTTTACCTCAAGGTCGCCCCCACAGCGTATTTGGCATGAAAGTCGTGTATTCGGCGCAAGATCGCCCTTGGTTGACAGTATCGCTTCTTCGTCCGGTCCCATCAGGCCAGCGTCGCCGGTTATGATCTCGACCCGGCAGGTCGTGCATCGTGCGTTCCCGCCGCAGCGATGGAGTATGTCGATACCATTATCCTCAAGCGCAAGCACCAGTTTTTTGCCTGCTTCGGCCTCAAAAGATACTGTCCCGTCGGCAGTTTCAGCTATGATTTGCGGCATTCGATCCCCCTTTTTCCGATAATTGAATATTGCACGATTGCAGCCGACAAAAGCAAACCTATTCATCACCGATCGCGATCTTCTCGCGATTCTGGTTCACGGCGACATAAGTGACGATGGCTTCGGTGACCTTTACCTTTTGACCCTTGCTTCCGAATCTCTCGGCTTCTACATCGACATGAATGGTTATCGACGTCCTCCCCACCTTTAAGGTCTTAGCGTAGAAACTGACGAGGTCGCCGATGAAAACCGGTTCGTGAAATATGACCTCTTTCATCGCAACTGTCACAAAGCGGTCGTGTTTGGTATGACGGACCGCTTCGACGCCGCCGGCGACATCGATATAGCTTAGAATGATCCCACCAAACACAGTCCCGTGAGCGTTAGTGTCCCTCGGCATCATCGTCAGCCTGATCGCAGCATCTCTTATTTCTGCATTATCCATTGATATATTTAGTCTTCTCCCGGCGTTTCGTTTGTTGCTTTGGGTTCTCTGTGTTTAGCTTCCCGACATCAACCGTTCGGCCCAATCCTTCACAGTTTCGCGAAGTTCGTTGAGATGTTCGTCGAAGAAATGTCCGCAATTCTCAAAGATCCTGACCTCAGCGTGGGGGATCTGATCGGTGAGTTCGAGTAAGCTGGGTACAGAGCAGAACTCGTCGCGGTCGCCGTGCAGAAAAAGTATGGGCTTCCGCACTGCGGTCAGGAACTCATAATCGCGATACTTCTCGACCGGTGTCCCGATGGAGATCAAAGCCGTGACGCGATCATCCGAGATTCCCACTTGCATGCCGGTTCGCGACCCGAACGAGAATCCGGCGAGTAATATGTCTTCGTTCGGATATGATCCCGCAAGCCAGGCAAGCGCGGTTTTGACGTCCTCGACCCCGCCTTTGATCTCGTCGTGTATACCGGACGAAGCCCCGACGCCGCGAAAATTGAATCGAAGCGTGGCGAGTCCCGCATCGACAAGCCCGGCAGCTGCGCGAAAGACCACCTTGTTGTGCATCGTGCCTCCGCCGAGCGGATGCGGATGGCAGGCCAGAGCTGCGCCGAGACGAGCTCCCGCCGGCTCCTTGAGAATAGCCTCGAGTTGTCCGTGTGGAGCCGGGATCAGTAGATTTCCTTTGGGATACATGGCCAAAGGAAAATCATAACAAACGGCCGGGGGTATCTCCACTTAGAGCAAAAAAACGGCCCCGTCCCGGTGACGGAGCCGCTAATTGATCGGGTCGTGCCCGCGTATAGAACCGGGTTCAGGCCATCGAAAGCATCGCCGCGGTAATGCGGTTCGCAGCTGTTTCGACGCTGTCAAGATGAGACTTGAGTTCTGAAAGGCTTGCGGTCGAGAGCACCGCATCCGCGTCGTTCAACACCGAGTTGATGGCTTGCTGCTCGCTAAGGTCGAGCGATCTGCCCACTTCGCTCATCGCACGGCGGGCGTTTCGGATAAGCGAATCGAGGCGGTTACGTTCGATTATGAGTTCCTTCTCGTTGCGGTCCTTTTCGATCGAGGTCTCGGCCTCGATGATGAGCCGTTCGATCTCGTCCGGAGCGAGGCCTGACGACGGCGTGATCTGCATCGCCTGTTCCAGGCCGGTCATCTTGTCCTTTGCCGAGACGCTGACGATGCCATTGGCATCGATCTCGAACGAAACGTCGATCTGCGGTACGCCGCGAGGTGCCGGCGGGATACCGACAAGCTCGAATTTGGCAAGGCTGCGATTGGCTGAAGCGATCTCGCGTTCGCCCTGGAGAATGTGGATCTCGACCGATTGCTGATTATCGACGACGGTCGTGAAAGTCATCGTGTTCTTGAGAGGTATCGTCGCGTTGCGAGAGATGAGCTTGACGAAAAGTCCGCCGCGAGTTTCGAGTCCGAGGCTCAGCGGCAGCACGTCGAGCAGGACGATATCCTTGACGTCGCCCGTGAGCACGCCGCCCTGGATAGCGGCTCCCATCGCAACCACTTCGTCCGGGTTTATTTCCGACGAAGGCTCTTTACCGAAAACCTCAGTAACTGTACGAGCGATGATAGGTGAACGCGTCTGGCCGCCGACGAGGATGACCTTGTCGATGTCGGTCGGCTGGAGCTTCGCATCCCAAAGTGCCTTCTGGCACGGTTCCACCGACGATTCGACGAGGTCTCGGACCAGGTCTTCGAACTTCTCTCGCGAGAGCGTCGCGTTGACGTGCTTCGGCCCCGAGGCGTCCGCTGCGATGAACGGAAGGCTGATCGTCGTCTCCTTTACGCTCGAAAGTTCACATTTTGCACGCTCGGCGGCTTCTTTGAGCCGCTGTAGAGCAAGACGATCGTTTCTGAGATCGATGCCGTTCTCGCTCTTGAAACCGTCGATCAGCCAATTGATGATGCGCTCGTCAAAATCCTCGCCGCCGAGGAACGTATTGCCCGACGTCGAGAGAACTTCGAACACGCCGTCGTTGATCTCTAGGATCGAGATATCGAAGGTACCGCCGCCGAGGTCATAGACGGCTATCTTTTCGGTTTTATTCTTACCGTAGCCATACGCTAGCGCCGCCGCCGTAGGCTCGTTGATGATGCGCTCGACCTCGAGGCCGGCGATCTTGCCTGCGTCGCGGGTGGCCTGACGCTGCATATCGTCGAAATAGGCAGGAACCGTGATGATCGCTTCGGTGACTTTGTCCCCAAGGAACTCCTCCGCGGCCAACTTTAGACGCTGGAGCAGGATCGCCGAGATCTCCGGCGGGCTGTACACGCGTTCGAGCACCTGGATGTGTGCGTCGCCGTTCGGTGCTTTGACTATCTCGAAAGGGACCGATGAACGCATCTTTTCGACCTCAGGAGCATCGAATTTGCGTCCGATGAGCCGCTTGACCGCGTAGAGCGTATTGGCGGCGTTGGTCACGGCCTGACGTTTGGCGATCTGGCCGACCAGCTTTTCTTCCTTATCGGTAAAAGCTACGACCGACGGCGTGGTGCGGCCGCCTTCTTTGTTCGAGATGATCTGAACGTTGCTGCCCTCGAGCACGCAAACGCAGCAGTTGGTTGTTCCAAGGTCTATGCCTATTACTTTACCCATGGTTTTGTGTTTCCTTACTGAAGTTCGCCATTTGCGGGATCATCGCCGGGCATCTCGACGGACGCATCTGAGAGACCGTTGTCTGACGATGTTGTTTCGATCTCAGCCGAGACCGGAGTGGATGCGGCCTGAGGGGCCGAAGACTTTGAGGAGTGGGCGACCGTACCTGACGGCCTGGTCGCGACCTTTACCATCGAATGGCGTATGACCCGGTTGCCGATCCTAAATCCGGGGAGCAATTCGTCGGTAACGGTGTTCGGGGCTACGTCGTCGCGTGTCTCGGCGGCAACAGCCTCGTGAAAGTTGGGATCGAACTCTGCTCCGACCGCTTTTACCGGTTCGACGCCCATTCCTGCCAGCACTTCATTGACCTGTTGGCTGACGAGGACGATGCCGTCATAGAATTGCTTGAATGCCGGATTGTTCTCTTCGATCTCGGTCGGGACCGCGTCGATCGCGCGGTGCAGGTTGTCGAGCACGGGCAGCATTTGAGCCGCAAGATTACCTATCTGGTCGATAAATGCTCCGCGACGTTCGCGGTCCATCCGATATTTGTAATTCTCAAAATCCTTGAGCCGGCGGTCGCTTTTCTCCTGTATCTCGTTACGCTCGCTCTTGAGCTCCATCACCCTTACCTTGAGCGCTGCGACCTCGGACTCGAGTTCGTGGTTGCGCGAACGGAGCTGAGCCGACCTGCCGTCTGACGCATCTGACGCCGAGCCATTGTCGGACGCAGGCCCAACCGCCGGAACATCGCCAGATTCGGCCTGTATCTCCGATTCGAAATACTGCTGTACTCCCGGATCCACGATATCGAGATCCGCGATCTCGATAGAGAGATCGGCCGTGATATGGAGGTCGCGCTCTTTCTCTTCGAGTTCCTTTATAAAGTCCTCGACAGAGATACCGCCTTCCGTGTCGGCCGCGGCGAGCTCTTCCTCGGGCATGGGGATGTTTTCTTGCGGATTCATTTTGATTCAGACTGACAGCCTCAGAGAACGAGGCAGGTGAGGTCAGTGCTTTTGGGTTTCTGCGGACATAAGTTTCTCAAGTGTCCGGGCGACGAAAGATACGATCGAGATCATACGAGCGTATTCGATACGCGTTGGGCCCAGGACGCTCAACGTGCCGACCGCTGCATTGTCACCGACCCTATAGGGAGCCGAGATCAGTGTGCAATCCCGAAGCGACGGTGTCCGGTTCTCAGAGCCTATGACCACAGTCACCTCGCCGCGTGCGGCCGGGTCGCGGGCGATACATTCGTTCAGGATCTGTATCAATCGCGACCTTTCGCCTATCGTTCCGAGCAGTTCACGAAGGCGTTCGAGGTCGGCAAAGTCGCTTTTTGTGAGGATATTCGACGTGCCGTCCACGAATACTTCACCGGCACCGTCCTCGCTGTCGATACTCTCCGAACAGAGAATGACGGCCGTCTGAAGTAATTTGTCAAACAAGGCCTTTTCCTCGTGCATCAGTCCCAGGATCTCAGCACGGATCTCGGCCAGGCTCTTACCGACAAACTCCGCATTCAGATAATTTGCGGCCTGCTCGAGCTCCTCTTTTGCGAGCTGGACACGAAGCCGGACTATCTTGTGATGAACGATATTCGGCATCGAGACCAGGACAACGAGGACCCGGTTGTCGGAAAGACTGACAAACTCGATATGCTGCAGGCGATCATCGGCCAAAGACGGCGATACTACGATGCCTACATTATTTGAAAGAGCGGACAACAGGTGCGAGGTGCGTTCGAGCAGACGGTCCGGAGCTTCTCCTGATTCCGCTACATTGAGACCGAACTCATCGCCTATAAGCGCGAGATCTTCGTTCGAGATGCTCAATACACCAAGCAGATTGTCAACGTAGAATCGATAGCCCTTATCGGTAGGAACTCGCCCCGCCGAGGTGTGTGGCTGCTCGAGTAAGCCCATTTCTTCGAGTTCGCTCATTACATTGCGGATCGTTGCGGAGCTCATACCCTGAGCATTGGCGAACCGTTCTGCAAGGAGCTTTGAGCCGACTGGTTCGCCGGTCACAAAATGCTCGTTGATTATGGCTGTCAAGATCACCTGGCCGCGAAGATCCGGTTCTGCAGGAGCGTTCCCGTCCGCATGGGCGATCTTGTTCGGGTGTGTTTGTCGCATACCGCTTGGCGGCTGTATGCTTTTCCCATATAAAGGGATAGCATTTGTGCGGCCTAAAAGTCAATCAAAATGTTTTAACAAAACAGTTACGTGTAAAACGCATCTTGCTCGATCAACTTAAGACATTATACGAAGAAGCCTATCGATATTTCGACCCGCGAAGGGAGCCTCCGCCGGTCGAAGTACGATTTTATCCATACGTCGGCATCAATCACACCATCAGGGCAAGGGACGGCCGCATCTACGTGCGCGTAGGCGACATTTGCAGCGAGATGCCGCTCGCATGCCATCGCGGGCTAGCGTATATACTGGTGGGCAAACTTCTCCGCAAGCGGATACCGCCGGGAGCACGCGAGGTTTATAACGCATACATCCGATCAGAGCCGGTCAGAGAAGCCGCCGCAGAGAGCAAACGAACTCGCGGAACTAAGGTTGTAACTACCTCTAAAGGAACGGTTTATGACCTCGATGAGATATTCGGCCGCCTCAACGTTGCTTACTTCGGCGGGGTGATCGAGCGGCCAACGCTGACGTGGTCGCAGCGGCGAACATATCGGATACTCGGGCATCATGATGCTGTGCACGACCACATCACGATCAGTCGTTCGCTCGATTCGATGGATGTGCCGAGATTCGTTGTCGAATATGTGCTCTTCCATGAGATGCTTCACATCGCCCACCCGACCCGGCACGTCAACGGCCGTCGATATAACCATACCGCCGCATTTCGTCGCGATGAAAAGCGATTCTCGCACTACGCACAAGCAGAGAAATGGATCGAGCAGAACGTTCGGCGGCTAAAACGCCAAGCCCGAAGACGCTGATTCCGGAGCGCGAGAGATGTCTATTGCTCTGAGAGCTGAGCGATGATCAGTCCGATCAGCCCAAGAGATGAGACGGTCCGGCGGTCGATGCCCGCACGCGAAAAACGGGTCTCGGTCCGGTAGGTGGAGATTGCCGAAACGTCTTCGGACCTTTTCGCTGACAACATATCGGCGACGGCTGCTGCCGTCTCGTTATCTCGGCCGAAGGTCACGACGGGAGACTTGCTGCCAAAGGCCTGAGCGTAAAGTTCGCGTGCCTTCCGCTCCGTATCCTTTTCAGGCCGAGAGATCGAATCGAACAGCCGCGAGCGGTCACCGCAGATCAGTTTTCCGTCAGCTAGCAACCCGTATGCGAATGAATCGTCCTCCGCATGGAATATCTTGTCGCCGTTCGGAGAGTTCCCCGGCTGGAGCAGCGGCGTTGCTTTTGAGAATGAGCCGGCTGCCTCTGCGGCATCGCGGACCGCTGCGATCGCGATCGGTTCCGAGTCCGATCCGTCCCATCGCTGCGTGATGATCGATGGGCCGACGCCGCGCAGGAA
The DNA here is from genome assembly GCA_019639115.1 of Acidobacteriota bacterium. Taxonomy (GTDB): domain Bacteria; phylum Acidobacteriota; class Blastocatellia; order Pyrinomonadales; family Pyrinomonadaceae; genus OLB17. The sequence continues at coordinate 12,774 of JAHBSM010000014.1, read as the reverse complement.
TTGCTCTGGATCAGCGACGCCGTAAGGTTCGAAGACGGCGGACGAAAGCTCGGCCAGGATGCGGGCTCCGATAGTGCCGGAACTTTTCTGCGCGGTTAGCAATACGCTTCGCCACGCGACCTGCGGATCTTTGAAATTGTAGAACGTGACCGAAGCGGGATCAGGCAAGATGTGGTCGGCCAGCGAAGGATCGATATCGGGCCCCGGGGCCAGCGTCTCGGCCAGAACGTTGGCCGTGTCAGGCGGCATGGTGATGATGTATCGGTCTTCGATACCGTCACCCGAACGCGTCGAGGTCCACGTGATATCAACTATCGAATTACGGATGAGCTGCGGCAGGACCGAGGCGATCGCCGCTCGAACTTCGCCATCGTCCGATGCTTCGGCAGCGTATTTCAGCCCGACGACATTGGCGATCTGAGCTACTCCGTCGGCCGAAACATAACCGCGCGCCAAGGTTGCCGCCTCGGCCGGCCGGACCTTATCGCTGCGGATGATGCTGTCGGACTCGCCTCGGCGGACGGCCAGACATTTTTCTATAGCCGTTTCGTCGTTGGCAAAATAGATGATGCTGTCAATCACGAGAGCGAAAGCTCGCCGGCCGTCCTCGGCTGTCCATGCAAAGTATCTGCCGCCGAATTTTTCGCTTCGTTCGAGTTTTGGTTCGCTGTCGTAAATGCCGGCAACAAAGCCGCCAAGCCTGTTCTCGGCGAATGCGACTGCTGCGGAATTCCACGAGTGCGTATCGGCGACGGCGACGAATATCGGCTTGACGCTGCCGACGGAACTCTCATCGGTCAGCCGTTCCTCGGTCGCCTGAAGTCCCAGAATGGCAACCGCGAGCTGCACACCGCGAAGAGGCGAGAGGTCGGGCTTTGATGCAGCAGCGTCGGCGAAAGGCTTCGATTCAATGATCGGCTGCAATGCTGCGGCGAGGTCGTTCGTCTCGAGATAAACAAGCGACTCAAGCGGGACGAGAGTTCGCAGATCGGTCGGCCTTGTCGAGCACGAGGAGGCGAGGATCGTCACGATCCCGGCGCAAATGGACGCCGCGACTAATAGAGTTTTGGCTGTTGATGATCCTTGCATCCAATTATTTCCGGAATTTCATTGAGTCTCGTTCGTCTGCGGTCGGAACTCTGCTAAACTCCACTCAAACATATGAACCAGGTATTCAATAAGGACATTTTACAGGGAAAGGTGGCGTTTGTGACAGGCGGCGGCACCGGCATAACGGGCGGCGTGGCCCGTGCCTTCGCCGAGCACGGAGCCAGACTCGCGATAACGAGCCGCAAGCAGGAGAATCTGGATGCTATGAGGTCCGAGGTTGAGTCGTTCGGCGGCGAATGTTTTACGGCGGCCGCGGACGTGCGTGACTACGAGGCCGTCGAGGCTGCGATCGCGGCGGCGGTCGAACATTACGGACAGATCGATATAGTTGTAAACGGTGCAGCGGGTAATTTCCTTTGTGCTGCCGATCAATTGTCGGCGAATGGATTCGGAACTGTGGTCGATATAGACACCAAAGGAACTTTTAACGTCTGCCGTGCGTCGTTCGAGGCACTAAAGGCGTCAAAAGGCCAGATACTGAATATCTCGGCGACTCTGCATTATCTGGCGACACCGATGCAGATACACGTTTCGGCGGCCAAAGCGGGTGTCGATGCGATCACGCGAAATTTGTCGGTCGAATGGGGCCGCCACGGTATCCGCGTCAACGGGATCGCTCCCGGGCCGATCGAAGATACTGAAGGAATGAAGCGATTGCTGATGCCGGAGCTTCGCGAAAAGATGATGCGGAAGATACCTGTCGGCAGGTTTGGCCGCATCGCGGATATCGAGAATGCCGCGCTTTTCCTGGCTTCGGACGCAGCCGGCTATATCAACGGCGTAACGCTTGTCGTTGACGGCGGCAGTTGGCTGCTCGGTACCAGCCTGATGTGATATCTGGACGACCGGGCCCGGCGGGCTACTTTAGTTTCGTTGTATCAGATAGCCGTTGAGGCCGCCGAGCCGGCTCGCTCGATCCGTCACATCCGATGCTCGTCATTGTGGATAACTACGATTCTTTCACATACAACCTCGTCCAGTATCTGGGCGAGTCGGGGGCGACGATGCGCGTCGTGATGAACGACGAATTGACGCCCGAAGAGATCGAGAGCGATCTTAAGCCGGACCGCGTGCTCATCTCGCCGGGCCCGGGCCGGCCGGAGGATGCTGGTATATCGCTTGCCGTTATAGATCGTTTTGCAGGCCGCGTGCCGATATTGGGCGTTTGCCTCGGTCATCAGGCGATCGGGGAGTATTTCGGCGGTCGAGTTGTTCGTGCACCGGAGCCGGTGCACGGGCGATCGACCATTGTGCGACACAGCGGCCGCGGCGTTTTTGCGGGCTTGCCGACTGAGTTCGCTGCGGGACGTTATCATTCGCTGGCTGTCGATCCGGCGTCGCTGCCTCATTGCCTAGAAGTGACCGCCGAGACCGACGATGGGGTCATCATGGGACTGCGTCATCGCGAACTCAAGATCGAGGGTGTGCAGTTCCATCCCGAATCGATACTGACAGAACACGGAAAATTGTTATTGCAAAACTTCCTTGCCCTTTGAGATAGTAAAGGTAGCGGCACTCCTGCCCAGCCTGCCGATAAAATCCGTTTCGCGTATATGTCCGTCTCACGTACAAACTGGCTCTCGTCCGCGCCCGACACCGCGTCGAACCCGCGTGCCGAGACGCCTCTGTTTCCGCATATTGCGCGGCTGGTCCGCCGCGAGGATCTTACATTCAACGAAGCGGCTGAGTTGATGCGTGCTCTCACAGCCGGCGGAGCAGGTTCGAATCAGATCGCAGCGGTCCTGACGGCACTGACCATCAAAGGCGAGACGGCGGACGAACTTGCGGGTATGGCGACGGCGCTCCGCAGCATCGCCCTGCCGGTCGATCTCGGCCGTCGTACGGCCCTCGATATCACGGGCACTGGATCGTCAACAGCAAAGGCTTTCAACGTATCTACCGCAGCGGCCCTTGTCGCCGCAGGTGCCGGGCTGACCATAGCGAAGCAATCCAATCGCGGCGTTAACACACGCGTAGGGAGCGTGGATGTGTTGGGTGATTTGGGCATCAAGGTATCGGGCGAGGCTGACGTAGCGGAGCTGTCGCTGGCTGCCGCAGGAGTGACATTCTTATTTGCACCAAAATTTCATCCGGCGCTCAGGCGTGTTGCCGAAGTTCGTCGCAGCCTGGGCATCAGGACGTGTCTGAACCTGCTCGGTATCTTGTCAAATCCGGCGGGGGTTCGCCGCCAGCTCCTAGGTGTATGGCATCGATCGATGGTCGAGCCGGCCGCCAGGGCTCTTGTACGGCTCGGGAGCGAACGAGCCTGGGTCGTGCACGGTTCGGACGGAATGGACGAGATCAGCCTCGCGGGCCCGACGCTTGTTGCTGAGGTCAACGGGCAGAGCGTCAAAGGTTATAAGATCGCGCCAAAGGATTTTGGCCTGAGGGCTGCTCCAACCGCGCACCTGCGTGTGGCAACACCTCGTGAGAGCGGCAATATCATACGCGACGTTCTAAGCAGCAGGCGTCGTGACGAAGCTCGCGCCCTAGTCGTGATAAACGCCGCGGCAGCGATCTATATCGGCGGTATAGCAAAGGATCCGATCCATGCTGCGCGGCTTGCGGAACAGAGCATTGACAGCGGCCAGGCCCAGAATAAACTCGACAGGCTCGTCCAGGTAACATCAAAAAAATGATCCGGATGTTCGATTCTCTACGTGGCGGCTTGCCTATGGCGTTTGCGACGACGACAATGGTTGTGTGCTCAGTTTCCTCTCGAATATCTACGGGCGCATTGTAGATTCAAGAAATAGACGATTTGACGAAGGCGATACCGCCGTGGTCGATATCGGTGTGCGCACGATCAGCGTGGGCAACATCACGACCGGCGGTACGGGCAAAACGCCCGTGACCATTAGGCTGGCGGAGCTTTTAGCAGGTCGCGGAAAGCGCGTCGGGATACTCACCCGAGGCTATGGCCGACGAAGCGAACGTCAGCGCGTCGTGGTATCGGACGGGCGAAAAATATTGGCGGACGCCGCGACCGGCGGAGATGAGCCGGTGATGATGGCGGCCCGGTTGATCGGCAAGGCCGTCGTGATAGCAGATGCCGACCGTGCGTCTGCGGGCGAGTGGGCGGCAAAAGAATTCGGCGTCAATGCCTTTGTTCTCGACGATGGCTTCCAACATCGCCGCGTCAGGCGGGATCTGGACATCGTCTGCATCGACGCGCTCGATCCATTTGGCGATGAGAAGCTGCTGCCGAAAGGAAGGCTCCGCGAGCCGCTCGAAGGATTGGCACGGGCAAGCTTCTTGATCGTGAATCGTGCGGAGACAGCCGCCCGCATCTGCGGAAAGACGCGTGCGGAGATACTCGCCGAGATCAGTCTGCGTCTAGCCGAGTATGCACCCGGCATTCCCGTGATCGGCACGACGACGCGATTTGCACGGATGACGCCGCTCGACAGATATCTGGAGGGGCTCGGCGTGGATGCCTCGGGCGGCCGTGATATCGGATCGATGGCGAATAAAAAGGGATTTGCGTTCTGTGGATTGGGACGCCCAGAGGCATTTTTCGAGAAACTGCGAGCCGACAATTTCGAGCTGGCCGGCGAGCGTGCCTTCGCCGATCATCATCAATATTCGCGGCGCGAGATCGCCGGCCTGGTCCGCGAAGCGCAAGCTGCGGATGCGGATTATCTATTGACGACGGCAAAGGACGCGGTAAAGCTCGCTTCTGTACAGCCGGATATGGCTTGCTTTGTGGTCGAGGTCGATCTGGTGATCGATGACGAGCGGGGCTTTGCGACAATGATCTAACGCTTTTTGGTCGGCGGGCCGTCCTTGTCGCCCCAATAGAACGCTTTGACGACGGCAACATAGACGCCGACGCTGATCAGCAGAATGATAAGGAAAAAGCCGGCGAGCCAGAGAATGTAGTACATTTCAGGCGGTCTCCGTAGGTTTTTCCTCAGTGTCGTGCAGCAGCGACGTGATCAGGTGGCGTTCGCCGCGATGATCTACGACATGGCGATAGATAACGATGCCGACCGCGACCACAGGTATCGAGATGAACACGCCCGGAATGCCCGCGATCTGTTCGCCCGCCAGCACTGAAAGAACGATCACCAGCGGATGCAGATGGATACCGCCGCGAACGATGCGCGGATAGAGCAAATAATCCTGGACAACGCGGAGTACTCCCAAAAAGATCGCGGCATAGAGTGCCTTCCACGGATCGTCGCCAAGCGCGGCGGTCGTGACGACGACGACTGCAACGGTCGCAGGCCCGAGCAGCGGTACGAACTCGAAGATGCACGCCATGATGCCGAGCAGGAGCGCGTACTTGAGCCCGAGCGCGTAGAATCCGATCGTGCAGATCATCCCGATGACCAGACACGAGACCATTTGGGCTCGCGTATAGGCCGCAAGCGTCGAATTAACGTCCTGAAGCACGGACTCGGCACGGATGCGCAGGCGTCCGGCAGGAAAGAGTCTCAGCACTGACAGCCGTATCAGATTCACATCCTTGAGCAGAAAGAACGCGATCACCGGCACTAGCACAAGCCAAGGCAGGTAGGTCACGCTCGAGAGCAATATTCCGCCTATTACGCCGGTTAGGAACGCCCCGATCTCCGATCCGTAATCCGAAAGTTTTTTGTTTATTTCTCCCTGAACATCTTCAGGGATGCGGAGATTGTCGTAGCGCTGATTGAGCTTGGTCAGGTTCTCGCGCGCCGAAGTTGCGTAGCTCGGCACGTTCGCTGCAAACTCCTTGGCCTGCTCGACTACGCGAGGCGCGATAATAGAGATCGCGATGCCAAGCACCGTGAATACGATCATATACGCGATGACGATAGCCAGGGAACGCGGCATCCAGTGTTCGGCGCCGCGAGCCTTGAACGGACGGCGTATCAGCTTGACGAGCGGATCGAGCAGATACGCAAAGAATACTGAAAGAATGACGAGAAAGAACAGGTTACGCAGCGATGTGATGAACCGTTCGGCGTAACCTGCGACAAAGAGCAGTATCGCCGTGACGATCACGATGCGTGCGATCGTCCCCGCGGTCGGCCAGCCCTCAGGCAGCCGTATGCTGACGGCCGCTCGTCTGGGCCTCGCTTTATCAGCTTTGGCCTGGGTGCTATCTCCGCTGTCGTTCTTGATCCTTGGCATAGAATACGATCATCTGTTTTGTGCGTTCGTCGCTGGCCGGTCGCCTCGTTCTTCGAGATGGAAGCGTTTTCTCAGAGCCGCGAGCTTCTGCACCGGTAATGGACGCAGCGAACCTACCACGAGCGCCTTGCCGTCCTCTGCGGTGACTCGCCGATTCCCGTCGGCAGTGAGTTCACGAAGCTGTTCGAGATCCGTCTTGTCAAAGGCCGCTCCGTCCTGTCTGCGAACAATATACACGAATCCAAGCCCCGCGGTACCCATATCTATCGATTCCTTGTCAGCGGTAATGGGCGGGGCGGCTTCCGGCGGACGATCACGATTCTCAGCACCCGACCTCAGGATCGACTCATTCGCAGCGCATCCCGACATCAATATGAAAAAGCAAAAGACCGCCGCAGCGATCGCCGGGCGAGATAGCCAGGAACGGGCCTTGAGGATCTCATTGGTCGTCGTCATCATCGTTTGCCGCATTCGATCTGCCTGCGGAATCATTGCGTTCCATCTCGTCGAGAATACGCTTCTCTTCGGGCGTCTCGTTGTCGGTTTTGGCGTCGTCGGGCGGTTCGCCTTTTGCGGGCCGTATCCTCAGGATCCGTGCCTCGTCGTCCTCGTAAATGATCTCGGCCCAGCCGCTGTCCAGGGCCTTTGCGATCATTTCGACGTTCTCTTTAGCATCGGTGAAGATATAGTTTGCGCCGAATCTGTCTCGGATCACCGGTGCCGGATCGTCGATCTTGCCCTCGGTCAGGTCCTTTACGAGTTTGTAGAGTTCCGGGTTCCGCGAATAGAGATAGTTCGGGTCGAGGCCGTACACATAGCGATGGGCCGTATCGTAGAAGAACATCTTGGGGAAATCATCCCACGAACAATTGAATATGATCTCGCCTTTCGGGATGTTTGGCGCTCCAGTTTCGTCGAGGGCCGTCGCGAATTCCATCGCACGGCGATATTTATCGGCGGGTTCGTTATTGCGGATATTGTCTGCCACGCCGGTCCAGTCGAGCCCAAATCGGTGGAACCCGATCGTATTGAGCAGGACGACCACGCCGAGCACGATGCCTATGATCCAAACAGCGGCCTGGCGGTAAGGTTCCCAACGCGAAGGAACGACGCTTTTGTCCAGGAACGGGTCGATGTCACGGCGAAACTCATCCGGCAGTTCGGCTGCTTTCGGAGCGGTAAATGCCTGCCAGGCGAACGCCGCGAAAAGTATCGCGAACGGCGGAAAATACTCCGCAAAGCGTTTGGACCTGAACTGAGCGGCAAGCAATATCGAAGCAAATGCCAAGAAGAACGCCGCGCGTTCAGGCAGCTTGCCCTCCCTCGGCATAAAGAGAATGTAGCCGATCAGCATCGCGCCCAATGCGATGGGGAAATCCGTCAGCAGTTCCATGCCCGTGTACGGATACCACTCCATGCCGACCGAAACGGCGAAATCGGAGCCGACCTTGAACTTCGTCCAGAAATGTTCGAAGAAAAGTCCCAGATTCTGCGGAAAATACGGATTGACCACGTTGCCGAGCACCATACCGGCGGTCGTATATGCAACGGGCCGCCACTCAAAACGATGCTCGTTCCACGCGATTATCGCCGTCCAGATGATCGCTGCGAACCAAAGAAGCGGGAACAGGCTGTAAGTCCAGACGAACGCGAACATCAGCGGCAGCAGCCAGACATAACGCCGCTGAAACAGCAGGTGGATGCCGATCACGGTGATGATGATCGTAAGCGGCGGCGCCTTTGCCATGTTCATCCGGTAAAAGAACGCATTGGCACAGCACATGATCGCAGCGAACCATATAAGCTGATGGCGGACGCGGTATCGATGTATGAGCCAATAGACCGAAAAGATGGCCAGTGTGCCGTAGAATATGGTCGCAGCCTTGGCAGCGGATTCGAGCGGCAGAAACCACGTGAACGGTATCTGTAGCAGGTGGAACAGGAAATGATGGTCGGCGTAGTGGTCCGGGTCCAGAACCGTCAGCGGCAGCCACTCGAATCGCGGCAGCCATTTGCCCTGGCTGAAATTCTCCCAGAGCAGCGATGACCATTTGATGTGGTAATATCCGTCCCAATCGCCGCAGCAGATGGCCGGTATCTGCATCTGCAGAAAGTACATCACCATCAGCGCAGCGATGAACCCAAACACAAGATAGACCTTTCGGGTCGCATCTTCGCTCTCCATCCACACCGACCACTTGCCAGGCGTACTCTTTGGGCTGTCTGCGGCCTGTTCGGCGGGCTCGGCGGCATTCTCGATCTCGTTCATGCGATTATGGAAAAAAGCGGCGCGGGAACGACCGCCTAAAGGATAAAAAGTAACACGAACTCGACACGCGGGGCGAATCCCAGAGGTCCGCCGCGTAATTCTATCGTTTGATTGAACTCGCCGTGATGCATAGAATCGAAATGTGGGCCACCCGAACTACATCACTACCGACGATCAGGTCCGCGAGCTGCTCTCTGCCGTCAGGACGATAGCCGTGATCGGCATCAAACCGGACGACCACTTTACACAGCCCGCTTACTATGTGCCGAAGTATATGAAAGAGGCGGGCTATACGATCTATCCGGTGCCGGTCTATTACCCGGAAGTGACCGAGATCCTGGGTGAACGAGTATATCGCGACCTGAACGAGATACCCGGCAGCATAGATCTCGTTAATATTTTCCGCCGTCCGAAGGACGTATCGAAACACACGCTTGAGATATTATCCAAGCGGCCTCGTGCCGTCTGGATGCAGCTCGGCATCACGAACGACGAAGCTGCCGAACACTTCGCCGACGCCGGCATCAAGGTCGTCCAGGACCTATGCCTGATGGTCGAGCATCGCGCTCTGCTATCCAAGTAGGCTTTTTACTTCGTCAGGCGAAAGCTCTCGGCTGTGGCCCGATCTGAGGTGCGGATCGGCGATGTCGCCGATGCGGGTCCTGCGGAGTTTGACAACGCTGTGGCCGATCGCGTCGAACATCTTGCGGATCTGCTGATTGTGTCCTTCGTAGAGAGTGACCTCGTACCAACCGTTATTTGGCGTATGCTTGAGTTCGCGTATCTCGGCCGGGGCGGTACGAAAGCCGTCGTCGAGCGTTATGCCCCGACGCAACTTATTGATCGCATTACGGTTAGGCAGCCCTTTGACCTTGACCTCATATATCTTTGCGATCTTTTTTGACGAGGCGACGCGATCGGTGAATTTCCCGTCGTTCGTCAGTATGATCAGGCCCTCGCTGTTGTAATCGAGCCTCCCGACGGGATGCAGCCGTCCTTTGCCTTTGACCAGATCCACGACCAGCTTACGGCCTTCGGGATCGGCCGACGATGATAGGTATCCTTTTGGCTTATTGACCAGAATATAAACATTTGAGCGGCCTGAGAGCTTTGTGTTGATGAGCTTGCCTCGGACCTTGATGTGGTCGCGCTCGGGGTCGGCCTTGGTGCCGAGCTCGGTCACGATCTCACCATTCAGCGTGACCGACCCTTCGAGTATCAGCTGCTCGGCCGCTCGACGCGAGGCGATACCGGCTTGCGCGATCAATTTTTGCAGACGTTCGGGCATTGTGGTGTAAAAGCAGTGCGGACCGAGGCTTACTGTTCTGGGCTCTCCGGACCGTCCGCGGCATCGGGAGCGGAGTCGAGACCCGCCGCGTCATCGGCGTCACCGGCTTCATCGGACGTGATCTCAAATGCCGCACCTGCGAGGTCTTCGAAATCTTCTATATTCGGCAGCTCCGAAAGATCCTTTAGCCCGAACTGCACGAGGAAATCCTTTGAGGTCCCATATTGTATCGGCTTGCCGACAGTTTCTTTACGGCCTTTAGCAACGATCAGCCGCTTGTCCAGCAGCGTCTTGATCGCGGAAGCCGACTGCACTCCTCGAATGTCGAGTATCTCTGGGACCGTGACAGGCTGTTTGTAGGCAATGACCGCGAGCGTCTCGAGCGACGCCATCGAGAGTTTAGCCGAGGGGCGGGTCTTGAGAAATTGCCTAACCTCTTCGTGGTGTACGGCGCGAGTGCTGATCTGGTAGCCGCCCGCGATCTCGCGAACCTGCAGCCCGCCGTCGCGTTCGTCATATTCGCGCTGCAGTTCTTCGACAGCGGCGCGGATCGCCGCTTTTTCTTCGCCGAGCACATCGGCCAGGAGTTTATCGCCAACGGGCTCGTCGGCAACGAAGATCAGGGCCTCTATCACGGCCATCAGTTCAGCCGGCGTACGCGTTAATTTTGGTTCTTGAGCTTCTTGCATCAGTTATTGAGAACAGCCTTTTCCGCACCGTCAGGTTCGCTTCTTTTGAGCAGAATATCGCCAAAGGTCGAGCTCTGGACCAGTTTGACCAGGTCGGTCCTGACGATCTCGAGCACGGCGACAAATGCAGTAACGAGTTCGCGTCGAGTATGCATCTCTTCGAAAACGCTCAGCAGGCTGACCTCGCCTTCGGCCGAGATCCGTTTGCGAAGATGTTTGATCATATCGGCGAGCGATATCTCCTCGCGCTCGATCTCCATCTTCACGTCTTCCGCGTGCCGCGCGACTATTTTCTGAAAGACCGTCAGCAGGTCGAATACGGTCGCGGAGATCTCGTTGTTATTGTCATCAGATTCGATGGTCCCGCGGGTGAACACAGCCGCTTCGACAGTCGAACGTTCGTGTAGCATCCCGGCGGCGGTCTTGAATTTCTCGTATTCGAGGAGCCGATCGACCAGCTCGAGACGCGGATCGTCGATCGCTTCGTCCTCGCCCTCGGCCAGCGGGTCGCGGGGGAGCAGCATCTTTGATTTGATATCGATCAGCGTGGCCGCCATCACGAGAAAATCTGTGGCGACCGTAATATCGAGCCGCTGCATCATGCGGATGTATTCGAGATATTTCTCGGTGATCCTGGCTATGGGTATGTCAAAGATGTTCGCCTGCTCTTGTCGGATAAGGTAGAGAAGAAGGTCGAGCGGGCCGGCGAATTCGCCTATCTTGATCTCGAGCGCGTCCGATTGCCGGACGATCTCGGGCTCCTCACGGTGAAAGTCGAATGAATATTGTTCTGTTTCTTGTGCCAAATCAGTCGAGGTCCAAAGCATACCGTTTGAGGTCCTCAAGGTCTAGCACGGTGAGCGCATGCTCGTGCGTCGAACGCAAATAGACCTGCGGCGCCATATCGTGTTCGAGAGCCTCTTTCCATCTGAGCATACACAGGCACCATTTGTCGCCGGCCTTGAGGCCGGGGAAATCATACTGCGGCATCGGCGTCGAAAGATCGTTGCCGACCGCCCGAGAGAACGCGAGAAACTCGTCTGTCGCTTGAATGCAGACCGTATGTCGCCCCGTGTCGTCAACACCTGTCCGGCAATATCCGTCGCGATAAAATCCCGTCATCGGGTCGGTACAGCACGATTCGAGGTCGCCGCCGAGGACGTTCCTTGGACGCGCCTTGTGGCCATTTCCATTGCCGTTCGTGTAATTCATAGGATCTCAAGTGCCTTTTCGATAGGACGTGCCAGTACCGCTCGATCGCCTACTTCGACGATCGGCCGTTGGATGATCGACGGATACTTCACCATCGCCGCGATAATTTCTTTGTCGGGCGAATCTTTGTCGAGGCCGGCGAGCTTGAACTCCGGCTCATTTCTCCTCAATACATCGAAGGGCCGCAAACCGGCCTTCTTCAGCAGCTTAGAAAGCTTTTGCTCGGTAAATGGCTCAATGAAATAGTTTACTCTCTTCCGATCGATGCCTTTCTCCTCGAACAATTTGTTCAGCTTGCGGCATGTCGTGCAAGTCGGTTTCTCGTAAACGGTGATGTTCATCTTATTTGATGCCTGTGCGTTCATAGACATTCGCTAGGGTCTCCGACGCGACCGAGCGCGCCTTTTCGGCCCCGCGATCCAATATTTCCCGCAAGGTCGCGTCGTCGTACTGCTTTACGCGCTCTTGGAATGGCCGCAGGAATTCAACGACCGATTCCGCGAGTTCGGATTTGAACTGGCCATACATCTTGCCTTCAAAATGTGCGACGCATTCGTCTGCCGTTTTGTCTGTAACAAGCTGATAGATGGTCAGCAAGTTATTGATGGCCGGACGAGATTCGTCGAATTCGATCGAAGTGCCGCTGTCGGTGACGGCGCGTTTGATCTTTTTGGTGATCGTGTCGGCGTCATCTAGCAAGAATATAGAACCCGCGGCATTCTCGTCGGATTTCGACATCTTCTTCTCGGGGTCCTGGAGCGATTTTATGCTTGCACCTGCTTTGGGGATAAAGGGCTCAGGTATTTTGAACGTCTCCCCAAAATCTCGATTGAAACGCTCCGCGAGATCGCGGCTGAGTTCGAGGTGCTGCTTCTGATCCTGTCCGACCGGCACGAGGTCGGTCTGATAAAGCAAAATATCCGCCGCCATCAAGATCGGATAAGTGAATAGTCCAACGCTCGCACGTTGTCGCGACGAGCTTCCATCGCCGAAACCTCCGCCTGATCCATCGCCGTAACCTCCGCCTGATCCATCGCCGTAACCTCCGCCTGATCCATCGCCGAAACCTCCGCCTGATCCATCGCCGA
>JAHBSM010000013.1:0-85000 GCA_019639115.1 Acidobacteriota bacterium | reverse complement strand
TGAAGCCAGACCTAAGATAAGTATTGCCAGTGAGGCTCGTGGAAGACCACCACGTTGATAGGCTGGAGATGTAAGTGCAGTAATGTACTTAGTTGACCAGTACTAATTGCCCCAAGGCTTGACCATAAATCTTGTTCACATGCAAATTTATGTCAGCACCTTGTGGAGCTGCAATGTATTCAGTTATCAGATATCAGGATCCTTGAAAATTCAGAACGATGAGTGCCGATTGATCAGCCAGTCCCGTCGTCGGCGATCGAAATTCATCGTTCGACACAGTTTTCCGGTGGTTGTATCGGTAGGGTCACACCCGTTCCCATCCCGAACACGGCAGTTAAGCCTACTGGAGCCGATGATACTGCACCTTTCAGGTGTGGGAAAGTAGGAAGCCGCCGGATCTATCTCGACAAAAGCCCGTCTCGTTTTGAGTCGGGCTTTTTTCCGCGCACCGTTCAGTCATTAAACAGGGGGAAAATAGAGGTGCGGCCGGGATCGCCGACCGCACCGTGGGAGAGATGTGCCGGTAATGTGGAAGCCCGGCGTCTATTTGTATTGACTGAGATCCGCAAAGTCTTACATTGAATTGACGAAAAACTTGGATAAGTTTGCTCTAATCCATCATCACGAGCCGAAAAGATCAACCTAAATTGGGCGGAACGGCGTCAATCGGCGGCCGGAGGGTTGAATTTGAACGAGCACGCGTGATACAAAGTCTGTGCAATTCGTTCCTCAGCATAAATGAGAGACATACGTGACCTCCCGGATGGTGCCTTCCACGATCTGCTGGCGTTGCTCGCCTCGGACGCAGAAGATGCCGAGCGCCGCCTGGTGACCATTCGCGCCGGCCTGGTCAGGTTCTTTACGGTGAGAGGATGCGGCGACCCTGACGACCTGGCCGACGAGACCATTTGGCGAGTCGCTTCTAAAGTGCAGCATTTCGATCCGCAGCGTTCGGTCGATCCGATCAAGTTCATATACGGCTTTGCACTGAATCTCTGCCGCGAAAGCAGACGCAGGGCCGCGCGCTCGGTACCGATCGACGAAGTGGCGGAAGACCAGTTGACCGTGCATTGGTCAGATCCGCGCGTTGACGAGCGGATGCAGTGCCTTAATTCTTGTATGAACGGGCTCTCGGCTGCGGAACGTGAACTGCTGATAAATTATTACGTTTCGGACCGCGGCGAACGCGTCCGGGCCAGGCAGAGGATCGCCGATGAGCTCGGCTGTTCACAGACCGCATTGCATACACGCCTGTCTCGGCTTCGGGCTTCGCTTAGGACATGTATAGAGAAATGCACCGCGTCAACGTAAGGTTTTAGCGATTTCTGTCAATTAATAATGGCGGCGCAATGTTTTGATGGAGAAACTTAGCGACACGAACATAAGGGATTACCTTCTCGAGCGAGCGACCGAGGCTGATGCCGAGGTGATCGACCTTCGCCTGATCGATGGCGACGCAGATCTTGCTGCCGAGCTTGAGCGGGCTACCGATGAATTGATCGAAGAATACCTCGATGGCCGTCTTCCTGATGCGGACCGCGAGGCCTTTCGTGCTGCGTTCATAGCCTGCGAGAGCCGAAACGACAAGATCGAAGAGAATTTGATGCTTCGTCGATTTGCGTTAGAGAACGCTGCTGAAGTCGAACCACGACCGTCGATCGTGCCGGCACGATCCGGTCTCTTTGAGAGGCTGTTACGTCCGGCGTTCGCGATCCCTGTCTTTGCCGCTTTACTCCTGATGATCGGCTATTTCGCGTTGGTTCGCGACGGCCGTTCTCCGCTCGAACGCGAATACGCGGCGATGAATCAGACAGGTGTGACGAATATTGATGGCGGCCCGTTGATAGCGTTGGCGCCAGGAGCCGTTCGAGGAGACAGCGGAGGCGTTTCAATTGAACGTATGGCCGGCCCGCGGCGGTTCGGACTTGCGTTGCCGTCCGGAGCCGGGCCAGATGTCGTTTATTCTCTTGAATTAACAGCGGGCGGTAAGACGTTCAGGCTTGATGGGCTGCGTGCCTCGCCGAACGGTACGGCAAGCGATATAAAGGTCACTCTGCCGGGCGAACTTCTCACTCCGGGCTCGGCTCGCATCGAGCTTAGCAGCGACGGCCGGCCGGTCGCATCATACATTTTTACCGTAAAATAGACGCGGCACTTTTCTTGGCCGCCGGATGACCACCAGGGCCAATGCCGATAAGATCGCGAGGACCTCGACGGGCCCCGGCATAGACGTTCCGCCTCGGAGCCTTGTCTGCGGGTCGCCGTTTATAACGAACGCAGCCCAGTACACCGGCGATGACGTGAGCGGATCGTCGATCATGGTGATCTGAGCTTGGCGAAGCGAAGCAGCAGCGGTCCGCTTTTCGCCCGACAATTCGGCGTAGAAAGCCCTCATCAGACGTCCGGTCGCGTTGTCATCCACTTTCCAAAGGGTCGAGACGACTGAACGCGCCCCGCTCTGGAGAAAAGCGGTATTCATCCCCACGATACCGTCACCGCGAAAAGCCTTGCCGCGTCCCGTCTCGCACGCACTCAGGATCACGGTGTCCGCTTTTAGATCTAGGTCATATACGTCGTTCAATCTTAACATTCCAGGCGAGCGTGGTTCGCCATTTGAGGTGTAACTCGTCAATGCCAGGCCGGATAATTCCGGATTTCGATCATCGACCATCCCGTGCACCGCAAAGTGCAGTATGGAGCGGCGCGACGCGACTTTGACGTTCTCGACCGCAGCGTCGAATCCAATGAATCGGTCGATTGCGGCACCGCCGAGCATACGGACGATGGTCTCGGCCTCTTTTCGGCTCCCGGGCAGCCTAGGGAACGAGCCTTTGGAGTTAGGCTGGCGGTAGGCTGCGGCCGCCTCCGTTTCGGGATCATTGGCGTTCGGTATGATCCGCTCATCAGTTATCTCGGTGATGGGATCGGCGAAGACAGTCGCTCCAGCCGCGTCGCCGCTCGGCCGGTTGTTTCGCAGATACTTCAGTATTGAAGCCGACGGCTGATAGATGACCTCGTTGGTTACAATTAGCGGTTTTTCTCCTGACGCCCGATCCGGTGACGGCAAGGCGTGCACCGGGAAGCCGCTGAGCGAGCCGTCGGGTACGATGATGAGCCTCTTGCCTGCGAGCATCTCTGCTGCGGGAGCGAGGAGAATCTTTGAGAGCAGCGTCGTATTTGCCGTCCATTCCAAATCCTGATCGGCTATCCGCTGCTGAAATGACGCGGTCGTCTCGCTGTCGTGTATGTCGCGATCGGTCATCAGCGACAGCGATCGCGAAACAAGACGATCGATCTCTTGCTGCGGCGGCAGTTCGTATGACCGCACCGATTCCCGGCTTACGGCGATCAAATGGCTCGATCGTGCCCCAAGCACGTATTCCAGCAGAACTTCATTCTCGTCCAGCGTCTCAGACCGGAATTGCCGAGCGTCAAACGGCGACGGATCCTTCAGTTGAGCATAGACCGGGCTCGTCTGTCGTATCTTCGCCTTTAGCTGCTCCGACCTGTCGCGGAGCACCGCGATCTCGTTCTCCGCTCGATCGAGTTCGTTACTTGCTGCGTTTGACGCTTTAAGATCAGTGAGGCGATCGGTGGCCGACCTCAATGCGGCCGAGACCTCGGCTTCGGCGTTGACGATCTCAGGATCGGCGTCAGCGGGCGAGCGAGCTCCCGATGTGAACATTTGATCGAGAAGCGTCCTCGCTCTAAAGCGTTCCGCGACCGCAAGTGCCTGTTCCGCGGCCGTTTGGATATCATCGGGATCCGACCCGGCAAGTGTTAGATCGATGAGATTCGTGTAGCGGTCATATGTCTCGGAAACATAGTTTCTCCGGAAATTTGCACGCTCTACACCCAGGTACAATCCGTCGGTGATCTCGACCGACCTTTTGGCAAGATCGAAAGCCAGACTCGCATCGCCTGCCTGCGTCGCCGCTATCGACCCGAAATGGAGCGCGTCGGACTCGCCCATCGGATTGAGAAGCGTACGGGCCGTTTGGGCGGCCTCGGCCAGTCGAATTTGGGCCGAACGCGTCCGGCCTCGCGCGAGGTCGATACGCCCGAGCATCGTCATCACCGCGCCTTTGTCGCGGATCAGCCCGAACCGATAGGCCTCTGACATCACTCGGAGATAGTTGCTCCGGGCCAGTTCAAGCGACCCGACCGAGAAGTAATGGTCGCCCAGGTCCTTGGCGATCACGACCCGTGTGAAAGGGTCTTTGAGCTCGAAAGAAAGAGCTGTCGCATCGGCAAATGCCTTGACCGCCGCGTCGTTGTCTCCGAGCTGAGAATAAAGCTTACCGATGCTCGGCAGCGTCGCGAGCTCGCCGAAACGATGCCCGCCCTTCCTAAAATATTCGGCCGCTCGCTGCCGATACGAAAGTGCGATGCGGAGTTCGCCGTATTCTTCGTAAACATGCCCGAGTCCGTTCGCTAGACGCGCATGTTCGATCGCGTCGAGACCGTCGGCCATCATAGATTCGGCTGCTGAGTATGCCTCGAACGCCTGCTGTTTACGGTCGATCGTCGTCAGAATATGGCCTATCGCGATACGCGTAAGAGCCGTGCCGCGTCGATCGCCCGAACTGATAGCCAATTCAAGGGCTTGCTCCAGGGTTTTTAGCCCGTCGAGATATCTGCTCGCGGTCATCAGCGAATAGCCGAGGTGCCTCAAAGCTTCGCATTCCATACGCGGAAGCCTTGCTTCACGGGCAGCATTCGCCGCAGCCGCCGCATGCCGGGACGCATCGTCTATGTTCCTGAGGTAATACGAATGGTCGGCGAACGCCATTTCGACCGAAGCTCGATCAGCTGCGGGAATTGAGCCCGTATCCAGCTTTCGAAGGCGATCGATCACGCGTCCGGCGGTTCTCCCGTCACCGGCGTCGATCGAGATGTGTGCCAGTTCGCTTAGAGCTTCCGCTGTGGTTCCGTGCGGTAGATCTCGATGCGTCGGATGATCCAAGAGGGAATTGAGCAGAGCTGCGGCCTCGACCGGCCGGCCGAGCATTCGAAGCGTGCGCGACTGCCAAACCGCCGCCCTTAGCTCGTCCTCGTGCGATCCCGCCGCGTGTGCAGATGCAGAGATGTGCGACGCAAGTGTGAGGCATTCTTCAGATGACTCGGGCGTCCACTGATCGTACAGTGCGGTCAGACGTTCGATCTCGTTGCCGGATCCGGACGTTTGAGCCGATATCGGCGCTAAAAATATCAGAGCGGCAAAAGCAGCTTTCCAAATGGGAAGCTGCCTCGGCCGTCTTGGGTTCGCATACGGACTGATCACAACGGTCTCGAAACAATATAACCCGAAACCGTGCGTCTGTCGCCATTTATTCGTCAGGGCTTCAAATGCGGAAGATAATTCCGGATGCGCCCAAAATACTCACGCAGTATGTCGCCTTTGGTCCGCGGCGGATTGTCGCGAACGCCGCCAACAGCGTCACTCAACTTCGATATTAGCGGCTCCAGCACTTTCTCAAAGCTTATATCCAGGGTCTTTGAGTCCGTCTTCATCGGCGCAAGACCGACCGGGAACGATTCAGAAAGGATGCCGTAGATGGCAGCGACGGTCGCTATGTCGCCCCGGCTGATCAGGAGCGTTTGGATCAGGATCAACACGAACCATACGCCGCCGATCTGGGTGGTGCCCACAAATCTGAGCTTGCGATAGTTCGCCATCGACATCGCGAGGCCGAGATACGTCCACGGCATATAGATCGAGAGGCCGCGTGCGAACTGATAATCCCCGCCGGTGACGCCCTGAACGATCACTGCTCCCGCCGCCGAGTTCGCTATAGTCTGACACGCCCGCTCGATAGCGTTGATCTCCTGCTGGTTGCGGGCATACATAGATGATCGCTTCAGCGATCCGCCGAGCAGCTCGAAATAGTCGCAGATATCGACATTTTGATCCTGCATGAATGACTGTGCTCGCCAATGCACGTCCGTGAGAAGGTTCGTGAGGTCGGCGGGTTCTTTGATCCCGAGCGTAAAAAGACCCTGCAGGTCATCGATCGAACTTTCCATATCGGCCACTAATGTGTCGATCTTAGTCAGGTCGATAGCCGCGATATCGACCGAGCGTCCCTGGAACGCATAGTCGCTATGGTAATTCAACGTCTTTTCAACTACGATCTTTCCGAGATCGGCACCGGTCAGCGTCGAGATGTCGCGGCCATAGATCTCGGACGCGATGCCGAAATAGTCCCACGAATAGTTAGGCGTGCTGCCTTCGGATCCGATCCAGACTTTGGCCAGATGCTTGAATTCATACACGACCTCCAGCGAATTCATCACGCACGCATCGAATCCGATCACGTCGAGCTTGCCGCCCGAGATGGCCGTGTCGTCTATCGCTTTGCGGATCGATGTTGCAACTTGCCGAACTGTTTCAACTCCAGGCGGGTTCTCGTCCAATAGTAAAGTTCGTCCCTGGAATCCGTCCGCGTGCCCAGATATTACAAGTGCATAGTGATCTGCAGGATGCAATCTGACCGAATACTTGATGAACTCGGCGATCTTTTCGCTGACCGGCCGATTGTCTTCTGCCAAAGTTAGCTTGTAAGCGTGCTCGATCGGCTTGTGCCCGGGTCCGTTGTAAGTGAAATCTATCCGTCGGGTGGCCGCCAACGGATGCTCGCCGTCGTACTCCGCCAGCACCGATATCTTCGTTGGTGTCGCAGGTTTCGGTGACCCGTGCTCCATCGTGTGCCTGATGCCCATATCGATGCCGTTAAGCTGCGTGATCATATCGTCACTTAGATTGTTATCTCCGGCCATATAGACCATGATCGTCCAGTCGTTCATTTACTTTTCTCCGTTTGCGAGGGAACCCGGCCGTTTACGACCCGCCAACATTAACACATTCTGCTTTCAACGATATTGAATTTTTCGTCGAAACCTTACATCGCAATTCCTCGAGCCACTGTTTGCTTGCTATGGCAACGGCAGTTCAAAGGGTTAAACTGGAGGTTATGGCTGTCTCTGCCGTCAGAAAGAAGGTCGGGTTCGTCAGTCTCGGCTGCCCCAAGAATCTCGTTGACAGCGAGGTGATGATGGGCACGCTTGCCGAAGGCGGATACGAGATAACGAACGATGCCGCCGCGGCTGATACGGTCGTGGTCAACACCTGCGGATTCATCGAATCGGCAAAACAGGAATCGATCGACGCGATACTCGAGGCTACTCGACTAAAATCCAACGGCGAGGTGTCGAGAGTGATCGTCGCGGGCTGTCTGGTCGAGCGATACAGGGACGAGTTGGTCGCCGAGCTGCCTGAGGTCGATGCTTTTATCGGCACGTCCCAAGTGGCCGATATACTCAAGGCAGCCGACGAAGAGTTTGACGCGTCCGAGCTGACCATCACTCCCATCGGCAACAAGAGCGCGACATATCTGTACGACGAATACACGCCGCGGATGCGTGCGACGCAGGGACACACTGCTTTCGTCAAGATCGCGGAGGGCTGCGATCGACCATGTGCATTTTGTTCGATCCCGTCGATGCGAGGCTCGTTCAGATCGAGGCGATTCGGGTCGATCATCGAGGAGGCTCGGGCGCTCGCCAAGGACGGCGTCAAAGAAATCGTGCTTATCGCTCAGGATTCATCACGCTATGGCGAAGACCTGGGCGAGACCGATGCTCTTGCCGCGCTGATAAGAGCGCTTGGCGAGATAGACGGCATCGAATGGATCAGGCCGATGTATGCGTTCCCGACACATATCTCGCCTGCATTCCTGGCGGCGATAGCCGAAACGGACAAGGCCGTGAAGTATCTGGATATGCCGCTCCAGCACGCATCGCGAGACGTTCTAAAACTGATGAAACGCGGCGGCACACGCGAGAGCCTCGAGCGGCTGATCGCCCGGGTCCGCGGATCGGTTCCGGGAATCGCGATACGCACGACGTTCATTACCGGTTTCCCGGGCGAGACGGACGAGGACTTTGAGGAGCTGCTCACATTCGTGCGCAACTGCCGGTTCGACAACGTCGGTGTTTTTACCTATTCCGACGAAGAAGGCACGCCCGCGTTCGATCTCCCTAACAAGGTTGATCCAAAAGTAGCGAAAAAGCGCCGCGATCTTTTAATGAAAGAACAGGCGAGGATCAGCCGCGACCTGAACCGCGCAAAGGTCGGCAAGACGTTCCGTGTCATGTTCGAAGGCCTGTCGCAGGAGTCGGATCTGTTGTTCCAGGGGCGGCTGCCGTCACAGGCACAGGAGATAGACGGATATATCCTGATCAACGATATGCCGGACGGATTTGAACCGGTCATCGGCAATATCTACGACGTGCGCATCACCGAAGCACACGATTACGACCTTGTAGGCGAGATCGTCGGCTAGTCGGCTTTTACTTAAGCTTTCGCGTTGTATTCTCGACCACCGATGGGACGCTGTCGTTAAGGCCGGACGTGGCCAGGTCGTTCAAGGATCGAGCTCCGTCGGGCAGTTCGCCCATCGGCCCGGTAGCGGGTGCCGAGACCGGCCTTGCCGGCCCGGTTCGCCCTTTTGCCGGGCGAAAGGTCCTCGTCGGAAAGAGGAACGACGACCCCATCAGAAGCAGACCGGCTGAAACCATCAGCATGAACGTGACCTTGCCGTAGATCTCGGGAACGAGGTCGAGATCCTTAACTGCTGCGTTCAACAATGCGATCGAAACGCCGAGGATAAACAAAGCAAACCCGAAACGCATAAGCGTATAATTGGGCTTGCTGACAACCTTGCCGGCTTCTGTGCCGTCGCCTGACACGATCTTTGTAACCTCGTCCAAAGCCAGCCCGCAGGCACGGCAGTATTGCACTTGGTCATCGTATCTGGTCGAGCATCGCGGACAGAACATATCTTGCACCTTTACGCTTTTAGGCGACAGTTTGTTCGGCGCCGACATCATACACCAATTTCCAGGCCTGATGGCCGGGCAACGGTCAAAGTTTTATCTCAGCGATCGTAGCGCCGTGGCCGCCTTTGTCAGGCGTTGCGAACTCGAACCGCTCGACAAGGTCGCTGGACTTGAGAAAATGGTGTACGTAATTCTTTAGCGCGCCGGTGCCAAAGCCGTGAATCATTCGCACCCGCGGCATTTGCGACATATAGGCTTCGTCGATGAATCGATCCAGCTCGTATTCCGCATCGGCGGTCGTGTAGCCGATGAGATTCAATTCAGCAGCGGCCTCGGACGAATCGATCGAGGGTGGCGGCTGTCGGCGTTTGCCTTTTTCCGGCGCCGATTCGATTGAGACGGCGAGGTTGCTGATCTTTTCGCGAAGCCTGATATTGCCCACCAGTACCTCAGCATAGCCTCGATCGATCTTTTCGACGACACCGGCCTTGCCGAGCGGAGTGATCACGCGCGAGCCGACCTCGACCTCTTTTGAGGCATCGACGCGCTCGGATGGCGCATTCTTTGTGCCCTCCGTGCCGCCGATGTGGCGCATCACAGCACTGTTCAGCCGCGATTTTCGCTCAAGTCGTTCTTTTTCGAGCCGATTTTTCAGGATCTTGTCATCGATGGTCGAGATCAATGCCTTCGCCTGTCGATCTACGTCGTCGAGAGCCTGCGCCAAGGCGTTCTCGAACTCGCGTTTTCGCCGGCGTTCGTTCTTCTCTGCATCAGACTCAAGCGAAGCGAATTTCACCGCGACGGCCTCCCGTTCCTCTTCGAGCGCCGTCCTGAGGTCGCTCACGATCCGAGTTTCGTTCTGAAGGCGTTTCAGATAGTCCTCGGTCTCCTGAGCCGAGACGTCCAGATTGTCGCGGGCGGCAGCTATGACCTCGTCCGGCAGCCCGAACCGATGAGCTATCTCGATACCCGACGACGAGCCGGCGATGCCGACCATCAGCCGGTACGTTGGCCTGAGCGTTCTTTCGTCGAATTCAACCGAGGCATTGATCACCGACGGGTCGTTGGCAGCATAGATCTTCAGTCCGCGATAGTGCGTAGAGGCGATGACGTGGGCGCCGAGCCGGCGAAATTGATCTACTATCGCGACGCCGAGCGCAGAGCCTTCCTCAGGGTCGGTGCCGGTGCCCGCTTCGTCGAGCAATATCAGGGCCGGTGGCTCGCATTCATTCATCATCGACGCGATATTGGACATATGCGATGAGAAGGTCGAGAGATTTGCCGACAATGATTGATGGTCGCCGATGTCCGCAAGGATCGAGCGGAAGAAGGGAACTTTTGCCGAGCGCGCGGTCACCGGTAGCCCGGAAATGGCCATCAAGGCAAGCAGCCCGGCTGTTTTCAATACGACCGTTTTGCCGCCCGCGTTGGCTCCGGAGATGATCATCGCCGAACGTTCTTTGCTCAATCCGAAGCTCGAGGGCACGATCTCCTCGGAACCGGCGGCCTTGAGATTTGTTTCGAGCAGCGGATGCCTGGCGTCCACCAGTTCGAGATCGCCGTCGTCCGAGATCTCGGGCAGAACGGCAGACCGGCGGCGAGTGAATTCGGCCTTTGCGCCGATCGCATCGAGCTCGGCGATCGCCGACACCGCGTCCACGATCGCGGGCAGCAGTCCGCGAAGTTCATCCGTCATGCCTGCGAGTATGCGGGCGATCTCACGTTCCTCTTTGCCCTTCAGATTCTGGAGTTCGTTATTAGCTTCGATCGTCTCGAGCGGCTCGACGTAAACGGTCTGCCCGCTGGACGAGAATCCATGGGCCACGCCCGTGACCTTGCCGCGCAGGTCCGTCTTTACGGGTATGACGTATCGGTCATTGCGGACGGTGACGATCTCGTCCTGTATCGCTGTTCCAGCGGCACGCATCGCCGACTCGAGAGAACGAGTGATGCGACCTCGCTGCGAATTGATCTCGCTTCGGATACGCGCGAGTTCGGGCGACGCAGAATCGTCTATCTCTCCGCCGGGCAATAACTTACGGTCGATCCTTTCGACGGTCGCGAGCAGCGTGGCCGGCAGAGCTTCGACTATCTCGGCCAGGGCCGGTGCCGCATCGGATTCCGGCATAATGGCGGAACGCGCGAACATTGCCTGCCTTGCGACGCGCGAGATCGCGGCTATCTCGGCTGCAGCGAGGATCGAGTCGGATACGCGGAGCAGACTGATGGACTCCGACGGATCCTCTAGTCCGCTGAATGACCACGACACCTGTTTTTCCTCTCTGAGGGATATAGCTTCGCTGACGCAGTTGATCGCGCGATCGAGCTCGCGACGGCCCGACATCGGCCGGCTCGCCAGTATCAGCGAGCGTCCCATGGGCGTCTGGGCGAGCGATGCGAACTGTTCGAGAAGCAGGCCGAACTCTAATGTTTCGATTGAATATGCCATCGATCGACGCTAATCCAAAAAACGTTCCCTCTCCTCAGGCGTCGGCATCATGCATTCGTCGCGCCGTCCGAATAGCCGATATCGATTCTGGGCAAAAAGCTTGTACACACCGTCGCGGATAAAACGCGGAACAACAACAAAAATGTATCCGAGTCCCCATATGCCGCCAAGTCCGCGGGCGATACGCAACGCGGCGTCGGAATGCGTGAACGCACGGCCGCTTTCGATCAGGATCACTGAATCGATCTCGTCGTCGATGTTGTATTCCCGTCGGAGCCTCTCGCCCGCTTCGTATTGCAGGGCTGCGAAGCGAAAATGCGACGCCGGATCGTGCCTAATAATAAAGTTGACGGTGCCGTTGCAGAAATTGCAAACGCCGTCGAATAACACGATCCGCTCCATAGAAAAATTCTACCGCAATAATCGGATAGATATCAGGCGGGCAATTGACTATTATCGACGGCATGGAAACGGAGATCCTATGGCGGGCGGTCGGCGACAGGGACGCGAGGTTTGACGGGACATTCGTGTTTGCCGTGGCAACGACCGGAATTTTCTGCCGGCCGTCGTGCAAGGCGAGGCGGCCAAAGCGCGAGAACGTCAGGTTCTTTGCCGCGACCGTCGAGGCCGAGGCTTGCGGATATCGTCCATGCCTGCGATGCCGTCCGACGGCAGCCGACGCAGATCCAGTCGTGACCGCGATAGTCACGGCTATTCGCGAGATCGAAGAGTTTCCCGAAGCGTCGCTCGACGAACTCGCTTCCACGGCCGGGCTAAGCAGCTACCATTTTCAGCGGAAGTTCAAAGAGATAGTGGGCATAAGCCCAAAGAGATATTCGGAGGCGATCAAAATGGAAAGATTCAAAGACGAGGTACGCTCAGGACGCGACGTGACGACTGCTATTTACGAGGCCGGATTCGGCTCGGCCCGGGCGATATACGAGAAAGCGAACGAAGCTCTCGGTATGACCCCTGCGGCATATAAAAAAGGCGGCAAAGGAGTATCGATCGAGTTCACGACCGTCGAATGCGACCTCGGCATTATGCTAGTCGCCCGGACAAAACGCGGTATCTGCAGCGTATCGTTCGGCGACGACCGTCCCGATCTGATATCGAGCCTCGGAGCCGAGTTCCCGAATGCCGATATCGTTGAGGACAGCAGCGGCCTTGAGGCGATCGTTCGCGGCATTCTCGATCACCTCGCGGGGAGATCCCGGCGGCTCGTGCTGCCGCTCGACCTTCAGGCGACGGCATTCCAGCTTCAGGTCTGGGAGATGCTAAGGAAGATACCCTACGGCGAGACGCGTTCGTATGCCGAGATCGCCGAACAGATCGGGGACCGGCGCAAAGTGCGGGCCGTCGCCCGGGCCTGCGCGACCAATCGCGTCGCGCTGGTGATACCGTGCCACAGGGTCGTCGCCAGCGATGGCCGGCTCAGCGGTTATCGCTGGGGGATCGAACGCAAAAAGAAACTTCTCGAGCGTGAGAGTTCCGGAGCAAAGACAAGCGGCCGATAGCCGAACCGGCCGAGATCTGGGGGCGATAGGGTTTCGCATTCTGCGGATTGCAGACGGCGAAACCTTTTTTATATTCTTTGCGTAACACTCGATAACAAACTTCTTCAGCAAAATTATGAGATACAAGCAGATACTGCTCTCGGTGGCGTTGGCGTGTTCCTTTTTTGCCGTAGGCGTTCTCGGCCAGAGCTATGCGATCACGAATGCAAAGATCGTGACCGTGTCGGGCGCGACCATCGAAAAGGGAACGATAATAGTTCGCGATGGCCTGATCTTCGCGGTCGGGGCTAATGTTTTGGCCCCGGCTGATGCCATAGTCATCGACGGTTCGGGGACTACCGTTTATCCGGGCTTCATCGATGCTCTGACGAATTATGGCCTGCCGGCGGCCCCAGCTAGGCCGACGGTTCCCGGCGGCGGTGCAGCCGCCGCGGCGGCCGCTGCTGCAGCGGCGCAGGCACAACAGCCGACCTCAAATTCGAATTACCCGGCGGGGCTTCGGCCCGAAGACACGGTCGAGACCGACCTGAGAGCCGGCGACGCACAGTTCGAAGCAGCACGAAGTGCGGGTTTCACGACAGCGTTGACGGTCGGACGTTCGGGGATATTCAACGGGCAATCCGCGGTGATAAATCTCGCCGGCGATTCGGTTTCCGGGATGCTCGTCAGGTCGCCGGTCGCTCAGCATTTCTCATTCGTCACGCTTGGGTTCGGGACCTATCCAACTTCGCTTCTCGGCACATTCTCGGCATTTCGCCAGATGATGCTCGACGCAAAGCGGCTGCAGGAACTTCAAAAGGCATATCTTGCGGACCCGAGGTCAATGAGGCGGCCCGACACCGACCGGTCGCTCGAGGCCTTGTTCCCGGTACTCGACCGACGGATGCCGCTTGTCATCAACGCCAACCGGGAGAAC
Source organism: Acidobacteriota bacterium (assembly GCA_019639115.1). Classification (GTDB taxonomy): domain Bacteria; phylum Acidobacteriota; class Blastocatellia; order Pyrinomonadales; family Pyrinomonadaceae; genus OLB17. The sequence goes on along the minus strand of JAHBSM010000013.1, from coordinate 71,277 downwards.
GAGATCGTCCGTGCGCTCGACCTTTTCAAGGAATTTGATATCAAAGGGGTCATCGCCGGAGGGCAGGAAGCATGGAAATTTGCGTCGCGGCTAAAGGCGCAGAACGTCCCGGTGCTTCTATCACTGAACTTCCCGAAACGTACCACTGCCGCGTCACCTGACGCCGATCCCGAAACGCTCGCTACGCTTCGGTTCCGAGCAGAAACTCCAAAGGGACCCGGCAAACTTGCTGCCGCTGGCGTAAAGTTTGCTTTCCAGTCCGGAGGTGCCGCCTCGATGAACGAAGTTCTAGCGAACGCAGCGTCGTCTATCGATAATGGGCTATCGCGTGACGCGGCGCTCCGAGCTATGACCCTCGACGCCGCTGAACTGCTCGGCATAAGCGACCGGTCAGGCTCGATCGAGGCCGGTAAAATAGCTGATCTAGTGGTCGTCAAAGGCGACCTGTTCGGCCGCGACCGTTTCGTCTCGCACGTATTCGTCGATGGCAAACTGTTTGAGATGAAGCAGCCGTCGGCGCCTCAGGGCACGCCGATCGGCCGTGGGAACGGCTCCGGTACAGGCGTCGCCGCTACGCCGTCCGCCTCGAATCTAAGCGGCACCTACACCATCACTATCGACATTCCGGGCCAGCCTCTGCCGGCGACGCTCACACTCGTGCAATCCGGAGGCGGCCTGACGGGCACGCTTGTGTCGGCTCTCGGTACGACGCAGATCCGCGACGGGAACGTGAGCGGAACGACGTTCAGCTTTAGCGGTGACGTCCAGTTCGGCGGTGCTTCGTTATCGATCAGCGTCCGCGGCTCGGTGACTGGGAACCAGATATCCGGCACTGTAGATTCGCCTCAGGGAGCCGTGCCATTCAGCGGTACTAAGAATCCGTAAATCTCAAGACAATGAAAAAGACCATTACCTATCTACTGCTTTGTCTGCTTGCGATCAGCAATGTCGCGTCGATTGCCGTTGGCCAGTCGACGACCGTCACGCTTATAAAGAATGCGACAGTGATGACCGCCGCCAAGGGAACGCTCGAGAATACCGACATTCTGATACAGAACGGCAAGATCGCCCGTATCGGAAAGAATATCGCTGCGCCGTCGGGTGCGACCGTGATCGATGCCACCGGCAAATTTGTGATACCGGGCATCATTGATTGCCATTCCCACGCGATGCTCGATGCCATCAATGAGGGATCGTTCTCGGTCACTTCGATGGTCAGGACGCGCGACGTGATCGATCCGACCGATATCGCTATCTATCGTGCGGTCGCGGCCGGCGTGACAGCAGCAAACCTGCTGCATGGCTCTGCAAATTCCATCGGCGGACAGAACACGACAGTCAAATTCAAATGGGGCCATCCCGCAGAGGATTTTCCCATCGCAGACGCACCGCCCGGGATCAAGTTCGCGATGGGCGAGAATGTCAAACGATCGAACTTTCCGGCTGCAGCGGGCCAATCACCTCGCTATCCGCGGACGCGAATGGGAGTGATCGAGACGATGCGCGATGCATTCATTCGCGCACGCGACTACAAGCAGGCCTGGGATGATTTCAGGGCCAAAAAGACCAAGGTGCAGCCGCGACGCGACCTCGAGCTCGAACCGCTGGTCGAAGTGCTAGAAGGAAAACGCCTGGTACACGCCCACGGCTACCGGTCGGACGAACATCTCAATCTGCTGCTTCTGGCCGACGAGTTCGGGTTCAAGGTCGCGACGCTCCAGCACGGGCTCGAAGCGTACAAGATCGCTCCCGAGATCGCCAAACGCGGTACCGGCGTGTCGATATTTACGGACAGTTGGGGATACAAGCTCGAAGCCTACGATGCGACTCCCTACAACGCATACATCCTTTGGAAGAACGGCGTGGTCGTTTCGATCAACTCGGATTCGGATGAACGCATTCGCAGGCTTAACCTTGACGCTGCAAAGGTGATGAAATACGGCGGAGTTCCCGACGAGGAAGCTCTGAAGATGATCACGCTCAACGCGGCTAAACAGCTCGGAATCGACAAACGTACGGGTTCGATCGAGGTTGGCAAGGACGCTGACCTTGCTATCTGGAACGGCCATCCGTTCAGCCCCTACAGCCGTGCCGAGATGACAATGATCGAGGGCGAGATCGTTTTTGACCGGGCCAAGGACGGACAGCGTCGCGTCGATATGGCCCGAGAACGCGAGACACTCGAGAAACTTGATATGAATCGTGCACCGGGAACCGGCGGAGGTCCGCCTCGCGTCCCGACGGATCGCATCCGCGGCGAACGCGATGATGCCGAGTACGGCGAAGGAGGTAACCGATAATGCTAAGCGAAACCAAACGCATTACCTTCGCGGTATTGTCCGCACTCGTAATAGCTGCATCGACCCTGGCTCAGAGCGACGCATCGCAGCAGAATCGTACCGGCAAGGCCGGTGTTTTCGCGATAGTCGGAGCCCGGATCGTGACCGTATCAGGCGCGACGATCGAAAGCGGCACGGTCGTGCTCCGCAACGGCAAGATCGAATTCGTCGGCGCCAACGTTGCTGTGCCTGCGGGGGCAGAGAAGATCGACGGCAAGGGACTGACGGTCTATCCGGGAATGATCGACGCGGCGACAAATATGGGCCTGCTTGAGATACAACAGGGCATGCCGGGCGGCGTTGATGTATCTGAGGTCGGCGTAATGAATGCCAACGCGAAAGCGTATCTCGGCGTCAATCCGCATTCGACACATATAAATGTCACCCGTGTGAACGGCATTACAACAGTGCTTTCGTTCCCGACCGGCGGCGTGATCGCGGGCCAGGCAACCCTAATAAACCTCAACGGCTCGACGCAGGCTGAGATGGCCGTCGTGCCTGAATATGGGCTTGTGATCAACTTTCCGCGCGTTGCGACCGGAGGCGGCTTTGGCGGACCGCCGGTCGATTTCAACGAAGCGGTTCGCCGTCGCGACAATCAGATCGAAGATCTCAGAAAAATGTTCCGCAATGCTGAGAACTACCTTCGTGCCCGCGACGCTTATGCTAAGGACAAGACCTTGCCATACGTTGCGACCGATCTCAGGAACGAGGCGATGGCTCCCTATCTGCGAGGTGCGCGGCCGGTTCTTTTCACCGCAGAACGCGAGCGTGATATACGCGCGGCGTTGAAATTTGCCGCCGAGTTCAAGCTCAAGGGAGCTATCATCGGCGGCCAGGAAGCGTGGAAGGCGGCCGACGAGCTGAAAAAGGCGAACTTTGGCGTCATCTATACCAATATCTACAACCTTCCTGTCCGCGAGGATGATGCGTACGACTCGCTGTTCGAGGCGCCGTCCAAGATGGCGGCCGCAGGCATTCGTTTCTGCATTTCGACCGGCAACGACGGAGCGGAGGTTCGCGACCTGCCGTATCACGCCGGACTTGCGGGTGCCTTTGGGCTCTCGCGAGAGGAAGCTCTCAAGTCGGTTACGCTCTACCCTGCTCAGGTCCTGGGCGTGGACGACAGGTTGGGATCGATCGATGCGGGTAAGATCGCGAACATAGTCGTGACCGACGGCGATCTGCTCGACCCTCGGACCAATATCAAATACCTGTTCATCAACGGACGTATGCTGCCGCTCACGTCCAGGCACACGGACCTGTTCGACTCGTTCAAGGACAGAAAGTGAACCGGTGGTTGAGCTGGAAACGCAAAAAAGGACAGCCGATCTGGGCCGTCCTTTTTTGCTTTTAATGATCGCGGATCCTAGCCCTTTTGCGGGATCTCGTCTCCCTTTTCAAAGAATTCGAGCGACGCAGAATTTAGACAGTAACGCATACCTGTCGGCGGCGGGCCGTCTGGGAACACGTGGCCCTGATGGCCTCCGCAGCGAGCACAGCGTATCTCGATACGACGCATCCCATAGCTGAGGTCTTCTATGTTCTTAAGATGCTCCTTGTCAAAGGGAGCGTAGAAGGACGGCCAGCCGGTGCCCGATTCGAACTTTTTCGCCGAGTCAAAAAGCGGCAGCCCGCAAAGCCGGCAAGCATATACGCCGTCTTTCTTGTTGTCGAGAAGCGTGCCGCAAAAAGGCGGCTCGGTCCCGTGATCGAGCAGCACGCGGTATTCTTCCTGCGTAAGGTCCTGCGCCAGCCGTTCGATCGTTCCTTGGTCGAGCGGCGTGATGTCGTAGCCTGATCCTGAAACGTGCGTTCCCATATCTGTTCATTCCTCGCCGAGCACTTTTCGTTCCAATTTTCTCAGCCGGGCAGCGATCTCGCCGAGCTTACGGTACGCAGCCGTCGAGCGCAGCCATTCTCGATTGTCGAATGCTGGGATGCCCGAAATGGTCTTGCCGGGTTCGACGTCGTGCGATGTCGCAGACTTTGCGGTTATGACGGCGTCGTCGCCTACCTTCAGATGTCCGGCGATGCCGACCTGCCCGGCCAGGATGACTCGTTTGCCGATATCGGAACTTCCTGCAAGCCCGGTCTGAGCGCATATCAACGCATCCTCATCCACTGTACACGAGTGCCCGATCTGCACGAGATTGTCTATCTTGGCACCGCGGGCGATGCGAGTGTCGCCTATTGACGCTCGATCGATCGCGGTATTTGCGCCTATCTCGACATCGTCCTCGACTACGACGCGGCCGGCCTGAGGAACTTTGAGCCATTTCTTGCCCGGCGTCCGGGCATAGCCGAATCCGTCCGAGCCGATCGTGGAATTGTTGTGAATGATACAGTTGCGGCCGATCTCGCAATCTTCACGAACCGAAACTCCGGAATGCAGGACCGAGCCGTCGCCGACCGCCGCGTTGGCATACAGGACGACATTTGGCATCAGCCTCGCACGGCTGCCGACCACGGCTCCCGGGCCGATCACGACGTTGGCAAATATGGCCGCGTCTCCGGCGACCTTAGCCGTTGGATCTATGACTGCTGTGGGATGTACGAATGGTTCGATCTCCGGTTCCGGATTGAATGCCCGCAATGCGAGAGCGTAAGCGACGTGTGCGTCTTCGGCCCGCAAGATCGCCAGATCGTCGCGGCCTATCACAGTGCCTTTGCCCAGAAATATCGCTCCTGCCTTTGTCGCGGACACGAGCGACGTATATTTCGGATTCGTTAGGAACGAGATATCGGACGGGCCGGCGTCCTCGAGCCCGACGCAAGCGTGTATCTCCATCTCCGGATCCCCACACTCGATCTGTGTGGCGGTCGCTTCGGCTAGTTCGGCAAGCTTCATATCCTACATTTTACCGCAAGCATGGCCTCGATACCGACCAGCGTTCGTCACATAAGGTTCATCGGGTCAATCTCGACATAAAGGGAACGCATATCGCAGCCTTTTTTCTCGGCATTTGCGAGAGCTTGGTCGAGCAGCAGGCGGAGTTCGCGACGCGTACGCGCCTTGAGTATCACCTGATACCGAAATTCGTTCTTCAATCGCGAAAGCGATGCCTGAGCAGGCCCGAGGACGCGTGCTTGTCGGTCGTCATTGAATACATCGATCGAGCGGCGAATGATCTCAGCACTTCGCAACGCCGCGGCCTGCTTACGGCTCTTGATCGATATGTTCGCGAGCACATAATACGGCGGATACGAGAAGCGTTCGCGGTACTTCAGCTCCTCGCGGTAGAATCCCTTGTAGTCCTGGCTCTTGCCGTATCTCAACGCGTAATGGTCCGGATGATACGTCTGGATCAGGACCTTGCCGGGCTTAGCACCTCGGCCCGAACGGCCCGCGACCTGCGTCACCAGTTGGAACGTCCGTTCCGCTGCTCTGAGATCCGGCAGCCCGAGCCCGATGTCGATCCCGATCACCCCGACAAGCGTTACGTTCGGAAAATCGTGGCCTTTGGCGATCATTTGCGTGCCGACCAGGATGTCGATCTCGCCGCGAGCAAATCGCCCGAGCACCGCTTCGATATCGCCTTTTCGTTTGATCGTATCGCGATCGACCCTGACTATCTCGAGGTCGGGAAATCGCTTTTTTAGAATGTCTTCGATCTTCTCGGTGCCGCCGCCGGCAAAATGCAGATATTCGCTGCCGCACTGAGGACAATTATCCGGAACGCCTTGCTTGCGTTCCTGGTTGCAGTAGTGGCAGACGAGCTTATTTGACGTTCGATGATACGTCAGAGTGATATCGCAGTTGACGCATTTGATCGACTCTCCGCACATGCGGCAAAAAACGAACTGCGAGAATCCGCGTCGATTAAGCAGCACCATCGATTGGTCGCCTCGCGCCTGTGCCGCCGAGAGCTCGTCCATGAGTTGCGGAGAGATGACGACGTCTCGTCCGGTCTGGCGGAACACCTGCGTCATGTCGATCAATTCAGCCGCCGCCAATTGGGCACCTGACGCACGCGCCGACATTTCAATGAGGGAATATTTACCTATGCTCGCATTGTAATAACTCTCGATGGACGGAGTCGCGGAACCAAGAATAGCTACCGCTCCCGCGTCGCTTGCTCGTTTGACTGCGATGTCCCGAGCGTTGTAGAACGGCGATTCCTGAGCTCGGTACGACTGATCGTGTTCCTCGTCGATCACGATCAGGCCTATATCCTCGAGCGGGGCAAAGACAGCCAGCCGAGTCCCGATCACCACACGAGCGTTGCCGCATCGGATGCGTGCCCATTCGTCAAATCGCTCGCCCTGCGAGAGCCGTGAGTGAAGAATTGCAGCGTCGCGGCCGAATACGGATCGCAGTTTAGCCGCAAATACAGGGGTCAGCCCAACTTCGGGCACGAGCATCAATGCCGAACGTCCGGCCGCTAGGGCCGACCGCATAGCGCGGATATAGACCTCGGTCTTGCCGCTGCCGGTCACGCCGTGAAGCAGGAATGTCCGGTACTCGCCGCCGTCCATTGCGGCTGTAATTGTATCGACCGCCTTTGATTGCTCCGAGGTCAGCGAGTGATCGTCCCGGTCGGGTAAATCGGATCCGGCGAGCGGGTCGCGCGTGATGCTGCGTTCGTAGATCTCGACCGAGCCTCGCTTTTGCAGCGTCCTGACCGGCGATGAACTCGAACCCGAAAGTGCTAACAGATCGCTTAACAAAATATCGCCGCCGTTGGCATCGATCGTTTCCAGTATCCTTAGCTGGGCGGCAGATAACGGTTTTTCGTCCGTGGCGAGGTCCTCGCCCAGCGTCCGGACCGCGAGCTGGCGTTTTGCGGAGACGCGGCCGGTGTTTATCCCTGCAGGCAGGGCCGATTTGAGCAGTTCGCCCCAGAACGACGCGTAATAATCAGCGGCCCAGCGTGTGAGTTCGAGTATCTCGTCGGTGACGAGCGGCTCTGTGTCGAGTACCTTCTCGATAGGTTTGATCTTCGAGATATCTATCTGCTCATCAGCTGACGGCCGATCCTGGATACCGACCACGTATCCGACAAGCTGTCGATTGCGAAACGAAACCTCAACGCGGCAGCCAACCGCGGCCGCCTCAATGAGCTCAGGCGGGATCAAATAGGTGAACGTCCGCCGGATCGGCACCGGCAGGGCGATCTCGGCAAACATTGTCCATGGAGTGTCTGGATACAGATCTAGTGTCATTTACGCGCCGATGGACAAGATGATAACCTATCGGCACACTCGTTAACGAGGCCAAGTATATGGATGAGATGTTCGGTAAGCAGGAAAAACAGGGTCGATTCAGCCCGGTGTTCATCGTCGGTGCGCTGGTCGGCGTGATCGCCATCGGAGGGCTGATCTATCTGCTGTCGCAGCGGCCGTCGATCGAGGATCAGACCGCCCAGATCCTGGCCGGAGCATTGCGCGAAGGCACGCCGGAGTTTGCCGAATTGAACAAAGACATCCTGATCGAGACCGACGAGAATACGGTCGAGTCGCCTACAGGGCTCGGCACGATCTCGATGTTCATACGCGGCAACATCCTCAACCGCTCGAAAAAGACGATCAAGGCGCTTGAAGTGAACGTAAAGGTCATCGACCTCAAACGGAATGTGCTCAAAGAGAGGAACGTCTTGGTCGTCCCGGTTCAGCGGCCTGAACTCGGGCCCGGCGAAAGAATGCAGGCGAACCTCACGCTCGACGGATTTCCGCCCAAGTCAGAGAGAGCTCAGATCAACTGGAAGGTCACGGCGATCAAGGCCGAATAGTGCCGTTATTCAGTTTGACGAACGAAAAGCTCCTCGAGCGATTGCTTGACTGGTGAGATAGACGCCAGTCGCCCGCCGGATTCGCGAGCTATCTGAAGCACCGCGTCGATATCGGTCTCGTCCAAGACGATAACAGAAACGCCATTGGGCTTGGCCGCGAGCGTAGCGCCTGCGACCAGCTCGACACGTTCACGAATCTCGTCGGCCTCGACGCCCCGAACGATGATCTCAAGCGAACGTGCATCTCCCGAATCCTCAAGCAGATCCGAAAGCGTGCCGGAAGCCGCGAGTCTGCCCGCTCTGAGTATCGCCACCTCGTCGCATAAAGCCTCGATGTCCGACAATATGTGAGTGGACATAAAGACCGTCACGCCTCGGTCGCGCAATCCGGCGATGAGCTCGCGGATCTCGCGTCGACCGACCGGATCAAGCCCGCTCATTGGTTCGTCCAGGAATACGAGTTCCGGTTCGTTGATAAGCGCCTGAGCGAGGCTTACGCGCTGGAGCATTCCTTTTGAGAATTTACGAAGCTGACGCCGCCGGTCCTTGTCTTCGATCCCGACCGCGGTCAGGAGTTCATCCGCACGCCGCCTACGTGTATCCGGGTCGATACCAAAAAGCCGTCCAAAATAGTCCATCAGCTCGCTCGCCGTAAGGTAATCGTAAAAGTACGGATTCTCAGGCGAATAACCTATCCGGCGATGGGTCTCGATATCCGAAATATCGCGGCCGAGTATGCGTGCGGACCCGCCGGTAGGGAACTGGAGCCGCATCAGCGTCTTGATCGTCGTGGTCTTGCCGGCTCCGTTGCCGCCGAGGAAGCCGAATATTTGGCCCGGGCGAACGCTGAGCGTCAGGCCGTCAAGCGCCAGCGTACGCCTTTTTCGCCAGAATCCGGTCTCGTACTCCTTCGAGAGCCCATCGATCTCGATCACGTGGTCCATTTTTATTTCTCCAGCTTGATCGTCGAACGCACAGGATCGACGGTCGCGGAACAGTTCTTTGAGTCCAGCATATAAGGGACGCCCGTCGGATCGACAAGGTGGCCGCCGCGATCGACGCGAAATTCGCCTCCCGCCGGCAGCTTTACTTCGCGAAGCAATGGTACGGCCTCGCCAAGCGTCGCAGGGCACCGTCGATTTGCTTCGGCCAGCTTGCTCAATGCGGCATTTATCGCGTCGAGTTCGTCCAGTGCCGCAAGCTCCGCCAAACGCCGCTGAGCCATCGCGCGTATGCTGTCGTCGGCCGAGTTGGTCGCCATGTCCGCGAAGATCGCTCGCGCCGTATCGCGGCTGCCTCCTTGTTTTTGCATCACCGCGGCCATCACACGCAGAAACGTAGGCGCCCCCTCGATCGCCGCGCCTTGAGCATAGGTCTCGGCTGCCTCTTCGTATCGGCCGAGACGCCAGTAAACGTAACCGAGATATTGGTGGAGCCGCCACGCGTCAGGATTATTGGCGATACCTTTCTTTGTAAGTGCGATAGCTTTATCAGAGTCGATCGCGGGCAAAACGACCGCGCCGTACGAGTACGCTGCAATGTAATGCGGGTCCAGGTCGGTCGCCGTATCTAGATACGGATGCAGAAGCCGCGGATCAAGCGAACGGAGGTCGTCGAGGTTCACCGAGTCGAGATCCGACGCGAGGATCTTGTCGCCTATATACTGAAGCGCCCGGATAAAATACACGTCCGCGACCAATCCATCGGCGCCGAACGTGAATCCGCGTATCGAACCCGCGTCAAAGGTCAGGTCGCCGTCGGAGTATTCGGCCGGGAGTTGAGGCTTGGCATCCATTGCATAGCGGCTGGCAGGGATCGACACGGCGAGTCCCGCAAGTACGATCAGGATCGCCGCGATGGACGGCCTTGGCCGGATGGCTCGGATCATTTCATATCCCTCCGGCTAAAAACTATTGATGCAATGGACAGGACGACCGCAGTCAGGCCAAACGCGTATGCGACGGCACCGGCCATCATTCGCCCGGTCGGCAGCATATAATTCGACGTCTCGGTAATAAAGCTGAAAACGCGGTAATTCGGCAACCCGTAGTAGATCGCCTCGACTATCGCTTTAGCGGCGGGTGACGCAAGCGCACCGGCGAGCTCTTTGATGGTCGAACTGAAATGCCCGATCACAAAAATCAGGAAGGTCAGCATTGCCGAGAGAGCCGGTGTCGAGAATGACGAGAACAAGATCGCGACCGCGGTCGTAACCGATAATTCGAGAAAGATCAGCAGTATAGCCGGCCAGATCGCCGCAGCGAGCGGTCGATCGCCAACAAATAGAAGCGCCAGCGACAGCCCGGCTCCCATTACGGCAATATTCACGAATAGCGTAGCAGCGAGGCCCAGATATCTCCCGACCAGGAACTCGGTCCTGCCGACGGGCTTTGCAAAGATCGAAAATACGGTTCGTTTTTCGATCTCTTTCCAAACAAGGCTTACGCCTACAAAGATCGCTATGAACGTCCCAATGAACAATATTGCTGTGAGTCCGAGATTAGTGATGACACGGCCGGCGTGGCCGCCCGAGAGTTCGCTCAAGAAGACAGCGCTTACCGTGATCAGAAGTACAAAAACGATCAGATTGTAGAGCACACGGTCGCGCACCGCTTCGCGGAACGCATTGGTGGCTATCGTCAAGATCCGGGGCAAAGATCCGGTCGATGGTGAAGACATTGTTTACGGAATCTGCGATCGAGGAATATCCTGTCGTCGAATCAAAATTAACATACTGCGGCCAAAATAGTTAACCGAAGCCAAAGAAAAGCGGACGGAACATTGCTGTTCCGCCCGGAAGTAAGATAGACAGTTGTGTCAGGTATGGTTAGCTGCCTGCGGGAGCCGCTGCCGGGCAATCTGCAGGGCTAAACGGATTGGCGAGTTCTGCCGGATCGGAGTCAGCTTTGACGACGCCGTCGGTCATCACGCAGAATCGCTTTGTTCCGGTTGCTGTCACACCCGTCGTTGTCGTCGGATTTGAAACTGCGATGAACTGTGCGGGGGCTGAAGGCGATGAAGGCGAAGCATCAACCGCAAAGTTAAAGCCGCTTTTCGTGCCGCCTGCGAGAACGGAATCGATCAGGCCAACGTTGCCTGCGCCGTAAAGATCCGCGATATCGGCGGCGTAGTTGTAGCCGGGGCCGCCATATGTCGAAGCATAGGTCATCTGTGCGCCATGCAGCGTACGCATGGACGAAACTGCCGAACCTTCGTTGGCCGAGCGGCGCGAAGCAAGCAGGTTAGGGATGGCGATCGCAGCGATGATACCGATGATCACGACGACGATCAGAAGTTCGATAAGCGAGAAGCCTTTTTGGTTTTTCATTTTGTTTTCACAATCTCCTGAGGAATCTATCACGAGCGGGCCGGCTCGGATGCCCATATCTACTACAACTGCCGTGCCACTAGATCGCATTTTGTAAGTATTGCAAATAGGTTGGTTACAGTCCCAGTCGGCGATGATTGGATCGGCCTGTAAGAAAATGTCTGACAATATTTGTGACTTGCTGACAAATTGCGTCAGCCCGCCGAATCGCAGCCGCAAAAGGCGAAAGGCTGCTCCCTGAGGAGCAGCCTTTCGCGGTCAAGTGCCTAGTGATCTAGGTTTAGCTGCCGGCGCTTGCTGCAGCCGTGCAGGTTGCTGCGGTGAAGACCGTGCCGAGGTTGGCAGCGGTCGAATCAGCCTTGATCACGCCATCCGTCTGGACGCAGAAACGCTTCGTACCGGTCGCCGTGACGCCAGAGGTCGTCGTCGGGTTAGCCGTTCCAAGGAACGTGGCCGGAACAGTTGCCGACGAGGCAACAGCCGTCACTGCAAAGTTGTAACCGCTCTTCGTGCCGCCTGCGAGGACGGAATCGATGAGGCCAACGTTGCCTGCGCCGTAGAGGTCAGTGATAGCAGCGGCGTAGTTGTAGCCGGCGCCGCCATAGGTCGAGGAATACGTCATCTGTGCACCATGGATCGTGCGCATCGACGAAACTGCCGAACCTTCGTTAGCCGAGCGGCGAGCCGCCAGTAAGTTCGGGATGGCGATCGCAGCGATGATACCGATGATCACAACAACGATCAGAAGTTCGATAAGCGAGAAGCCTTTCTGGTTTTTCATTTTGGTTTTCACAATCTCCTAAGATATTTACGTCTGGTGAACCTTTCCCAGGCAGAAATGCAAATACAATGCCCGTGCCAGAGCCCGTAAATGAGCCTAAGATCCTAGCTAAGTGTTCTAAATAAGCAGGTTACGGGGGGTTGGAGTTACGTCAACGCGACACGTGCCGGTAACAGAAGTTGGCAAAACTTACAACTTTTGGCAGTTGTCCGTTGACAAAAAGTGTCAGTGAAGGGCCGAAATACGGGACCGATCACTCTCCCTGCCGCATCTGTGCGGACAGAGTGCGTATGTCGTGCTTATCGAGCAGATGGCGGAGCGAGCGTACGGGCATTTTGAGCAGGTCAGCGGCCTTGGTCTGATTGCCGCCGCATCTACGCAAAGCTTCCATTACGTATCGGCGTTCGAGGTTGGCCAGATGTGACGTGAGATCGACGCCACCATCAGGGATATTAAAATCGGCACTGATACGCTCAGGATTATAGTTGGTGATGTGGTCCGGCAGGCGCTCTGGCTGGATCTCTTCCGTGCGTTCCAACGCTACGGCACGCTCGACGGTGTGCTCGAGTTCGCGGACGTTGCCATGCCACGCATATTTTTCCAGTATCTCGAGCGCTTTAGCAGAGACCTTTAGGTCGCGGCCGGCCTGTTCGCTGAACTTCCTGACAAAATGATCGACCAGGAGAGGAATGTCGTCCGGACGTTCACGGAGCGGCGGCAGGGCGATCGGGATCACTGATATGCGGTAAAACAGATCTTCGCGAAAACTGCCGTCGAGTGACATTGCTTTGAGGTCGCGATTGGTGGCGGCAATGACGCGGGCATCGACCGGTATCTCGGCATGTGCTCCGACGGGCCGGACCTTGCGTTCCTGGAGAACGCGAAGAAGCTTGACCTGCATGGCGGGCGACATCTCGCCGATCTCGTCGAGGAAAATGGTACCTTTGTCGGCGGCTTCGAACAGGCCTTTGCGATTGGTGTTCGCACCGGTGAACGAACCCTTGACATAACCGAACAGCTCGGATTCGAGAAGCGTTTCGGTGAATGCGCCGCAGTTGATCGATACGAAAGGCCTTTCTGCCCTCGGGCCGAGGTCGTGTATCGCACGAGCGACCAACTCCTTCCCCGTACCGCTTTCGCCCGTGATCAGTATCGTCGATTGAACCTCCGAAACCGTCTCGATCATCTGAAAAACGGCATTCATCTTTTCAGATGAACCTATGATGTTGCCGACGCTGCCGCGTTCTCGTTGAGCGCGTCGGAAAGCTCGGTTCTCGTCGATCAGCGAACGGCGTTCGAGCGTTTTGTTAACAATGAGTTTGAGTTCCTCGACGTCGAAAGGCTTGGTGACGTAATCGTCCGCGCCGAGTTTGAACGCCTCGCGTGTGGTCTCGACCGAAGCGAACGCGGTCATCAACACAACGCCCAGGTCCGGATCGGTCTCCCGCACGGCACGAAGCATCTCGATGCCCGTCATATCGGGCATTTTGATATCAGAGACGATGATATCGGCCTGCTCTTCGCCAAGCATTTCGAGAGCTTCGCGGCCGTTCATTGCAGTTCGCACCGAGTGGCCCTCTGTCTCGAACAAAAGGGTCAGCACCTGGCGATAGCTTTTTTCGTCATCGACGATGAGTATCTTGGCCATCGAGTAATGTGGAGGTCCGGGTGAGCGGCGGCAAGTTCCACGCCCCCGTTCATTGTGGAACAAATCCTAAGTTTGTTCAAGATGCATCTTCGGGCCCGACATTTAGGAACTCGCCGATGCGGTTGCTGTCGGCTTCGGCTCTAGTGATCCTCTCCTGGGTCCGCACTCGCGGATCGCAAGGAAGATCGATCGTTATGGTCGTGCCCTTGCCGGCCAGGCTTCTTACGTTGATCGAGCCCGAGTGATCACGAACGATCTGATAGACGATCGAAAGGCCGAGTCCCGTGCCGCCGGTGGTCGATTCTGCAAACGGCTCGAACAGGCGTTCGACCTGATCCGGTTCCATGCCGCAGCCGGTATCGGTGACGACCACCCGCACGCGATTATTCGGCATCGCCTCGACCGCGAAACGAAGTTCGCCGCCGCTGGGCATCGCGCTCAGAGCATTGCGAGACAGATTCCAGAAGATCTGTTTCAGTTGGGCCGGGTCCGCTTGGATCATCAGTGGTTCGTCTGCAGTGGCCGCGTCGATCTTGTGATCGTCCCTGACGTCTGGGCTGTGACGAAGGAGTTGGACCGTCTCGGAGACCATCTCGTTGATATCCGTTTCGCTGAATTGGGCAGCGGCAGGACGGGCGAAACTCAGGAAATTAGTGATGATCCCGTTGAGCCGATCGGATTCCTTTAGAATGATCTCCATCAAGCTTGCGTTGGCAGATTCGGCCTCCGTTGTCGATTCGAGCATTTGGATCGCACCGCGCATCGCCCCGAGCGGATTGCGTATCTCGTGGGCGAGTCCGGCCGCGACCCTACCGACCGCTGCAAGACGGTCCTTTCGCCTGATACTCTCTTCCATCGACCTGATCTCGGTCAGGTCCTGGAATGTCAGAATCAGTCCCGTTTCTTCGTTATCCTCGGAGAAAAGCGGCGAGACCTGGTATCCGATCCTTACGGCGAACCCTTCCGGCGTCATCAGATCGGTCTCAAACCGCGGCGATTGTTCACCGCGTTCGACGGAATCGAGCGAAATGCGGACGGGAATGCTTATGTCGCCGAAGATCTCGTACAGCGAACGGCCTATGACCTGATCCGAAGTTTTGCCTGTTATCTCAGTTGCCGCAGAGTTGAAAGTGAATATGCGGCCGTCAAGATCGGTCGTCACCAGGCCCGAACGGATCGATTCGACGATCCTTTCGTGCAGAGCACGCAGGCTGGCCAGCGAACGGGTCGCTTCGATCAGTTGCTCACCCGACGTCCGCCGGTCGGCAAGACGCGAAGCCAGCAGGCCTACCACAAGCAGCGCAACGACGTGAAAACTCACGACCTGAACCGCTCGGCCCGCGGGCAGCGTGGCTCCCGATGAGACTATGAGATCGGCGGACACAAGAGCGCTAAGTATTACAAGGCAGAGCGCGACGAATGCCGCCATCAACAGCGTCGGGAGCGGCCGCATAAAGAAGCTCGCTACGCTGATCAATACAAAATAAAGGGCAATGTAGGGCGACGACAGATCGCCGGTTCGCCAGACTAGCCATGTGATAAGAAGAGCGTCGAGGATGAACTGCGTGCGGAGCTGCCACGAACTCGGCCCCGTCAACCGCAGCAGAAAGAAATAAACGATCGTAAGCCCGACCGAGATGACAAAGACGAGAAACAGTCCCTGCGGGATGTTCTCGAACGAGAGCTTGAATGTGCCGCTGTGCCAGACCCAGCTCGTGACCAGCAGCAGAAAGATCACCACTAGCCGGCCGATGATCAACGTCAGCATGCTGTTGGTCCGCAGGATATTGGCAGCCGTGAGCTTTTCGTCTAAACTGAAGGTCTTTGTCTTCCTGCTCATGAAAGATCCTGTGATGGAAAGCAATATTGCCTATACAGAGAATCGACCCTGGGGCCGGTTCATAATTCTCGACGAAAGCGATGCTTTCAAGGTCAAACGTATCGAAGTGTCACCCGGGAAGCGGCTCAGCTACCAGCGGCATACAAAGCGATCAGAGCACTGGTATGTGGTCGCGGGCACGGCTAAAGTTACGTTAGATGGAACCGACCGAATAGTCAACGCCCTCGAAACCGTTGAGATACCGGCCGGTGCGGCACATCGAGTTGAGAACCCGAGCGAAACTGATCTGCTTGTCTTTATCGAAGTTCAGACCGGTTCATATTTTGGCGAGGACGATATCGAGCGTCTATCTGACGATTTTGGCCGAGCCTAGCTTGCAGCCGTGACCTCGTTGAATTCATAGGCCAGGATCCTATCGGCGGCATCGCCGATGTCTTTAGCTGATACGTCCGCCTTTGATCGCTGCTCGTCAGACAATCCCGAGCCGTATCCGGTCGCGACCAACGCCGTCCGTGTGCCCGCGTTCCGCCCCAATTCGATATCGAGTGCCTTGTCGCCGATCACCCACGAACGGCCAAGCAGAATACCGTGTTCTGCGACCGCTCGTTCGATCATCCCAATCGAGGGCTTTCGGCATACACAACCCTCGTCTGGCAGATGCGGACAAAAATAGAAGGCATCGATCAGCCCTCCCAGTTCTTTCTGCATTGCCCGATGTATCGCATCCATATCATCCGTGCTGTACAATCCGCGCCCGATACCGCTTTGATTCGTGACGACGATCAAAGCATAGCCTGCATCGCGAAATCGCTCCAATGCGGATATGGTACCGGGAAAGATCCGCATGTCTTCGACCTTTGACAAGAAATTGACCTCCTCGATCAAGGTTCCGTCACGGTCGAGGAATATGGCGGGACGCGGCGAGCTTGGTGGCGGCACGAGATGTCGTCGAGCAGCATCTACTACCCTGTCTGGATCGATCCGGAGCATGCATCGATGATCGATCGGACATTCGCGGAGCATGCATGGTGAGCAATCCACCGGCTCGCGTATCACTTCGGCAGTAGCTGAAAAGGGACGCGTCGTGTCGGGATCGGTCGGCCCAAAGATCGTGAGCGTCGGCGTTCCGACGGCCGGAGCGACGTGTGCGAGGCCCATGTCGTTCGAGATCATTAGATCGGCAACGGACAGCACCGCTGCCGCCTCGGCGATATCCGTTGAGCCCGTAAGGTCGATCACTGGACCCGTGATACCGGCTGCTATCTCCTGCGAAAGCTGCTTTTCGCCATCGGACCCCAGAAGGACGATATCGGTGTCGTAAATGTCCGTAAGCCGGCTTGCGGTCTCGATGAACCTCGACGCAGGCCACCGCTTGGCTTCGGAGTTGGTCGAACCGGCTCCGAGGGCGACGATCTTCTTGCCTCGCACGTGGCCGCGAGCCGCGAGCATTTCGATCGCGGCGTCACGCCTCTCCTGTGACACGTTCAGCGAAATGTCGGGCGGATATGCGCCTACGGTCTCGCGCCCGACGTAGCGCTTTTCGGCCTCGGCGATTAGATGAAGATAATAGAAAACTTCGTGACGCCGGCTTTTCCATTCCGGCACGGCGATCGGGTCCGTTAGCAGCAGGCCCCTAAGATCGCGATTGAATCCAATTCGCAGCGGTATCCGCGACAGCCAGGTGGTCGCGGCCGACTCGAATGAATTCGGGAAGAGAATAGCGATGTCGAAACTCTCGTCGGCGAGAAACTCCGAATTGCTGACCACGTCGCGCACGCGCCATTTTGCCGGACGATAGGAGATGATCTCGTCCAAAAAATCGACATCGGCAAACAAGCCTTCGGCCCATTCGCGTGTGTGGAGCGTGATGCGGGCATCGGGAAATACGCGCCGCAATTCGCGCATCGCGGGTATGCTCATCACGGCGTCGCCGATCCAGTTTGTCCCTCGGATCAATATCTTCATCGATCTCTGATCTTGTGCCGGGCCGGTCAGATCATCCCGGGAAAGAGTTTAGCGAGTTCGCGGTCCAGGTCGCGGGTCGGACGCCAGCCGAGTTCGCGGGTAACGAGTGATAGATCCGAAACGTATCGCATCGGGACCGGATCGGGAAGCGGCTCTTCATCGATCAGGGCCTGCAGCCCGGATATGGATTCGAGCTTCGATACGATCTCGGATAGCGAGAATGCGTTCTCGGGCCCGCCGCCGAGATTATATAGGCCGTTGCGGATCACGGAACCCGCAAATTCCTCGCAGGCGCGGCTCACGTCGTCAACACACAGAATGTCTCGGACGGGCCGTCCGCCGGCGGGCAGCCGTATGCGTTCGCCCATATTTATCGCGTTCGCATAGTGGCCGATGAAACCGGGCGCGTTTCCCTCGGTCGGCGGAGCAAAAACGGACGACAGTCTGAAGATACACGCCCTGAATCCCAGGGTTGCCGCGTAATACTCGACAAATCGCTCGGCTATCAGATCTGACCATTCAAGCGCGGATTGGCCTGCGTAAGCCGTCGGGCACGATTCCGGGACGCACTCGAACTGGTCGGCGAATCGGCCGTAAACGTCCTTGGTCGAAGCAAATACGAAAGCGGCGTCGGGCCGAACGTTCCGGAGTACGTTGACCGTGCCGCTGACATTCGTCTCGAACACCGCTTCGGCGTTCTCGGCCGTTTTGTCGAGCTTGGCGGCCAGATGTATCACCAGGTCGTAGTCGGCGACCTGTTTCACATCGGTCCGGTCGAGAACATCGCCGCCCGACCGTCGAGAAAGGTCAGCCGCATCGAAATACTTTCTGATATGAGTTCCGAGATAGCCGCTTCCGCCGGTCACGATCACATTCATCGCGAGGCCTCCATCAGCCGCTGAACGCTCTCGGCGTTGCCGATCACGATCAAAAGATCGCCGTCCTCTATCAAGGTCTCGCCGTTCGGGTGAAATGTAAGCTCGCCGGATCTGCGTCGTATAGCGACGACAATGAGGCTGAGTTCGCTCAATAGATTCGTTTCCTTGAGCCTGCTGCCTGCGTAAGGTGAACGGCTGTCGATCGCGACCTCTTCGAATACAAGGTCCAGAGACTCGGCCACGATCGAGTCCATAAAATCCGCGATCGCCGGCCGCAAAAGTGC
Organism: Acidobacteriota bacterium; assembly: GCA_019639115.1. Classification (GTDB taxonomy): domain Bacteria; phylum Acidobacteriota; class Blastocatellia; order Pyrinomonadales; family Pyrinomonadaceae; genus OLB17. Next base: position 52,482 of record JAHBSM010000013.1, on the reverse strand, counting down.
GCGGGCCATCGACTGGCTGCCGATGATGGTCGGAGCGACGACGCGGCTGGCTCCGGCACGTACGAGAGTCGGCTCGGCCTGTTCTTCGACTGCTCGTGCCACTATATGAAGGCCGTCGTTGAGCCCTCTGGCCGTCAAGACCACATATACATTGGCCGCATCGTCGGGCAGGCAGCTCGCAAGCCCGCGCGCCCGTTCCACTCCGGCTCGGCGAAGATTCTCTTCGCTCGTCGCGTCGCCGATTATCCAATGGTCAGGCTCAGCTTCGCACTCGCCGATCTTTTTTTCGTCTGTTTCGATCACAACGAATCGATGCCCCGATCGTTCGAGATTACGGATTATTCGTCTCCGACTCACAAGGCCTTATGCCGCAGACAATATAGTGATCTGTCAGCTTTTCCATTTCTTTCAGTTTCCGCCGATGTCCGATCGCATCAAGTATCTCAGATTGAATGACGGCCTGTGCCAGCACCGAGAGCGCATACAGAACGGTTCCGGCGCCGACCAGCATCAGTGCCACCGCAAATGCGCGGCCAGCATTCGAAACTGGAGCCAGGTCGCCGTATCCGACCGTCGTCACGGTCTGAGTCGATAGATAGAGGCTCTCCAGAAAAGTGTAGCCCTCGATCAACCTGAAACCGATCGCTCCGACAACGATCATGACGAGAACGCTGATGATCGCCATCAGGAGGCGTCGTTTCGTCGCTGGCTCAAATCGTTCGAGTGGCCTGAATTTCATCGATGCAAAGGTTGATGTTCCCACGTTTGGCGTTGATTTATCAATAGACCCGGGCGACTCGCTCGGACAAAAAGCCGCTTTACAGCGGCACGGGCTAATTTATAGAATCAGTTTTGGCACCGTTGTGCCCGTCGCTCTCCGCTCGGCTCCGAAAAAATGTCAAAAGGACAACCCGTAACGTCTAACCGGTCAAAGATGCCGCCTCGGGGATGGGTGCGTTCGCGTCGCCCTAGTTCGTTCCAGGCTCCGCCGCCTTCGCGTTTGAGGCGTGCACTGCGGATGGTTTTCAACCGCTGGACCTTCACGGCTGCTTCGTTAATGGTCCTGATCTGTTTCCTGACGCTTACTTATTATTGGTTCGAGTTCTCCGACAAGATAGATCAGCGGTTGCTCTCAGGCGATGTTTTCACAGCGACCGCGGGCGTTTACTCTGCACCGAAAACGCTCCGCACAGGCGAAACGATCACCGCCGCGGAATTGGTCGAGTACCTGCGAAGTGCCGGATACATCGACCGAAATGCCAAGGCCGACCGGTCACGCAGCCGCTACTCTATCGATAGCGATACGGTCGGCATCGAGCCGGGCCTGACAGCAACGATCGACGGAAAAAAAACCTTTCCGGCGCTTACGGTCAAATTTGCGAAGGACGGTCGCAGCGTAGCCGCCATCGGCGACCGCGACCAGGGACGCCAGGTGGACAGCGCACAGGTCGAGCCGCGAATACTCAGTTCGATAGCGGCCGAGGGCGACGGGCGAAGAAAGACCGTGGCGTTCGATGACCTGCCGCAGCATCTGGTCAAAGCCATCACGGTCACGGAGGATCGTGCATTCTTCGAACACTACGGCGTAAATCTGCGCGGTATCGCACGTGCTCTCTGGCGCCGCTACGAAGGCGACGACGCCGGCCCGCTGGCAAATCAAGGCGGCTCGTCGATAACGCAGCAGCTTGTCAAGAACCTGCTGCTGACGCGCGAGCAGACGATCGAACGCAAACTGACCGAGGCCTATATGTCGGTCATATTAGAGACGCGTCTCGACAAGAAAGAGATCTTCACGCTATATGTAAATCAGATCTATCTTGGCCAGCAATCGGGTGTGGCTATTTACGGTGTGGGCGAGGCGGCAAATGCGTATTTCGGCAAAGACGTTACGCAGTTGACGTTAGACGAATCGGCATTCATAGCCGGCATCATCCGCAGCCCGAACCGATACAGCCCGTACAAATATCCGGACCGCGTCCGCGAGCGTCGCAATCAGGTGCTCGAATCGATGCTCGAGACCGGAGAGATCAGCGAACAGCAGTTTCGCGAGGCTAGGGACAAGCCCGTCGAGCTCAAGCAGATCGATAACCGAAAAGACCTGCAGGGAATGCCGTATTTCTCGCAATACGTTGTGGACGAACTGCCAAAGGTCGTCAACGATCCCGAAGCTCTGCAGCATCTGCGCGTTTACACGTCGATAGACCCCGACCTGCAGCGCATCGCTTATGAAACGGTCGCCAAACGGCTCGACGCGCTCGATAAGAAGTTCCCAAAGAAAGAGAAGGGAAACCTCAATGCGTCGCTTGTGGCGATCAGGCCCAAGACCGGCGAGATCGTCGCAATGGTCGGAGGCCGCGACTACCTCACCAATCAATTCAACCGCGCCACATCGGCGATGCGACAGCCCGGCTCGGTGTTCAAGCCGTTCGTCTATGCGGCCGCGGTGAACTCGGCCTACGACTCCGGATCGCGGATATTCACGGCCGCGTCGATAATGAAGGACGAGAAAAAGGTGTTCACCTACGGCACGGAGTCCTATTCGCCAAATAATTTCGGAGACACGTTCAGCAACAAAGAACTGACGCTGCGAGACGCTCTGGTCAAAAGCAAGAATGTCATCACCGTCGATCTGGCGATGCAGCTCAATATCGGCAAGGTGATGAATCTGGCCGCCAAAGCAGGACTCGCCCGCGTCGAGAAAGCATATCCGTCGATGGCGCTCGGCACGGCCGAATCGACCCCGCTTCAGGTCGCGACCGGTTACACGATGTTCGCTAATCTCGGCGACCGCGTGATGCCGATGCCGATCGTGCGCGTCACGGCAGGCGACGGACGCACCGTCGATCAGATGATGCCGGATAAAAAGAACGTTCTGCGGCCCGACGTCACTTTCATAATGAACGACATTATGAAGGACGTGATCGATCGCGGAACGGCGGCTTCGGCCGCCGCGTGGGGATTCCGCAATGTGTCCGGCAAAAATGGCTACGCAGGCAAGACGGGCACGTCCCGCGACGGATGGTTCGCCGGTTTTACGCCCGAGATCGTATGCGTCGTGTATGTCGGTTTTGATAATGGTGACGACCTCGGACTCAAAGGTTCGGATTCTGCGTTGCCGATATGGGCGGATTTTATGCAGGCGGCGCTGAAGATGCATCCCGAGTGGAATGGCGATTGGACGATGCCGGCCAGCGTGCGGCGGGCTGAGATCGACATCCGCAACGGTTCGCTGATACGCGAACTCGATCCGATGGCATCCGAATCGCCGACGCCGACCCCTACGCCGTACACACCGAAGGACATTGACGGTGTCGAATACTACGAACCGCCGCCGGTGGAACCCAAGGACATCTACGTCACTAATGTGCCGGCGGAATTCCGTCGTGTGGAGTATTTCGTTGCGGGCACGCTGCCGACCCGAGCCCTGCTGCCGGCCGATGGCGATGGGACTGGTCCGTCCGAACCGCGCGGCGGCTCGGAGACGACAGTCAACGAGACGTGGCAGGATCGAGCTCAGCCGCCGGGTGAACAGAGCCGCAGCGGGACCTCGCCGCCTGCGGGCGATGATTCAGGTGCAGTAACGGTGATGATCTGCAGGACGTCAGGGATGAGGGCGACGGCAAACTGCCCTGAGAAGGAAAGCAAAGTGTTCAGGCGAGGGACGGAGCCAAAAGAGTTTTGCGACGTCCACCGATAAAAATCGAGGCCCGGCAGCCATTGACGGCTCCGGGCCTCTGTCTATAAGACACGAGACGCTTACCAGCGATTGCCACCGCCGCCGTAGCCACCGCCGCCGCCGCGATTGCCGCCGCGGCCGCCGCCGTAGCCGCCGCCACCGCGATTCTCTTGCGGTTTAGCTTCGTTGACTTTGATGGAGCGTCCGTCGATCTCTTTGCCGTTAAGTTCAGCGATCGCCTTCTCACCGTCTGCCTGCGATGCCATTTCGACAAAGCCGAAACCGCGTGAGCGGCCGGTCTCCCGATCTTCGATCACATTTGCTGATTCTACGGTTCCGACCGATCCGAAAAGATCGTTGAGGTCCTGATTGGTTGTCTTAAAGGAAATATTTCCTACGTAAAGTTTCATTTTTCTATTTCTGTACTTGCTGCCCTTCAGCAGCTCTAAACCGACAGCGATAGAATGAATAAACCGAGAGGCCTGGGCCCGAGCAGGGCCGGTATCGAGTATTCAGAGGCTGAGAGCCAGATCTATCACCATCAAACGTTGCCTGCTCTCAAACTCACCCAAAACCGTTTCGGAACGAAGCGCATCGTGTAAACATCACCGACGCGAGAGAAGGATTGACCCCTTAATGATGCACATATCCGGCTAAAATAGCAAGTCCCATTTGATCGGAACTAAGCCGCTTCACGTTCGTTTGCGAGGGCGAACGGGCTTGGCCTTCGTGGTTGACCCCGCCGGCTTGCAAGGATTCGAGATCGAGAAATCCGTCGGGTCACAATTAGGATGCCGGTACCTGTACATCGTCAATTCCCACGATTTGTCGGCAACATTTTGAGAACTGCCCGTGATCCGGTCACCTTCGATCGTGCCCGAGAACGTGCGGTAGCTTTCGTTCATCTCAAAGGAGACCGTGCGTCCCGATTGTTTCCAAGTGCCGTTCCTGTAAGACTTACCGTTGTAGGTGTAAGAAAGTGTGCCGTCGTTCTCGAAATAGAATGTCGTCACGTCGCCGTCGTCGTCCGCTACCCACAATGTGCCTGCGATCGAATTCGTCTGACCGAGCGACACACATGCAGCCGCGAAAATGAACGAGACGACGAGAAGGTAATTCCTGATCTTCATATTATTCTCCGCGATCTGGCCGCACGAGACCAAAGCTCGGGCAGGTGGGCCCGCCCGAGTCTCTAAGTCGAAACGGCTATTTCATTCCCAGGTTCTTGAAAAGGAACGCGTACACGTCGGCCAGTTCCTCGATCTGTTTTGATGTCGGTTTGCCTGCGCCGTGTCCCGCCTTTGTCTCTATACGGATAAGTACGGGTGCCGTGCCTGCCTGTGCGTACTGCATAGCGGCCGCGTATTTGAAACTGTGGGCAGGGAAGACGCGATCGTCGTGGTCAGCCGTCGTCACGAGCGTCGCCGGATACTTGGTTCCCGGCTTGGCGTTGTGATACGGCGAGTACGCGTACATGGCCTTGAAATCAGCTCCATTCGCCGGGTCGCCGTAATCGCTCCGCCACGCCCAGCCGATCGTGAATTTATCGAACCTGAGCATATCCATCACGCCGACGGCGGGCAGAGCCGCACCGAACAGGCCCGGGTTCTGATTCAGCGTCGCACCTACCAGCAGGCCGCCGTTCGATCCGCCCTGGATCGCGAGCTTTGGCGAAGACGTGTATTTGTTGGCGATCAGCCATTTGCCGGCCCAGGCAAAATCATCGAATACGTTCTGCTTATTAAGCCGCGAACCGCCTTTCCACCAGTCTTTGCCGTATTCGCTGCCGCCGCGAATACACGCGACAGCATAGACGCCGCCCATCTCGAGCCATGCCACTCGCGAGATCGAGAAACCAGGCGTTTGAGGAATATTGAAACCGCCGTAACCGTAGAGTATCGTCGGATTCTTGCCGTTAAGTTTCAGGCCTTTTTTGTGCGTGATGAACATCGGCACTCGCGTGCCGTCCTTGCTGTTGTAGAAGACCTGCTTGACCTCGTATTGAGCAGGATCGACCTTGGCGCCCGCCTTGCGAAACATTTTGCTCTCGCCGGTTCTCATGTCGTAGCGGTAGATCGTCGGCGGCGTGTTAAAGCTCGAATAGGTATAGAACGTTTCGCTGTCGGTCCGCTTTCCGCCAAAACCACCGGCAGAACCGATGCCCGGCAGCTCTACATCACGGACAAATTTACCGTCGCGGCCGTAGATCTTGATCTTGGTATAGGCGTCGTGGAGGTAATTCAAGACGAACTGGTCATTGATGAACGAAACGGCGTTGAGAGTGTCGGCAGACTCGGGCACGACCTCACGCCAGATGAGCGAACGGTCGAGAACGTTCTTGGCCACGATCCGGCCGCGTGATGCATCTTTGTCCGTACGGAAATAAAAGACCGAGCCGTCATTGCCGAGAAAGTCCCAGCTGTTCTCAAGATTCGCCACCAGTGGTACGATCGGAGCGTTCTCAGCCGTCAGGTCCTTGAAGTAGATCATGTTCATCCGCTCGGTTCCTTTGCCGACCGAGATAATGAGCCATTTGCCGTCCTCGCTGATCTCCGCACTGCTGAAATACTCTTTGTTGTCAGGTCGCTCGTAAACGACGACGTCCTGCGACTGCGGCGTTCCGAGCTTGTGGAAATAGACCTTCTGAAAGAACGTATTTGCTTTGAGCTCCTGGCCTCGCTCCACCGGAGGGTAACTGCTGTAATAGAATCCGCTGTTATCTTTGAGCCAGGCGATGCTGCCCTGTCTATTAGGTGCGAGCGTGTCGGAGAGATATTCGCCGGTCTCGGTATTCATTACACGCCACGAGGTCCGGTCAGAGCCCGCGACCGCCACGCCGTAGGCCCAGAGCTTGCCGTCCTCGGTAAATGCGGAACCGCTCAATGCAGCGGTCCCGTCGGCCGAGAGTTTGTTGGGGTCGAAGAATACCGTGCCGGGATCGTCTATCGATCTGGCTCGATAGATCACGCTCTGGTTCTGGAGCCCGTCGTTCTTTGAATACAGATAGAAGCCGTCAGCGATCTTTGCGGGAGCCGAAAACCGCTCGTAGTCCCAAAGTTCCGTGAGCCTTTTCCGAATCGTCTCACGCTGCGGGATGCTGGCAAGATACGAGCTCGTTAGCTTGTTCTCCGCCTCGATCCAGGCTTGGGTCTCGGCCGATTCGGTCTCCTCCATCCAGCGATAAGGATCCGGGACCTTTACCCCGTGATAATCATCTACCTGATCCGAACGACGCGGCTTGGGATAAGCGAATCCTGACTGCGCCGGTATGGACGAAGCAGCCAACGACAAAAAGACGACGAATGCGGCTATCTTGTTGAACATCCAAATGAACCTCTCCTGAATGAATTTCATTCAGTATAAGTCCGCATGGGTTGTTTACAAAATCACGCTCTGCGGTCGCCGCGGGCCCTGCTGCCGCCGTTTCTGCCTGCAGGGAATTGAACCACGTCGATGCCGTCTGATTCAGATCGCTCGTATCCGGTCGGCGCCCAATTCTTTCGTTCGTAGAGAGCGGTCTCGGCGTTCTCGACCGTGAGCGGCCGCGACATCAGGTATCCCTGGCCGTAGTCGCATCCGAGATTACGAAGGATGCGGTATTGCGACTCGGTCTCGATGCCTTCGGCGATCACTCGCATCTTTAGGTTTTTTGCCAGAGCGATGACGGTCTGGATGATCTCGGAGTTCTCGCCTTTTTCGCCGACGCTCGACACGAACGAACGGTCTATCTTCAAAGTATCAAAAGGCAATCTGTGCAGATAAGCAAGGCTCGAATATCCCGTGCCAAAATCGTCGATGCTGAGCTGCACTCCGGTCTGTTTCAATCTGCGCAGCATATTTATGGAATGCTCCGGATCATCCATCGCGGCGCTTTCGGTTATCTCTAATTTCAGCGAATGCGGGTCGATGCCCGATCGGGTCAGGGCATTTTCGACATCGGCTATAAGGTCGTCGTTCGAGAGGTGTTTTCCCGAGATATTGACGCTTACGATCAGATCGCGTGTCGTGTGCGAAATGCTCTGCCATTGCGAAAGCTGACGGGTCGTCTCTTCGAGTATCCAGCGAGTTATGGGGATGATCAGCCCGGACTCCTCGGCGATCGGAATGAACTTATTCGGCGGTATTGGGCCGATCTCGCTGTGATTCCAGCGAAGCAAGGCCTCGAAACCCATCAGCGAACCGTCACGCAGATCGATCAGCGGCTGATAGCTCATCGACAGTTCCTTGTTATCGATAGCCGATGCAAGGTCCATCTCGAGCCGGACACGCTCGAGGAATCGGGATCGAAGTTCGCGATTGAACATTGCTACGCCCAGCTTGCGTTCCTTGGCGTGATGCATCGCTATGTCCGCATCGCGGAGGATCTGTTCGGGTGTGGAGTACTCCTCGTCACACGAAGCGACGCCGATATTCAAGGTCAGGCTGATCCGGTTGCCGCTAAGCGAAAATGGCTGCGAGATCGATTTCAACATACGACGCGCGACCTTTAGAGCTTTCTCGTTGGAAGATACTCCGCGAAGAATGACGGCGAATTCATCTCCGCCGATACGAGCGACCGTATCCGTCGGGTTGAGCATCCTGGCGAACCGCTTTGCAGCCACCGAGAGCACCTTGTCACCGATCGAGTGCCCGAGCGTGTCGTTGATATTCTTGAATCTATGAATGTCGAGGAACAGAACGTGGAAATGCCGCGAAGGATCCTCGGTATATTCGGCTATGGCCTGGCGAAGAACGTCTCCGAGATGTTTGCGGTTCGGGAGCCGCGTCAGCGAATCATGCAATGCCGCATGCTGAAAGTCCTGTTCACTTCGTCGCAAAGCCTCAAATGCGAGCTCCTGCCGCTCAAGCGATTTGCTGAGCTTAGCCGCGTGATCCTCAGCTTCGCGACGGCGTACCTTTTCTGTCTCGGCCTTTTGCCGCTCCGCCGTCTCAGCCTGATCCATTGCGCTATTGATCTCTTCGATCGATTGCCTGTAGCTGAGATACGCAACGCCTAACGCCGCAAAAACTATCGTTCCGGTCATGAGGTCGCCGAAATTGACAAGCGTGTAGACCAGCCCGGCCAATCCCGCTCCGACGATATGGGTCATCGAACTCGAGAAGCAATCGCGCAGCCAAATGGTGAGAAAACCAAGGTTCTGCCTCAACGATTGTATGATCGCGGCGAGTATCGAAGACGCGAGGAAATGTACCCATGCGAGAGCTCCCAACGTGACGATCAGATATTGCGTACTCGTGTGGTCCGAATTCACAAAAGAGATGCTCGGCACCGAAAGGTAGACCAGATACGTGATACCAAAAGAGAGCAGACTAACTGAGACATTGGTAATTATCATCCGTCTGCCGAACTGTAGGCCCTTTCTCCGAAGGTAGATACAGTTAGACAATGTTTCCAGGCCGGCGATAATTATGGCCGTCCAGCCTCCATAGATCAGAAATGCCAAGAAAACTGACGCATCGCCAAAGCTGATCGCAAATCTGGCGCGGGGCAGCGTAAGGCTCATCCGCGGAGCGATGATCACCGCAAATATGACTATCAGAGCCAGACCGATCGATATCTGTTCAACGCCAAGGTTCGCGATAGCCAAGGCCAACGTTGCCAGGCCCGCAACCATGACAAAGTATTTGAGAAGTATCGGATCGTTTTTCTGGTCCATGAGGATCGGTGAACGGCGGTCAGGTAATTGGTCAGGACAGTGCGGCTACCCAATTCACCAACGACAGTTTAACATTTTTTAACGATACCTTTCCACCTTTATTTTCCAATCTTACTGGCTTAGTGGATACCAAATATCCGCAAGTCGAATGTATAGCAAATATACATCAGTGGCCACACGAATGTATCTCCTGTAAACGCAGTGATTTGAGCGATTATTCGGAATCGGGTGTTACCTAAATATACAGTCGGAAAGGGCGTGAGCGGAGGACCTCCTTTTACTTTTATAAATCTCGAACCTATTGATAAGAAAAGGGTTAGAGCATATCGCTCACTGCTCGATAAGTCTGGCACGCCGCTTGTAATAGACGTAGCGAAACAAGCCGAAAGGCCTAATTCAAAAACTGATCTTAATTTTGGAGAAGAAAAATGAAAAAGACGATCGCAGCAATGACATTGGCAATGGTTTTCGCAGTAGGTTCAGCTTTCGCAAACGGCGGGATCATAATCCTCGGCCTCAATGACAGCAACAACGGTACCAAGAATGAGCCGGCACCGTGCCAGCTTCAGCAGGAGAACGACAAGAAAGGCATCCTCGTGTCGGACTTCACCGGTATCATCATCCTTGGCTTCACGGGAATCCTCGTATCCGACGCTGCCCCTCAGACCAACTGCGGGATCATCATCTTGGGTTGATCTGCAGCAAGTGCTGATGAACCGGGGTGGTCTCTAAAGGTTATCTACCTTGCCCGTCGCGAAAGCGGCGGGTTTTTTTATTTTGGATCCGCATCACCGAGACGCCGAAGAACCTCGACGGCCTCGGGCAAAGCCGCGAGGAGGCGTTCTATATCGTCGGAGGAGTTTTGCCTGCCGAGACTGAAACGTATCGCGGAGCGTGCGATCGCGTCGCCTTTGCCCAGGGCCCGGATCACAGGCGACGGTTCGAGAGTCCCGGATGAACACGCGGAGCCGGTCGAAACGGCAATGCCACGCATATCGAGATTGATAAGCAGGCCTTCGCCTTCGACGCCGTTGAACGAGATATTAGAGATGTTAGGCAGCCGCCGTTCGCGGTCCCCGTTGAATTCGATGTCGGGGATCATTTCGCCTACGACTGATTCCAGCCGGTCCCGGAGCCCGCCTAACCGCGACGAAGAGATCGACAAGGATCCGGCTGCGGACTCAGCAGCGGCTCCGAGCCCTACGACGAGAGCGACGGGTTCGGTTCCCGCGCGAAGGCCGCGTTCCTGACGGCCGCCGATATTCTGAGTGTGGAGACGCGTCCCTCGTCGGACAAAAAGCGCACCGACGCCCTTTGGGCCATGTATCTTGTGTGCCGAAAGCGATAGCAGGTCGCAGCCTATCTGGTTAACATCGACCGGCACTTTGCCGACGGCCTGGACCGCGTCCGTATGGAACCAGATCTTTTGCCCACCTGCTCTCAGCTCACGCACGATCCGACCTATCTCGTCGATCGGCTGGAGCGTCCCGATCTCATTGTTTGCCGCCATCACGGAAACAAGGATCGTGTCCGGCCGGATCGCGTCCTTGACGGCGTCGGCCGATACGATCCCTTGAGCGTCCACTGCTAGATAGTTTACTTCGAAGCCCTGGCTTTCGAGGTCTTCGCAGACCATTTTGACGGCGGGATGTTCGATCGCAGTTGTAACGATGTGGCGGCCGTGCCTGCGGTTCTCGATCGCGAGGCCGCGGATAGCCAAGTTGTTCGATTCGGTGCCGCCTGATGTGAATACGACCTCATTCGGCCTGGAATTTATCAACGCCGCCAACCGGTGGCGCGCCCGGTCAACGGCCGACCTCGCGACTTGGCCGTAATGATGGATGCTGGAGGCATTGCCGAAATCCTCGCGGAGATACGGCATCATCTCCTCGAGGACGCTCTCATCGATCGGAGTGGTCGAGCTGTTATCGAGGAAAACACGCCGAAACATAAATCGATCCTACCACTATTGAAGATAGCTTAAACTTTGTTAATGCGGTAATCTAGAGTTTGAGGTCCGGCCCTGGGGCCGAGCTTCTAGGGCAGTGGTGCCAACAGTTATGGATTTTGCGACAAGAGAGATCTTTAAGCGGTACGCCAGCATTCTGGTCGGACGGCCGATCTCGCCTGTATTCTTGAATATTTTGGTCACGAGCGTCTGCGATATGCGTTGCACGCATTGCTTCTTTACCGAAGAATTGGACGACCGCGGCCGAAAGAAGCTCCAGATGAAAGCGGACGAGATCGCAAAGATCTCAGAGACCCTCGGCGGGAATCTCGGCGTGCTGGTGCTTGCGGGTGGTGAGCCTTTCACTCGGAAAGACCTGCCGGAGATCGTTCGTGCGTTTTACGAGAACAACAAGCTCGACAGCGTTTATCTGATGTCGAACGGCCAAATACATCCACGCATCTTTCCGGATGTTGCCCGCATTATGGACGAATGTCCCAAGCTGAATGTGTCGGTCGCACTCGGCATCGATGGGATGAAGGATGCCCACGAAAAGATCCGCCGCAAGGAAGGAAGCTGGGATAAGGCCATTCATACGGCGCGTACGCTTCAGCAGATGAAACGCGAGCAGTATCCGCAGCTCGATATCCAGACCTGCACCTGCGTCATGCATTCCAACGAGGACACGATCTTCGAGTGGTATGATTTTCTCAAACACGACCTCAAACCTGATAAGGTCAACATCAACTATATCCGCCCGCCATCGGCTGATCCAAAAGAATTGGAGTTCGATCACAAACGCTACGAACAGCTCTCTGAGATGATCCTCCAGGATACTCGTTCCGCCGCGTTAAAGAATCGATATGGTGGCAAGTCGGGCATCTTCAAGGCCGCGGTCGATATCTATATGCACGACGTCATAGCTAAGACGAAGCTTGAGAACAAAGCTCAGTTGAAATGCTATGCGGGAAGTGCGGGAGCCGTGATCTATGATACCGGCGACCTCTCGTCATGCGAGAACAAGGCCGAGGTATTGAACCTGCGGGATTACGGATGGGACTTTCAGGCAGCCTGGAACACCGATCTGATGAAAGCTCGTCGAAAAGAAGTATCGGCCGGATGTCACTGTACGCATGAATCGAACTGTTTCTATCCCTCGCTTCCGTTTAATCCGGGACATTTGATCAAGATCAAAAGGCTCGAACGTGAGATGCGCAAGGCCGGGTCGAACGCCGAAACTCCGGCAGCGGCCGAGGTCGCGCTTAAAGCGTAACTGATCTCGAGATCCGATGACTGACTTTGACGCAATTTGATCGCAAGCCGCGAAATGCAACCGAACACCCCAAAGATCCTGATCATTTCGTCCGACACGGGAGGCGGCCACCGGAGCGCGGCCGTCGCGATCGCGACCGGCGTTCAGAAGTTTTGGCACGGCGATTCGGCTGCAGTAAGGATCATCAGGGCAGTCGAGGATTCGCACCACATCACTGAAAAGCTTGTCAGGTCTTACAATTGGGTGCTCCGCCATCGCCAGCATTGGATGAAATACGTCTATTGGCTGGTGAATCGATTCAGGCCCGAGACTCGGGATTTCTTTCACCGCCGATGTATCGCATACGCGCGTGACGTGTTCGAAAAATGGTGTCCGCATATTGTCGTGAGCGTTCATCCACTGACCCAGCATTTCTTTGCAAAGGTACTTCGCGAACTTGATCTACAGGATAAGGTTCCGCTTGTAACTGTTGTAACTGATCCATGTTACGGATTTTGGAAAGGCTGGGCGTGCGAAGAGGTCTCGTTGTACCTTGTCGCAAATGACGACGCTCGGCGCCAACTGGTGGATTACGGCATCGACGAGGCGAAGATACGAGTTTCGGGGATGCCGGTGCATCCGAAATTTCGCGAAGTGGACGCCGCGGACGCTCGTGAGGCACGATTGGCGTACGGGCTCGACCCCGAGAAATTTACGGTATTTGTCAACGCTGGTTGGGTTGGCGGCGGTAACATACCGCAGATCTTTCGCGAGCTTGCACGCGGCGAGCTCGATGTCCAGGCGATATTCCTGGCGGGACGGAATGAAGAACTCAGGCTCGAGGCCGAGCGTATCGCATCGACTGCCCGTTTCCCTGTGAAGGTGATCGGCTATTCTGACGAGATAGAGAAGCTGATGCAGTCGGCAAACGTGATGATCTCAAAGCTCGGCGGACTCACGACATTTGAAGCGCTTGCATGCCGGCTGCCGATCATAGCCGACGCGACGACCCCGCCGATGCCGCAAGAGGCGGGCACAGTCCGGCTGATCGCCGAGAAAGGAGCAGGCGTCCTGCTCGAACGAGCTTCGGATGTGGTGCCGACGCTCCGGGCTCTAGTGACCGACGAAGCAAAATATCTCAAGATGAAGGCCGCGACGTCGGGACTGACGATGCCGGATTCTACCGAGCGGATCGTGAGCGAGATCAGATCGCTCCTCGTTCAGCCCGCTCCCGAGGTTCGCGCAGCGGCCTGATGTCCACAATTCTGCTGGCCTGACTTGTCTTACATCACTGATTTAATTAACCTTTTGGATTGAATTTCCTTTCGTCGAGGTGTCCATCGTTTGAGTCTGTTACTTGAAGGTAAACGCGCGTTCGTGTCCGGCGGGACACGAGGCATCGGTGCGGCTATTTGCGAGGTGTTCGCCCGCGAAGGCGCGGACGTTGCATTTAATTATCATTCCAGCGACGAACTCGCGGAAGAGGTTGTCGCCAAGATCGAGGCCCAAGGGCGCCGCGGAATGAGCTTCAAGGTGTCTGTCACCGACCGCTACGGGATGAAGCATGTGGCCCGCGAGATAAAGGAAGCCTGGGGCCCGGTGCAGATACTTGTAAATAATGCGGCGGTCAACAAGGCGGACAATTTTGCCACGACGACTGATAAATCATGGGACTGGGTGGTCGAGACCAACGTCGGCAGTCTTTTTGCGGTCACAAAGCCGTTCTACAAGCAAATGCTCCGTGAACGCCACGGCCATATACTCAATATCACATCCGTTGGTGCGATCCGGAGTCTGCCTACATCGGTCCATTATGCGACGTCAAAAGCAGCGATGATCGGATTCACTAAATGTCTGTCGCGCGAAGCGGCAAACTTCGGCATATCGGTGAACGCGATCGCTGCCGGTATCTTCGATACGGATCTCGGCCATACTCTGCCTGAGCGTCTGATCCAAATGCACGATTTCTGGGTGCCGAAAGGCCGAAAGGGAAATCCGGCCGAACTTGCCGAATTCGCCGCCTTTATGACGAGCGATAGGAACAGCTTTATGAGCGGCGAGATCGTGATCGTGGACGGCGGTGCGATAACCTAGATCGCAGCCGCGGCCGAACTGCGTTGAGCTAAATTCTGCGTCTCTTGCTTCGAATCTCTAAAAAGCGATTCACCCTGCTTGTCGCCGAGCGTCTTTGCTGCATCGGCTATCAACTCGCTCACACGGGAATGAGCGTCGGCGTCGTTGATCTTTTTTATCTCTGCGCGCAAAGCCTGTCTAACGGCTGCCAGATGCGACGAAAGGAGTCTGGCCTGACGCCGCGAAAAGCAAGCGGCGGCGATCGTCTCGGCGGGATGTCCTGCGAGTGCGACCAGCCGGACCTCTGCGGGAACGACCGGCTCATCGCTTTCGTGAGCGAGTTCGTTAGCAAGGGCGAAATAATGGGAAAACAGGGAAACTAGTGCTCGTGAGGAACGGCGATCTATTCCTTTGACTGACTCAATCTGCTTTTCGAAGACCGCGGCCGACCCCGGCACTGCAACTTTCTCACGGCCCCATAGATCCGCAAGGAGAACTACTAGATAGAACGGCCAAAAAAGCAGGATCGACCCGAATACGACGATCCGCACCAGCATCGTTCGATCGGTCTGTCTAAACTGATCGTTCACGGCAAACGGTGCACCTAGCGAAAGATATACAACTGCGACGTCGGCAAAGGTCATCTTAGTGCTTAACGAGCAATTGGCGTTCCGCAACTCGGGACCGAATGTTTAGACGGCGTAAAGTATTGTCGAAAGGCAGTTTACAAGATCAATGTCGATTTCCGGGAACAAATCGAACACAGCAGGCGTTATAGGTTTTTAGCAGATAGCAAAATTTAAGGTAGTATTTTTTGCAATTTGCGAAATTTGCGAATTCAGACAGACACTACGCAATTTCCGATCGGTCGATCGTTCTAATTGTGTAAGGAAACGAAAATGACGAACAAGCGGACAGTAAAAGTGGTCAAAAAGGGTGCGAGCCCGGAGCCGAAGAATACTCATGCGAATGAAAAGGTCGAACGGCGGCGGGCTGCGATGGATATCGTGAACAACGTATCGAGCTGGGTCATGGAAGTGCGCGACCGTAAGGCGCAGGAGACCCGAAACGCGATCGACCTCTTGCTTGGGACGCGTACGTCAGTGACCGAAAGCTGATCCGACAAATTCCTTAGAACTGGTTCAAAGCCTCCGGGTGACCGGAGGCTTTTTGTTTTGCTTAAACAGGCGTCGCTTCGCAAATTTGGAAACTTTCAGCGTCGATTGATATGCTAATCGAACCGAAAGGTAACATTGCATTCTCTTTATGGAAGGAAAGACAGTGATCGTCACCGGTGCCAGCAGCGGCATTGGCCGGGCTTGCGCCAGGGTGTTTGCCGATAACGGAGCCAATGTCGTGGCCGTAGGCCGGAATGACAAAGAACTGAACGCGCTTCGCGAAGCTCAAAGGAACGGTTCAGGCACGATCCGACCGCATCTGGCCGACGTCCAGGAGTTCTCGCAGCTCGACAGGGTCGTGACCGATACAGTTGACGGATTCGGCGGCATCGATGTGCTTGTAAATGCCGCGGGCATAATCCGCAGCGGATCGATCGAGACGACGTCGCTCGAAGATTGGGATAAGCTGATGAACGTAAATCTCCGTTCGGTCTTTTATCTGATGCAGCGTGTGGCGCCGCATCTGGAAGAAACGAAAGGGAACATCGTGAATGTATCGAGCGTTGCGGGCACGCGTGCCTTTCCCAATGTTTTGGCCTATTGCGTATCTAAAGCTGCGATAGACCAATTGACACGGTGCGCGGCATTGGAGCTTGCTCCTAAAGGGGTTCGAGTGAATGCAGTTAATCCCGGTGTCGTCATCACGTCGCTGCACACACGCGGCGGCATGGACGAAGAGTCGTATGCGGCGTTCGTCGAAAGGTCAAAAGAGACCCATCCGATAGGCAGGCCGGGCCAGCCCGAAGAGGTCGCGGACCTTGTCTATTACCTCGCATCAGACAAGGCTTCATGGATCACCGGTGTGACGTATGCCGTTGACGGCGGCCGCGCCGAGACGTGTGCAAGATAGACGTGAATTTAGGTGCTTGACGCCCGATGAAGCTCCAGGTAATGCCATCATCTTTCGAGTCCGACGGGTCGGCTTCGCTCCGGCAGCACTTGCCTTGCATAGTGATCGATGATCGGCTGGCGGTGGACGCGGGCTCGCTGGCGTTTGCCTGCTCGGACGATCAGCGGACCGCGATCCGCGACATCGTCATTTCGCATGCACACCTGGACCATATCGCCGGATTGCCGAGCTTCGTTGATGACAATTTCACTTCGCTCGATGGCCCGATCCGTGTACACGGGACCGGTGAGCTGCTCCGGGCCTTGTCAGATCATGTCTTCAATGATGTTATCTATCCGCGATTTACAGAGATAGAGAATGATCGCGGGCCGGTGCTTGAGTTCATCGAGTTCTCGATCGGCAGATCTTTTGCAGCGGCAGGCTACGAGATACAGCCTATCGCGGTGGAACATCTCGGGCCGAGCGCCGGTTTCATCATCTCAGACGAACACACGGCGGTCGCGATCAGCGGTGATATGTCGGCAACGGACGAGTTCTGGTCCGTCGTCGAGGATAGGGATGACGTCGCGGCAATTTTCACGGAGTGTTCGTTTCCCGACGCGTTGGCCGACCTGGCCCTGCGTTCCGGACATCTCACGCCGGCGACGCTCGCGGGACAGATAGGACGGCTGCCGCCCGACGCTCCGCCGGTATTCGTCGTCAATATAAAGCCGATGTATCGCGAATCGGTCGTGCGGGAACTCGCTGAGAGTGAGATGCGTGTCGAGGTCGCGTTGCCGGGCCGGATCTATGAGTTCTGACCGTCGTGGTTGAGATTCTTGCGAAAATTGAGCGGCTCGAATGCTCCTTCGCTGTACTCGCCATCCACATTCTTTAGGACGACCCGGCCATTCGGCAGAACGCGTTCGATCCTGAACGTACGCTCCTCGCGGAGCTTTCCGGGCATTATCTCTGCGCGAAATATAACGTTCATCTCGGGCCGCGCCCACACGTTGGGATTCAGCGAACGGCGTTTTCGGAGTCCTAGGAAAGGCATGGTAGTTCTGGTTCAATCCTCCGATTCGGGCTTTGATTTGTGTTTGGCCTTACGGCGCGACGGAAGCCGCAATTCCTCCGGATGTTCCTCGCCGATACGTCTGGTCGGCGGCGCCGTCGGCTTGCGAATGCTCTCGAATACGGGCATCTTCTTCTTTGCTTTTCGCTTTTGCGGCGTCACACGAGCATTCTATCAGATTCGCTCAGATCCGCTCAGATCCGGGCCCCGAGCTGCTTTCGCCGAACAAAATGACCGCCGCCTTTGAGCCGCACGGGCAAATTGCTGTATCTTTTCAGTTTGCCCCGCGGAGGCTCGCAGATCAAATTGCGTAAGCATTACAAGTCCATCATCCTGATCCTGATCACTGCGGCGATCTTCTGGTTCTTTGGCCGAAATCTCGATTGGGTCGAGGTGCGCGCAAGCCTGCAAGCGGCGAACGGCTGGTATATCGCGTTGGCGACGCTGATCATCTGCATCGGTTATTTTCTGCGCGCCGTCAGGTGGCAAGTGCTGCTCTCGCCGATAACCGAATCGAACCTCAGAGAACTGTTTGCAACGACGACCGTCGGATTCGCGGCGATCTTTTTGATCGGCCGTGCGGGCGAGATCGTCCGACCGATGTGGCTCCCGATGCGCGACCGTCGAGTGCGGCCAAGTGCGGCGCTCGTGACTCTTGGCCTCGAGCGTATATTCGATCTCGCGGCTTTGGTCAGCTTTTTTTCGATCAACCTGCTTTGGTTCAAACCTCAGCCCGGACGGGAACACGAATTTGAGATGGTCTCGATCGCGGGCTGGGGGCTGCTCGGCGCAATGGTGCTGAGCTTTGTCGCGATGATCCTGTTTCAAAAGCGTGCGGCGGGCGTCGTTGCGTGGTTCGATCGGGTCACACGGCGGCGTTGGATCCCGGGCAGGCTGCAGCGGATCGTCATAAGCATACTGCGTCAGCTTGCCGCCGCATTGTCGATCTTGCGCGACTGGCGGCAAATGCTGTGGACGTCTTTCTGGACGCTGCTCCTTTGGTTCGCTATATCGCTGCCGACGTGGTTCGTTCTGTTGGCGTTCGATCTGCCTCTGTCCTTTAGCGACTCATTGTTCATTATGGGATTCGCGACCGTGTCGTCGCTCGCACCCACGCCGGGCGGGGCCGCCGGTGCGTTTCACACGGCTACCGCAGCGAGCCTTTTGTTCCTGAACAACACTATCCGCCGAGAGGATGCCGCGGCCGTGTCGATCGTAATGCATCTGGTGTATTTTGCTCCCGCGATACTGTTCGGTTTATATTATTTCCTCCACGGTGATATAAGTATCGAACGTTTTCGAAGCCTTCTCTCGTCTGAGAACGCGGAACGCGAGATCGAGACCGATTCGCCGGATCTCACGGAACCGGCCGAAGGTTAGGATCCGGCCAGGCGAAGACCCAGTAACTTATGCGTTGCCCATTTTGCGGACATATTGAGGACAAGGTCGTCGATTCGCGTGAAGCGAAGGACGGTGCCTCCGTCCGCCGGCGCCGCGAATGCCTAGAGTGCAGCCGGCGATTCACGTCCTACGAACGCATTGACGAGATACCTTACATGGTCGTCAAAAAAGACGGCAAGCGTGAGCATTTCTACCGCGACAAGGTGCTTGCCGGCCTGCTTCGTGCTGCGGAGAAGCGCCCGATCTCGACGGGACAACTCGAGCGCATCGTTGACGAGGTCGAAAAGAACGTGCAGGATTCGCTAGATCGCGAACTCGCGACAACTGAGATAGGTAAGATCATAATGCGGCGGCTCAAGGCCCTCGACAAGGTAGCCTACGTCCGATTTGCATCTGTTTATCTTGAGTTCGCCGACGTCTCTGAATTCATGTCCGAGCTCAAGGCGCTTGTTGGGACACGCTCTCCGGCCGTTAAAAAACCAAAAAAGAGCAAGAAATAAGGCCGCTTCGCTGAGGCCGATATCCAATGAGCGGACGGTCGTTGCCGTTTCCGGTCGTATGACCTACGATTTAAGTTTATGAACGATCCCGAGGATCTCAATATTTCCATCGGAGCGGCCGATCTTATCGAGCCAATGATGCAGGTGCCGGACACGCTGCCGGTACTGCCTCTGCGCGACATCGTGATCTATCCGTTCATGATCGTGCCTTTGTTCGTCTCCCGCGACCGCTCGATCCGTTCGGTAGAAGAAGCTCTCGAAAATAACCGGATGATCCTGCTCGTCTCGCAAAAAGACGTGAATAAGGAGGAACCCGAGCAATCGGACCTGTACAAGACAGGTACTGTCGCGATCATCATGCGGATGCTTAAACTGCCGGACGGCCGGATCCGAATACTGATCCAGGGCGTTTCGCGATGTCAGGTCGATTCGGTCACAAGCGAGCCGCAATACATCTCGGCCAAGGTGACGCCCGTTTCCGAGCCGCTCGCTCCGGAAGGCTCGCTCGAGGTTGAGGCGTTGGTCCGAAACGTCCGCGGATCAATGGAGCGGGCGGCTTCGCTCGGTAAGAACATTTCGCCCGAGGTCCTCGCGATCATCGCAAATCTCGACGACGCAGGCCGCCTTGCCGATCTTTCCGCTTCGAATCTGGAACTTAAGGTCGAGGACGGGCAATCGATCCTCGACATCGTCGATCCGGTCAAACGGCTAAGGCGGGTCAACGAATTGCTGAGCAAAGAGATCGAGGTCCTGACCGTTCAGCAGGAGATAAACACTCAAGCTCGTGCGGATATCGACCGTTCGCAGCGGGAGTATTTTCTTCGTCAGCAACTCAAGGCCATACAACAGGAACTCGGTGAAGGCAACGAGCTTTCCGAAGAGATCGATCAATATCGCGAAAAGATCCGCAAGGCCGAGATGCCGCAACCCGCCGAAGAAGAGGCTCTCCGTCAGCTAAAGAAACTCGAGCGGATGCATCCTGATACGGCCGAGACGGCCACGCTCCGCAATTGGCTAGATGTCATGACCGACCTGCCGTGGTCAAAAGCGTCGGACGACGATCTCGATCTCAAAAAGGCAGAGGAGATACTAGACGAGGATCATTACGGCCTCGAACGCGTCAAGGAACGCATCGTCGAGACCCTGGCCGTCCGCAAGCTGCGCGACAAACCAAAAGGCACGATACTTTGTCTTGTCGGGCCTCCGGGAGTCGGCAAGACATCGCTCGGCCGCTCGGTCGCACGAGCCTTGAATCGAAAATTTGTCCGCCTAAGCCTCGGCGGGCTCCACGACGAGGCCGAGATCCGCGGTCATCGCCGTACTTATGTGGGTGCGATGCCGGGCCGGATCATACAGGCGATCCAGCAGGCCGGCACGAACAATCCGTTGATCGTGTTAGACGAGATCGATAAGGTCGGAGCCGACTTTCGCGGCGACCCGTCGAGCGCGTTGCTCGAGGTGCTCGATCCCGAGCAGAACTTTGCATTTCGGGACAATTATCTGGGTATCACTTTTGACCTGTCGAACGTGATGTTCATGACCACGGCAAACGTGCTCGAAACGATCCAGCCCGCGCTTCGCGATCGGATGGAGGTCATCCAACTCTCCGGCTATACCGAAGAGGAAAAGGTCGAGATCGCAAGGAGGCATCTGATACCGAAACAGATCGACGAGACGGGCTTAAAACGTCGGGACATCAGATTCGATAAGAAGGCGATCGCCCGCATCGTTTCCGAATACACGCGAGAGGCCGGCCTGCGTCAACTCGAACGCGATATCGGCAAAGTCTGCAGAAAGGTGGCCAGGAAAAAGGCCGAGACCGAAGGCAAATTCGCACCGGTCAAGGTTACGGCTGAAAGCGTCAGCGAATTTCTGCGGGCGCCCAAAATATTCAACGATGTCGCGCTAAAGAAAGATCAGGTCGGCATCGTGACCGGGCTTGCGTGGACGGCCGTCGGCGGCGAGATCCTTTTCATCGAGGCGCTAAAGACAAAGGGTAAGGGCAAGCTCCAGCTTACCGGACAACTCGGCGAAGTTATGCAGGAATCGGCCCAGGCCGCATTCACATATGCCAAGGCCCGCGCAGCGGAATTGGGCATCGCCGAGGACGCTCTAGAGAATTTTGATATCCACATACACCTGCCCGAGGGAGCAATTCCTAAGGACGGGCCATCTGCCGGTGTCGGGATGGCAACCGCCCTGGTCTCGGTCCTGACCGACCGCAAGGTTCGCAAGGACGTGGCGATGACCGGCGAGATCACGCTGCGCGGCAACGTGCTGCCTATCGGCGGCGTCAAAGAAAAGCTCATGGCTGCACGGCGGGCCGGTATCAGATCGGTCATACTGCCGGCAGCGAACGAACGCGATCTCGACGACCTTCCGCAGGAAGTAAGGGCCGATTTGACGTTTATTTTTGTCGAGAATGTGCGTCAAGTGCTCGAAGCCGCGCTCACCGCACAAACCGCAAGAACGGCAAAACCCGCGAAGAAATAAGGCGTTAGAGGATTTTGCGGGTTTGCCACCGACGGCATGAATTGATATTATGACTTCGATAGGAGTTCGCGATCGCGGGCCAATGGCCTGCGAGAGGAACCTTTTCGTTTTTTCGGCGTTTAACTAGAATGACGTCTTGTGAACAGGCCGGTTTTCCCGAGTCGCCCTAACTTCAAGAGGTTTCTAAGGAGTATAGACGATATTGATGAAGCAAACCGCTAACGCAGTATTTAACATTTCGATATTAATAATTCTATTTGCGGCCGCGACCTTTGCACAGGTGCGGTCAAACAACGATACACGTCCGCCCGAAGTGGACAGAGCTCTCAACGCAGTCAATAAGGTACTTGTCGAGTCAGGCTCGGCGTTCAATGACGGTCTTCAGGCGTATGCCGATGGCCGATTGGCCGAGGCAGGAGCTAAATTTAACCGCTCGGTCGAGGTTTTTCTTTATTCGACACTCAATATTCAACGCGAACAGCGTCTTCAGAGCTGCTACAACCAACTGATCGAGACGGTATATCGGATCGAGTTCCCGTCGGATGCTCAGCCTCCGCAGGTCAGAAGCCTTGCTTCGACGTGCGGCTGGAGCGTAGATGCTAAGCTTGCCGACGACATTGCCAGGCTGGCACGGCCGGGCGCAATGCAGACTAATGTTTCGACATCGGTAGTTGCATTGAATACGCCTCCGCCGGCTCAGAAGGCCGGTTTCAACTCACAGGAGTTCGAGCCGTCTCCGCTCGACGAGCTGTCAAAGCTGGAGCTGACGACCGACGAGATGCAGATCGACAGCCCCGTCGCACAGGAACAGTATCAATACATCCAATACGTTGTCTCGAACAACTCACTTGGATTCTCATTCCAGGCGCATCCGATGATCCAACAGTACATCAACTACTACCGCGGACGCGGCCGTACGACGATGGAGGTCGGGCTTTATCGGTCAGGAATGTTCATGAGGATGGCTCGGCGGATATTCCGCGAAGAAGGTGTGCCTGAGAATGTGGCCTGGCTCGGACAGGTCGAAAGCGCCTGGAAACCGCAAGCACTTTCCTGGGCCGCTGCATCCGGGCTGTGGCAGTTCATCCCGGGAACCGGCAGCCGCTTTGGGCTCCAGCGTACGTCGTATGTTGACGAACGCAACAGCTTTGAGGAAGCCACGAGGGCATCGGCTCGATATCTCAAGTTTCTCGCAAATCGTTATGGCGGGAACTGGGAGCTTGCAATGGCAGCTTACAATTCCGGCGAAGGGAATGTGGATCGCGCGATCAAACGTGCCGGCGTTTCGAATTTTTGGGTAGCGTACCCGTATCTTCCGCAGGAAACTCGCAATTATGTCCCGAATATCCTCGCAACGATCCTGATCGCGAACAATCCGGCTCAGTACGGATTTGGGCATATACGTCCTGCGCCGCCGCTCCAATATGATCGTGTCAGGGTGCCTGCCTCGACCAATTTGAACTTGCTTGCCCAGGCTTCGGATACGAGTGTTCAATACCTGCGTTATCTCAATCCGCATCTCCGGACGAATATGACGCCGCCTGTTCCGTACGTTATCAATGTGCCGGCAGGCAAGGCGAACGAGGTCGTGGCGATATTTCGCAGGATCCCGGCGTCTAACGTTAGCAATACTGCATTGGCGAATTCGAACTCAGGCGAGACCTGGGAGAATATCTCGCTCCGTACTGGCGTGACGGTGGCTGATCTTATGGCCGCCAATCCCGGAATGACGCGGCCGCAGGGCAAGGTATTCGTTCCGGTGCCCGGCAATCGGGTCGCTGCTACGGCTTACTCGCGTCCGACCAATCGCCCCGCGGCGACGGCACCGACCGGTCCTTCTGTCCGTGTCGTCAAGGCAAAGGCGGGCGATACGGTCGCAAAGATCGCAGAGCGTGAAGGCGTCAATGCCACCGAATTGGCAAAATTCAACGGACTTTTGCCCAACTCCGTCTTGTTCGCAGGCCGCGAGATCAAGGTCCCTGCTAAATAACTCTGGCTTTCAGGCCCGTGTGAACTTACGGCCGTTCCTTTCGAGGGGCGGCCTTTAATTTTGCCGATTTGACAAAATTCTAGTTTGTAACTACACTTGTTACAGATATGGCGTTGAACGGACAGTTCGCAATGGCGGTTCACATATTGGCTCTTTTGGCCAAGAGTGGGGACATGAACGTCAAGTCGGACTGCATCGCCGGCAGCGTCAATACAAATCCGGTTGTAGTACGTCGGCTTCTGAGTCAACTCAATAATGCGGGTTTCGTATCGTCGCAAACGGGTGCTACGGGCGGAACACGGCTGGCCAGGCGTCCTGAGGATATAGATCTGAGCGATGTATATCGGGCGATCTCCTGCGGCGAGGTCATAGGGCTGCCGCACAGAGCCCCGAATCCGGAATGTCCGGTGGGCGTGAAGATGGAAACGGTTCTCTGTGAGCTGCAAAAAGCAGTCGAGACCGCGGTCGCCGACAAGCTCAGGCGATTTACATTGCGTGACATCATAGCGATGGTCGAGGGCAGCGAGGCTCCGCCGATCGCAAATATTTACAACTGACCGATCTGATCTAAAAGGGGGGAGATCCTAAGTGAGATACATTTTGTTTTTGACGATTGCAATTGCGGCTTTCACGTTCGCTTGTGCAGATCCTGCCGCAAACAAGCCAAAGGCGACGACGACCGAGGCTGCGAACAAAGCTGCGGCTCCGGCCGAGGTGGCCAAGACCGATTCGCTTGAGGGCTTCAAGGCCGCCGGTGCTGAGATCGCTATCTCGCCGGAGAATTCGAAGGTCGAATTTACGGGTTCAAAGGTGACCGGTAAACACGACGGCGGATTCAAGGCGTTCCGCGGCGTCATCGACCTTGTCGGAGAAAGGGCAGAGGGTAGCCGCGTTTTGGTCGAGATCGATATGGACTCCGTGTTCACGGATGCGGAAGGGCTAACAAAGCATTTGCAGACGGACGACTTCTTTTTTATCGAGAAGTATCCCAAGTCTTCTTTTGCATCGACCAAGATCGCCGCCGACGCTTCGAAAGGGGCCGACACATATACCGTAACGGGCGACCTGACGATGCGCGGCGTCAAAAAATCGATCACCTTCCCGGCCACCATCAAGGTCTCGGCAGGCGAGGTCACGGTTCAGGCCGAGTTCTCGATCAATCGAAAGGACTTTGGCATAGCTTACGCGGGCAAAGCGGACGACCTTATTCGCGACGATGTTGTGCTGAGGCTCGACCTCAAGGCACCCAGGAAAAAGTAGTGCGGGCGTTTCAGATCAACGAGTTTGGGATCGAGCGCCTGGCGTTGGTCGAGCGTCCCGATCCCTCTCCGGCTGCTAACGAGGTCGTTATTCGATCAGATGCGTGGTCGCTGAACTATCGCGACGTGATGGTCGTCGAGGGGCTCTACAATCCACGGATGAAGCTGCCCGCGACGCCGCTCTCGGATACCGTCGGCGAGGTAGTAGAGGTCGGGGCTGCGGTCAAACGTTGGAAGCCGGGCGACCGCGTGATGCCGATTTTCGCCCAACGCTGGTTCGACGGCCCGCCGAATGCGGAGGTTGTTCGGACCGCTCTCGGAGCAGGGCCACAGTGGGACGGTGTGTTTTGCGAGGCGTCTGCTTTTGATGAGCAGGCGTTGGTCGCGGTTCCTGAGAACCTGACGAATGCGGAAGCCGCGACGCTCCCGTGCGCGGCGTTGACGGCGTGGAACGGGCTTGTCGTCTCGGGTGGACTAAAGGCGGGCGATACGGTGCTGACGCTCGGGAGCGGCGGCGTTTCGGTATTTGCATTACAGATCGCAAAGATGTTCGGAGCGAAAGTGATCTCGACATCGAGCAGTGACGAAAAGCTCGGAAAGCTCAAGGATCTGGGAGCTGACGAGGTGATCAATTATCTCGAGCATCCGCAATGGGACGCACGAGTGATGGAGCTGACCGGCAAACGCGGGGTCGATCACGTGGTCGAGGTCGGCGGTTCCGGCACTCTGAGCCGCTCGGTCAATTCGGCAAGGATCGGCGGCCATGTCGCTATGATCGGAGCACTTGAGACATCAGGAGATTTCGATCCGGTTAGGGCGTTCATGAGGTCGATCCGGCTGCAGGGTATATTCGTGGGTTCGCGTGCGATGTTGGAAGATATGCTTCGGGCCTTCGATGCGAACGAGGTCCGGCCGGTGATCGACCGGGCATTTGGATTCGAGGACGGGCCTGGCGCTTTGGAATATATGCGGACGGGTTCGCACTTTGGCAAGATAGTGATCGAGCATTGACGATATGAAGATCGGTATCATCGGTTCTGGAATTGTAGGCAAGACGCTGGCGGTCGGCTTTGTGTCAAATGGCCATCAAGTCGTCATTGGTACGCGGACGCACGGCAAACTTGCCGAATGGCTTGCGACAGCAGGGCCGAACGTCGTGGAAGGTTCATTTGCCGACGCAGCCGAAGCAGGCGAGGTTATTATCATTAGCGTTAATGCAGAGAACCTCGCGAGTGCTATCGAAGCTGCAGGACGGGACGCTCTCGACGGCAAGATCGTGATCGATGTTTCTAACCCGATGGATTTCTCGCAGGGCATACCGCCGCGATTCACGGCTACGGTCGGCGATTCCTTGGGCGAACGCGTCCAGCGGCTGCTGCCGCGGTCGTCGGTCGTCAAAGCGTTCAATTCGATGGGTTTCAGCGTAATGACAGAACCGATGTTCAATGGCGAGGCCGGCACGCACTTTATCGCCGGTAATGACGATGCGGCGAAATCGGTCGTCTCGAACCTGTTGGAAGAGTTCGGCTGGGAGGTCCTGGACGTGGGCGGCATCGAGCAGGCATTCTTTCTCGAGGCATTAGCGTCATTGTGGGTAAATTATTCGTTTCGATCGGGCCAGCGTGAGCAGGCATTCAAGCTGCTGACGCGATAAGCTCGGGTTACAATGGATCGAGTTTGGTATATTGATTAGTTAATCAAAGGAGATAGATCGATGGGAGCAAAGACATTAGAAGTAACTGATGCCACATTCAAGGCAGAGGTTTTGGAATCAGACAAGCCCGTGCTTGTAGATTTTTGGGCTGAATGGTGCGGACCCTGCCGAATGATCGCACCGGCGGTCGAGCAGGTCGCCGAACAATTCGAAGGCAAAGCCTCGGTCGCGAAAATGGACGTTGACGATAATCCCTCGGTGCCGAACAACTTTGGCATCCGAGGTATCCCGACCTTGATCTTGTTCAAAAATGGTCAGGAGCAGGAGCGTATCGTGGGGCTCACGTCACGCGATGCGATCGCAAAAGTGATCGAGAAATACGTTTGACCGTTCGCCGGTCGAGAAAGAAATGAAAGCCCGGCCTATCGCAGGCCGGGCTTTCGTGTTGATGAAGCGGTTCTTACCTCTATTAGTGTACCGCCCAGCCTGCAACAGCGAAGTCATTCTGGGAACCCCATTCGAATGTAGTCACTGAACCTGAGCCTGAGTTGAGAACGTAGAAGTAATTCTGCGACGGGTCAGCATTCGCACGCCAAACCGCAATATCGGTCCTTCCGTCCCCATTGTAGTCGCCCGGAGCCGATGTATCACCAGTGATGCCAAACACTGCATAAAGTCCCGTATTCGGCGGTGTCGAAGCTGCAGGATTCGAGCTGAGACGGGCAAAATGGTACCGTGCTCCGCCAATGGTTCGTCGAACCATGATGTCTGCCTTGCCATCGCCGTCATAATCGCCGGGGATAAGGAAATCGGTGGTCGTTCCAAACTGGGTAACGCTTATGGTGTTGGTAGTGTTTGTACGGAGCCAGAAGTATGCCTGGCCGCCGGTTCCGGCGGTCTGGAGCATAAAGTCGCCTTTACCGTCTCCGTCAAAATCACCGACCAACGGGAACATGTCACCGACCCGGCCAAATCCCCATGGCTCGAACACGATCTGGCCGTTGAACGCGCCGCTGCTCGCTCTATAGAAAAAGTAGCATTGGGCCGGAGAACCGCTGGCAGGTGGACATCTGAAAACGGCCGGGTCTGCTTTCCCGTCTCCTGTATAGTCAGCAACAATTGCCGGATCGTCGCCATCCTGGCCAAAGAAATCGGCCCTTACCGTATTGGTCGAACTCTGAAGGATGTAAAAAGCTGCCTGGGTCGCGGGTGCTTGTCGCCAGACCGCAATATCGGTCTTCCCATCTCCGTCAAAGTCGGAAGGGGTGAAAAGATCACTCGCGGCAAGGCCGAACGGGGTGGTGCTCATACATCCAGGCTCGGCAACTCCATTCGTACAGTTGAACCAATAGATCTGGCCGCTTACGTTCCGCGCGACGGACCAATCGGTCTTACCATCACCGTTGAAATCGACGTTCGTCGCCACCGGGTTGTTGAACAATGCCGCCCAGCTTGTCGCGATTCGAACCGAGTCGAGCGATAGGGCAGGTGAGCTGGCCGCGGTACCCTGACGGAATGCGAAGGTCGCAGGATTGATGTCCGTAGCCGAGGTGTCAGGTGCCGTAACGGTCGCCGCCGGTTCCGCACCGCCGAGCGTCGGGTTCACGATCATCGAAACGGTATCGTTTGTCGCACCTGCGACGATCGAATATTTGACAACGAACAAATAGGTCGTGTTCAGCGAATAGTTGAAACCGGTAAAGGAGATGCTGGCCGGAGTAGTGTTGTTCGCTGCCTTTGAGATACCGAACGCGAGGTTATTGCTGCCGTCGGCTTTGACAAAGACACGTGCGCGAAAAGTGGTGCCGATCGGGTCGGGGCCGAGGTGAAAGAAATAGTCGCCGCCGCCCGCGTCGGGGCCCGCTGCGGTGAATCGAGCCAGAAAGCCCGCATAGACGTCGCCGCTTGATTGGACCGTAAAGACGCGGTTCACGTCCTCGCCGGACGTGGTCATGGTGATCTGGTTGCCGACATTGTTGCCGGGCCAGTTCGTATAGGTCAGGTTGCCTGCCGTAGCCGCGATCGAATTCGTGCCCGCCCCGCTGTGTGCGGTGTAGCCCGAGTTCGTCAGCAGAGTTCCCGCCGTGTAGTTAAAGTTCTCAACAACCAGCGGCGCCTGAGCCGAGGCGGCGGCCGCGAACACAAATAACGCGGCGGCTGAGACAAAAGCCCCAATTTTCAACTTTCGTAGCATCGTATGATTCTCCTTTGTAAATAGAACGGTACCAATGTTCTAGCGGCTCTCGGTCCGCAGATCAGAAACATTGCCCAAGTATGATCAACGGCAGAATTGTAACATAGTCCACTTTGATACGAACGCCGCCGCGGCACTGCTTTGGCCACTTCTATCTCAAATTTTTGTTACACTTTTTCTATGCAGATCGCAGCCGTGATCGGGCAATTACTCCGGAACGCCGCCGCCGCCGCAGCAGCAGCGGGCGTCATTCTGTTGGCGTGTGTCACGGCTATGTCGCAGGACGCGGACGAGACGATACGCGTCTCGACGGACATTGTCGATGTGCCGGTAACGGTTCTCAATGCCGCGGGCGTCGCTATACGCGGACTAAAGGCGTCGAACTTTGTGATCTACGAGGACGGCAAACGGCAAAAGATCTCAGATTTTGGGACCTCTGCCGAACCTTTTGAGGTCGCCCTGCTACTCGATACGTCCGGCTCGACGCGCAACGACCTGAACCTGATCCAACGTGCCGCCCGCGAATTCATTTCTGCCCTAAGGCACGGCGACCGTGTCGCTATCGTCTCGTTTCGCACGGTACGCACCGACCGCGATGCATACTCCGAACCTGAACTGATACAGCCGCTGTCTGACGACAGGACGGCTCTCAATTCGGCGATCGACCGCGTCGCCACGTCGAACAGTACGCCATACTATGACGCGATGTCTTTGATAGCCGAAAAGGTATTCGCGGCCGCGCCCGAAGAGCGATTTCGAGGTCGCCGAGCGGTGGTTGCGTTGACGGACGGCGTGGATTCGTCAAGTGCGCTCGAGTTCGAGGACGTTGCCGAGAAGTTCTCATCCGAAGGACTGATGGCGTTCTTCATCGAGGTAGATACGCGTGAGTTCTTCGAATCAAATCTGCTGGGCGATTGCCGTACGGCGACCAAGTTCAGTGCGGCGCAGATCAGGCGATACTATCGTGGGGTCGCCACAAAACCAGGTATGGAGAAGGCCGCGAATTTCTGCCAACTGGGCGATTTCGAACGCCTCGCTATCAGTAAGGGTTTGTACGGCCTCGCCAATCGCCAAATGAATGACCTCGCTAAGGCGAGCGGCGGTCGTGTTTTCCCAGCAGGTGACCTCAGGGATGCGCGCAACGCGTTCAAACTCGTGGCGGATGAGATAGGCACGAAATATACGCTGAGCTATTATCCGACGAACGAGAACCGCGACGGCAAATATCGCAAGATAACTATTGAAACCGTAGGCCTGCCAAAAGGCACCGTCGTCCGAGCACGCGAGGGTTACCAAGCTCCGAAAAACTAGCCACGGACTCCGGTTTTATTCGTGCATTCGTGGCTTAATGGCACGCTTCGTGGCAAAATCCAAGTATGACGTGTAGATTCAAACGTGTTTGTTTGGTGGTGTTGGATTCGGCCGGTATCGGTGAGATGCCTGATGCGGCCGAGTGGGGCGATGCGGGATCGAACACGCTCGGCAGCGTATTCGCTTCACGTCGAGTAGATGTGCCGAATCTCGCGGCAATGGGCCTGGGGAACATCGCATCGCTTGCGCATGTTGAGCCTGCGGGAAAGCCGACGGGCAGTTACGGCAAATGTACGCTCAAATCCGACGGCAAAGACACGACAACTGGCCATTGGGAGATGGCCGGCATCATCCTGAAGCAGGGTTTCCCCAAATTTCCCGAAGGTTTCCCTGATCGGATAATTAGTGCATTCGTGGCCGAAGCGAACGTTCCGGGCGTGCTCGGCAATATTCCCGCAAGCGGCACCGAGATAATCAAACAGCTCGGCGAAGAGCACGTTCGCACCGGCAAACCTATTGTTTATACGTCGGCTGACAGCGTGTTTCAGATCGCCGCGCACGAAGAGGTCGTGCCTCTCGACCGTCTTTATGAAATGTGCGAGATCGCGAGGGACATCCTGCACGGCCCGGACGAGGTAGCTCGCGTAATCGCGCGTCCATTTGTCGGCGAGACCGCCGATACGTTCAAACGTACTGAAAATAGGCACGATTACGCCGTTCCACCGCCCGCCGGGAACCTGCTTCCGGTGATGAAGGACGCCGGCCTGGACGTCGTTTGTATCGGGAAGATCTCTTCGATCTATGATTCGATGGGCGTGACAGAGGACCTGACCGCAAAGAACAACGACCAGACGATCGATCAGACGGTAAACGCGTTAAATGTTGACACTACGGGACTTATATTCAGCAATCTGGTCGATTTTGATATGCTCTACGGCCATCGACGGGATGTCGAGGGCTACGCGCGTGCCATCGAACATTTCGATGCACGGCTCACGGAGATCATTGATGCGTTGAACGACGACGACCTGCTCATTATGACCGCCGATCACGGCAATGACCCCGCCTTTCCCGGCTCTGACCACACGCGTGAATACGTTCCGCTGCTCGTTTTCGGCAAAAATGCCCGCCCTGGAGTTAATTTAGGCACGCGTCAATCGCTATCCGACATCGGCCAGACCATCGCAGAGAACTTCGGCTTGAAAATAGAGGACGGCGTGAGCTTTTTGGGCGAGATCGCCGCATAATTACGCGGCCTGATCGCCATCACGGAGGCTCGCGAGCATTTCGCGGGCCTCTTTCAGCTTATCGAGCGAAATTTTCTTGATCGCATCGGCCACCCCTTGACACATTCTAACCGAGCATCACACTCTCGCGGGCCAACTCTTTGCCATTCCATTCCGCCGATTCATTTCATAAAAAGATTTCTCCCTCGAATTTAGTCCCCAAAATACTATCTTGGTATCACGCACCGCTAACTCCACGGCCCACCAAACGCTTTGATCGATTAATCATCGTCATTCTCTAATACCCTAAATCTCTCGATTACAGTTATTTTGAAATGGCCCCTTGGCCAATCAAGGAAAACAAACTCACCTGCCATCTCAATTTGTTTGCGAAGGGCTGCAATCAAGTCGCTTTCAATGTTCTCTTGATAGGTGCAATCTACCCGAGGCTGGTTCTCTGGATGAACAACACAAACTTTAGTTTCTATGTCTATTGCAATTAGTTGACCGATTATCGTCTTCTCACCTTCTCTAGGAGCTCCCAACAGAAGATCGATTCGATCTCTCACTGTGGGATTAAAGGAGGTCTCCACACGTACGTCTGCCAGATGAAAATCCACGGTTATTGACTCAATTCCTGGTCGGATCAATTCCGACATCTTCTTTAAGCCGCGCAAAGCTTCCCGATCACCGCTAAAAGCATCTGGCGAATCACGAATCTCATTTACATGGTTAATGAGCTTTTCAATAGCGATACTTGCCGGGTCAAGACTAGGAAATAGAGGACGCTCCTCTGAACGTAGGTCCATAGCGAGAATGAAACTGCCAGGAGCAGTTGCAACCAAGTCCAAACCAAGATGAGACCGAAGTCCTTTCGGAAGTACACGGTCCTCTCCGTCAGGATTTTCCCTAAAGGCACTCGCACCAAGAGCATAAACTGCAGACTGAAACCCTGAAATCAGCTTTGATGCTAGACTCGCTTTTATGATTCCATATCGGATGCCGGGACCTTGAACTTTAACTGTCAGCGGCGCGTCAACGGGGCGTTCTCGCAGATAGCTGATAATGTCGTCCTCGAGTTCTTTGATTTTTGTCAAATATCCTTCGGAGACGGTGTGGAAAAGACCTGGATTGCGCTTAGCGGTTTGCTCGCGCATTGCGTCGAGCATGTCTCGGAGCAGCCCCAACTGTTTTTGAGAAGCATCAAGTTGAACTGAGTTGGTAATCATATGCTTACCTCCAAAACACCTTTTGTTATTCCAGTCTTTTTGTCTCGATCAAACAACTCCAAACTTGCAAAAGATGGAAAGTCAATTGTATTTTGTTTAGCGAACACGAATAAATCATAACCAGCCGCCTTACATGCTGCATGATCAATTAGATGCTTTGCTTCGGGATCATTCGCTAAAATATCTTCGCAGTCGTCATCATAGACAAAAAGCGTGTCAAAGTCGCTTGGATCAGGTTTATTTGAGATAAAACTCCCGTTTAGTACCAGTTTCCCTGACAAACCAACCAGACGGGCACTATCACGCCACAGTATTAGGCGATCGTATACCCGCCGCCGCGGGGAATTGGGAATGCCAGCAAACGTCTCTTCGATTTCTTGCCACGATGCAGGGTGGTGACCTTCAGGCAACCAACCGTCCTGTCTGAAATTGGGTAAGGGCATAAGGTTTTTTGGGGATTTTAACCGCTGACTAGCTTACACTCTGATTCAAACTGGAACTTAACTCGATTGTCTTTGAGTTCCAGACCAATACCTATTCATCGCAAGTCTTAGCTCGGTGGTATTGTGGTCTTTTGGGCTGGTTCCTCAGCAGAGGCGGCGGAGTTTCTTGCGGCGATGGCGTAGGTGGTTCCGGCCTTGTGACGTCGAAGAACAATAACCTTCATAAAACTCAACGAACCTCCAAGAAAAGAGCCGGCGAACCTCTAAAATATTCGTGATTTTCGTGGAAAATCGGTGACAAGTGGATGATACGCGCTTTTTTATGGCTGTCAAGATGCTTGTTGCCAACCGACGGTGAGGTTCGGCTAAAGCCGGGATCTGAAAGGGAAAGGATTCCACTAGCTAAAGCTAGTGGCAATTCAATAGGTTCCTACTCAACATTTTTGAGGCTCGCTAACATTACGCGGGCCTTTGTTTTTCGGTAGTTTAGTGGTATCTTTCACCAACCGACTTCTCTCGAAGTAGCATATAAAAAACTATTTACGGCTTCCTGTACCTCTCCTCAGGTTGGTTGTTCGACGTTCATTAGTATTCGGACCTGATAATATGGCGATCACCCCTATCGACGATAAAGAAAACGAAAGATTACAACTGCTTTTCAAACACGAGATCCTGGATACGGCACCCGAGAGGGAGTATGACGATATCACCTGGCTTACTGCAAAGACGTGTGACGTGCCGATCGTGGTCGTGTCATTCTTTGACCGCGACCGGGTATGGCTAAAATCCAAGATCGGACTCGATGTTGATGAGATACCGCGTGCCAATTCGCTTTGCGAGTTCGCATTGATCGACCGGCAAGAGGTCGTCGTCGTCAACGACGCTTCAAAGGATCCGCGGCTTGCCGATAATCCTTTCGTGGCTGAGGAGAACGGCATACGATTCTATGCCGCTGTGCTTCTTGTTACTTCGGAGAATCACGTGCTTGGCTCGCTGAGCATAGCTGACCGCGTGCCGCGCGAGCTGACGCCGGTCCAATATCAGGCCCTGACGGCATTTGCTAATCAGCTTAGCCAGACGCTCGACCTGCGGCTCAAATCGCTCGAGCTCAAGCGTGCCAATGCCGAGCTCGAGAATCTCTCGCTGAGAGATCACCTGACGGGCCTCTACAATATGCGTGGGCTCGAAGCGCTTGCCGAGCAGCACCTAAAACATCTCCGCACCCGGCCCACCGATTCGATCGTGAGGGTCGTCGTCGCGGATATGGACGGGCTCAAAAAGATAAACGACCGATTCGGCCACCACGAGGGCTCGGCGGCGATCATCAAAACGGCCGACCTGCTTACGTCGTGCTTTCGAGCGTCCGACATCCTGGCGCGTGTCGGCGGCGACGAGTTCATCGCATTTATGATAGGAGCCAATGAACTGCCTTTTGAGCAGCTCACGGCGCGGATCGAAGAGGCTTTTGACCGGTTCAATCGTACCAGGCGAAAGCCCTACAGGCTGAGCATTAGTATGGGAGCGGCCTCCACGGACCACAACGACTCTCGTCCGCTGGCCGAGATCATCAAGTCGGCCGACGAGGCTATGTATCGTAATAAACAGAAAAATCGGCTCTCGAGCATACCGGGCTTCGAATCGACTCACATCCATCGTTCGGTCGATCCGTTCATGGTCTCGAGCGAGAGGCTGCACATCTCCGGCGACCCGAAACACCGCAGCTGAATTGCCGCTTTGACTACGCAGAATGCTGACACTCGTACCAGAAAATGAGAACGTTCGCTTGGCCGCTGTCGCCAAGTACGGGATCGTTGACTCGGTGCCGGAACGTGCCTATGACGAGATAGTTGCTCTCGCTTCGCAGTTATGCGCGACGCCGATGGCGGCGATCGCTTTCGTTGACGATTCCCGCTGGTGGATCAAGGCTGCGGTCGGTATCGAATCCGGCATCTCGCGTCGTGACCTGTCATTCTGCGCGCAGACAATTCTCGAGCCTGACGGCGTCCTCGTTGTCTCAGACGCCTCGACCGATCCGCGATTCGCGGACGCACCAGCGGTCACCGGCCGCGGCGGGGTTCGCTTCTACGCAGGTGTCCCGATCATCGGCCGTGAGGGATTGCCGCTCGGCACACTGTCGGTCATGGATACAAGGCCGCGCAGACTACCCGCTGGTGCGATCTCAGACCTTCGCACGCTGGCGCACCAGGCCGGACTTCGCGTGGCGGCCAGGCTCACGGCGGAGCTGCTCGAACGTGCTATCGAAGAAGCGGGCAGCCTTACGCTTCGCGATACGCAGACCGGCTTGTGGAACCGCCGCGGGTTTCTGCTCCATGCAGAGCATCTGATCCGATCGTATCGTGAGCGTGCGAGGGACGGCGGCCTTTGGGTCCTTGCGGCAGAGATCGACGGATTCGACGACCTTGACCGCAATTTTGGACGCGTACGCTCAGACGAAGCGGTCAACGCGGCTGCTGAGATACTGCTCAGCTCGCTTGGGCCCAGCGATATCGTCTCGCGTTTTACTGATGACGGAAGGTTTCATTCGCTGGTGCTCGATGCCGACGAACGCTATATCGAAACAGCCATAGGGCGAGTGACGGCCGCGGTCGAGCGTTTCAATTATACGGGCGGACAGCCGTTCATACTTAGATTGCGTGTCGGCGGAGTCCGGGCCGACGATGGCGGCGAACACACCATCAACGAGCTTATCGCGGCGGCCGAGAACTCTATGGGCCCCGTGAATCGCCTCAGGACCGGAAGCTGATGCTCAGGATCAGATCATGAGAAGATCAAAAGCGTTCGCGGCCGCAAGTGCGGTCGTTTTTACTTTTGCCCTCAGTACTCTTGCGATAGTGCCGGCGGGCGAGAGTCCGTCGCGGCTCCGACAGGTGATCGAAAACTACGAACAGGACCGGGGAGCTTTCCAACGCTGGTTCACTGCCGAGACCTCGGCCGCGCGTCGCGATAGGTTTCGCAGGCTTTACACCGACAGGCTTGCGGAACTCGCGGCGATGAACTTCGATCGCCTTGAACCGCAGGAGCAGATCGACTATCTACTTTTCCAAAATCATCTCCGCCGCGAACTGGATGAGCTCACGCGGACCGCTGCTCAATTCGACGAGGTGGCGCCGCTGATGCCTTTTGCCAAAGTGATTTCGGATCTCGAGGATTCGCGTCGCGGGCTGGCCGATATCGATCCCGAATCTGCAGCCGCCAAGCTCGACGCTCTCGCAGTGTCTATCGGCGAGATACAGCGTATCGCTTCTTCAGCGGAATTTCAGAAGCCGAAACGCACCGTCGCATTCAGGGCCGTCCGCGTGCTGGGTTCGCTCAGGCAGACGCTCAAAGGCTGGTTCAATTTCTACAACGGATACGATCCCGAATTTAGCTGGTGGGCTAAGAAGCCGTACGAGTCCGCCGACGGTGCATTGCAGCGGTACATCGAATTCGTATCGACAAAGCTCGTAGGCATCGCACCGGACGACAAGACGACGATCATAGGCGACCCGATAGGCCGCGAGGCTCTCATACGCGAACTCGGATACGAGATGATCCCATATTCGCCTGAGGAACTCGTGGAGATCGCGGACAAGGAATTCGACTGGTGCGTCGCTGAACTGAAAAAGGCTTCACGCGAAATGGGATTCGGCGACGACTATATGAAGGCCATCGAGGCGGTCAAGCGGAAATACGTCGCCCCGGGCAAACAGCCCGGCCTGATCCGCGACCTGGCTCGTGAGGCCATCGACTATGTGAAACGAAACGACCTGGTCACCGTGCCGGCCGAAGCCGAAGAGACGTGGCGGATGGAGATGATGACGCCCGAGCGCCAGCTAGTTGCGCCGTTCTTTCTGGGCGGCGAGACGATACTCGTCAGTTATCCGACCGACGGGATGACGCACGAACAGAAAATGATGTCGCTCCGCGGTAATAATCCGCATTTTGCGCGTGCAGTGACGCACCACGAACTCATCCCGGGTCACCACCTCCAGCAGTTCATGAATCGCCGCTATCGCCCGTATCGCTCGATCTTCAGAACGCCGTTCTGGGGCGAGGGATGGGCTCTCTATTGGGAATTCCTGCTCTGGGACCGAGGATTCTCAAAAACGCCAGAGGATCGGATCGGCGCTCTTTTCTGGCGTTCGCATCGGGCGGCTCGCATCATATTCTCGCTCAATTTTCATCTCGGCCGCTGGACGCCTGAGCAATGCGTCGAGCTGCTTGTCAACAAGGTAGGCCACGAGCGCGACAATGCCGTGGCCGAAG
This sequence comes from Acidobacteriota bacterium, assembly GCA_019639115.1. GTDB lineage: Bacteria > Acidobacteriota > Blastocatellia > Pyrinomonadales > Pyrinomonadaceae > OLB17. The sequence goes on along the minus strand of JAHBSM010000013.1, from coordinate 14,828 downwards.
TGCGTCGATCGTTCAGCGGAGAATATGGGCCGTTGTATCAGATGGCGTACATGATGGGCGGCCTTCAGTTCTATCAACTTCACCGCGATCTGGTCGATACAAAAATGATGACCGACCGGCAATTTCACGACGCGATACTGAGAGAAGGCCCGATACCGGTCGAGATGGTTCGCGCCATTCTCACAAAACAGCGACTGACCCGGGAATTCAAGACAAATTGGCGGTTCTACCGGCTCGGTTGACGATTTTCGAAAACAATTTGCGGTTCAATTGCGTTTATTGATCCAAGTATGAAGATCGATCGACGCAATTTTCTATTACTCGCCGCATTGGTTGCTGCGGCTAACACGTTCGCGTTCGGACAGGGCAATGCGAGACCAACTGTCCTCGAGCGCAACGTCCGGGCTGGCATGCAGTTCCTTGCCGGAGACGCTTTGCAGGGACGCGGCAGCGGCACGATCTTTGAACGCATCGCTGCCGAGTATATTGGCTCGCAGTTCATGCAGTTCGGACTCGAGCCGGCCGGCGAGACGGATGCGGCGGGCTCGCGTACGTTCGTCCAGACCGTGAGCGTTCCGGGCCGCGAGGCTCTCACGGATCTGCGTTTCGGCGGCGACGGGCTTTCACAATTAAAGTTCGGCCGCGACATTATCGCATTCTCGATCGGCGCCCGATCGATCAGCGGAGAGCTTATGAAGCTGCGTCCCGGCGAAACGGCAAGATCAGGGGCTGTCGTGCTCCTAATGCTCGAACCCGATTCGAAATTCGAGGATATTCAACCTGCCATTGCAAAGATGCAGCAGGCCGGCGCGGCCGCCATCCTGATGGCGGAGACCAAAGAGATCAGAGAGAACTGGCCGTCGGTCGCCGAGCGAAAGATCCCGATCTCGCGCAGAGGTACTTTGCTGGCGGTTTCGTCAGCGGCTGCTGCGGCATTGGCCGGAATCGCCGATGGCACGCGAATCGAGCTTACGGGGACGTTCGCCGTCGGGCCCGCGACATACACTTGGAACGCGATGGGCAAGATCACCGGCACTGATCCTGCGCTTGCCAGCGAGGTCATCCTTATCTCGTCGCATCTCGACCATTTGGGCGTTCGCGACGCGACACCAGGTGACGACAAGATCTTCAACGGAGCGGATGATGACGCATCGGGAACCGTAGCGGTGATCGAGCTGGCTCGTGCTCTCGCATCCGGTACGAAGCCCAAGCGGACCGTCTATTTTGTCTGTTTCGGCTCGGAGGAGGCGGGCGGCCACGGCGCACGGCATTTCATCGAGAATATGCCTTTTCCAAAAGAGAAGCTGATAGCGAATCTCGAGTTTGAGATGATCGGGCGGCCCGATCCGAAGGTTGGCGCCGACGAACTGTGGCTGACCGGCTATGAACGGACCGACCTAGGCCCCGAACTCGCGAAACGCGGTGCAAAGATCGTGGCCGACCCGCATCCGGAGCAGAACTTTTTCACGCGGTCCGACAATTATCAGCTTGCACGCGCGGGCATCATAGCTCAGACGGTATCGAGCTTCGGGCTGCACACCGACTACCACAAGGTGACGGACGAGGTGCGCACGATCGATTTCGTGCATATGACGCGTTCGATCAATTCCATGGTCGATCCGGTCATTTGGCTCGCAAATTCTGATTTTCGTCCCAAATGGAACGAAGGGAAACGTCCGTGATCGACGACGATACTATCGGGCGAGCCGATTCCCAAGCAACGATAGCGGAACAAAAATGATCAATGCTGCTATCATGAACCACATCGGTTGACCGGGCAGCATCAGGAAATTTACGACGCCGAGCGCGGTCAAGATGATGCCGTCGAATAATGAGAGAGCAAAGCCGCCGCCGACCTGCCTGCTCATTTTTGTCACGACGAAACCCGCAACAAAGGCACCCAATGCGTAGCCAAACAGCACGACGCCGTATGCCGCTGCGGGCCCTGCCGCCATGAATTCTCGCAGTTTTTGCGGATCGCCCATAACTTCGGGCGACGGCGGAGCGAACTGAAACGAGTTGACCATCTCGACGATCATGATCACGGCGGTCGCTCCGATCAGCGAAACCACTACTGCGAGAATCTTGCGTCCCATGCGTATTTTCCTCCTGAGGCGTCTGAACAAGTCGAATGTCGAAGTTGTATACCGCATCGTCCCGCGTGTCAAGCCGGATCTCGAGCGGGCGTCGATGTCAAAGCTGCGTCGAAAATTGTATTATTCTCTTTTCGTGACTATTTCTGAGCGGCAATGACACTTTCGCCCGACAAATGGGATCGGATCGAAGAGCTATTTCACGAAGCCTCTGATCTGCCTGCGTCCGAGGTCGCCGGGTTCCTATCTGATCGATGTCAAGGTGATGACGAGCTGAGATCTGAGGTCGAACGCCTGCTCGAGCGGTCAGGCGAAGCAGATAGCTTCATTTCGCGGCCGCTGCTGGGCGGCACCGGCGGCGGCATTCTCTCATCACTATTGGACGACAGCGACGAAGACCCGCTTGTGGGCAGATTGCTGGGCAACTATTTGATCGAACGCGAGATCGGCCGCGGCGGGATGGGCACGGTTTATGAGGCGTCGCGCGCTGATGGTGAATTCAGGCTAAAGGCGGCTGTAAAGGTCGTGAAGCGGGGCGTTGACACGGACTTCGTTCTGCGGCGTTTTCGGAATGAGCGCCAGATACTTGCGGCACTCGATCACCCGTTGATAACGCGCATAATCGACGGCGGAACGACCGACGACGGCCGGCCATACTTCGTAATGGAGTTCATTGACGGCGAACCGCTCCTGCGATACGCCGACAATGAACGTCTCGATATCGAGGAACGCTTGCGATCGTTTCGCGTAATTTGTGATGCGGTCGCTTACGCTCACCGCAAACAAGTCATTCACCGGGACCTAAAGCCGTCGAATATTCTGGTCACATCAGACGGCGGCCCGCGTTTGCTTGATTTTGGCATTGCTAAACTGCTCGATCCAGATCTCGCCTCCGACACGCTGCAGCAGACCGCGACGTCGCTAAGGATGATGACGGTCGATTATGCAAGCCCCGAGCAAGTGCTCGGCGAGCCGGTCAGCTTTGGCTCGGATATCTACAGCCTCGGGGTAGTACTTTTTGAATTGCTTTCGGGCCGGCGGCCGTATCGCACCGCCAGCAAGACCGCGAACGAGATGGCAAGGGCGATTTGCGAGGATCAGCCTCCGCAGCTCGCTGACGCATTGAAGGACGAGACCCTGGAACCTGCAGGAAGCAGGCCCGGGACACGGATCGACGCAGAGAGGTTGGCATCGCTGCGAAGCGGGACCGTAGCCGACGTCACTGCGAAACTATCCGGGAGTATAAGCGACGTCGTGCTTCGGTGTCTTCGCAAGTCGCCCGAGGACCGGTACGGTTCGGTGACGGAATTGGCCGAAGATATCGATCGCGTCCTGAGCGGTGAAGCCGTGGTCATTCCGTCCGAGACCTCCCCGGGGACTTTCTCTAAGGAACCTACCCGCTCAGGCGATACTTTGATCGCCGTCCTGCCGCTGACGCTTCTTACGCCTTCGGGGCTCGAGGATACGGACGCGGCCTACCTCACGCTTGGGCTGGCAGACGCGATAATCACTCGGCTTGCATCGGTCAGGGAACTCACAGTCAGGCCAACCAGCTCGATCGCCAGATATAACGATGAACCGGAGAACCCTTTCAGGGCCGGTGCCGACCTGGGCGTGGATTACGTAGTTGACGGGCGGATCAGGCGATTCCACGGCCGGCTCAGAGTTTCGCTTCAATTGTTGGACGTTGCTAAAAGATCGGCGGTCTGGGCCGGGCATTTCGATGAGGATATGACCGACGTCCTCGAGCTTGAGGATGCAATATCGGCCCAGGTGGTCACTGCCTTGCTCCCGCAGTTGAAAGGCGAAGGCGAGTTGCTGGGCAGACGAGGCACGGCCGATCCGCGAGCTTTCGAAGCTTTCCTCCGAGGCCGCTCATATTGGAATCAATTCACCGCGCAATCGTTCCCAAAGGTGATCGACTCGTTCCAGTTAGCGGTCAAGATCGATCCTAATTACGCACAGGCATACGTTGGGATCGCCGATTTCTATGTCTGGGCCAGCATTTACGGCATTATGCCGCCGCGCGAGGCGGCTCCGCTGGCTGAAAAGGCGGCTCGGACCGCGCTTGAGATCGATCCGGGACTGGGTGAAGCCTATGCGACCCTGGGGCTGATCGAAAAGAACAAGTACGACGCAGAAACGGCACTTGATCTGTTCAAGCGAGCGATAGACCTCAATCCGAAATATTCGCTGGCGTGGGAGTGGTATGCTGCCACCTTGATCGGGATCGGACGGCGGTCCGAAGGGCTCAATGCCTCCGCTCGTGCCGAAGAACTCGATCCGCTTTCGCTCAGGTCCAAGACGCTGGTTGCCTGGGCGTTCTATCAAGCTCATGAATATGGCCGAGCTCTGGCAAAGGCCGAAGAGATAATCAGGATCGACCCGAGATTTCCGCAAGGCCACATACAGCGAGCTTTCGTCCTGTCGGAGCTCGGACAAGCGGACGAAGCGATCGCGAGTGTTGAAAAAGCGTCAGATCTGATGCCGGGGACAGGGCTCGTCGAGTTCAACAGGTGTTTTGTTTATGCTCGGGCCGGTGACACGGCGAAAGCGCGCGAGATATACAACGGCCTGCTTACGACGGCGTCGCGGACCTATGTGAAGCCTTGGTTCCTAGGAATGGCTGCGGTTGCCGTGGGTGATCGGAACGCGGCGTTCAAATATTTTTGGAGCGCCTACGAGGAACAGGATCCATGGATGAACTGGTGGTTCACCGAACCCAAGCTTGCCGAGCTATACGACGATCCACGATATCGTGAGATATCCGAACTTTTGTCAAACGCCGGATTCCGTGACTCAAGCGGCCGATCGGTCGCCGATACGTCTGTCCCGTTTGATGCGGCCGAGACCATCGTCATCGATGAAGCTCAGACGTTGAGTTTCGCGCAAGGGACGCTCCGCCGACATTGGAAAAAGGCTGCTGCCGCGATAACAGTCGCAACTGCCTTGATCGCGGCATATGCCGCGGGATTTTTCGATCTCAGGTTCGTACGCACCGGCACATCGGATCCCGCAAACGCCGGAACGCTCGCGGTGATGCCTCTTCGCAATGAGACCGGCGATGCCGCAAACGATTATATTTGTGACGGAATGGCGGCAATATTGATCGACCGTCTTTCAGCTTTGCCGGGAGCTAAGGTCATTCCGCGATCGTCGCTCTCGGGTTATAAGAATTCGGACCTGCCGCCGGCGGATCTGGCAAGATCGATCGGTGCCGAACGCATACTGACAGGTGTTCTGTCCAAGGACGGCGACGATCTCGTGGTTCGCGCGGAGTTAACTCGCGTCTCGGATGGCAGGAAGCTTTTTGCGTTTAATTTTCAGGACCGGGCGGATAGGCTGGTGTCGATCCGCGACGTCATCACTGCTCGACTGTTTGAGGTGATTGCCGGATCGGCCCTGCCGGGCGAGAAGCCAAGCTACACGTCTAACAATGCGGCATTTGACACGTATCTCAAAGGCGAATATGCACGCTTGAAGGCGACGCCCGCAGGCATAAAAGACAGCATCGACCTCTATCGCAAGGCTCTAGACGCAGATCCGAATTATGCTCTCGCGTATCAGGGCCTGGCTCTCGCATATCGTTCGGCTCCGGCATACGGACTAATGCAGCCGGCCGAAGCATTCACCGAAGCTCGAAAGATGGCGATGAGAGCACTTGAGCTAGATCCGGGCATGAGCGCCGCACACGTTTCGCTTGCCTCGATCAAAGCCACGTACGACTGGGATTTCCAAGGAGCCGAGGCCGAGTACAAACTGTCTATCCAATCGGCTCCGAATAGTTCCGAGGCCCATTATTCATATGCAAACTTCCTTGTTGCGATGGGCCGGCCGGACGAGGCGCTCACCGAGTATCGATTCGCACAGCAGATCGATCCCGCCTCGCTTCAGATCGCGACGAATATCGGCTGGGCACACTACATAGCCGGGCGATACGACGAGGCTATCGTTCAGATCCGCCAAGTGCTCGATCGCGATCCGAAGTTTGCCCGAGCGTATATGAATCTCGGCGAGACGCTCCAGGAACAAGGCAGATTTGACGAAGCGATAAAGGCGTTCGAGCGTTCACGGGAACTGTCAAAGGACCCGCTCGCAGATATGGCGTTGGGGCACGCCTACGCAGCAGCAGGCCGACGAGCCGATGCGGCCAGGGTCGCGTCTGACCTCGAAGATCGGGTTCGCCGCGGTGAAGTATCTCCGTTCCTGCCTGCGGTCGTCTATGCGGGAATGAACGAAAAGGACAAAGCATTCTATTGGCTCGAACGGGCATACCAACAGCGTTCAAACTGGCTCACGCTGATAAAGGTCGGCCGACGGCTCAAGAATCTGCACGGCGACCCTCGATTCGACGACCTGCTCAGACGTGTCGGATTTGTCTGATATTCAGCCTGCCCGCCCATCAGCCTCAGTCTCGGCAAAGACGGCGTCTTGCGGATCATCGATCCGAAAGACGCCGTACAGCAGGCTAAAGTCACTCTGCGAGAAGATCAAAGGCTACAAGATCAGGCGGCCGAATTCGTGGACGCAGCCTGAGCTGGGGCTCCCAGCGATTCGAGCAGCGAAGCCCAATTCTCGGGCGCGAGCAGCTTGCGATAGGCATCTGTCATTTCTGCTGTCATCACCTCTAGCATGAAGCGGTTCTCGATCCAGACCTCGATGAGTTGAAATAGGCCGTTGTCGCGATTCGCCGTTATGCATCGCCAGCCTTCCCGTTTTGCGATCGCCTTTACCTTGTCGGCGTCGAACGGCGTCGTGATGTTGAGATGGACTGGGTTGTATCGTGTGGTTTCGTTTCCGGCGACGAAAACAGCCTCCATCGCCGAGGTGTCAGTGTCGATCGAGACCTCGATCTCGTCCTGTTCGCCTTTCCCGGGGATCAGATTGACATCGGTTGGAACGACCTCGACCAGCGAGCCCCGATCATCGCCCGCCAACACAACAAAGCCGCCGGGACTCGGTGGGAACGGCATCGCAACGCCTCCCCAGATCTCAGCTATCACATTGGCCACGTTCTCAGGCTGATTAACTCCGATCGAAATATGATTGATCATTGCATTTTCTCCTTTTGGTATCTATCGAAGCCGCCGTCAGCGGGCTTCACTACTAAAGGCGAAGCTGCGAAGAAAAAGGTATCAGGCGAGTGAAAAAAGGGAAGTGGGAAATTTCCGGGCGCGGCAAATACGCTGTTATTTTGCTAGGCGGCCGTAGAGCCAGGCCTTCGTGAATTTCCAATGACGCTTGACCGTGATGGTCGAGACGCCTAAAACCTCGGCCACCTCATCCATCGTTAGACCGCCGAAATAGCGCATCTCGACGATCTTTGCCTTCATCGGGTCAAGAGCGGCCAGTTCGTTCAGGGCGTCGTCCAGGTCGATCAACTCTGCGGTCTGTTCGTCGGCCGCCTTATCGAGTTCTTCGTTGAGAGTGACGATGTGGAGGTCTCCGCCACGCTTGAGAGCGTTATGCTGCCTGGCATGATCGACAAGGATCCGCCGCATCTGATTAACTGCGACAGCGACGAAATGCGCGCGGTCCTGCCAGCGGACGCGATCGATCTCGATCATCTTGAGATACGCTTCGTTCACGAGAGCGGTAGGCTGCAGGGTGTGGTCGGATCGTTCGCGGCGAAGATAACCCGCCGCCACACGTTTTAATTCGTCATAGATGACAGGCAGCAATCGGTCCAGGACCGATCGGTCGCCGCTGGAGAGTCTGTCCAGTAATTCAGTAGCGGAGTGCGTATCCATACTATCATTCTCTATCTTACGTCGAGATGTTAGTATCTTTGCAACACGCCCGGGGAGGAGCGGCAAATGGGAGCAAGATTATTCAGGGTTTTTATACCGGTGGCCGACTACGATGCGGCGGTCAAATACTACTCCGCCCTCTTAGGCGACGAAGGACGCATGATCCATCGGGGCCGTCATTATTTCGATGCCGGATCGGTCATCATCGCGGTCATTGAGAACGGCGGTTCGCCAATATCGGATCATCTTTATTTCGCAGTGCCCGATATCGAGAATTATTTCGACCGCGCAAGCAAACTCGGCGGGCTTGAAGAAGACAGCGTTCACGGATCGCCTTCGGGCGAGATACATGTGCGGCCATGGGGCGAGAGATCGTTCTATTGCCGCGACCCTTTTGGCAACGGCCTGTGTTTTGTCGATGAAACGACTCTATTTACGGGTTCAAGATGATGATAAGCTACGAGGTCACCATAGAAGCATCTGATACGTCGGTCGAACGATTGGATGACTATATGATCGACAAACACATCCCGGATGTGCTCTCAGCCGGGTGTTTCGTCTCGGCACGATACTATCGCGACGGCCAGCGTCGCCGCACCATTTACGAAGCTGAGACCAACGGCGACCTCGAGCGTTATCTGGCCGAATATGCCGAAAGCCTGCGTGCTGATTTTGCCGAGCATTTTCCCAACAGCGTTTCCGTTTCGCGGGAGATATGGGAGGCGGTCGTTGGTTTCTCGCCGGCCGAGCCCTGAGCCTGCCTATCCCTCTCTATTTTGTTAATCTAGAAGCGTGTTGGTGCTTGGTATCGAAAGCTCGTGCGACGAAACTGCGGCAGCCGTCGTGCGCGACGGCCGCGAGATCCTGTCGAGTGTGATCTCGTCGCAGATCGAGCTTCATCGCCCCTGGGGTGGCGTCGTGCCGGAACTTGCGTCACGCGAGCACCTCAACAAGATCGATCCGATCGTCGAGGAAGCGATAGTGGGCGCAAATGTATCGCTCGACGAGATCGATGCGATCGCCGTGACTCAAGGCCCGGGCCTGATCGGCTCGCTTCATGTTGGCGTATGCTACGCAAAAGCTCTTGCCTTTTCGCTTGGCAAGCCGATCATCGGCGTCAATCATATAGAGGGCCACGTGTATTCGGTCGTATTCGAGAATCCGCCGATCAGATTTCCGGCTCTGGCCCTGATCGTATCCGGCGGCCATACGAACATCTTTCACGTGCCCGAAGCGGGGCGATACGCCGTCGTCTCGCGGACACGCGACGATGCCGCCGGCGAAGCTTTTGACAAAGTGGCAAAGATGCTCGGACTCGGTTACCCGGGCGGGCCGGCGATCGAGCGCATTGCAAGGTCCGGCGATCCGGCTGCGATTCGATTCCCGAAAGCAAAGATCTCGGACGGACGGCCGGACCTTAGCTTTAGCGGGCTTAAAACTGCGGTCTCGCGTTACGTCCGCGAACACGGCATCGAGCCCGTACGAGAAGGCGAAGCGCCCAGCCGAGCGATCGCTGACCTTGCAGCAAGTTTTCAGGCGTCGGTAGTATCGGCTCTCGCGGGCACGCTCGAGCGGCTCGCAATCGATATGCGTCCGAGCGATCTGATAGTCGCGGGCGGCGTCGCATGCAACGTCGCGTTGCGCGATGCTGTCAGGTCGGTCTCCGAGAGGCTGGGGATACCAGCATATTTTCCCTCGAAACACCTCTCGACCGACAACGCCGCAATGATAGCTGCGGCCGGCCATGCTCGATTGATGCGTGGCGAAACATCCGGCCGAGACTTGAGCGCGGACGTGACGATGCGGCTGCAGAACATCGCCGACGAACGCGGTGAGATCGTGCCGAAGAACGTGAGATATCGGGTCTGAGCGCCGACGTCCGGCAAGGGTATTGCGCTTGAGCCGCATAAAGGTTTATCCTGTTTGTGGTTTAACAATTCAAAACAGTCTCAGCCTCGAGATATTCCGTCGCAGAACGGCGATCTTGTTGTAATAATAGCGAGAATCTTATGTCAAAGTTCGCATCGAGCGCCGCAGCGGCGGCATTTCTTGTCATATTGACCGCAGGGATCTTTGCGCAGGGCGTGCCTGCACCTTACACACCGCGGCTCCAGACGTTTGTTACCGGTTTGTCGCGTCCAATCTTTCTAAGAGGGGCGAATGACGGATCGCGTCGGATCTTTGTGGTCCAGCAAGCGGGCATTATCAAGGTCTTTCAGCCGGGCTCGAACGTAGCGACGGATTTCATAAATCTAAGTTCAAAATGTACCCAGCCGACGTCGACCGGCGACGAACGAGGCCTGCTGGGGCTTACGTTTCACCCGAATTTCGCCTCGAACGGCAAATTTTACGTCAATTACACACAGGTCTCGACCGGCACGACCATAATCGCTGAATACACGACAACGACCGGCAACGGCAGCTCGAATACAGGAAATATCAATTCCGAGCGCGTTCTTTTGACGATCCCGCAGCCGTTCACCAATCACAACGGCGGCATGATCGATTTCGGGCCTGACGGATATCTGTACATCGGCACCGGCGACGGCGGCTCAGCAAACGACCCGGGAGCTCGTGCACAGAATCGCTCGGTCCTGCTCGGTAAATTCCTTAGGATCGATCCAAACAGTACGACACCCGCATACCTGATCCCGTTCGATAATCCATACACAGGCGCGGGTTCGGCCCGCTGCGACAACGGCAGCACGACCGCCGGAACGAATTGCCAGGAGATCTGGGCCTATGGCATACGCAACCCGTGGCGTTGGTCGTTCGATCGCGGCGGCACGAATCAGCTATATGCGGGCGATGTCGGCCAGGGCTCGATCGAGGAACTCGATATCATCAATGGCGGCAACAATTACGGCTGGCGTGTCTATGAAGGCACGACCTGCACCGGGCTCGATCCCACGCTATGCATTCCGGGCAATTTCACGATGCCGTTCTTTACATACACACACTCTGCGGGCCGATGTTCGGTCACCGGCGGTTTCGTCTATCGAGGAGCAAAGGGAAGTTTGCCGAACGGAGCATATACATACGCCGACTACTGCTCGGGCGAGGTGTGGATGTGGAACAACAACGCACAGACGCTGCTGTTCAGCACCGGCCGGAGCGTCGTTTCGTTTGGCCAGGATGAATACGGAGAGATCTATGTGCTGACGAACAACGGCCAGATCGACAAGATCGTCCGTGGCCGTGCACCGAGTGATTTCGACGGCGATCTAAAGACCGACGCCGCGGTATTTCGCCCGTCAGAGACCTATTGGTACATCCAGAACAGCTCGAACTCGACCGTGCGTGCGGCCCAATTCGGTGTCGCGGATGACGTCCTGACGCCCGGTGACTACGACGGTGACAATATCACCGATATCGGAGTATTCCGTCCGTCGTCGGGGACGTGGTTCTTTCTGCGTAGTTCTGACAATACGTTTGGTGCGTACCAGTTCGGCGCGTCGTCGGACACGCCGCAGCCCGGGGATTTCGACGGCGACAGAAAGACGGATTTTGCCGTATATCGGCGTCCGACCGGCGTCTGGTACGTGATCAAGTCAAGCAACGGATCTTTCTCTGCGGTTCAGTTCGGGACCTCGACCGATCTGCCGGTCGCGGGTGATTATGACGGTGACGGACTCGCGGACTTTACGGTCTTCAGGCCTTCTAACGGCGTTTGGTACCGGCTTGCAAGCGGCGATCTATCGTTCTCCGCGACGCAGTTCGGTACGGTGGACGACGTTCCGGTGCCTGGCGATATTGACGGCGACGGCAGGCTCGATCTGACAGTATTCCGTCCATCAAATGGTGTATGGTACTCGCTGACGAGTAACAACAACTCATTCTCGGCACGGCAATGGGGATTGAGCACCGATATACCCGTACCGGGCGACTACGATGGCGACGGCAAAGCCGACCAGGCCGTTTTTCGTCCGTCCAATGGCGTCTGGTACGTGCTGCGAAGCTCGAACTCAGCGTTGCAGGCGACGCAGTTCGGAGCCAATCTTGATGTTCCGGCCGCTCGCTGGGCGGCACCGTAATTGTTGGTCAATATTTGATGGCCGCTCGTGCGACGGTAAATACGTCGATACGGGCGGCTTTTGACTTGAGCAGAGCATCGGCACACGCAGACGCCGTCGATCCGGATGTAAAAATATCGTCCACCAACAGTATCGTTCGCCCGGCGATCAGATTCGGCCGCGTTACGGCGAAAGCACCTTCGACCGAACGTTCTCTGGCGATCTTGTCCATACCGGTTCGATGAGGGATCGTATGGCGGGTGCGTACGAGGCTTTTTAGATCGACGTCAATACCGAGTGAACGTGCTGCGAGCGACGCGATGATGTCAGCTTGGTTAAAACCGCGTTCGGCACGCCTTTGCCGTGAAAGCGGAGCGGGCACGACCAGATCTATATCAGGGGCGGAACCATTCAGAACCGTTTCCTTGATCAGGTCCCGCAGCCGCGAAGCAGGATCAGGCACACTCTTTAGATCCAGAAGCTCGGCCGCGAGTGCCTTCTCATACAAGCCGCACGCGAACGCCCGGGCGTAAGCGTGATCGGTACATTTAAAGCAGCTTCGCCGGATCTTGATGCCTTCGGGGCCGAAATACGCGCCGCATTTCGAACACAGCATCTCTTTACCGTTAAAGATCGCAGTATCGGCCCAGCATTCATCACAGGCCGAACCACCGGCAAGAGTGGTCGGCCTTTTGCGGCATACTGCGCACCTTTGGGGAAAAAAGAGGGAGGAGAGAGCGTCTGCAAAAGTTTCGAGCATTGAGGCTCGCGGGTCAGCTATTCTTCGTCCAGAAGGCCCTGTTCGAGCAGCTCCTGGCAGTCGAGGCAATAACGGGCCCAGGGGATCGCGCCAAGACGTTTGGGGTTGATCTCCTTTTCGCAATTAAGGCAGGTTCCGTATTCGCCGTCCTCGATACGCAGTAGCGCTTCATCTATCAAGCTGAGCTGCTTGCTTTCGTTCTCGGATACGGCAAGCATCACATTCTTGGAGTAATTACGGACTGCCAGGTCCACCGGATCAGGCGTTTCAGAATCGTCAATCGAAAGATCGTTACCTTTCAATTTATCGATAAGAAGTGCTTTTTCGGCGAGAAGTTTTTCTTTGATGTCTTTTAGATTGATCTTGCTCATCTTTGATAGGGGAAACCCTTTATGATCGTAAACCCGCGATAAAGCTGCTCGAGCAGTACCACACGAGCCATCTCGTGGGTGAACGTCAGAATCGATAAGGATAACCTATCATTGGCCCTGCTAGCAACCTCTGGCGGGATTCCGTCGGGCCCTCCGATGACGAATGCGACGTCGCGCAGCGCACGTTCCTGCCAAGTCTCGATCAAGGCCCCGACGCCTTCGGATGTATGCTGACGGCCAACAGGGTCGAGTGCGACGACGTGCCAGGCATTATCTAGCCGCTCGAGGATACGGCGGCCTTCGGCGACAATGCTCTCGCCCGACGATCTGTCGCGGATGACGGCCACGTCCGTTTGAGCGAAATGCGAAAGACGCCGAAGATATTCGTCCTCGAGCGCCTTCCAATTGCGGTCGCGGGTCTTGCCGACCCAAATGAATCTGAAGTTCATCAGATGCTCTCAGGCAGAGCTACTTTGCGGGCGTCGCGCCACAGGCGTTCGAGATCATAGAACTCTCTTGCCTCGCCGTTGAATACGTGAAAAACAAAGTCGCCGTAGTCGAGAAGGATCCACTCTGCGGCAGAGTAACCTTCGGTCCTGATCGGCCTGGTACCGAGCTGAGATCGGAGTTTATCCCCGATCTCGTCAGCCACAGCCTGAGCCTGCCGCTGATTTGCGGTCGAGGCAATGACAAAAAATTCGGTGAAGCTCGCTATTTCGCGCAGGTCGAGCGCGGCGATACCGAACGCCTTTTTTTCAGCCGCACACTCGATCGCGAGCCGGACCGGCGGGTCGAGTTCTTCGAAAGGGACGGGTTTGGCGGATAATTCGATAGAAACGGTCTCGCGATTGAGAGACTTTTCCTGCAGTTCTTCCATTATCTATAAATCTGATATTTTTCGATGTATTTTGCAACCTCGGCAGGAACGTCTCGGTGCCAGCCGTTTTCGCCTGCGGCAGCGCTGCGGCGAATTTCGGTCGCGGAAATATCCATTTTGACCGCGTCTGTCAGATAGATCGCGGGCCCTGCCGACGATTCAGGTACGGCATTGCTTCCTCGCAGATCGACAATGCGGGCCCGTATCTCGTCGGTCACGTGGCCAAGCTCCAGCTCGTGGCCGGGACGCGTTACGACGATATGATCCGTCATCGTCAGCACCTTTTCCCATTCCCGCCAGGTCCGAATATCGTTCCACGAGTCGGCTCCCATCACAAAAAAATATGTATCGCCGCCGTGGATCTCGTTGAGCCGCTCGAGTGTTTCGACCGTATAGGGACGGCCGGGCAGGTCCATTTCCATTCTGGACACGGCGATCGCCTCGTCATTTTGTGTGGCTAGGCACAGCATTGTGTATCTGTCTATCGCCGGCGACGGAGGGGAATCCGGTTTGTGCGGGGCATGAAAGGCCGGGACAAAGACGAACCGTTCCAAAGCGAACATCTCGAGCAGCTCGCGCGCTATGGCGATATGCCCGAGATGCGGCGGATCGAAGCTGCCTCCGTAATACGCGAATCGCTTCATCAGTCTGGCGCAGCCTCTGAGTCTGCTAAAAGCCTGGACGCGACGGCATCGACCAACTGTTTTACCCCTTCGCCCGTCGCAGATGAGATAGCATAGAACGGCCGCCCAAGCATTGCCGCTTTTTTTCTCAGGTTTTCGAGCCGATCGGGATCGTCGAGCGAGTCGATCTTTGTCGCTACGACGAATTGCGGCCGACGCGCCAGGTCCGGGTCGTAGTTTGCCAACTCTCGATCTATCACCTCAAGATCAGAGACCGGGTCGCGCCCCGACGCCGACGAGACATCCACGAGGTGCAGGATCATCTTTGTCCGCTCTACATG
>JAHBSM010000012.1 GCA_019639115.1 Acidobacteriota bacterium | reverse complement strand
TATCGACGACGCCGAGATTTGGTTCGAGCGTCGTAAAAGGATAGTCCGCGATCTTAGGCTTTGCGGCGGAAATGACCGAGATAAGCGTCGATTTCCCCGCGTTAGGGAAGCCCACGAGACCGACATCGGCTATCAACTTGAGTTCAAGCTGGAGCTCGCGTTCCTCACCCGGCCTTCCGTCGTAGTGATATTTCGGAGCTTGTTTCGTAGGCGTCGCGAAATGCGAGTTTCCCCAACCGCCTTTTCCGCCTTTTGCCGCGAGGAAACGCTGTCCCGGTTCGGTAAAATCAAAAAGCAGTTCGCCGCCGTCCGCATTGAACACCTGCGTGCCGACCGGAACTTTGACGATCGCGTCAGCTCCGTCTCGTCCCGAACGCTTTGAGCCTTCTCCGTGTCGGCCTCGCTCGGCCTTGTGTTCCGGATTGTATCTGAGGTGCAGAAGTGTATTGAGCCCCTCGTCCGATTCCATCCAGACGCTGCCGCCCACGCCGCCGTCTCCGCCTGACGGGCCGCCGCGCGGAACGAACTTCTCTCGACGGAACGCCGTGACGCCGTTACCGCCGTCGCCTGCCTTTACCTTGATCTTGACCCGATCGATGAACATTCATTCATACGATACCTGCTGGGCCGCGCCGTTGTCGAACGCGGCCGCCATGTGACACGTTCAAGTCGTCGTCAGGAGTATTTCAACTGCGAGCTCACCGCGTGAGATCCCGGTGCCTTGCTGAGGTGTAAACTTACGCATACCTAAAAAAACAAGAGCGTCGTCTCGGTTGCCCGCGGCGACGCTCCTATTTTTTGCTCTCAACGGTCCGCCGAAGCTTGCCGAGAGAGTGGCAACCGTCACATGTACACGTGGTGGCTGCCGGATTTTGTATCCCGAAGCGAGCCTGCGGGGGTTCGGCTCCGGTCAGCACCCATCAAGTTTTCACTAAATGCGGCGTCTCTCAACGCATGGTGCCATTAGGTTTTTGTTGTGGTGGCTTTTCCTCCACCGCCGGTTACGTTCCCGGCAACGAGGCCCGCGTCTTGCGACGACGGACGACTTTGTGCACCGTAGGGGCTGATCATTCCCATTCGGCGACCGAGGTTTTTATCCCCCGGACCTTGACCGGCCTTGCGGCCCGCCGGCACAAGCCTTTCGGCTTCGGCTCCGAGCGTACCAGACAGCGGCTTTCCGCTCCTTCTGCCCTCGAACGGCCGCGTCACCACGCCCGTTCCACCTCTCAGTGCCGGTCAAAACGCCCGTAAGCAGTTTCGACTGTATTGCGATATTACACCCGAAAATCGGGAAGTCAAGTAGAAAATACTTTAGGTTTTGGAGCTTTTCGGGCCCATTCGAGAGACCGATTTGTGGAAAAATGCCGACTTGGGTTGTGGATAAAAATGTGGAAAATCCCGAAAACGGATTCCATGTAACAGTTACGAAACATCACCTCAAAATCGCTCCCGTTCACGAGCCTGTGGAAAACCTGACCAGCGGATCCGAAAAAAAATTTTCCAGGGCAAGCAAACCCGGGATCCTTTTCGAGTTTAATACGAAAAAGCACCCGCCAAAACGGCGAGTGCTCTACCTTTAAAACTGCGATTTGACCTAGGCAGCGGCCTTCGGAGCGAGTTCGGGCGAGCCCGCCGCATATACGCTAATAAACTTGCCTTTACGCCCTTTGTCCTCGAATTTGACGATACCGTCGATGAGCGAGAACAGCGTGTCGTCCTTACCGCGGCCGACGTTGTTGCCGGGTTTCCACTTTGTGCCGCGTTGACGTGCCAGGATATTGCCGCCGAGCACTGTCTGGCCGCCGAATTTCTTCAGGCCCAGCCGTTGTGCAGCCGAGTCGCGGCCGTTACGTGATGATCCTACACCTTTCTTATGTGCCATAACTGATTCCTAGTCGATCTTGATCTCGGTAAAGCCCTGCCTGTGGCCCTGCTTACGCTTGTACTGCTTGCGGCGTTTCTTCTTGAAAACGATGACCTTCTCGCCGCGGCCGTGGCTTACGACCGAGGCCTTAAGCGATCCGGTGCCCAGATCGCCATTCGCGAGCAGCGTTTCGACCTCGACCGAACTGCCGACCTCGGCTTCGATCGAAGGAACACGAACGGTCTGGCCGCTTTCGACAGCGAACTGTTTGCCGCCCGTTCTAATGATCGTGTAACTCATTTATTTCGCTCCCGGTTCAGCAGGGGACGCACGCGTACCCGGCCGAAAACCCTAGATTATACGGAAACTGTCGGGTTGGGTCAAGTCAGAAACAACCTGTGTGTCGCCCGGCGGCTTAAGCCGCGGAAGGATCTTTGACCACGGCGATGAATGGCAGATTGCGGTATCGGCCGGCCGCGTCAAGGCCGTACCCGACGACGAATTTGTTCGGGATCTGAAAGCCCGTGTAATGGACCTCGAGTTCCTTCTTGATACGCGGCTCAGGCTTGTCGAGAAACGTGGCCAGACGGATCGACGCGGCTCCTCTCGACCCAAGTATCTCTTCCAGCCGTGTTAGAGTCAGTCCCGTGTCGACGATGTCCTCGACGATCAGAACGTGTTTGTCACGAATCGGATTGCTAAGGTCCTTGATGATCTCGACGTCACCAGAGCTGGTCGTGCCGTCCTTATAGCTCGATACTGACATAAAATCGATCGTGAGCGGCAGGTCGATCTCGCGCATCAGATCGGCCATGAATACACACGACCCCTTAAGCACACCTACCAGGACCAGTTCTTTGCCGGCATAGTCGGCGGTGATCATGCGGCCCATCTCGGCCACCTTCTCCTGTATCGTTTGTTTTGAGAAGAGTATCTCGAGATTTGAGTTGGCGAATTCGGTCTCGTGCTGCGTGGCATTGCTCGTCGTCATTGTGTGTAGGTCGCGATCCGCGAAGTTGTAAGAATCAGTATTTGGCAATACTATTTCAATGTATCGTTCCTGTTCAAGTTGGCTCGGCAGGAATGCCGGTTTTGAGATGTCGAGTATTCCAATAGATCAGCGTGAAAAGGTCCGGGAGCTTGTCCGGCAAGTACTCGCGACCGTCCCCGTCGAGGACGCGGCACAAACGGACGCGGCACCGGAGCCTGAACACGTGATCGTAAACTCCCTGCGAGATAAACTCGGCCGCGACTGGGACCGGGACGAATCCGCACGAACGCTGATTACGGAGGACGATCTCCGCGGGCTCGAACCGGGCTCGCGCGTGAGGGTTGCGGCCGCAGCTAAATTCACGCCTCTGGCCGAGGATATTGTTCGCGAAAATGAGCTTGTACTGATCCGCAAAGAGCCTCGGCAATTTACCTCAAAGGTACGTTCCGTAGCTATCGGTGCCGATCACGGCGGGTTCCGTTCCAAGCAGCAGCTCAGCACGTTCCTCGCCGATCTTGGGATCAACGTCCGCGATGTCGGTACCTACAGCGAAGATCCGGTCGATTATCCTGATATCGCACACGACGTTGCCCGGGCTGTCAGCTCTGGCAGGGCGGACATCGGTATCCTGATCGACGGAGCAGGCATAGGCAGTGCGATCGCCGCTAATAAAGTTCCCGGCGTCCGTGCGGCTCAGTGCTACAATACGGCGCTGGCCCGGAACTCACGTGAGCATAATGGCGCAAATGTCCTAACGCTCGGAGCCGGACAAAATTCGCTTGACGAGATGAAGGCGATCGTCGAGGCGTTCATCTCGACTGCCATAGCAGAAGAAAGGCACAAGAAACGTGTAGCGAAAATTGACACGATCGATCGGCAGTATCGAGTATGAGGACTTGCACGGCGGCTGCACACGCAGGCGATCGCATCGCTCATCGTTCGAGAAGGTCGCCTGACCGACGAATTGAATTGAAATGCAGAACGGAAACCACGACCAATTGATCGAACAGATCACCGATATGGTGCTCGCAAAACTCTCGGGCGAGGAGTATTGCCCGACGTTTTGTCGTGCGGATGTCGAGAGGATCGTCGATGCGGGCGCCGAACGCATCGGTATAGTTCTCGGCGAAACTGCGACCGCCCACGACTGGGCGTCGCTGATAGACCACACGCTGCTCAAACCCGAGGCCGCATATGGCGACATCAAAAAACTCTGCGATGAGGCTGCTCAGTTCGGCTTTGCCTCAGTCTGCGTAAATCCGGGCTGGGTCAAGCAGGCTGCCGCATTTCTGAGAGGAACCGGCGTTCCGGTCTGTACGGTCATTGGTTTTCCGCTTGGGGCTACGCTGCCTGATGTCAAGGCCTACGAGGCCCGCAGAGCGATATTTGACGGCGCGAGCGAGGTCGATATGGTCATCAATATCGGGGCACTCAAATCCGGCGACGACTGTGCCGTCGAGGACGATATACGCGCCGTGGCCGAGGCCGCCCACGAGAACCATGTTCTATGTAAAGTTATCATCGAAACCGCGCTTCTGACAGATGACGAAAAGGTCCGGGCCTGTATAGCGGCCAAGAACGCGGGTGCAGATTTTGTCAAAACCTCTACCGGATTTGCCAAAGGCGGAGCAACCGCGAACGATGTATCGCTGATGCGGCGTACGGTCGGCAAGGCCTTGGGCGTAAAGGCTTCCGGCGGCGTGAAAGGCATAGACGACGCCCGCGCGATGTTCGAGGCCGGAGCGACGCGAATCGGTGCATCCGTCGGCGTCAAGATCGTAAAAGAAGCAAGCGGCGAAGTGGCCGAAGCCTCTAACGCCGCTTACTGATCCATCGCCGAATTCTCGGCCTTACTGATTAGCTACAAAATTGAATGCGATCATCCCGGTCACCGTCACGGCCTGGCCGTCTATGACGTACGGCTTGAATTTAGACCGCATCACGGCGTCTACCGCGGCATTTCGAAGTCCTGCCGGGCCATCAGAAGCTTTCGCGTCCGTGACCTTGCCTTCGGCATCGAGGGTCACCATTACGGTCACTCGGCCCTGTATCCCCATTCGTTTCTCATTAGGCGGATAGACAGGCATCGCGAGACGCGTCGCAAGATCGTTGAGCGGGCCGATGTTGCGTACCAGATTTGACGGCGGCGTCACGGGTTTCGGAGCGGGCTGAGCAGCAGCTTTCTTTGCTGCCTCATCTTCGAGACGCTTCTTTTCGGCAAGACGCTGCTGTTCGGCAAGTTTCGCACGTATATCACGTATGCGTCCGGCTGAGATCTTGGCTGCCTCGTTGCCGGCATCCAGCTCGACGGCTTTGTCGTAGTCTGCTAACGCGTTGTCCTGCTCACCAAGACGCTCGCGAAGCGTGCCGCGCCGCTCGAAATATGCTGAGTTCTTGGCGTCAAGCTCGATCGCCTTGCTAAGATCCGCTACCGCGTCGGCCAGCTTGTCCATCTTGGCAAGCACCTGCGAACGCTCGGCAAAAAGAGAAGCGTTTGCTGGCTCTAGCTCCAACGCCTTGCCGAATTCGACCAGGGCAGACTCAGGATCGTTAGCCGCGATGGCTGCCGCAGCTCGATTGCGATAGAAGGGAACATCGGGCTTCGGGCCGACAGGTACCGGATTGCTCGATGCGATCTGAACAACCGGCGTCTCTGCGGGTTTTGATCCGGAAGCCTTGATCGAAGCGATCAGTTCCGATGAAGCTCCGTTCTCGGTCAGTTCGGCCTCTATATCAGCCGTAAGCGTAAATTTCACTCCGCGTTCGCGAACTGCATCGATCAGGATACGGTTCTTTTCCGTCGTCTCGGCTTTCTTTGACCTGAGCGCGACCAGAATGTCCGTCAGACTAAGCTGCCGGCTCTGCGCCTGGGCCAGGCCGACTAAGGCTGAGAGTGAAACGAAGGAGAGAAGTGCTGTCAGAAGTATCTTGCGGGTCATAGCGGTGGTTGGTTGTCGGGCAGCCGGTTGGAAGGCCGCCGGCCAGGTCAATTGTTCAAAAGGTCATCAACGGTCAATTTCTTCTTGGTCTTTTCTGCGGGCTTCGGTTCAGCCTTTTGGTCGGCTTTCGGGTCCGGCTTCTTCTCGTTCGGCTTGACTTCGGCCACTTGCGGCCTCACTTTTGATCCAGGCTGAGCGCCGTTCCTTGGGTCAACGCCGTTTTCTGTCGTCGAAGCGTCATTGCCGGTCGTCGTGTCGGCCGGCAGTACGGCATCCGTCGGAGCGGCCTGAGGCTGGTCAGGGATCGATGCTCCCGAAACGGTCGCTTCGATCGATGGTTTCTGATCATTGGCGCCGGAAGAGACGAGCGACATCACTCCCCATCCTCCGAGACCTAGTACCAAAACGGCAGCCGCACCGATCGCGATCTTGACGCCTGAGCCGGCAGTCGCGGGCTCTTGGGGCTTGAACTCCGACCGTTCGGACACGACCGGTTCGAAGGCAACTTCGGTTTGCGGTTCGTAAGTCTCGACAACCGGATCTGCGGAACGCATGGGCTCGACACTTATTTCCGGTTCCTTTTCCCGCTCGAGAGCAGGTTCGGACTCGGGCCGCGATTGTTTATCCAATTCTTCGAGGGCCGAATTGAGATCATCTGAGAACTGAAGATATTCGGGTTTCGAGACAAATCTGACCTCTCGCTCCTCGAATACAGGGCGACGATCAAGGACCGCATCACCTGAGGCTGTTGTTTCGACACCGACAACGGCAACCTCTGACGGTACCGGATCTGGGTCTTCGTCTCGCTGAGCGGCAACCGGGTCGGCTACCGAAGGTATCTCGAGCAGATCGAGATCTTCAAGCTCGTCCGTCTCGCTGGTTACGCTAACTTCAGTCTCTTCAATACCTTCCGGTTCAGCGAGATGAGGTTCTACGCTTTCCGATTCTGTTCCCGCAGCCATTTCCACAGACGGGAACGCCGCCGCGAAACTGACCGCCGAGTGCTGGCGGCCGTTACGTTCAAGCGTCATCATCGAAGCGAGGAAAGATTCCATCGAGCCGAGGCTCGCGATCGCGTCTAAAGGATCGGCGCCGCCGTCCAGTAACTCGATCGTCCGCTCGAGCGGGCCCGCGACCGGCCTGCCGGCGATACGTGCCAACGCCGACGATGCCAGCGAATACAAAGCGCTGTCGAATGCCGGAGCTTTCTCGAGGTCGTAGATCGCGTCATCGCCAAACTGCTTTAATATTGCCGTCTGCGACGCGAGATCCAGGTTGCCCCAGATCGATTCCAAAGGGAAATAGAGCGCAGCGGCCGTTCTGGCCTGTAGCACAACTCCCGGTCCAAAATAGGCGAACCTAAGCTGGCCGCGGTCGTCGCAGCGAATTGTTTCGGGTATGACCAAAAGGTCAGAGAATCCGAATCTCCCGCCGATCAGGTCCAGGGCTGCAGCTATGTCTTTGAGTCCCGCGGGGTCCGATACGGCGTTCTCCATACTGCCAAACGGTTCCGTGACCGTAAACACTGAGCCTTTCTCATAGAAATGCTCTTGAATACGGAAAACTCCCGGATGAACAAGCGCACGGAGCCGCTCGCCCAGATCGTCGGATTGGGCGGCCGTCTCAGGGTCAGCAGGCCGCATACATATGAGTACGGGTCGTCCGACTAGCGTGTCGAGGGCTTCGAAAAGGTGAGCTTTGGGGCCGTCTGCTAACTTAGATGTTATTTTGTAACGGCCGAGGCGTATAGTGGAGGAGATCTCTAGCATGGCTTTATGGGGTGGGGCGCGGGGGATGCCCGACGACTCAATATAACATAGTTGCAAAACAAAAAACAACACTTTTGTTCATTTTCATAACATTTAGTTCTCGCATCGGAATTTATTGGCTCCGAGAACGGATTAAGACTACACTGAATCCTATTTTATGATCATGGACGAAGACTAGAACATGGACCGCTCGGACAAAAATACGACCCCCGACCAGATCACTCCGGAACACGTTTACCTGTCGCGGCGCAACTTCATTCGTGCGGGTGTTTTCGCGGGATCAGCTTTTGTCACCGGATCGATCTACCAAGCCTTTCGGCCGCGACGAGAAACTGTAGAGACCGCGCCCATAGAGAATGTATCCGCATCGTCCGTCGGTGAGCAGGCAACACCTTTTGAAGAGATCGCTAACTATAATAATTACTATGAATTCTCGACGAGTAAGTCAGGTGTTGCTTCAAGGGCGAAAGCGCTTCTGACGCGGCCCTGGGCCGTTACGGTCGACGGTGCGGTCGCCAAACCGCAAACGTTTGATATTGAAGACATCCTAAAGATCGAACAGGAAGAGCGCATCTATAGATTCCGGTGCGTCGAGGCGTGGTCGATGGTAGTGCCTTGGGTCGGATTCCCGCTGGCAAAGCTTCTAGCGATGGTCGAGCCGGCCTCAAATGCGCGATATGTCGCCTTCACTTCGCACTACGATCCGCGAATAATGTCGAGCCCGGCCGTCGCCGGCATCGATCTGCCGTATGTTGAGGGACTTCGGCTTGATGAAGCGATGCATCCATTGACGATAATGGCGACCGGGTTATACGGCAAGCTGCTTCCGAATCAGAATGGAGCGCCGCTGAGGCTTGTGGTTCCGTGGAAATATGGATTCAAGAGCATAAAATCGGTCGTCAAGATCACTCTGACCGAAAACGAACCTCCGACGACCTGGAATATCGCTGCTCCAAGCGAGTACGGCTTTTACTCGAACGTCAATCCTGACGTTTCGCATCCAAGATGGTCACAAAAGAAAGAACGCAGGCTCGGGGAGACGGGCTTGCGCGATACCTTGCCGTTCAACGGTTACGGCGAAGAGGTCGCGGCTCTATATGACGGTATGGACCTGAGAAAATACTTTTGATGACAGACGCTAACTATAACAAGCAGCTAGTGTTAGTCAACGCCGCAATTCCTCTCGTATGGCTTGGTTACGATGCATTTACGGGAGGTCTGGGCGCGAATCCGATCGAGTTCTTTTTGCGGGCGACGGGCGTCCTAGGCCTGATATTCCTGCTTATTACTCTCTCTATAACTCCGCTCAGGCGTTTGACCGGCCGAAACGACTTGATCAAGGTCCGTCGTTCGCTCGGCTTGATCGCGTTCGCTTATGTCTGCATACATTTGACGACGTATTTCGTATTTGACCGCGGAGCAGATCTGGGTTCGATGTTAGGCGATGTGGCCGAAAGGCCGTTCATAACGGTCGGGATGGCTGGTTTCGTGATGCTTGTCCCGCTAGCCGTTACCTCAACGAACGGAATGATAAAACGCCTCGGCGGCAAACGATGGCAGCGACTGCACCGTCTCATTTACCTCATTGCAATAGCAGGCGTGGTCCACTACTACATGCTGGTGAAATCCGATATAAGTTATCCGTTGATGTTTGGTGCGGTGCTTGTGCTGCTCCTTCTATCGAGGGCTTTTTTGACAAGGCCGGGCAAACCAAAAAGCGAAGCCCGGGCCGTCTCAATTCAATGACGGCTTAGGAACGCCTGTGGTCCGGGCCGATCATCTCGACATTTCTACACATTTCGAAAATTCGCGAACGAGTCCTAACGCCGATACGATCCTCGAGAGTCTCTTCGCGATCCGTGGGGCGAACATCAAGGTAATTCGTCGTAAATATCGTCATTTTGCGGTCGTTGTAGCGTGTATTGATGATATTGCCGAGCGTATCGCGCACCCAATCGGTCGGCTTTGTTGCTCCAAGCTCGTCCAGAACCAGAACTTCGGCACGCAGAACGGGGCCAAGGACACGCATCTCCGACGTCTGAGTATTCGGATTATACGAATCCTGGATCTCTTTGAGCAGCGTCGCGAATTCGTAAAACAGGCAGTTGATACCGCGTTCCGTTAGACCTTTGAGGATGGATACAGCGAGATGTGTCTTGCCGACTCCGACGGTTCCCATAAAGAGAAGCCCTTTTTCGACCGCCGGGTATTCGAGAGCGAATCTAGAGGCGATCTGCTTTGCTGCCGTCTGCGAGGTATTCACCGGCTTGTAATTCTCAAAATGGCAGGACTCATATCGTCTGGGTATCTGAGCGCGGACGAGGTTGGCTCCATGTTCGCCCCGTTTGCGACAGGTGCAGACACGAACGCCGCCGGCCGCGTCGACATATTCCATTCCGGTGCCGAAACACTTCGGGCAAATATCCACTTCGGTCTCGTCGATCAGTTGCGTCGGAGGTACGACCTTTAGATCGACCTTTTTTGTGTCGCTTTTTGGCATATTTTTACTGTCGGATGAAGTCCGCCGGAGAGCAGTATATCACCGCTTTGCCGAGTCTGGGCAAATCGATCGTTTGACGATGCAACCGCCGCCCGATTGTATTATTCTAACTGTTCGCGTTATGAGCTTCTTAAACAATCTCCTGCTGCGATTCGGGCTCACATCGGCCAAGGCCGAGCGTACTCCGATCTCGGTAATGCTGCTCGATGACGACGAGCGCAGGCATCGTTGGTTCCGCAGGCGATTTGACGGAGACGACCTCGATATCGCGGAAACGGTCGAAGAAGCGAAGGCGTTGCTGTCGGAGAACAGCTATGACGCGATCTTTTTGGATCACGATCTATTGCCGCATCATTACGAGAGCAACGAGCACGACGATTTTCACAACACCGGATATGCGATCGCTGAGTTTCTCTATGAACGCGACGACCTCCAGCGTGCCGCCACGATCGTAGTTCATACGCGAAACGCGGATGCGGCGATCCCCATGGTCCAAAAACTTCGCGAATCCGGCAGGAACGTAGAATATTGCGCGTTCCCCATGCTCGATCTCAAGATCCGCAACTATTGGCAGCGGTGAACTTCGGAGCCGCCGCTAGAGTCCGGCCGCGTCCCACTTCCTTACGATCTCGTTTATCAGGTCGGCCACTCTATCGGTCACTCTTTTGTAGTACAGATCGGCTTTGGCTTTGTCGAACTTAGGGAATCCCTGTCCCTTCTGATACAGCCCTATCGACGACGGAAAGGGAACAGCAGCCCAAGTACCGGGAACCGGGTATGGAGTGGTCATTTCGGGGCCCGTGTATCGTTCGGGATGTTCCAATGTCGGATCGATCGCCTGTATGAATGCCGTTTCGTTCCATCCGGCGTGTCCACCGTCCTCGCCAAAAACTTCTTTTGTGTCGTCAGCCGCGAGCGACCACCAGTTGATCACAAGCGTTCGCACGCGTCGCTCGGCTGCGACCTCAGCCGCGACCGACTGCAGCACAGCGGTCTGGCCGCCGCCATGGCCGTTGACGATTATGATGTTTCGAAAACCGTTTTTGGCCAATCCCTCGAGTATCTGTTTGACGAACGGCCGATATGCCGATTCCGAGATCTGGAATGCTCCCGGATATGCCTCCATCGAGCCGGTGATGCCGTAGGGAAGCGTCGGTGCGATCATCGCATTCGTCCGGCGGGCGACCGTTCTTGCAATAGCAAGCGGAGCCGAGTTGTCGGCTCCGTTGTTAATTACGCCGTGCGGCTCTAGTGTCCCGGTCGGGAGCAATACCGTAGTTATTTTCGACGGGACCGCATCTCGAAACTCCATCCAATTGATGCGATCCATCTCGCGCGTGGTCACGATGTCGCGCTCCTGCGCCGCGACCGTCCGCGTCGCCGTGGCTAGCGATGCCGCGACCAATGCGACCAATATCATTCGCTTCATACAAGCCTCTCCTGGACATTGCAGCCGGGCCGAACTGGCCGCTGTCAATCGCTGAAATATTTCCGCCCGCGAAGTTTTGCCGGCATCAGATCACCCTCGGGGTCATCGCCTTCATCTTGGCCGTATCCGAGCTCTTTCATCAATCGTGAAGGAGCATTTCGGATCTTCATCGGGACCGGCAGATTCCCGAACTTTTTCGCGTCGTCAATTGCTTCAAATATCGCATCGCAGGCCGATCTATCCTTGGCCGCTCGTGCAAGGAACGCGGCACCGTGAGCAAGATTGTGGATACATTCGGGCATCCCGATCATTGTGACAGCTTCGAAAACGGCGTTCGCCACGACCAGAGCCGTCGGCTGAGCCAGCCCGATATCTTCACTCGCGAATATTACCATACGGCGTGCGATGAATTTGGGGTCTTCGCCCGACTCGATCATTCGTGCCAGGTAATACATCGCGGCGTCCGGACGCGAGGCTCGCATCGATTTGATAAAGGCCGATATTACGTTGTAATGTTCCTCGCCTTTTTTGTCGTATCGCAGGAATTTTGACTGAAGCGTTTCCTTTAGCGTCTCGAGCGAGATCTCGTCATAAAGCTTCGCCGTATTCTCGATCATCGTGATCGCCTGACGCGCGTCGCCATTAGCCATCTCGATCAACCACGACCTGGCCTCGTCGTCGAGTTCGTAACCCGTGCGGCCAATGATCGCGGACATATCGTCGGGCGTCAGCTCGTTCAGCACAAAGACGCGCATCCTGGACAGAAGCGCGGGTATCACCTCGAAACTTGGATTCTCGGTCGTGGCTCCGATCAGCACGAGCTCGCCGCTCTCGACGAACGGAAGGAGAAAATCCTGCTGAGCTTTGTTAAAACGGTGTATCTCGTCGAGGAAGAGTATCTTTGTCCGGCCCCGGTTCGGAGCGGCCTCTTCGGGCTCGCCGGCGTCGGCTCCAAACAACTCGGCCTCGCCTGATGGCCGATGCTTCGAACTCCGTCCCGGCTGGCTGCCGATCACGCGGCGAATGTCGTCCTTACCGGCCGAGACGGCGGATAGCTCGTGAAACTCGGCATTCAGAGCACTTGCATAAATGCGTGCAAGCGTGGTCTTGCCGGTTCCGGGCGTTCCCCAGAGTATGAATGAGAAAACGTGGCCCTCTTCGATCGCAAGGCGCAGAGGCTTGTCCTTGCCGACCAGATGTTCCTGTCCGACGTATTCATTGAGGGTCCTCGGCCTGATCTTGTTTGCGAGCGGTTCCATCGGTGGCGTTAATTTCGATTCATGGTGAAGATTATCACGGCCGGCCGCGATAGATCAGCCTTTGACGAGAATCATAGCCAAAAGCAAGCGAATTCGAGCCTGCCTCGCAATCGCAGACGCAAAAAAGCCGCCTCGGGAGGCGGCAGTTCAATAAAAAGTTTGTGGTGGCCAGGGACGGGATCGAACCGCCGACACGCGGATTTTCAGTCCGCTGCTCTACCAACTGAGCTACCTGGCCGTCGCAAGGCACGATAAAGTGCTTATCGACGCGAACTTACGAGTGTAAATATCGGTTTGAGCTTTGTCAAATATATAGGTCGAACCGAACGCCGCGGGTGTCACCGATCGCCGGAGAGGATTTAACCGATCGATTTGACCGGCAAGATAGGCTTAGTTATGTTTGTCTTTGCTGGCAAAATGCTTTTTCTGGAGCAATAAATAGAACCTATGAAACGTAGTTTGTTTATATTCACGATCCTTTCCTGCTCATTTTTGTTTGGCTGCGGCGGCTCGACGGGTGGGAACTCGTCTGCGGCTAATTCGTCGAACGCGGCCAATCAGGCAAATTCGGCCAAGATCGACCCGGCGAATATGCCCGAAGGACTAAGTGCAAAGCCTATCGATCCTTCGGCAGCGAATGCCGAAGGCATCTCCGCCAATCCGTCGCCGCTGCCCAAGGGAGCGACGCCCACGCCGGGCATACCTTCGGAAGAGGAGATCAAACGGATGACCTCAGGCAAGATCAAACCCGGTGCAACGCCGACGCCCGGCATTCCCTCAGAAGAGGAGCGGAAGCGAATGATGTCCCGGCCCGCCGCAAACGCAGATATGGTCAACACGCCAAGATCGGACGTGCCGACGATGAAATCCTCAAACAAGACGCAGACGAAGCCGTAGGTTTTGTCTTCGCATAAGATGAGAAAGGCTGCCTCGACGGGAGCGGGCAGCCTTTTCCAATTATGATCCGAAGTTCTTTCCCCAAGGCCTAACCGGCCGCAGCCGCTCCGGCTTCGGTTCGCGGCATACCGAGACGCTCACGAACGTCGGATTCTATTCGTTCGGTCAGGTCGGGCGTCTCCTTGAGCATGTTCTTTACGTTCTCGCGACCTTGTCCGAGGCGTTCTCCAGAATACGAGAACCAGGCGCCGCTCTTCTCGATAACGTTGTTATTTACCGCGAGATCGATCAGGTCGCCCTCACGCGAGATGCCTTCGCCATACATTATGTCAAACTCACACTCGCGAAACGGCGGAGCGCATTTGTTTTTGACGACCTTGACACGCGTACGGTTCCCGACGACCTTGTCGCCGTCCTTGATCGCACCGATGCGGCGAATATCGAGCCTGACGCTCGCGTAGAACTTGAGCGCCTTGCCGCCTGTCGTCGTCTCCGGCGAGCCAAAGAATACACCGATCTTCTCACGCAGTTGATTGATGAAGATAAAACAGGTACGCGAATTCGCAACGATCGCCGTGATCTTTCTGAGAGCCTGCGACATCAGTCTTGCCTGGAGTCCCGGCAGCGAGTCGCCCATCTCACCATCAAGCTCGGCCCTGGGGACGAGAGCGGCGACAGAGTCGATCACGATCACATCTACGCTGTTCGATCGGACAAGCGTTTCCGCGATCTCGAGAGCCTGTTCACCCGAATCCGGCTGCGATATGAGCATGTCGTCGATATTCACGCCGAGTTTTTGTGCGTATTCAGGGTCCATCGCATGCTCGGCGTCGATGTATGCGCAGATACCGCCGGCTTTCTGTGCAGAAGCGGCGACCTGTAGCGCCAAGGTCGTCTTGCCGGAACTCTCGGGCCCATAAACCTCGATGATCCTACCGCGGGGAAATCCGCCCACGCCGATCGCCGCATCCAGGCTTAGGCAGTTAGTCGATATCGCACCGACCTCCTCATGCGGCCTCTCGCCGAGGCGCATTATGGCGCCTTTGCCGAATTTCTTCTCGATCTGCATCAGTGCAGATTCGATAGCTTTACCTTTGTCCACGTTCATCAAGTATTCTCCTGATCGCTTTCTCCCTATCATCGGGCGTTGGCCCGCCCGATCCCGAGTATCGTATCGAGATCGAAGCTAACATCATTTTGCAAAGAATGCAATAGCGTTGCATCAATGCAACATGCCCGAAGCCGGAACATCGCCAGTACTTTGGCTTGTTACAATGTCAAATTTCACGAAGTTTAGATCAGATACGGCCGGAGTTCAAGGGAAGCATCGATGACGTGTCGGTTTTTGCTATCGGTACCGGTGATCGTGGATTAGAGCGGACGTATCCGCGAATCCTACAAAAATGTAGGACTTGTCGATCCGTCGCGAGTTCGGTGTTTCGGATCTTTGAATTGTGCCGGAGGTCTTACGATAATCGCTTCATCGAAAGCCGGGATCCGGGCGTTTCGAGTTTGTGAATAAATAAAATAAAGATTTTGGGAGAGCTAATGAACGCAAAGAACGTATTGACATTTGCCGCAGACCAGGAAGCGAGATTCGTCTCCGTCCGGTTCACGGACCTGCCGGGGTCGTGGCATCACCTGACCTTTCCGATAGACCAGTTGTCCGAAGACAGTTTCGAGGACGGATTCGGATTTGACGCTTCCAGCCTTCGCGGCTGGGCTGCTATCCACGAATCGGACATGCTCCTCATTCCGGATCCTTCTCGTTTCTGGATCGATCCATTCACCGATGACACGACCCTCTGCTTGATAGCGAATGCCGTCGATCCGATCACGAAGGAAGGGTATCATCTCGACCCGCGATCCGTCGCCGTCCGTGCCGAGAGCTACCTCAAATTCACGGGCATCGCCGACACGGCGTACGTTGGCCCGGAAGCGGAATTCTTTGTATTCGACGAAGCAAGGTTCCACAGCGAGCAGAATTCGTCCGGGTACTTCGTAAACTCGGAAGAAGGCCATTGGAACTCGGGCCGCGTCGGCGACGAACTGAGTGCGAACAACGGCTATCACATCCGGGCAAAGGAGGGTTACGTGCCGGTCGCACCGCTTGATTCACTTGTCGATCTGCGAAACACGATCTCGTCCGTGCTCGGCGAGGTTGGTATCAATGTCGAATGTCATCACCACGAAGTAGCGACGGCAGGCCAGTGCGAGATCGATTTCAAATTCTCTAATCTGCTCCACACCGCCGACAATCTGATGCTGTTCAAGTATGTGGTCAAGAACACTGCGCATGCGGCAGGCAAGACGGCGACATTTATGCCGAAGCCGATCTACGGCGACAACGGTTCGGGAATGCACTGTCACCAGTCACTTTGGAAGGACGGGCAGCCATTGTTCGCGGGCGACCAATATGCGGGCCTCTCAGAGCTTGCGAAATTCTATATCGGCGGGCTGCTCAAGCACGCTCCGGCATTGGTCGGGTTCGCGGCTCCGACAACGAATAGCTATAAGCGACTCGTGCCGGGATTCGAAGCTCCCGTCAACCTGGCTTATTCTGCCCGCAACCGTTCGGCCGCGGTCCGGATACCGATGTTCTCACAGTCGCCGAAAGCAAAACGCCTCGAGTTCCGTCCGCCGGATCCGTCGTGCAATCCGTACATTACATTCGCCGCACTTCTGATGGCGGGCCTCGACGGCATTCATAATCGGATCGATCCGGGCGAACCGCTCGATAAGGACATATATGACCTGCCGCCCGAAGAGCTCAAGAACGTGCCGAGCCTGCCCGGCAGCCTCGACGAAGCGCTCAACGCACTCGAGCGCGATCACGAGTTCCTGCTAAAAGGCGACGTATTTACCGAGGCGATGATCGAGCGTTGGATCAGCTACAAACGCGACAACGAGATAACGCCGCTGAGGCTGAGGCCTCATCCGCTGGAGTTCTCGATGTATTACGACATCTAGACGTCGGAAAGTGTTCGCTGAACTCGCGGGAGCTCGTTGCAAATGTTGCGGGCTCCCGCGTTCTTTATTCGGCGGCGATTTTTCGTTATCATCACACAGTTAAGGAGTTGCAGGCAGCAGAGCAAAGCAGTATGAGCTCAATTCGACCAGTATTTTTGATCCTGACGGCAGTATTGTTTGCCGGATGCGGCGGCGGTCCCGTCGAACAGGCTAAGAACACAAGCACGACCGGCAATTCGGCATCAGCGCCGCAGTCTAACGCAAACTTAGGCGGCGTTGTCGCCAATACCGATGCGGGTTCAGTTCCTTCGAATGTCGCTCCCGATACTCGCGGAGTCACGGCTCCGGATCCAAATGCCCCGATGCCATCGATCGATACGCCGGGAACTGGCGGGATAGGCCAGCAGGCCGGACGACGTCAGATCGTCGAAGGGCCGCCGTTGCCGCCGGGCACTAAGACGCCCGTGATGCCGGCACCCGAGAATTCTGAGGTTCAGACAACGATGGGCAAGGACGGTTCGTTCATAGAGACGCGTACGTTCAAGGACCACAAATATCTGATCAAAGCGGTGCGCACCGTCAACGGCAGGAACGAGTCGGTGGTCGTGTATCTCAAGAACGGAAGATCGGTAAAGATCCCGTCGGATAAGATACCGAGCGTCGTTACGGTGCCTTCGATATTGTTGACGGACCTTGCGGGTGTAAAGCAGCCGCCGCCTCCGCCGACGGGCCCGCCGGTGAACAAGGCCGAGATACTCAAGCAGCAGGGAGCCAAACCCTGACGAACGTATGGACAAATTCTCAGTCATCTGTCCTTGCTGCGATTCGACGCTGACCATCGATGCTGCCACCGGAGCGTTGATCTCGCACGAGGAGAAGAAAAAAGCGGCCGCGTCATTTGACGAGCTTAAAAGCGGGCTCGAGAAGCAGAAAGAGCTTCGCGAGCAGCTTTTTGCCCAGGAGATGTCATCACAGAAGGATCGCGAACGCCTGCTCGAAGAGAAGTTTCGCGAGGCGATGAAACGAGCAGACACCGACACCGAAACGCCGTTCAGGAATCCTTTGGACCTCGATTAGGAAAACATCTGATCTCAACAGTCCCAGGCATTGGATCTACCGCTGCGAACCTCGCTCCGAGGGAGAGGCTCATCGTCGCCCTCGATGTTCCGTCGGCGGACGATGCGATGTCGATCGTCGGGCGTCTGTCGGGCCGAGTCGGCGCGTTCAAGGTCGGGCTGCAGCTATTTACGGCAGCGGGCCCCGATCTAGTCAGGCGTATTTGCGGCGACGGGCATCGCGTTTTTCTCGATCTCAAATTTCACGACATACCGAATACGGTCGCGATGGCTGCGGCTGAAGCAGCCAAATGCGGCGTTTGGATGTTCAACGTCCATGCTGCCGGCGGTGCGGAGATGATGCGTCGTGCGGCAGAGTCGGCTGCTAACGTCGGCGCCGAACCTCGGCCGCTGGTCATAGCCGTAACGGTTCTAACGAGTTCGGACGCGGATGTGCTCGCTGCGACAGGCATTGCGGACACTGTAGAAGATCAGGTTCTGCGGCTTGCCAGATTGGCCCACGCATCGGGAATGGACGGCATTGTGGCCTCGGCGAGGGAGGCCGCCCTTATCCGCGAACATTTCCCGGGACGCGAAATGATCATCGTCACGCCCGGCATAAGGCTGTTAAATGCAACGTTTGACGATCAAAAGCGTGTTACAACATTTGCGGACGCCTTGCGTTCCGGTGCGGATCATGTCGTGGTGGGCCGTCCGATAACACGGTCCGACGACATGGTGCTTGCGGTCGAGGAACTTGTACGAGAAGTCGAAGAGATTTGATGAAACTGCCGACCAGATACCGCCTCGCTGCCGCGTTTCTCGCGGCCTTGTCTATTTTCGCAGCCGAAGCGGCCGCGCAGGCTGCTCCTTCGATCTTTCGCGTCGGTGAAAAGGCCACGTACATGATCTCGTTCGAAAAGTTTCCTGACATCGGCTTTGCTGAGATATACGTCGCATCACGGGACAAATATGAGGGCCGCGACGCCGTCGAGATACGCTCCCGGGTCAAGACCAATGGCTTGGGCAGCTTTGCTTTCCCGGTGGTGGACGAAGAACGTTTGATCTATGCATCCGCTGATGCAGGTACGCCGTTCTATATTCGCAAGACGATCCTTGGCGGCCCGCTGCCCAAGCCGATCGTCCTGGACGCAGGCGGCAATGCAGGCGACGCGGTTTTGGCGCTTTTTCAGGCACGTAGGAACGAAGGCAACGGCAGTTTTCAGATAATTGACGAGGACGGTTTTTCGACGCTTACGTTCGCGGCGACGGGCAGCGATCGCGTACGGACGGATGCAGGCGATTTCGACGCGATCGTCTCAAACGTATCCGGCACTTATCTCGACAGCCGCGGGATCAGGGAAATGAAGGTCTGGTTCACTTCCGACTCTGACCGTGTACCGGTCGCGTTCTCGTTCAGGACCGCTAAAGGCGTCGTTCGCGGCAAAGCGACCGGGATCTCGGTCGATGAGCCGCCGCCTGCTCCCGGTGCCACGCCGAAGCCGACGCCTCCGCCCGCACCCACGCCCGGCCCGACGCCGAGGCCGACCGCGACACCGCCGCCTTACCAGGACAACCAGCCGCTCTTGCCGGAGCTTGCATTCAAACTCGGCGAGACGCTCGAATACACGCTCCGGCAGGGCGAACGTCAGATCGGCACAATTACATTCGCAGCGGCCGAACGCAGATTGATCGACCAGCAGGACACGCTTGTGCTGACGGCACGCGTGACCGGTGTCGATGGCGCGGGGCCGTTCCAACTCGGCGACATGATGTCGTCCTACGTCAATCCAGACACGCTGGCACCGCGTCGATTCGAGTTCAAGGCGGCGGGCCCGATGGCCGGATCGAATCAACAGGCGAGCTTTGACACGCGTCTCGGGAGCGTCACGATCGGCAACACGCGATTTGACGCACCCGTAGGCACGCACTCGCTCGTATCTCTGCTCTACGCGATGCGATCTTTTAATTTAAAGCCGAGCCGCGACCCGTCGAATCCTATCAACGACACGCGCGTCGCGGTATTCTGGACCGATCGCGTTCTTATATTCACGCTTCGGCCGGGAACTCCGGCGGAAATAACTATCGATGGACGCAAGGTCGGCGCGCAGCAGATCACGATCAACACGGGAAGCCCACAGCTCGATCAACTTGCACCCAAGATCTGGCTGGGCCTCGATCCGGCACGCACTCCGCTTCGCATTTCAGCGGGCGGCTTCACAGCAGACCTCAAGACCTTACCCTAGCGTTCCGAACAGCCCGGTTGGCGGTCTTGGTCGAGTATTCCATCTTTGAAATTGAAAATTGATTTCAATTAGAGTAATATTTTCGCAGTCGGCGCAGATCGAAAGCAGCGGGGCTCGGAGCCCTAAGAGATCCGAATGAGATTAGATCAGCTATCAAAAGGAAAACCCGCACTCGTGACCTCGGTCGCGGGAGACAATCTGCTCGCAAAGCGGATGATGGAGATGGGCATCGTGCCCGGAGCTGAAGTTTCGGTCGTGCGGTCGGCTCCATTCGGTGACCCGATCGAGGTACGTGTCCGGGGCTACAGCCTCGCAATGCGTCTCAATGAGGCCGCGGCCGTCGAGATCGCACCGATAGCACCGATTGCTTAGTCCGGCATCGAGCTGTTATGAATGATGCCGCCGCTCGCGACGACCAGGTGACCATAGCCCTTGCAGGCAATCCCAACGCCGGTAAGACAACACTTTTCAATTCACTCACAGGACTGCGGCAAAAGGTCGCTAACTATCCCGGTGTCACGGTCGAACGCAAAGAAGGCCAGTGGCAGATGGATGATCGGCTTGTCAGGCTGATCGATCTGCCCGGACTGTACAGCCTGGACGCGACATCGCTCGACGAACAGATCGCCCGCGACGTTATTACAGGAAAACAGGCCGGGATCAGCCGCCCCGACGTAGTAATAGCCGTCGTTGATGCGACCAACCTAGAACGCAATCTATATCTCGTTACCCAACTGCTTGAGTTCGGCATACCGGTCGTTGTCGCACTGACGATGATCGACCTATTTGAGCGGCAGCTTCACAAGATAGATCGCGAGATGCTCTCGGCGCTGCTCAAGTGTCCGGTCGTTGAGGTCAACGCAAAGACGGGCCGCGGCATCGACGAGTTGCGTGCCGCCGCTGCCGCCGCGCTTGGCTCGGAGCCGGTACTGCCCGAACCGCTCCTTGAGGCCGTGCGCGACGACACGACGAACGGCAAGATCTTTGCAAGATATTCTTTCATCTCCGATGTCGCTCAGGAATCGGTCTGGCATAGCGATCAATCCAGTCATCGGCTCTCCGACAAGATCGACCGTGTACTGACGCACAGGGTTTTTGGGCTGGCGATACTGATCCTCGTCCTTCTGGTTGTGTTTCAGACGATATTCTCGTGGGCCAGCCTGCCGATGGACCTGCTAGAGAAGGGCTTTGGAGCTTTGGCGAACGAGGCCAAAGAGCTGCTGCCGGCTGGCATTCTGACCGATCTGATCGCTGACGGCATCATTGCCGGCGTCGGCGGCGTGGTCGTTTTTCTCCCTCAGATTTTGCTGTTGTTCTTTTTTATCTCGATCCTTGAGGACAGCGGCTATATGGCTCGCGCAGCTTTTTTGATGGATAAATTGATGGCGCGCGTCGGGCTCCACGGCAAGGCTTTCCTTCCGCTCATTTCGAGTTTCGCGTGTGCTATACCGGGCATTATGGCTACGCGGACGATCGAGAGTCGCCGCGACCGCTTTGCGACGATAATGATCGCACCGTTCATGTCGTGTTCGGCCCGTTTGCCGGTTTACACGCTGATGATCGCGACGGTCTTTGCGGGTCAAACGGTTTTCGGGATCATCTCGGTCGGGGCCGTACTGATGCTTGCGATGTATGCCCTGGGTATATTTGCGGCGATAATCATCGCGTTCCTGCTCAAACGGACACTCCTGAAGGCCCCGCCTCCGCCATTTCTGATGGAGCTGCCGCCCTATCGGCTGCCGAATCTCAAAACTGTACTGTTCAACATGATGACGCGAGCCTGGCTGTTCCTTAAACGGGCCGGCACGGTCATCCTAGCGATCTCAATTCTGCTTTGGGCTCTGACCTATTTTCCGCGTGCGATAGATACCGCCGGATTACGGGCCGATAGCGAACAGCGAACCGCGATCGGAGGCGAAGTAAGCGAACCGTCCTTGCCGGAGTCGGAGCAGTTGAAACAGAGCTTTGCCGGCCGTCTCGGCCACGCCATCGAACCCGTGATCAAGCCTTTGGGTTTTGATTGGAAGATCGGCGTGGCTTTGATCGCGAGCTTTGCGGCCCGCGAGGTGCTGGTATCGACGCTATCGATCATCTATAACGTCGGCAGCGACGATAACGCCCAATCGGAGACGCTCGTATCAGCCGTCCGAGACGCAAAGCGAGATGACGGTTCGCCGGTGTGGACGCCGCTGACGGCCCTAAGCCTGATGGTTTTCTTTGTCCTCGCGATGCAGTGTATGTCCACGCTTGCGGTCGTTCGCCGCGAGACAAACTCCTGGCGTTGGCCCGCTTTTATGTTCGCGTATATGACGGCCCTAGCATACACCGCCGCGTTCATTACTTATCAAGGCGGCAAAGTGTTGGGATTTGATTAGCAAGGTGAGCCTTCGACTTATTGGCCCCAACGTGCAGCATGTCGGAACCTTCCCTTCAACAGACCATTTACATTGGGCCAATTGCTTTCCTGAACTTCAACAAGTTTTGCGGTTGGTTTGCGCGATTTGTAAAATGACTTCGTGGGCGCAAAGCGAAGGCACCATGTCGTACCAAACTTTTACCTCAAGGGATTTACTGACCCCTCGGCGGTAAAACCTAAAGTCTGGATCTATGAAAAGGGAAAGCCTTACAACGACGGCCCGAATCAACAGAAGCAGAACCCGAAGCTACAAACTACAAAGTCCACCGGGTGGATTTTGAATCGCTACAAATTTACCAAACAAGACGGAACTGAGGAAAAAACAAAATACGAAGATATTCTAGCTAAAGAGTTTGAACAGCCGGCGATTGAGTTCCTGACTTCGCTTCGCGACGACAAGGCTTTGACTCCATCCGGAAAGGAAAGATTATCCGTTTATCTAATTTCAATGATCCTGCGTGGAAAGCTCGGGCAAACGATGCTTTCGAATCGGAAGTTTGAAAGAACGATTGAAAGGAGGAGAACCCTTGAGAGGTCTGGTCTCACTGAACCAGAGATTAACAGTAAGATGTCGGTGTTCGTCGATGGACTTGAAAACGATTTGAAGACTGAGGGTCCAATGAATGACATGATCGTTCTCTCAGAAGTTTGTTCCCGACTACTTTTAGATTATCGATGGATGGTACTTTTGGCACCATCGAAAAAGTTCTTTCCGACTTCCGATCGTCCTGTACTCTGTCCGACCTGGAACAATTTGCATACTTTTCCGTCATGGTTCGTATTTCCTATTTGTTCTAGAATCTGCTTGCTTGTTTGCCAGAATCAATTTACACCGCTGCAGAATTGGATCGATCTTTTGGCCGATCGCTGGTTGGTGGACGACCATACATTTAAGTGGCTTTTTGACCATCTAGTTGGCAACGCGTTCAGTGAGGTTTACTATTGCGAATCAAATGAGTCACTCGTGGATCGTGTCAACGAACTTCTTTCTATCCCATTGGAGAATTTAGAACTATTCGGTGGCCCGTAGGGGAGGCTTTCCAAAGCCAGTAGGCGTGATGTATTGGCCGAGGGAGAATCATCCGACCTTCTCCATCTTATTTGCCGCTACTTATTGAAACTGCTGAAAGCAGCCCGGTTAAACGCTAACAATACCTTTGGGTATTGGCGGTCGATTTTGTAAATCTGTTAGCATCATAGTTTGAGCTCCTCGTCGTCATTCCTTTCCCCCGGCGTCAGGTCGATGTTCCTTTCGACCGCGGCATTCTTTTTGGCAAATGTGTTCGTCAAGCAGGTCGCTCATATACCTGCGATGGAGACCGTGTTCTTTCGTTGCGTGGTCGCGGCCTCGTTCTGTGTTTACGGATTGCGGCGCGAGGGCGGCAGCCTGATCGGCGACAATCATCTCCTGCTGCTTTTACGTGGTGTGTTCGGCACGGTCGCTCTTTTTTGTTTCTTTATCACACTGCAGCAGATGCCGATCGCTTCGGCTCAGACCATACAGTATCTCTCGCCTATTTTTACCGCGACGATCGCGATATTCGTGCTCAAGGAGCCGGTGCGGGCGATGCAGTGGGCGTTCTATACGATCGCCTTCAGCGGCGTGCTGCTCATAGAACAGTTCGACGAACGCATCTCGCCATTCTATCTGGCAGTAGGCATAGTATCGGCGGCATGTTCGGGCATGGCATACAATTTGGTGCGTTCGATGCGCGGCCGCGAACATCCGCTGACGATCGTACTGCATTTTCAGCTTGTCGGGCTCGTCGCCGGTGGCGTAAGCCTATTGTTCAGTTGGGTTACGCCTATGGGGTGGGATTGGCTGTATCTGTTCCTTGTAGGCGTTTTCTCGCAGCTCGGGCAGATATTTCTGACCAACGCCTTGCAAAAAGAGAAGGTCGCAGGCGTGGCGATCGTCAACTATACGGGGCTCATATATGCGGTGACGGTCGGTTGGATCGTTTGGGGCGAAGCTCAGGGCCCGATGGCGATCGCGGGCATGATGCTCGTGGTAGTAGGCGTAATCGCGAGCGTGATGTACAATCGGCGGCAGGATACCGCGATGGAGGAGATCGAGAGCAGCGTCGCACCATGAAGCTGCCCGTGACGCAATGACCGCATTCAACGCAGCCGTGGTGTCAGTGAGCGACACAAGACAAGCGGAGACTGATGTCTCAGGCGACCGTCTTGCGGCCCTGATCGGCAGCATCGGTGCCGCAGTTACGCACAGACAGATGGCCACCGACGATCGGGAGCCATTAGCCGGCGTTCTGGCCGAATTATGCGGCCGGGACGATATCGACGTGATCTTTACGACTGGCGGGACGGGGCTCGGGCCTCGTGACAACACACCGGAGGCAACGCTTGCCGTGATCGAACGGGAAGCGCCGGGCCTCGCCGAGGCAATGCGGCAAACGACAGCGGCGATCACTCCGACCGCGATCCTGTCGCGTGGTGTTTGCGGCATCCGCGGGCGAACGCTGATCGTCAATCTGCCGGGTTCGCCAAAGGCCGTCGAGGAATGTTTTGCAGCGATCGAGCCCGTTCTGGGCCACGCGCTCAGGCAGATCGCGGGTGTTGCGGACCATTGATCGCGGTCGATCCAATAAAACGGCCGCACCCGGGGACCGAGCCCTCGAGTACGGCCTTTTCGAGTTTACCCGCAGCTATTCGCCGCAGAGGAAACGGACGGTCCGCGTGACGGTCTGGATCTTTGCCTGGCCCATGAGTTTAGCTGTGATCTTCACATCGCTGCACATAGAACCATACAGCCATACAGGCACGTGATATCGCCCGCCGGAGCCTATCAGCCCGACCTGCTCGGTCTTTGTATATTTAACGCGTTTGCCCTCGGTGACCGTGATCTGCAGCTTGCGGCCTACTTCGAACGAGCCTGCTTCGCCCTCGACAATTACCGTGACAAAAAGCGACGTGCTCAGATCGTTAAAGAACGTGCGATCGGTGCCGTTGACGAACTCGGGCTCGAATTCGCCCGAAGCCTCGTCAAAAGGCACGATCTTGACCTTCTCGATCTTGTATGGAGGCGCTTTCTTCTGAGCCTGTGCGGTCACAGCGAGCCCGCCGATCATCAGCAACGCGGCCGCGATGACGGCCGAACGATATATCTTCATAAATTGGGTCGTCCGGCAGCCGGCCGGTTCGGCAAAATGCAAAAATTCATCAGCGCTTCAATGCGTTCGCGATAAATGCGGCCGCATCCGTTTTGAGCTTTTTCAGCGACGTGACGTCGATATACATCATGTGGCCCGCCTCATAGTAATCGAACGAGATATTACGCCGCAACGTCGGATCGAGATTCATCGCTGACACGGTGTACTCGGCCGCAAAGAACGGAGTCGCCATGTCGTAATATCCCTGAGCGAACCAGATCTTCATATACGGATTCTTCGCCATCGCGTCCTTCATCGGGATGCTGGTGTCGGCGTAGCCGTTGCTGACGTTCCAGTTCCACGGCGTCGTGATGCCGCCGCCGAGTATGTAATACTCCACATCCGATCTGAAGCCAAGCTCCCGGCGGACGTAGTCGTTAAAGGCCGACGTATAAGGCGGACGTATCGCATTCATCGACGGATCGCTGTCGGGCCCCGAGCCGCCTGCATCGCGATCGATTCCTTTGAAGCGGCTGTCTAGCCGTCCGGTTGTCCGCCGTTCGCTTCTGAGAATCTCTTTGTTGAATTCGCCCAACTCGACACGGAAATTCTGACGCTCGACGAACTCGCGGCTGAGGCCCGTAAATCTGCTGAATCGCTCGGCGAGAGCTGCCCTTTCTTTCTGGTCGAGCGTATCGATCCGCAGCATTGCCGGCAGATATTCCGAGGCGGCGAATTTTCGTGATTCGTCCACGACCTGCTCCAGCGGACGCCGCTGAAGATCGGGCAAGAGCCGCTTATGGTACCACGCCGTCGCCGTATATGACGGGAGGATGAATACGAGCGGCATATCGTTGTTGTCGGCGAATCTGATGGTCTGGAAATTCAACACCGCCGAAACGAGAGCGACGCCGTTCAGGGCGATTCCGTGCTCGAATAGCCAGTTCGAGAGTCCCGATGCTCGAGTTGTGCCGTAGCTTTCGCCTACGAGGAAAAGCGGCGACGACCAGCGTTCGCTGCGGCCCAGATACATGCGGATGAACTCGCCGACGGACTCGATATCGCCGTTCACGCCGAAGAATTTGCTCGCGAGCTCGGGTTTGGCAGCACGCGAATATCCGGTGCCGACCGGATCGATGAACACAAGGTCGGTCTCGGTGAGCCAGGTGGATTGGTTGTCTTCCATCTCATACGGCGGCGGCGGGAGCATGCCGTCGTCAAGCATTTTTACGCGTCGCGGGCCAAGCGCTCCGAGATGCAGCCACACGCTTGCCGAGCCCGGCCCTCCGTTGAACGAGAACATCAGCGGCCTGCTTTTGGGTGCGTCGTCGAGCGTGTATGCCATGAAAAAGATACGCGCTTCCGTCTCGCCGTTCGCGGCATTCCTGATCGGCATAAAACCGGTCGTGACGGTGTAATTCAACTGCCTCGATCCGACCCGTATCGAACGCTTTGCGACGACAGGCGGTTCATCTGGCTGCGGAGGCCTGGCGGCAGGCGTTTCCGCGGGACGCGGCTGTGGCGACCCGACGGCCTGCTGGCCGGAGGATGAGGTGCCGAGGGTGCCGAGGAGACAGACGAAGATCAGGGCTTTTGCGGTCTTCATAATGATTCGAATTAATTCAGAGGGAACGACGACAGACTATCACAAAGTCATGTTTCGGCGGAATCCGGCGTCGCCGGTGCTAAGGTAAGCGACATTTAGGCTCAAATTCAAGTTTTTGTAACCTGGGTCGGTTATTCTCGAACCAATCAGAATTTTGAAGCCGAATTTTATGAGATCACAGAGAACCGGTTCGCTCCGCCGAGGAGCGTTCTTATTCGTAGTAACTTTAACAGCGGTCTGCATACAGCTTGCTGGAGTCGGTTCGCTGCTGCCGCCTTTGACTATATTCGACGTTCCGGCATCAGCGCAGACCAGCGCCGCAGACCAAAACGACGCGGCGAAAACACCGGACCTGGCCCCGGCTGCGGCATTCACCGCTGGGAACCTCGTCGTTAACAGGATCGGAAACGGCACTACCACTCTAAGCAACGCCGCATTTCCGATCGCGCTTGTCGAGTTTACGCCTTCTGGTACCTCAACGGGTAATATCATCAACTTGCCGTCGTTTACAACCGGTGGAAACAATCAGGGCGGCTTTACCGACAGCGGAACCGCTACATCGAACGGCCAGTTGAACCGATCGGGAGACGGCCAGTTTCTTTCGCTCATTGGTATAGATGCCCAGGTTGCAACTGCCTCGGTGACTGGGA
This sequence comes from Acidobacteriota bacterium, assembly GCA_019639115.1. Classification (GTDB taxonomy): domain Bacteria; phylum Acidobacteriota; class Blastocatellia; order Pyrinomonadales; family Pyrinomonadaceae; genus OLB17. The sequence goes on along the minus strand of JAHBSM010000012.1, from coordinate 91,122 downwards.
CGACGTCCGCTGTGGCAAATCGAAACGTTGCAAACATCGATGCCGCCGGGAACGTGGTGGTCAAAACCCGTTGGACAGACGCATTTTCAGGAGATAATGCCCGGGGAGCGGTTACTTCGAATGGGGACCTTGTATGGGCAGCCGGTACTGCAACTCCTGCCGCAACCAATGGTCTGCGTTATTCGGATGCAACATCGTCGGTGCCAACCACCAGTACACAGATCGCATCGGCGAATCTGCGAAACTCTGCCATCTTCGCTGGTATAATGTTTACGAGCACCACGACTGCGATCTCGTCATACGGAGCTCCTAGTGCACCTCCGACTACCGCTACCGCACCGACAAATATTGTGTTCAGTTCGGGCGGCATCGGATCGGGCTCCGGGTCCTTTGTATTTCTTGACAGAAGTACTACTACCGGTGCGACCAATCTGAACGGGCTTGACACTCTCTATTTAGTTGACGGATCTGCGATCGAAAAATACGAATGGACTGGTAGTGGGTGGACGCAGCGAGGTTCGGCAACCGCTTCAGGGACGCTGTTTGGACTAGCCGCCGTCCCGAACGGCGCAAATGTCGATATTTATGCTACTACGAACCTCGCTTCCAACAATGCCCTGATCAAGATAGTTGACACGAGTGGTTTCGGGGGTTCCATAAGCGGTACTCCGACAACGATCGCCAACGCTGGAACAAATTTTGCGTTTCGCGGCGTTGCACTTGCACCTGCTTCAGTGGCTGTGCCCGACCTCACGATCGGCGTAAGCGGCCCGGCCACGGGAGTTGTCGGCACGCCGTACGACTATACGATCACTGCCTCGAATGTGGGATCGGCCAACGCAACGGGCGTAAAAGCGACGTTCACACTTCCGTCGGGCGTGACATATGGTTCAGCGTCAGGCACTGGAGGATTCTCGTGCTCGCACTCGAGCGGGTTGGTCACGTGTACCGGAGCCTCGATCGCGGCTGCAGGTTCGGCAACGTTCACCGTTTCGGTCACGCCAACATCGGTCGGCTCGGTCGTGGTTCCTATCGGGGCGGCGGTCGTTGATCCGGACAATACCATCACCGAGAGCAACGAAACGAATAACACTTCTACGGCGTCGGTCACTACTGTGGTAGATGCAGCTCCTAACACGGCCCCGACCATTACCGAGAGCAGCACGACGCCGTTGATCGATCTGCCAGCGGCGGGTCCCGGGGTCCTGAGCGGCGTCATCGGTGACACTTCAGATCCGGCACAGCTTTTCGGCGTTGACTTCACTGTTAATGACGCAGAGACGCCGGCAGGTTCGCTTAACGTAACGGCGGTCAGCAGCAATCTGACAGTGGTGCCCGCGGCCGGACTCTCTCTGACGGGCGGCGGTTCGTCGCGAAATCTGAAAATAACGCCGGCGTCCACCGGATATTCGAACATCACGGTCACCGTCAGCGACGGCTCGCTGTCCGCGTCGTACGTGATCAATTACGCGGCGTCGGTGCCGCCATCGGCTACTGCTGACACACGCTGGCATACTGGACGGGCCGACGCATCGACCGCTGTTGCGGTCGATGCCGACCTGATGTTCGTCGCCGACGACGAAGACCAGGGCCTCCGCTTGTACGAGCGTGCCGCTTCGGGGCTGCCGCTCGCGAATTTTGACGTGACCTCGAACCTTGGCCTTACCGACATCAGCGGCGGCATCCCTCGTGAAGTGGATATCGAAGCCTCGATGAGGATCGGGTCGCGGATCTATTGGATGGCATCGCACAGCAATTCAGCGTCGGGCAACAATCGCGTAAATCGTTCGCGGTTCTTTGCTACGGACGTGTCCGGATCGGGCGTCTCGACGGCGCTGACCTATGTCGGCCGATACGAAGGGCTCAAGGCCGACCTGATCGCCTGGGATAACTCAAACGGCCACGGCCTAGGTGCCGGATATTTTGGCCTGGCATCGAGCGCAGCTCCGCCCAAGATACCCGAAGAGCCGGACGGCAGCGGATTCAACATCGAAGGCATTACGACCTCGCCCGATGGCTCGGCGATGTACGTGTGTTTCCGCGCACCGCTCGAACCGGTCGCGACGCGAACAAACGCATTGATCGTCCCGGTAACGAATTACGCGTCTCTAGTGACGGCTAACCCGTCCGCAGGACCTGCGACGTTCGGAGCGCCGTTCCTGCTCGATCTCGGCGGCCGCGGCATACGCGAGATAAAGAAAAGCTCGGCGAACGAGTATCTGATCCTGGCGGGATCGCCGACCTCGACCTGGGATTTCGCGATATACGAATGGACGGGGAATCCCGGCGATGTACCGATCCGGCGACGCGTTAACTTTGGCGATCAGCATCCCGAAGGCATTGTCGAGGTCCCGGCCGGGCTCAGTTCACTGAGTCCTGAAGCGGAGGTCACCGTTCAGCTTGTAAGCGACAACGGCGACGACATCTACTACGGTGACGGCGTGATCGCCAAAGAGCTGCCGAACGACAGGCTCAAGAAATTCCGCAGCGACAAGACGCTCGTCGGGCTTGCTCCGACGGCGGCGGGTGTTGCGATCAGCGGCCGGCTCGTGAACGCATTCGGCGATGGTGTCGGTGCTGCCGAGATCGAACTCCGTTCCTCGGACGGTACTGTCAGAAAGGCGCGGTCCGGGCCGTTCGGTTACTTTATGTTTGACGATGTCGAGGTCGGGGAGACCTATGTGATATTGGCTGCGTCGAAGCGATACCGGTTCCCGCTTCGCTTTGTAAGCGTTGTCGATGAAATAACCGAGGTCGTTATAGTGGCCGAGCCGTAAATTAAGACACGCAGAGACGATCAAAGCCGGCGTGACCTTGACGGGTCGCGCCGGCTTTTTTCTAGAGAGTTCACAATCATTTCGCAGCTGAGCGTTCGGCCGGGTTGAGCATTGCCGACCAGCGATACTCGGGAGCGTCCCAGCCTGTCTTGAGCTTTGCGAGGATGAATTCGGTCATATTGTCCACGATCCAGCGATGGTTCTTTTCGCCGACCGAAGCGAGCTCGGCATCAGGAGCCGGATTCATGAAATCGATCGCATACGGTATGCCGTCCTTGATGGCGAACTCGACCGTGTTGAGGTCATAACCCAGAGCGGTGCAGATGGTTTTGACGTCCTGCTCGACGCGGGCATGCAGCTCCGGCGAAAGATAATCGTCCACATCGACGTACTGCATACCCGAAAGATAAGGTTTCGACGGGTCGTACGGCATTATAAGCACTTTCTCTTTGCCGACGCAGTAGCAGCGGACGAATTGGTCGTACTCTATGCCTTCCTGCAGGGTCATACAGAGCGTTCCCGATTCGTTGTATTCAGCGAACAGTTCCTCAAGCGAGTGGATCTTGGACACATTCTTCCAGCCGCCGCCGTCATGCGGTTTGAGAAAAGCAGGGAAGCCGACATACTCGACGATCTCTTCCCATTTGATCGGGAATTCGAGGTTGCGGAGCGATTCGCTCGTGATGTCTTTGATGTAGCTGTGCTGGGGCAGCAGGACGGTCTTCGGTATAGCGACGCCGATCTTGGCGGCGAGGCAAAAATTGAAGAATTTATCATCCGCCGACCACCAGAAAGGGTTGTTGATGATATAGGTGCCCTCGAGCGCCATACGCTTGAGCATCGCTCGATAATAGGGAACTTCGTGCGAGATACGGTCGATGATCACGTCATAACGCTTAGGCTCGTCGAGGCGAATGCCGCCGACCGATACCAATTCCGCTGTGACCTCGCCGCCGCCGTTCTCGTTGATACTCTTGATGATCGATTCGGGGAACGTTACCTCACGACCGGCCAGAATTCCTACTTTTTTCATATTTCAATTTTAATAGAACCGAACTCAGATGGATCTACCACCGATGATCGAAACTAACATTTTATTCCAAGTAGGATATTGGGGCAAGAGGCCTTACTTTGATCCCGGGAGGAGTTCGAGATTGCCCATTTCGCGGTTGTAGAGGTCGAGCTGGCCCACGTCGTCGGCCGTTGCGTCGAGCATCTGTTTGGTCATCGCTATGGAATCGGAGAGCTGCTCGAAATCAAGCAGGGAGAACTTCTCGGGCGTCGATATCGTGACGATCTCATCGTTCAGGTAGCTAAAGAAATTCTCGATCGACTGGAGTTGGCCTTCGACCAGCTTTACGCTTCGTTCGATCTCGTCAAAAGACGCGATGCGGCGTTTCAGTATCTCGACGTTGGTCTGCTGTATCCGTTTTGTCTTGTCGTCAGGGGCAGACTCCATTGCACGATACGCCTGCGACAACTGATTGTGTACCGTCGTTCGGTTGATCGTCTTGAGATGCTGTTTCCGTCGGCGATAAACGTCGAGCAGATCGACGAAGTCTTCCCACCGCTGGTCGAGAGCTTTTAGATTAGACGGCAGTTCGACCGCTCCGGTGAACTTGCGATAGTTGTCTTGGATCTTTGCTTTCAGCCATCGCAGATACTCTACGGCTTCGCGTTCGCGTTGGGTGAATGATTTGATCAGAGCCTCGCGATCGGCCTTGTACGCGGCCAACGCCCTTTCCTTGTACCGCTGCTCGACGTGACGGCGGTAAACCGGCAGATTGGGTACGACGGTCGCGTAAACTACCTCGACTACAAGCGCGAGCAGCAGCGGGATCACGCTGCCGGTAAAAGCGGCCACGGCCAGAAAACCCGCCATTCCCCAAAAATTATAAGGCTCGGACAGAGCCTCCTTGAGGTAGCTGGAATTGAACCGATCGACGCCCTGTTTGTATTTCGCGATATCTGCCATCTGGTGGGCGGCGTTAATCTGCCTCGATCGCTCGCCTGCGATCAGTTCGAGCCCGCTGCATCTTCAGTTTCGTTAACGAGTACTTGTTCGAGCACTTCAGCCTCGTCGGCGGACGTGCCGGCGATCTGCTTGCTATCGGTCGCGGGAGCGGCTCCGAGCAGGCCCATCTGCTGCTTATATGCCAGCAGCTTGTCCTGCAACTGGATGTCCATCGCCTCGCGTTCGATGTCGGCCATCTGCGAATCGACTGACGACGTGCCAAGCTGGAGCTTGGCCTCTGCCGCCGCGACCCGGCGTTCGATCTTTTCGCGCATCTCGTTGAACGTCGATGCGTCGTCGCCGATATTGAAGCCTTCCATCGTCTGTGCAAGCTGCTCCTGGAGCTTGGCCTGCTTGGCGGCGGAGATAAGCTGCATCGCCTCCGCGGTGCGCTTCTTCATATTCAGGACGTAATTGTCCCTTGCTTTCAGAGCATTGGCTGACGCGGCGGTAGCGAGTTCGAGCTGTGCGCTCGTGCGTTCCGCATCGACCTGAGCCTGCTGAAGCTGGCCGATATAGGCCGTTGCGATATCGTCGCGGCCCATTTTGACAGCGGCCTTGATCTTAGAATCGAGATCGATGACCTGCTTGTCCAAATTCTCTTTGTTCTTCTGCAGCAGCCGCTCCGTGGCCATGACCTGTGCGACGGAGTTGTTAAGCTCCGGTATGCGGTCGCGCATGTCCCTGATGGTCTGTTGGAGAACAAGTTCAGGATTTTCGATCTTGTCCAGAGCCGCACCTGTGCTGGCCCTGAATACTCGGGTTATCCGTGCCCACAATCCCATTTCAATGATCCGCTCCTCAAAAATGTAAAACAGCAAACTACAGCTACCCACCTTACGACGCGGCGAACGGCAAAGTTGCAATTTCAGCGACAAGTATAACAGGAAAACGCTCCAATGAAAGAAGATATTGCCGCCTGCCGCGTGAGCGAGGTTAGCTATCCGTGGCAAATTGGTCTAAATTAACTGCTGAACCATATTCTCATCCTTCACGACCGATAAATTTGCCGATGAGCAGAGCTGCCAAAGAAGCCATCGCAGACCTCGACCGCAGGCTGATCGCGGAGCACGAACGGGACTTTGACCTCTTCGAAATGCTGAACGAACAGCAGCGTCGGAGCGGCATACTGCACGGTTCGCGGCCGATCTGCCCGTATCCGAGGCCGTATTTTCTTGAATCTTCGCGATATCAGGCGATCCGAGCCGCGGCGGCTCATCTATTCGGAGCGTTCAACGCGATCACGCAGGCCGCGCTCGGCGATGCCGCGCTGATGGCGGAGCTCGGCGTCACAGAGAAAGAGGCGCGCTGGGCGAGGCTCGACCCGGGATTCGAGAATGTATCGATCACGAGCCGGCTAGATACATTCCTTGCGGGCGACGGATTCGCGTTCCTCGAATACAACGGCGAGAATCCGGCCGGCGTGGGCGATCAGGTGTCGCTCGAGCGGCTGTTCGACAATGTTCCGGCGGTAAGGGAATTCATCTCGAACGAGCGTGTGACGTTCCCGAGGCCGATGGAGCGGCTCCTAGCGGCCGTTCTCGACGCATATTCGCGGTCCGGCGGCGAAAAAGCAAAGCCGATGATAGCTATCGTCGATTGGGAAGGCGTGGACACGGCCGCCGAATTCGAACTGCTCGCCGATTACTTTCGCTCGGCCGGACTCGACGCGATGATTTGCGACCCGCACGAGCTCGGCCTAAGTGGTACGCGGCTGCACGCTCGCGGGTCAGAGATCGATATCTTCTTCAAACGCGTGATCATCCACGAGTTCCTTGAGCGATTTGACGAGACGCACCCGCTCTATGTCGCTCTTGAGAATCGCGATGTCTGCATGATCAATCCTTTTCGGTCAAAGATCCCGCACAAAAAGTCGAGCTTTGCGATCCTCACCGCCGAGCGATATGAGCGGCTTTTCACGCCCGCACAGCTTTCAGCCATTCGTGCACACGTGCCCTGGACGCGTGTGGTCCGCGAATCCAGAACGCTGTTTCGCGGTGTCGAGCACGACCTTCCCGGCCTAATCCGTCGCGAACGCTCATCCTTCGTTATCAAGCCTAACGACGATTACGGCGGCCACGGCATCGTATTTGGATGGGAAGCGGACGAGTCCGCCTGGGACGATGCCATCAGCGAAGCGCTCGACCAGGGCCATATCGTCCAGCTTCGTGTGCCGGTCGAGAAGGCTGCGATGCCGTATTTTGACGAGAACGGCGCAAGGATGGTCGAGCAGAACGTCGATTTCGATCCGTTCTTGTTCGCCGGCGATGTCGAAGGCGGCATGGTAAGGCTCGGAGCCGGCTCGCTGGTCAATATCACACAGGGCGGGACCGAGGCCGCACTCGGCATAATCGACGATCTGTGAACCTCAGAAAAATGCAAGTATCGCTGTCCCCCGGCGTTCATAGACCATGAGGCAGCCGATGGCGGGCTGCGAGAATCATAGCTACAAGGTGACCCCAAAATGAAAAGATCGATCGCAGGCCTTCTCCTACTAAGTATCTATTTCGGCAGCGTTGCTCAATTCGGAGCCGTGAACGCGCAGGCGATACGCAAGATGATGGAACAAAGAGCTAAAGATGACGGCAGCGGGCTCAAATTTCGCCTGAGCGAAGGCGTCGAAGGAGCCGAGGCCCGCACTAAGCCCACGCCGGTGCCGTCCGAGGCGTTGGGCGACCCAGACGAGCTGCTAAAACGAGTTCCCGCTATAAAGTCCGACCCGTCCGATGAGGCTGAATTCCGCAAGCGTCTCGGCACCCTGCCGCCGCCAAAGACCGGCACGCGGATACCTGTAAAGTTTCCTTCCGGTGACGACCGCGGCACGCCGAAGGTCGATACGAGCGGGCAAAAACTGGACGTGGTCCGCTACTCGCCAGAAGGCGAGATCAAGCTCGCGCCTGATCTCAATGTCACATTCTCGCAGCCGATGGTCGCGGTCACTTCGCAGGAGGAGGCAGCGAAATATGTGCCGGTCGAGTTCTCGCCTCAGGTCGAAGGCCGCTGGCGATGGCTCGGAACCAAGACGCTGACGTTCGACACCGACAAACGGTTCCCGATGGCGACGCGGTTTACGGTCCGAGTGCCTGCGGGTACGCGTTCCGCGACCGGGCTCTTGCTCGCTAAGGACGTTACTTGGACGTTCACCACGCCGCCGCCCAAGGTGGAGCAGATGTTCCCGAATGGAGGCATCACGCGCCGTGATCAGATCATGTTCATGTCATTCGATCAGGCGATCGATCCTTCAGCCGTGATTAAAACGATCAGCGTTTCGTCGGGTGGCAAACGCATCGCTGTGAGGCTTGCGACCGATGAAGAGATAGCGTCGGACGGCACTATCGCCTACTACAAAAGCGTCGTACAGCCCGGACGCTGGCTTGCGTTCCGAGCGGTCAATTCAAACGGCTCGACGGAGAATGCCTTGCCGGGCGCATCGCCGATCGGCGTTGTGGTCGAGAAAGGCACACCTTCTGCCGAAGGCCCGCTTGTGACGACCGAAACGCAAAGCTTCTCGTTCCAGACCTACAGCCCTCTGGAATTTCGCCGCGGATACTGCGGATGGCGCGATAACAAGGATTGCTCACCGCTGGATTCGTGGGCGCTCGAGTTCAACAATTCGCTCGACAGCGGCAGTTTCTCGCCGGAACTTGTGACCATTTCACCCGCGATCGAAGGCGCAAAGATCTATCCGTCCGGCAACACGATCCAGATCTCGGGGATCAAGAGAGGAAATACCACATACACGATCACGGTCGCAGGAACGCTCCGGGACACGTTCGGGCAGCAGTTAGGCAAAACCGCGACGGCAACGATAAAGGTCGGCCGTGCCCCGATGTCGCTCGGTTCTCAAGGCGGGAACTTCGCCGTACTCGATCCGAATGCAAAGCCGGCTTACTCGGTGTATTCGGTCAATCATTCGGAACTGCGGGTCAAGATCTACAGCGTCGTGCCGACGGATTTCTATGTGTTCTCGCAGTACGCTGCCCGGCTCAATTACGATGATGGACGACGGCCTGCGATACCGGGCCGCCTGGTTTCGGACGAGGTTATCAAGGTCGCGTCCAAACCCGACGAGATGGTCGAGACCCGCATCGATCTGGCGAAAGCGCTAAACGGCGGGCTCGGCAATGTGATCCTCGATATCGAACCCGTTGCTCGCCGCAACGATTACGACCGGACGCGCATATTTACCTGGCTGCAGGCGACGCAGATAGGCCTCGATGCGTTCGTTGACAACGCAGAGCTGGTAGGTTTCGCGACCGACCTCAAAACCGGTCGTCCGCTGGCGGGTGCCGAGATGTCCATCTACCCGGACGACGGCAAACCGGAGGGTTCAGCCGCATCTGCCGAACAGCCGGGCGTGCTAGAGCGGCTTTCAAATTGGATCGCAGGGCTCGTTCGCGGGCCCAACAGCGGAGATGTTGACATACTCGAACCGGACGGTTCGCGTGCGGCTGCCGAGACGGTCGAGCCGGCGCAGAGCAACCGGACCGGTGCGAACGGGATCCTCAGGTTCAAGCTTCCGGAAAGAGCGTCAGGCAAAGGCCAGAACATGCTAATAGCCAAACTCGGCCGCGACACAGCATTTCTGCCCGAGAACAGCGAATACCTCTGGAACGAAACAGGAAGCTGGTATCGCAGGAATGTCTCGGATGATCTCCGTTGGTTCGCGTTCGATGACCGCAAGCTCTATAAACCCAAGGAAGAGGTCGCCATCAAGGGGTATATTCGCAAGGTCACTGGCGGCAAGACGGGCGACATACAACCGCTCGATGCTCCGCTGACCTACAACTGGACGGCACGAGACCCGCGCAATAACGAGATCGCCAAAGGAACGGTCACGACAAATCCATTCGGTGCGTTCGATCTTAAGTTCAAGCTGCCTGACAATGCGAATCTCGGTTACGCTCGTGTTGCGTTCATCGCCGAAGGCTCGGCTGTCGAGAGCTATTCGCACCAATTCCAGATACAGGAATTTCGCAGGCCGGAATTTGAGGTCTCGGCCAGGATCGAGACCGAAGGGCCGCACATCGTGGGGTCGAGCGTGCTTGCGTCGGTCGAGGCCAAATATTACGCGGGCGGCGGCCTCGCCAATGCCGAGACAAATTGGACGGTGTCTGCGGTCCAGACGAACTATACGCCGCCCAACCGCGACGATTTTACGTTCGGGACGTGGGTGCCGTGGTGGCGATCGTATGATGGCGGATACGGCGGATCGGGCCGCGGCCGCAATATCGGCGGCTACTATGGCGGCTACAATGGCGGCACGAGCCAGTCATTCAAGGGCGTGACCGATACCGGAGGTAAACACGTACTCAAGATCGATCTCGATTCGGCGACACCGCCTCGGCCTTACTCCGTCACCGCAGCCGCTTCTGTCCAGGACGTAAACCGGCAGACATGGAGCTCGACCGCATCGATGCTCGTCCATCCTGCGTCGCTATATGTCGGAATTCGTTCGCCGCGGACATTTGTCCAAAAAGGCGAAAAGATAAAGATCGAATCGATCGCTACCTACATAGACGGCAATCTAGCGTCGGGCCGCGACATCGAGATCCATGCGATCCTAAAGGATTGGCAGTTCGACAAGGGAGCTTGGGCGGAAAAGACGATCGACGAACAATTCTGCACGGTACGGTCCGGCGAGAAACCGTCCGAATGCGCCTTCACGGCGAAACAAGGCGGACGCTACACCATCTCAGCGACCGTCATGGATGACCGCGAGCGGTTCAACGAGAGCGAGATCACCATCTGGGTACCCGGCGGCAATCAACAGCCAAAACGTAATATCGAACAAGAAGAGGTTCAGATAATACCGTCGAAGAAAGACTACGCACCCGGCGACGTAGCTGAACTTCTGGTGATATCGCCGTTCACACCCGCCGAGGGCGTTTTGACGCTTCGCCGCGAAGGTCTTGTAAAGACCGAACGATTCACGATCCGGGATTCGTCGGTAACGCTGAGGGTGCCGGTCGAAGCCGGCTATTTGCCTAACATTTTCGCCCAGGTCGATCTCGTAGGCGCGGCTCCGCGACAAACCGACTCAGGAGAAACTGATCCGAAACTGGGGACGCGGCCTGCCTTTGCCAGCGGAACGCTCGATCTGCCTATCTCGATCGCTTCGCGGCAGCTTAAGGTTTCGGCTGAGGCCGCCGACAAGACTCTTTCGCCGGGAGGGAAAACGACCGTGTCGGTCAATGTAAGGGATTTTCGAGGCGAACCTGTTGCCAATAGTGAAGTGGCACTTGTGATCGTTGACGAAAGCGTATTGGCGTTGACGAAATACTCTATCAGCGATCCATCCGGAGCGTTCTATGCTATCCGCCAACCCGGCGTGAGCGATCATAAACTCCGAAAGGACGTGCTGCTTGCGAACCCCAACGATATCGTAATGGGCCAGGGCGGCGGAGCCGATCTCAAGCGTTCGGTTGAGGCTCTGCCGATGGCGGCCAGGTCAATGTCACAGTTGGTAACTGTTGATGGGGCTAGCGCCTCCGAGAACACTTTTGCACTTGACGCAGCGGGCGAAACGCCTATCGAGCTGCGAAAGAACTTCGATGCTTTAGCCCTTTGGTCGCCGACCGTACTTACCAACGGGAACGGAGAGGCGAGCATCGAGCTCAAGCTTCCAGACAATCTGACCCGCTACCGCATAACGGCCGTCTCGGTTGACAGCGGGCGGCGATTCGGTAAGGCGGAATCATCGATCACGGCGCGGCAGCCGCTTATGGTGCGGCCGAGCGCTCCGCGATTCCTCAATTTCGGCGATCGTGCCGACGTGCCGGTCGTGATACAGAACCAGACCGATGCCGATATGTCGGTCGATGTGGCGATCCGCGCCTCGAACGCCGTGATACTCGGTGAGATACTGCACAGCGGCAAACCACGCGAAAGCTCGTCAGCGGGGCGGCGTATCGTCGTAAAGGCGAACGACAGGGCCGAGGTCCGATTCCCAGTATCGACCGTCAAGGCCGGCACGGCCCGATTCCAGTTCGTCGCCTCGAGCGGCAAATTCTCAGACGCCGCCGAAATAGAACTGCCGGTCTGGACACCGGCGACGACCGAAGCATTCGCCACATACGGCACTACGGACAAGAACGGCGCGATCATTCAACCCGTTGCGGCACCGCCCGATGTATTTCCGCAGTTCGGCGGGCTTGAGGTTACGACCAGCTCGACGCAGCTCCAGGAGCTGACCGACGCTTACATCTCGCTGTATCGCTATCCTTACGAATGCTCGGAGCAGATATCATCGCGAATGATCTCAACCGCCGCGCTCCGCGACGTCCTGACGGCGTTCAAGGCAAAGGATATGCCTTCGGCGGACGAGCTGAACAAGCGTTTCGCACGCGATATCGAGATACTTGCGTCGCGACAGCGATCTGACGGCAGTTTCGGGCTTTGGACCCGCGACAAGGAGCGCTACTCGTATCCGTTCCTGACCGTCCATGTAGCACACGCTTTGGCTTTGGCCAAAGCCAAAGGCTACAAGGTGCCCGACGGGATGCTCGATCGGACGAAACCGTATCTGAAGGACATCGAGAAGCATTTTGACGATTGGTACAAGAACTCGCCGGAAGTGCGTTGGACGATCTCGGCCTATGCCCTGTATGTCAGAGCTTTGACCGGAGACAAGGACATCGGCAAAACCAAAAAGCTGCTTGCCGAGGCGACGATCGAGAAGATGCCGTTCGAGGCTCTCGGCTGGACGCTGTCCGTGCTCGCCGACGATAAGGGTTCGGAGAACGAGCGGACGGCGATCCTGCGATTCCTGATGAATCGGACGACAGAGACCGCATCGACCGCAAATTTCGTCACGAACTACGGCGACGGAGCTTGGCTCATAATGTACTCGAACCGCAGGGCCGACGGCGTTCTGCTCGAAGCTCTGGTCAAGGCCGACCGGAGCAGCGACCTGATACCGAAGCTCGTGCGTGGGCTGCTGGACAATCGGGTCAAGGGAGCCTGGTCTAATACCCAGGAGAACGTTTTCATCCTGCTGGCGCTCGACAAGTACTTTAATGCGTTCGAGAGCGTGACACCCGATATGGTGGCACGTATATGGCTCGGCAATGCTTATGCCGGTGAACAGATATTCAAGGGACGCTCGGTCGATTCTAACGAATTGACCATCCCAATGGAATATCTCGCCGAGCAGGGCGGGTCGGCAAATCTGCTCATAGATCGGCAAGGTGCGGGACGGCTCTATTACCGCATCGGCATGAAATATGCTCCGCGCAACCTGAAGCTCGACCCGGCCGACTACGGCTTTACTGTGCTGCGTCGATACGAGGCGGTGGACGACAAGGACGACGTCAAGCAGGACGCGGACGGGACGTGGACGATCAGATCAGGCGCTCGCGTCAGAGTGCGGCTTACGATGGTCGCTCAGGCTCGCCGATACCACGTGGCTCTGGTCGATCAGCTTCCTGCGGGACTCGAGATACTCAATCCGGGACTCGCTGTCACGGAGTCGATACCGGCGGATACAGATGCCGGCGTCACTCCGGTCGCCGCATTCTCAAGCCGCTCGTTCGGAGGTTCCTGGTGGTGGAGCCGATATTGGTTCGAGCATCAGAATTTCCGTGACGAGCGGGCTGAGGCATTTGCCTCGCTGTTGTGGGAAGGCGTTTACAATTACTCGTACGTGACCCGAGCCACGACGCCGGGCCGCTTCATAGTTCCGCCGGCAAAGGCAGAAGAGATGTATCATCCAGAAACCTTTGGCCGCACGGCGACCGATTTAGTGGTTGTGGAATAGGCCCCCGGAAGCGGGGAAAAAGGCCGCGCTCGCACTTGGCGGACGCGGCCTTACAACTTACCTAGATGTTCCGGGCTTGATCGCCTGCCTTTCGCACGACCTGCACGGCCGGGAGCAGCAGCCCGATCAAGCTCTTGTCATCCGGACAAAGGAAAGACAGGGTCAGACGCGTGCCCGCTGGTATTCAACAAAACAAAGGACCAGGTAACCGACCTCTGGCGCCAGGAACTGACGGGCGGCGAACCGACGCGGATGACCGATCTAAAGACCGAGCTCATATTCAATTATGCCTATTCTCGTGACGGCAAACAGATCATCCTCAGCCGCGGCAAACGGAACGTGACGTCAGTATTGCTGCGAAACCTTCGTTCCAGATAAATGGTTCGAGTTTTGGAATCGAACAAAATCCGCTAATATCGGTTCGCGGCCGCTCAGGCCCGCCAACTTTATGAAAATTATCCTTTTGAATGTTTTTCTCAGCTCGCTTGTGGCTATTTCGGGGTGCAATGTTCAAACAGGCAATTCGCCTAATACTGCAAATACTTCGAACGCGGCCGCAAACGAGAAACCCGCTGCGGGTACGGCATCGCCGACCCCGGAAACGAAGCCTGAGGCCGCAAAGATCGACTGCAAAGGGCTGTCGATGCCGGGCAAAATAGCTATCCCGAAGCAGACCTTCCCGTTCGACAACGAACCATTCAAAGGCTCGTGTTTTGCCACGTTCGGCAGCAAAGAAGACATGCTCGACGCTAAGGACCTTCCGCGCGGATCGACTTTTCACATATTCAAGGACGGCAAAAAGGTTTATGACCTTCCTGATGCTTTTGACGGTATGGGTGCGTGCTGGGTCGAGGCCATCTCATTCGACGACCTCAACGGCGACAAACTTGTCGATGTGATCATGGCCGGCTCGTGTCTGTCGGCCCGTGATTCATATCCGCAGAACGCGGTTTATGTCAACACAGGCAAGGGCTTCACCACGGACAGCGATGCGAACGAAAAGCTGCAGGGGATGAAGACGGCAAAGGCCATCGAGGACTACGTCCGCAAGCACACGAAGGAGTTCTTCAAATAGCAATGTCGGGGCCTGAACGGATCGTTGAGATAATGCGGACCGAGGCCGAAGCGATCGTCGCTGCGTCGAGGCGGCTCGATCACGCGGCGGCCCGCTCAGCGCTCGATATGGTGCTCGGAGCGCGCGGCAAGGTCATCGTTACGGGTGTCGGTAAATCGGGAGTTATCGCCGAAAAGATCGCGCAGACGATGACGAGCACCGGAACGATGGCCGTTTTTCTGCATCCGACCGATGCACTGCACGGCAGCCTCGGCGTCGTAGCCGCGGGCGATGTTGTTATCGCGCTAAGTAATTCCGGTGAGACAGATGAGCTTATCGCCCTGCTGCCGTCGCTTGCGGGCCGCGACGTCCCGCTGATCGCGATCGTCGGAAACATGGATTCGACACTCGCGCGTTCGGCTGCGGCTGCTATCGACGCTTCTGTCGATAAGGAGGCCTGCCCATTAAATTTGGCTCCGACGGCCTCGACAACGGTCGCTTTGGCCATAGGCGATGCGATCGCAATGACGCTGATGGAGGCCAAGGGATTGAGTGCAGCGGATTTTGCGGCAAATCACCCTGCTGGCCGCCTGGGCAAGCGTTTGACGCTTCGCGTTGTCGATCTGATGCATGCGAGCCCTGAGGTCAGCCCGACGGATACGTGGCTCGGCGTCGTCAAAGCTATCTCCGACAGCGGCCTCGGCGCGGTCAATGTAGTGGACGGCGGCAAACTCGTAGGGATCGTCACCGACGGCGACCTTCGTCGAACGATCGAACGCACTTCGCCGGAAGACCTGACGTCGCTCGATGCCGGCCGGATGATGACCGCGGGCCCGATATCTACGTCACCCGATACACTCGCCTTCGACGCGCTACGTTTGATGGAGGACCGTCCGTCGCAGATCTCAGTGCTGCCCGTTGTTGAGACGGACGGCCGCTGCGTCGGGATGCTCCGGCTCCACGACATCATCCGTAGCGGACTGTGAAGTTATTTTCGTCGATCTTTTTGCTCCGGTGAGTGCATCAAAGCTTCGCCTGAGGTTTGATGACATGCATAAGTACCTTTCCGCCATCCTGATCGCGATAGCCGCGTCTGCATCTGCTTTCGGCCAGCGTGCCGACGTGGCCATCACCCTCGACGAAGCTTTCTTTGACGCGTTCCTTGACTCGATCTATAAGAATTTCGAGCCGCCGCAGTTCTCAATAGCTGGCAACCGCACGGCCGATCCCGACCTGGCGGTCGCCTCGATCTCGCCGAGAGCGTCGCTGTATTGGATCAAAGGCGAACCTGATCAGGCCGCATCGACCTGCGATCAGAGCGTACGCATTCTTCGGGAAATGAACGGCGTCCGAACGGCCGTCCGATTCCGCGACGGCCGCATACTGATACCGCTAGCATACGAGGGAAACTATTCACCGCCATTTGTCGGCTGCGTTGATTTTGCCGGTTGGGCCGACGCTGTGCTTGATCTTGAGTTCGACCGCGACGGCCAGCGGCTGATCGGCCGTGTGCGGGTAGCAAAGGTCAATCTCAACGGGACCGGCGGCGTCGGCAGCAATCTTATCGCAAGGCTTTTGCAGGGAAGTATCGATCGACGGCTCAATCCGATCGAGGTCGTCAAACTCGACAGCATATCATTTGGTTTTCCGGTTCAGAGCGGAGGGACAATGCGGATGAAAGCCGTCGCTGCTGTTCCCGAGGTGCTGCCGGGAGCGATCCGGATCAGGGTCACCTACGATTTTGTAAAAGGCTGACCGCCTCACTTAAGTATCGACAGATAGGCTCGCCAGGGACCAACATCATCGGTAAATCGCCGCGCTATATGAATTGCGATCTGGCGCAAATGCGTCAGGTCGTGTACCGCCCATGTCGCGATCAGTTGGCCAAGCGTCACTTCGCCGAACTCCGGATGTACGCCTCGTAACCCAAGCTTTTCATCGTCAAGTTCCCAGCCGGCGAGTTTGTCGAGATTGTGCCGCCGGAACTCCGCCAGTTCGTCGAGGAGTTCGCCGAGCGATCTGGCCGGCATAGCGAACTGACCGTCGCGGTCGAAAGGCGGGAATCGCCTGTCGATGCCTTGTGCGAGTATCACCTCGGCCCGAGGGACCCAATCCGTCAGCTCCGCGTGAATGAGATGAGCCACGACATCGTGCGGCGCCCAATCGCCTCGGTCGCCGCTCGACGCGGTAAGTTGTTGTGGCAGAGATCCGAGCAGT
This sequence comes from Acidobacteriota bacterium, assembly GCA_019639115.1. Taxonomy (GTDB): domain Bacteria; phylum Acidobacteriota; class Blastocatellia; order Pyrinomonadales; family Pyrinomonadaceae; genus OLB17. The sequence goes on along the minus strand of JAHBSM010000012.1, from coordinate 74,302 downwards.
TCACGAAGCGTGAACGGAGTGACTCTGAGTATCGAGACGGCGGATGCGATCGAGTTTTCGGTCATTTCGCAAATTATACAGCCGATTTGCTAGAATCACAATTTCGTATGACGCAGCCGCTTGTTGCCATTATCGGCCGGCCAAATGTCGGCAAATCGACGCTGTTCAATCGCCTGACGGGTTCGCGTCGAGCGATCGTTGGCGACGAGCCTGGCATTACGCGCGATAGGATGTTCGGCGAGGTCGATTGGCGGGCGCATACGTTTCGTCTGGTGGATACGGGCGGCATCGTGCCGGACGACGACGCCGTCATACCCGCGAATATATTCAAGCAGGCGTCAGCCGCGATAGACGAATCGTCCGCGATCCTCTGGGTCGTGGACGCGCGAGCCGGCATCACGCCGCTCGACGAAGAGCTCGCTGTCCTGCTTCGCAATACGGGCAAGCCGGTCTTTGTTGCCGCAAACAAGGCAGAATCGAAACGCGTCGAGGACGAAGCGGCGGAGTTTCATCGATTCGGATTTGACGTGCTGCCCATTTCAGCCGAGCACGGCAGCGGTATCGGGGACGTGCTCGATTCGCTGACAGACGTGCTGGAATTTGAAGACTTGGCAGACGACGACGGCCCACAAGACGATATTATCCGGCTGGCGATCATCGGACGGCCGAACGTAGGCAAATCGTCGCTGCTCAATAAGATACTTGGCGAAGAGCGTGTGATCGTCTCGCCTATTGGTGGCACGACGCGCGACGCGATAGATACCGAGATGGCCGCCGACGGCCGCAAATTCCTGCTGATCGATACGGCCGGCATCCGCCGCAAAGGCAAAACGACCGAGATGGCCGAGAAGCTCTCGGTCGTGATGGCCCGCAAAGCTCTCGAACGCACGGACGTCGCGATACTAGTATTGGACGCCGTCGAGGGTGTGACGCACCTCGATGCCAGCATCGCGGGCTACGCGCTTGATTCGGGATGCTCGATCTTGATCGCTGTAAATAAATGGGACGCGGTCGAAGAGAAAGAGACGAACACCATCTACGAATTCGAACGCGAACTGCGGCGGCAGATGAAGTTCCTCGACTGGGCTCCGATGCTGACGATTTCGGCTCTGACCGGCCAGCGTGTGCAGCGGGTCCTGCCGGTCGTGGCTGAAGCCTACGATGCTCGAACGACCAAGATTCAGACGTCTCGGCTCAATCGTTTCTTTGAGAACATGATCTCGCAGCCCAAAGGCGGAACGGCACCGGCTCCGGTCAAAGGCGGTTTCTCGCGGCTCAAGGTCCAGTTCATCGCGCAGGGCGGGACGAGGCCGCCGCTTTTCGTATTGTTCACATCCGGAGGCAAGCCGGGGCTGCATTTCTCATATCTAAGATATGTCGAGAACCGCCTGCGAGAAGAGTTTGGTTTCTTTGCCACGCCGATACGTCTGATCGAGCGGCACAAATCGAAGAAAGACAAGAAATAGCAGCGACGAAATTATCGACAAATGGACCTTGTGATTCTCATAATACGGCTTGCTCTTGCGGCGATATTCTTTGTGGCGGGCTTTGGCAAGCTCAGCGACCTCGACGCAGGCCGCAGATCGCTTATATCTTTCGGTGTGCCGCCGCTGATCGTGCCGGTCATGGCATACGTGCTGCCGATCGTCGAGATCGCGGTCTCGGCGCTTTTGCTCTGGCCTGGGGCTTCTTGGCCGGGAGCGGTCCTTGCGTCGGCGATGCTGGTCACGTTCACGGCGGCGATGCTCTATCAGCTATCGCGAGGCAATTCACCGGATTGCAACTGTTTCGGCGCGGTCCACAGCGAGCCCGTAAGCGCCGCCGCCATCGTGCGAAATTTAGTGTTTCTCGCCGCCTCAGCGATCCTTGTATTTCGTGCCCAGGGAGGGCAGGGCACAGAACTAGCGAACCTGACGCGCGACGATTCGACCTTGATATTCGCTTTCGCGGCCGCCGCGATCGCTCTTTTGGTACTCATCGGGCAACGACGTATCACGGGCGAGATCGCTCAGATGTCAAAGCGGCTGAACCTGATCGAGCTTATGGCGGCCGAAGGCGGCGCCGTGCGGCGGGATGAGGCGGGCAGCCCCGAGGACGGACTCCCGATAGGAGCTATGTTCCCGCCGTTCGAATTGAGTTCCGCCGCGGGCGGCACGGTAGATCTGGCATCGATCCTTTCCGACGGCAAACCGTTCATCGCATTCTTTGTCAGCCCGACCTGCACCCCGTGTGGAGCTTTGGCACCTGAGATCGACCGATGGGCCGGAGAACTAGATGGCCGTGTGCGTATCCTCATCGTCTCGTCAGGTGACGTTGAAGCGAACATTGCGAAATTCAATACGGTCCGCGACCACTTGATCCTGATCGAGAACGACCGCGAACTCTCGGACGTCGTTATGGCCAAATGGACACCATCCGCCGTTTTTGTCGGAGCCGACGGACTGGTGCGAAGCCACGTAGCGGTCGGCGACGCAGCTATCACTTCAATGGCAGAACGCATTATCGCGGCAGGTGAGGACGCACCGGCGGCAGTTTTCGCCGACGACAGGGAACGGCCTACGAAATTCATGTACGGCCAGCCTGTACCGCAGTTCTCAGTTAATGATGTCGCAGGAAAGGTGGTTGATGACGGTAGTTTACGCGGCAGACGTTCGCTTCTGGTCTTCTGGAGTTCGACGTGTCCGCATTGTGCCGAGATGCATGACGATCTTACTGACTGGCTTTCGGCAAAGCCCGATGGAGCGCCGTCGGTTCACATATTCACCAATAGCATCGACACGCTCAACGGCGTTGCGGACACCGCGACCGTGATAGTCGATCCCGAACACGAGACGGCAGGCGAACTCGGAATGTACGGAACTCCTTCAGCCGTGATGATCGATGAGAATGGCGTGTTCGTTTCAGAGACGGCCGTGGGAGCCGGCAACATTTGGGCTCTGCTTGGGCGTTTTGACATTAACCGATGAGGCCGCTTCGTTGGAACATAGACGCGGCAGACGGACGTGCTCGTGCCGGAACGATCGCGACCCGACGCTCCGAGATCGAGACGCCGGTTTTCATGCCGGTCGGCACTCAGGGAGCGATCAAAGGCGTTCGTTTCGAATGGCTCGAGCAGGAAATGGACGCACGCATCGTCCTCGCGAATACCTACCACCTATTCCTGCGGCCGGGACCCGAAACGATACGCGAACTCGGAGGGCTTCATCGTTTTAATACCTGGGGCCGAGCGATACTTACGGATTCCGGTGGATTTCAGGTCTTTTCACTCAATGATCTGCGCAGACTGACCGAAGAAGGTGTCGAGTTCAGGTCCCATCTAGACGGCAGTAAACACTTCCTTTCGCCGGAGATCTCAATGGAGATCCAGGCGGCTTTGGGCTCGGACATCGTAATGGTTTTTGACGAATGCCCGCCCGGCGACGCGGGCCACGAGGCGACCCGCACCAGTCTAGAACTCACCGCTCGGTGGGCTGCGCGTTCGCGACAATGTTTTGACGAACTGCAGGACTCCGGCAGCGACACCGGACGGATCGAGAACGCACCCGAAGGGCTCGACGGACGACAGGCTCTATTCGGCATCATTCAAGGAGCAGGGCACTTTGACCTGCGAAGCGAGAGCCTCGAGCGTACCGTCGCGATCGGATTCGACGGATACGCGATCGGAGGTTTGAGCGTCGGCGAATCAAAAGAGGTGATGTACGGTGTGCTCGATCATATCGCTCATCAGATGCCGGCCGACGCTCCGCGATATCTGATGGGTGTGGGCACGCCCGAGGATATGATCACGGCGATCGGCCACGGCGTGGATATGTTCGATTGCGTGATACCGACACGCAACGGCCGCACTGGCGGCGCATTCACGTCCCGCGGCAAGCTCAATATCCGAAACGCCGCATACGCCCGCGATGAGCGTCCGCTAGATCCCGATTGCACATGCTCGGTATGCCGCAGATACTCGCGAGCATACATCCGGCACCTTTATCAGGCGGGTGAGATGAACGCAGCGACTTTCATATCGCATCACAACCTGGCGTTCTTTATCGCCCTGATGCGCGAGGCACGCCGGGCGATAATCGACGGGCGTTATAACGAGTTCGCCGCCGCCGCACTTGCAAAACTAGGCGATGAGTCCGCCAGCGGCGTTTGATAATGGCCCTGCAAATGTATATCATTCCGTTTTTGTCTTTTGAGCGAAGTTAACATGCTTATATTTGCCCTTTTTTTTCAGGACGGCGGTGGTTCGATCTTCAGCCTGCTTCTCCCGCTGCTGTTGATGGGCGGCATCTTTTATTTTCTAGTGCTGCTTCCGCAGAAACGTCAGAGGCAGCAGCTTCAGGAAATGATCGCCGCACTCAAGATAAATGACGAGGTCGTGACGAGCGGCGGGGTCATCGGCAAGGTCAAAGAGATCAAGGAGACCAGCCTTATTATCCAGAGCGCCGAAAAGTCGTTCCTCGAGATCGGCAAGAGCGCCGTCGTCGGCAAAAAGGCGGACAACTAAGCATCGCGAAGTATCTAGACCAATGAATAGAACCGGATTGTGGATCAGGACGGGCATCATATTTGCCGTCACGTTGATAGGTATCTACCTCGTTATCGGGCCCAGGCGGACGCCTACCGCAGAGGATCTCACGTGGCAGGGCATCAAGAACAACCTCTCGTCCAACATCAACCTAGGCCTCGACCTCAAGGGCGGCTCGCACCTGCTAATGAGGGTCAAGCTCGACGAATACCTCAAAACGCTGACCGAGAACAACGCTCAGGCAGCCCAGACCGCCATCGCGGATTCATCGGAGCCAAAGCTTACGATCGCGTCGAGCGAGGTCACAGCGGAAAAGGACAATTACGCTATCTCGATAACACTAGCCGAGGGCAGCGACCCGGCTCAGGCCATTGAGGCCGTAAAGAAAAAGGTCGATCTGTCGCAATGGACCGAGACGACCAGCGGCCAAACGCTTACATGGCAGCTAGGCGGCCAATCGCAGGTCACGCTCAAGGATCAAGCTGTCGAGCAGGCCCTCAAGATCATTGACAGCCGTATCAACGCATTTGGCGTAAAGGAGCCGACGCTTCAGCGTCAGGGTGCAAAAACGTCTGGCCAGATCCTGCTTCAGATGCCGGGCGTCGAGGACCCGAAACGTATCAAAGAGCTCATCCGTGCGGACTCGAACCTTGCTTTGATGAAGGTCGTCAGCCCACCGAATCCGTCGCCCGTGACCACGTATCCGACAGAAGAGGCGGCAAAAGCGTCTCTCGGCGGCACCGTTCCGCCGAATCGCAAGATATTGCCATATGCCGAACGCGACGAACCGTCGGCAGCCGGTCAGCAGAAGGACCCGACCTCAAAGCCCAAACAGTACGTCGTCGTTGAGTACCCGGCTGTCGTTGATGGCAGCGAACTCCGCGACGCGGCGGCCATCTCGCGAACCGGAGGACAGGGCGATTATCAGATCGCGTTCTCGTTCAAACCGTCGGGCGCACAAAAATTCGGCGAATGGACCGGCAAGAACATCAACAATTACATGGCCGTCGTGCTCAACGACGAGGTCAAATCGGCGGCGTTTATTAAGTCGCAGATATTCGACAGCGGCGAGATCTCGGGCCGATTTACAAAACAGTCGGCTGAGGATCTGGCACTTACACTCAAATCGGGTGCCTTGCCCGCCAAGATCGAATATCAGAAAGAACGAACCGTTGGCCCAAGCCTCGGAGCGGATTCGATCAAGGCCGGTGTCGAGGCGTCGATCGGCGGACTTGTCTTTGTCATATTGTTCATGCTGCTTTATTACCGCGGCTCGGGCATCAATGCTGTCGTTGCGTTGCTGCTCAATATGATTTTGACCATGGCGATGCTGATCACGATCAAATCGACGCTGACGCTGCCCGGGATCGCGGGATTGATCCTCGGTATCGGTATGGCTGTCGATTCTAATGTGCTCATATTTGAACGCATTAGAGAAGAACTTCGTCTCGGCCTCGATATCCCGGCCTCGATCAAGCTAGGATTTGACAGAGCCTTTATCACCATCATCGATACGCACATCACGACGATCATCTCGGCGATAATCCTCTATATGACCGGATCGGGGCCGATACGCGGATTTGCGGTCACGCTCATACTCGGGCTCGTGATCAATATCTTTACGGCAGTGTTCGTCTCGAGGACCATCTTCAATTGGGAGCTTAATCTTCGTCCCGGTATGAAGAAAATGAGTATCTAACGCCTAATGGCGTGCTGTCGTATGACGGCTTGCAGAAGAAATGAATAACCTGTTTCAAAACATCAAATTCGATTGGCTCGGCCGGCGAAAGATCTTCATCGCCATATCGATCTTCATTATGCTGGCCGGTCTGGCATCGGCGGTCGGGCGTAATATGTCGCCCGGCGGTACGGACGCCTTCAATCTTGGCGTTGATTTCCGCGGCGGAACTATGGTCACCGTCAAATTCCGTGAGCGGCCATCCGAAGATGACATCCGCGGAGCGCTTAACGCCGCAAATATCTCCGATGCCGTAATTCAGTCTTCGACCAATAAACCTGACGAGGTGCTGATCAAGATCCCACTCATCGAGGGTTCGACAGCTACGGCCGACGGCGTCGAGGGCGTGAGCCAGGAACAGGTGCAGAGCGGTGCGGCCCGAGTTCGCACGGCGCTCGATAAATTTGGCAAAGAGGCGGAACCGAACACTAGTTTTGACGAGCGGCCCGACACAGCATATATGATCGTCGGTACCGATTCGGTCGGTGCGATCGCCGGTGCTCAGCTACGCAATCAGGCTGTCATGGCGACGCTGCTTGGTCTGGTGGGAATTCTGTTCTATATCGCGTTCCGCTATGACTGGACCTATGCGGCAGGTGCCGTGATCGCCGTCTTTCACGATGTGTTGATGGTCCTGGCGTTCTTCTCAGTATTCCAATGGGAGGTCAACCTGACGGTGATCGCCGCTATCCTCACCATTGTCGGATTCTCGGTGAATGACTCGATCGTTATCTTTGACCGCGTCCGCGAGAACATCCCTCTACGGCGGAACGATACTCTGTTCGATATCACTAACGACTCGATCAATCAGACCCTTTCGAGAACGATCATCACGTCGGGGCTTGTGATCCTGTCGGTCCTATCGCTTGTGATATTCGGCGGCGAGGTGCTCAGAAGCTTTTCGCTCGCACTTCTCGTAGGCGTGACGCTAGGCACATACTCGACGATCGCGATCGCGAGCCCGATCGCCATTTGGTGGCAGGGCAAGCTCGGCGAAGCTCGCGTCAAAGAGGTGCTTGTGCCCCAAATGGGCGAAAAGATGGCGTCGGCTTCGAGGCGTTCGGTCACCAGAAGGCCGGTCACGCGCTAGTACGCGGACGTGGGTCGGGTCCCATGCGTAGAATTGCCTGAACCTATTGAAACTTTAGGCTTTTTCCTGCGTATTTTGGCTCGATTATTCTTGACTTTCGGCGCTCAAACTTTTAGACTTTGCATCGTTGCTGGTCAATTAGTCGTTTCGCGGATGTCCGCATCCTGAATGATGGGTACTCGTCTCATTTTACGGGCTTTCGTTTCGGCGGGGCCGGCGTAAATCGATAGAACCCTTCATTCATTTGGATCACAGGATACATCCGACAACTGGACGACAAAACTTGAAAGATCCCGCTTCTGTCGATTACATCGGCGGCAAGCGGTAATGCATCAAATGATGCAGGTAATTTAAACTGAGGCCGAAGACTTTGACGAACGTTTGGCACCGGAAAAGCATAACGGAGGAATACAATGCTTGACCAATTAGTAGAATCGAAGACCCATTCGAACGAGAACAAGATCAAGGGCGAGCTGCTCATTGTGACCGGGATCATCGCGGTCGGATTGCTCTTGTCCGGTTGGACCTACAGCCTGTTCGGTAAGGATTATGCGATGGGTGGCGGCGATCTTGAACTATCGACGCTTGTGGCCCCGCCGCCGCCGGATGACGCTCCGCCGCCGAAGGAAGAGAAGCAGCCTGAGAAAAAGACTGCTCCCGATGTTGACGTTCGCAAGGAACTTATCCAGAACATCATGTCAACCCCGGTCAAACCGCCCGACAAGATCGAAACTGCCAAGACGAATTTCGTCGCTATGCGTGAGAACGTCAAGACCGTTCAGGGCGATACGAACGTGACCAACCAGTATGCTACGGTTGAACGCGGCCAGGGTGCCGTAGCCGGCAGCGCGCCTACCAAATTCGGCGGCGGCGGTGGTGGTGATGACGAGGATCGCGGCGGAACGCCTGCACCTCCTCCCCCGCCTCCTACACCGAAACCTGCACCCAAGACCATCTCGGGCGGCGTGCTCAACGGTAAGGCTATAAGCCTGCCTAAACCGTCCTATCCGCCCGCAGCCAAAGCTGTGGGAGCTTCGGGCCAGGTTACCATCCAGGTGTTGATCGATGAGGAAGGCCGTGTCGTGTCGGCAAGCGCCGCCGGCGGACATCCGCTGCTGGTTCCGGCCGCACTTGCAGCCGCTCGCGGTGCCCGGTTCAGCCCGACGCTGCTCTCGGGACAAGCCGTAAAGGTCTCCGGGGTCATCACCTATAATTTCACGCAGTAATGCGGCAGAGGGATTCGGGAGGCCGCGGTTTAGCCGCCTCCCGAATTTTCTTGATAACGTGATCGTGGATCGAGAATCTTTTCTATTTTCTTTGGAGGAAAAACAATGACACTTTTAGCCAGCCTTGTCGGATCGGACATTTCGGGCTTGTACCTATTCTTCTTCAGTGAAGGCGTATCGTTCGGTCTGTACGATATCGCCAAGAGCCTGACCATCCCCGGCTGGGGCGTTATCATTACGCTCCTTATCCAGTCGGTCTTTTTGATCGCCGTGGGCATCGAGCGTTGGCTGACGTTCAACAAGGCCAAGCAGCAGTCGAGGCAGTACGCCCCGAAAGTAGCTCAGGCGCTCAAGAACAGCAACATCGACGAAGCTATCAACATCAGCGATAAGCACAAAGATTCGCACCTCGCGATGGTCGTGTCGTCGGGCCTCAAAGAGTTTGCCGCTCATCAGGGCAGCTCTGATATCTCATCCGACGAGATGGAAGCTTCGAAACGTGCTCTAGAACGAGCGATCGCGGTCAAGACCGCTGAGCTCAAACGCGGCCTTGCAGGGCTCGCGACGATCGGCTCGACCGCTCCGTTCGTGGGCTTGTTCGGAACCGTTGTCGGCATCATCGGTGCGTTTCAGGCCCTGAGGGCCAATGAGACCGCCGGTATCGGCGCGGTCGGCGGAGCTATCGCTGAGGCGCTCGTTGCTACGGCTTTCGGTATTCTCGTGGCCGTGCCTGCCGTGTGGCTCTTCAACTATTACACGAATAAGGTAGCGAGCTTCGGCGTCGAAATGGAAAACTCGGCTTCGGAACTCGTGGACTACTTCATTCGTCAGCGTTCGAAGCAGCTCAAAGGCTAGTTTCGGTTCCACATTGATGCCCCGAGTTGATTTTCCGGGGCGAAGGAGGTTTGACCTATGGGAATGTCACTCGGTGGATCCGATGAATTCAATTCCGAGATCAACGTGACTCCAATGGTGGACATCATGCTGGTGCTGCTGATCATCTTCATGATCGTAACACCGCTGCTGCAGGCCGGAGTCTCGGTGAATCTGCCTCGGGATATGATAAGCCCGGACGAGGACGGCGATATTGCCAAGGACACTTCGGTCGTGATCGCGATACCGGACAACAGCAACTTCTACATTGGTAAGGAGCAGTTTCCGATCGATTCGCTCGGTGAGGTCATCAAGAAGCGGATGGAAGGCAAAACGCCTGACAAACGTATCGTTTACCTCAAAGCCGGCATCGAGGTCGATTACGGCCAGGTGGTCAAGGCTATCGAAGTCATCCGTAAACAAGACATAGAAAAGGTTGGGCTAGTGGCTGACAAGAAGAAAGGCGTCAGCTCCGATACGCCCGCAAACTAAAGGGCAGGGAGGTGCGGCCCAGAGTGCGCCGCACCGTCCGGTCCTGGGAGTGAAAGTTATGGGAATGTCAGGCGGCGGCTCTCGTGAAGAGGCCAAGCCGAATATTAACGTTACCCCGCTGATCGACGTGCTCTTGGTGCTGCTGATCATCTTTATGGTCATCACGCCGCTCAAACCGAGCCGGTTCGAGGCGCGTGTGCCTGCCGAGCCGAAGAATCAGGACAATGTTGACGTCAAACCGAATCCGCTGACGCTGGTGATATCTCTGAATAGCCAGACAAGGGCTATTACGCTCAACAATGAAGGATTCGGCGATGTGAACGACACGGAGAAGCTCAACGCTAAACTTCGTGAGATCTTCAAGCAGCGAACGGACGCCGGCGTGATGCGCGAAGGCACGAACGAGGTCGAGAAGACCGTGTTCCTAAAATCGCCTAAGTCGATGAAGTACGGTGATGTCGCGAAAGTGATCGATGCCGCCAAATCGGCCGGTGCGTCGCCGATCGGTCTTCAGATCGACGACTTGCAGAACTAAGAACGTCGGAGCTTTGGGGCAAGAGAAGCCCGGTCGGCCGCAGGCGCCGTCCGTTTTGCACCGAAATTTAATGGAGTCTAAATGATGAGATCCTCTCGTATTGGGATATTCGTATTGTTTATCTTGGCGGCGACCGTGCTGTCGGGTTGCTCGTTCTACAATCGCGTTCGTGCCAGGCAAAACCTTGTCGATGGAGCGTCCGCGTATAAGAACCGCAAGTTCGACGAGGCTGAAAAACGGTTCCGTTATGCGGCTTCGCTTGATCCGAACGGCGATACCGAAGAGGGCCGCACGGCTCAGTTGTCGCTTGCCAGAACGCTGCATTCCAAGTTCATCGGCGACCGCTCGCGCAAGGATTGGGCGGAAGAGGCCCTGAATGAGTACAAGAAGAGCCTGCCCCAGTTCCTCAAGGACTACAAGGATACGTCGGCTGCCTACGAGTCGAACAAAGGCGATGACAAGGCGGTCAGGCGTTTCGTAAATGCGATCTCATCTATAAGCAGCACGACAGGAGCCATCGCGAGTCTTTACGATGCTCTCGGCCAGGCCGACAAATCCAAGGAATGGCAAAATGAGGTCGCGGCAAGCGCCGATTATCCAGCATCTGCTCGTGCCAGGGCCTACAGTGCTCTCGCTTCCAAGGCCAATACGTGTGCCAACGACATCTCGGACAACGACAAGACAAAAAAGACCGTGACGGGCAAAGACGGCAAACAGGCTTACCAGTATGTCAAGCCTGAGAGCGCCGACGATTTTGCTAAGTTGAAACAGTGCACGGCTGAGGGGACCGATCTCGTCGCCAAAGCGATAGCCCTCGAGCCTGCGGAGGTCAAGAACTTCGCGTCATTCAATATCGAGGGATCGTCGGACATTCAGCTTATGCTGATGTCGGAACTCTCAAAGGCTTTCGAGTCCGTTCGTTCGTATAAGGCGGCGATGCTGAATCAGACCATTCGTATCGCCGAGATGGACGGCAACAATGCCGACCGGGATAAATCCAAGGCTGAATATGAAACGGCGAAGACGAACTTCTCGGCTTTGAGCGATTTTGGCAAGAAACTGCAGGCTGAGATCGAGAAACGCGCCGCGGCTAAGGAAGCTGCAGAGAACCCCGCGGCGGCTCAGGCCGCGAATGCTGGAAATACCGGCGGCGATAAGAAGTAGTCGGATTTTTCTTCCAATCGATGGTGATGCTCATTTAGAATTGAATGAGCATCACCGTTTTCTTTATCTTCGGCCCGGCGGCCGAAATGCTGAGATGCCGACTTTAAGATGATCCGGATCGACGATGTCATTTCAACCGTCACAGATAATCGGCCCCAGGCCGATGTCGATCTGATCCGGCGCGCTTATCTTTTCTCGGCTCTTCATCACAAAGGGCAAACTCGTGCGTCCGGCGAGCCCTACCTGATCCATCCGCTCGAGGTCGCCCAAATTCTTGCCGAGATGAGGCTCGATGAGGTGAGCGTTTCGACGGGACTGCTGCACGACGTCGTCGAAGATACTCTCGTCGATCTCGATACCATACGCGAGCAGTTCGGCGATGAGATCTCGATGCTCGTTGACGGACTGACAAAGATCGCGCATATCAGCGACCTCTCAAAAGAAAGACAACAGGCCGAGAACGTCCGAAAGATGGTGCTGGCGATGATCACGGATGTAAGGGTCGTCCTGATCAAGCTCGCCGACCGGCTGCATAACATGCGGACGATGCAGTATCTGAAGCCCGAGAAGCGGGCTCGGATCTCGCAAGAGACGTTGGACATCTACGCTCCGATCGCGCATCGGCTTGGTATGGGTAAGATGCGCAGCGAGCTCGAGGACCTGGCATTCCAGAATTTACACCCCGACGAATATAAAAGGCTTGCGAAAGAAGTAGATGCACGGAGGCCCGAACTCGAAGCCGCTCTCGACAACATCAAAGGGACGATCGAGTCCAAATTGCGTGAGAACGAAGTGCCGTTCGTCAGGGTCGAGGGCCGGGTCAAGCGCCTTTTTTCGCTTTGGAAAAAGCTGAATAAGCAAAAGATCCGCCTCGAACAGGTTTACGACCTTATTGCCGCCCGCATCATCACTCCCAACGATAAGAAAAATTGCTATCTAGCGCTCTCAGTGGTCCACGATATCTGGACGCCTGTGCCCGAAAGGTTCAAAGATTGGATCGGCATACCCCGCGACAATTTGTACCAGTCGCTCCACACGTCCGTGATCGCGGGCGGCGGACAGGCCTTCGAGGTTCAGATCCGCACCGAGGAGATGCACCACATCGCCGAAGAAGGCGTTGCCGCGCATTGGAAATATAAAGAAAGCGCCCTGGGCACACACGACGATGATGAGAGCCTCGACGAGCTCAGGCGTACGGTCGAGCGTCTTCTGCTTCCGCTGGTCGAGACGACCGAGGCAAATGAGAATTCTGAGGATTTTCTCGAGTCGCTCAAGCTCGATCTTTTCCCAAAGGACGTATATGCCTTCACGCCGATGGGCAAGGTCATGCAGCTGCCGCGCGGGGCCACGCCGATCGATTTTGCTTATGCCGTACACTCGGCCGTCGGCGACACTTGTACCGGAGCCAAGATCAACGGGCGGATCGTGCCCCTGAGGACCGAGATCAAGAATGGCGACGTCGTAGAGATATTGACCACGCAGAACTCTCATCCGGGCAGCGATTGGCTAAATCACGTGGTCACCTCAAGAGCCCGCAGCCGAATACGGCATTGGATATCGCTGCAGCAAAGGCAGGAATCCATCGACCTCGGACGCAAGCTGCTCGAACGCGAGGCGGAACGTTTCCGAGTCACGGCCAAAAAGCTCCTGAGCAACGAACAGGAGATGAAGCGGATCGCCAATGACTACGGCCTGAGTCGTGCCGAAGACCTGCTCGCATCGATCGGATACGGCAAAACGCTCCCACGCAACGTGATCGCAAAACATCTTGGGCCGGAGCGGTTCGCCGAACTCGATCCAGAAAAGCGACAAGAGACGCGGATAAGCTCTGGCGTCAAGGCGGTCAGGAAATTTATCGGACTCGGTGACGACGCGATCGTGGTCAAAGGCGTTGATAACCTTTTGATCTCGCGTGCCCGCTGCTGCAATCCGCTTAGGGGCGAGGAAATAATTGGCTATATATCGCTGGGCAAAGGCGTCGTCGTACACAACCGACGATGCAAGAACGTCAATCAGTTAATGGTCAATCGCGACCGGATCGTCGAAGTTGAATGGGCGAAGACCGATCGCGAAGAGATCCAGTCCGTACAAATACTTGCCACGACGGAGAATCGCACGGGGATGCTCGCCGGCATCACGAATGCGATCGCAGAGATCAAGACCGGAATCCGCGATGCACGAGCGAACGTGTCAAAAGATGATATCGGGCTGATCGAGGTCACCGTCGAGGTCTATGACAAAAAACATCTCGACAAGGTCGTCGGTGCGATCCGCCACGTGCCGGGCGTCATTGCCGTCGAACGTGTCAACACCTGAACGCGGCCGGCCTGGTTCGCTGCCTCCGCTTCACTTGGGCCCATAACTTTGTTATAATTCGCCTTTTGCTTGCGTTAGCAGGTACGGGACAGTTATGGGCGAAGTCATTTCAACAGAAAAAGCACCCGGAGCGATTGGACCTTATTCTCAGGCGATCAAAGCCGGGAACACTGTATTCTGCTCGGGCCAGATCCCGATCGACATTTCGACCGGTGAGTTCGTCTCGGAGGACGTTGCCGAACAGACGCATCAAGTGCTCAAGAATTTATCAGAAGTGCTTGCTGCAGCGGGCGCTACGCTTGAGGACGTGGTCAAAACGACGGTGTTCCTGGCGGATATGAATGATTTTGCGGCTATGAACGCCGTCTATGGCGAGTATTTTTCGACCAATAAGCCGGCGAGGGCAACAGTTCAAGCGGCGAGGCTGCCGCGTGACGCCCGTGTGGAGATCGACTGCATAGCGGTCATTTGACGCGCGGCTATCCCGGGCCGAGAGATAAAAATAATGCCGAATGCTTGGACAGCATCCGGCAGTGAATTGAAAATCTAACGATCGTCTCCGATCAGGCAGCTTTGATGACCTTGCCCGATTTGATGCATCGAGTGCATGCCTTGATGCGGGCGTTGCCGCCGGCGGGCAGCTTCACACGAACAGGCTGGAGATTAGGGTTGAAACGCCGACGGGTCTTGTTGTTGGCGTGTGAAACATTGTTTCCGAATTGCGGCCCTTTGCCGCAGATGTCGCATCGTTGTGCCATAGTATCAGAGCCTCCAAAATGTGGGCAGACGGTCAAAAAGAGTTTTACAAAAACTCAAAAACTGAATTTATAGCAAATCACCTCGGGCCGCGTCAAGCGACGGCGGCAGAAGGTGGGAACGAAGGAAGGGAGTAGATCCATTATTGTGCAGAAAATGAGAACAAGAATCATTGCTTTTTCGGCGATCGCAGCGGCGGCCGCTTTCATAGGCGCTTGCGGCGGCGGCATCGGCACTGGCGACAGCAACGAGGTCGCGGCCAAGGTGAACGGCAAGGCCATCAAGATGGAAGAGGTTGACAGAGGCCTCAAGCAGCAGGCAGGAGGCGAGGAAGCGAAGTTCTCTCCGCTTGAGCTTGCAAGCGCTCGGCTTCAGGTGCTCCAGAGCCTGATCGAGCAGGAAGTAATGTTCCAGAAGGCCGAAAAGATGGGAACTGTCCCGACCGAGGATGAGGTCATTGCCGAGGTAAACAAGCAAAAGACCCAGAGCGGCAGATCGGCCGATCAGATCGAGAAGGAAATGAAAGAGGCAGGGCTGACCGAAGCGACGTTTCGCGAAGGCATCAAGAAAGCCATGGCCATCCAGAAAATGATCGAAAAAGTGACCGGAGTGATCGAGCCGCCCAAGGATGCCGAGATCGACGCATTCTATGCTGGCAACAAAGAGGCCTTCGTAAAAAAGAAGGGCGTCAAGCTCGCAGCGATCGTGATCGATCCGTCGAACAGCGGCGAAGGCGATCAGACCGTGGATCAACAGTCGGCAGTGCTGCGAGCGAATGAGGTCCTGATGAAGCTCAAGGCAAATCAGGATTTTGCGGCACTTGCACGCGAATACAGCGAGGATCAGTCCAAATTCCAGAGCGGTGATCTCGGGTATCTCTCTGAGGACGATCTGCGTCAGGAATTCGACGATCAGACCGCCGGTTCGCTGATGAGCCCGCAATTGAATGTCGGAGGCATAATCACGGCTCGCGGTAAGGGCAAGCTATTCATTCTCAAGCTCCAGGAACGCAGCGACAAGGACGAATCGCTCACGCTCGAGAGCCCGGGTGTGCGCCAGCAGGTCACCGATTCGCTCATCAGCGCTCGGAAACAGCTGCTCGCGGCTTCGTTCCAGGCGGTCGCTATGAATGAGGCGAAGATCGAGAATTTCCTGGCAAAAAAGGTCGTTGACAATCCGAATGAACTGAGCGGTGCCCGCAAGGCGCAGCCCGCGGATGCCAACACGGCAAAGCCTGCCGATTCCAATGCGAACGCGGCTCCGGCGAACGCTGCCAATACGGCAAATACGGCGAACTCGGCAAATGCGGCTGCCCCGAAGGCGGACGATAAGAAACCGGCCGAAAAGCCGGCTGATAAGAAAGAGGGCGACAAGCCGGCGAATGCTCCGGCCAACAAGTAACCTCAGATCCGAGCGATAGAAAGTGAAAAGGTGAAACGGCAGGGCCCACGGGACCCCGGCCAAGATCGCTTTTTCACTTTTCCTTTTTGGTCCACACGTGCTTTTTAGATTTTCGGACATTTTTAAGTCATACGGCGGCAACGAGATTCTTCGCGGCGTCTCGTTTCAGGTCAATCCGGGCGAGAAGGTCGGGCTCGTCGGGCGCAACGGGGCGGGCAAGACGACGATATTTCGATTACTGACCGGTGCCGAATCGCCGGACAGCGGTGACGTTGTAAAGATAAACGGGCTCCGTATCGGCATGCTCGATCAGCACGTAGAGCTCGAACCGGGCGAGTCCGTTCATACGGCAGCTTTGTCGGCGTTCAAAGAGATCCACGATATCGAGGCCGAGATGCGTCGGCTCGAAAAGCTCATGGAGACCGACCACAGCCCGGAGGTCCTCGAGCGATATGCAGATCTCCAGACGCAGTTCGAGCACGCAGGCGGTTTCTCATACGCCGCCAGGGCCGAAGCGATATTGCTCGGCGTAGGATTCGCTCGCGAGCAGTGGGGAATGGATACTTCCGTGCTGTCGGGCGGCCAGCGGAACCGGCTCGGGATGGCGCGGCTGCTATTGTCGAACGCGGACGTGCTTCTATTGGACGAGCCGACCAATCACCTCGATGTGGATGCGGTGGAATGGCTCGAAGGCTACCTGCGTGAATTTGACCGGGCCTATGTGGTGATCAGCCACGATCGATATTTTTTGGATCGCACGACCGACCGCATCATCGAGGTGGAGAACGGACGAGCCGTCAGCTATAAGGGCAATTATTCCCAGTTCCTCGTCGAACGCGAACTGCGTCGCGAGCAGCAGATGCGCGAATATGAGAATCAGCAGGCGTACATAAACAAGACGCAGGAGTTCATCCGACGCAATCTCGAAGGCCAAAAGACCAAGCAGGCGAAATCGCGCCGCACGATGCTCGAACGCATGGAGCGCGTCGAAGCTGTCCGCAGCGAACGACACGGCGGCAATTTCAATCTCAAGAAAGTCGAACGAACCGGCAACAATGTACTGACAACCGAGGATCTGGCTATCGGCTACGGCACTAAGGTGCTGTCCGCCGGGATCAACATCATACTTCATCGCGGCGAGGTGCTCGGGATCATCGGAGCCAACGGAACCGGGAAGACGACCCTGCTGCGGACCCTCCTCGGCGAGCAACGCGAGATTTCAGGACGGATAACCTGGGGCACTAAGGTCAATATCGGCTATTACTCGCAATCGCTCGACGACCTTTTTGAGGGTAACGATCTGATGGCGGAGTTTCGGCGTGTCGCTCCATCGGTCGATAATGTCGAGATCAGGTCGTTTCTCGCGCGTTTCCTTTTTGTAGGCGACGATATCGAAAAAAAAGTGCGTGACCTCTCAGGCGGTGAGAAAGGCAGGCTCGCGCTCGCCAAACTTATATATTCACAGAAGAACGTCCTGGTGCTTGACGAGCCGACGAACCACCTCGACATACCCGCTCGCGAAGCTCTCGAATCTGCGCTCGACGAATATCCGGGCACGATAATAACGGTAAGTCACGACCGGTTTTTTCTCGACAGACTCGCGACCCAGATACTCTCGCTTGGATCGGACGGCACCGCCGTCGAGTACAACGGCAACTATACGGAATTTCACGATTGGCGGGCTAAAGTAGAATCGGCCCGCGGCACCGCGAAGGAGCAGCCGCGCGTCGAAGCTCCAGCCGGAAAGCCCGATAGCGACCGCCAACCAGGCGCCGAGCCGACGCTGTCAAAGAATCAGATAAAGCAATTGGAAAAACGGATCGCCGCGATCGAAGAGGAACTCCCGGGCATCGAAGCTGATGCTGAACGGCTGACGGCCGAGATGTCGCGGCCTGAGATCGCGTCGGATTTTGCACGGCTTGCTGAGATCACACGCCAACACGAGGACGCTCAGGCCCGCATCAAAGCGTTGTACGAAGAATGGGAAGCCGCCGCCGAACAACTAAAATAGGTCCTAACTCTCCAGCCTATAATTTGGAGCTTCTTTGGTGATTATTACGTCGTGGACGTGCGATTCGCGTAAGCCTGCCGATGTTATACGCACGAACCTGGCCTTTGATTGAAGCTCTGCTATGGTGCGGCAGCCGGTGTATCCCATACCGGAGCGAAGCCCGCCGACGAGCTGCGTCACCATATCGGCGACCGAACCTTTATAAGCAACACGACCCTCGATGCCTTCGGGGACATATTTCGAATCCGCGACCGTGCCTTCCTGCGCATAGCGGTCGGATGAGCCGCGTTTCATCGCACCGATTGAGCCCATGCCTCGATACGTCTTGAAGTTGCGGCCCTGGAACAGAATGACCTCGCCCGGAGCCTCTTCCGTTCCGGCAAAGAGCGAACCGATCATCACGCTGTCAGCACCTGCGGCGATCGCTTTTGCGACGTCGCCTGAGAATTTGATGCCGCCGTCGGCGATCACGGGAACGTCCTTACCCGAAGCGGCCTCCACGCATTCAGTGATGGCGGTCACCTGTGGTACACCCGCACCGGTCACTACGCGCGTCGTGCAGATCGAACCCGGCCCGATCCCGACCTTTACAGCGTCAGCACCGGCGTCGATCAGAGCACGCGTGCCGTCCGCCGTTGCGATATTGCCCGCGACCACTTCGATCGATCCGAACCGTTTCTTTACCTCGCGTACGGCTTCGATCACACGCGAACTATGCCCGTGCGCAGTATCTATCACGATCGCGTCCACTCGCGAGGCCACGAGAGCAGACGCGCGTTCGAGATAATCGCCGGTCGCGCCGATGGCTGCAGCACATCGAAGCCGGCCGAGTTCGTCCTTGGCGGCCGAGGGGAAATTGATCGCCTTTTGTATGTCCTTGACCGTGATAAGCCCTTTGAGGTGGCCGGCGTCATCGACCACCAGCAGCTTCTCGATACGGTGTTTCTGCAGTTGAATCTTGGCCTCATCAAGCGTCGTGCCGACCGGAACTGTGACTAGCGGCTGAGCCGTCATCACCTCCGACACAGGTATGTCTGTCCGAGTCTCAAATCGCAGATCGCGGTTAGTGATTATGCCCGTGAGCCGTCCGTCCGGACCGGTCACGGGGACGCCGCTGATCTTGTAACGCTCCATAATATCCAGAGCGTCCGAGACGAGAGCGCGTTCATCGACAGTTACCGGATCGACGATCATGCCCGATTCGCTTCGCTTTACCTTGTCGACCTCTTCGGCTTGTGCTTCAATGCTCAGATTCTTATGCAATACGCCTATACCGCCCTGCTGTGCCAACGCGATCGCGAGGCTCGCTTCGGTCACGGTATCCATCGCGGACGAACAAAGCGGGATGTTGAGCGAGATGTTACGCGAGAATCTGGTCCTGGTGTCGGCTTCGCTCGGCAGCAGATCGCTGAAAGCGGGAACGAGCAGAACGTCGTCAAAGGTCAGGCCTTCCTGTATTTCCGAGATATCCATACTTAATTATAAACAAAAATGCCCGCAATCAAACTGCGGACATCGCGGGCGAATGATAACGGCGGCCGGGCGGTCAATTCGGCCTTTCAGCCGGGCCGTTCGCCGCCGGTCTGGCGGAGACAGCCGGAGTTTTTGCGGCCGCAGGCGTCGGACGCGGGGTCCCGGCGGGACGCATCTCGGGAGAGCCAGAAGGTGCCGCATCCGCAGGTGCCGCCGACGCGGCGGGCTTCGGCGTCACAGCTTGCCGGTTCGGCGGCGGAACGGCAGCCGGGACATTTGCATTCTCGGCGGCCGGTTGGGCCGGAGCGACCTCGTTCGATATGGCGCCGGCCGAGATTATCTTGCCGATATTGTCGCGGTCGATCGTGAATATTATCCTGCCGCCGTCCTTTGGATCGAGCGGAGCTCCGGGCAGGGTTATCGCTTTACCGTTTATACTCAGTTGCACGGCCGACGCGTTCCAACGGTTGTAGTTGAGCGTCAAAGCCTTGGCCGGCTCATAGGTGACGGGAGCTTCGGGTTTGATGAGTTGGTCGATCTTCTCTTCGTCCTTTATCCCCGTCATACGTACGGGTTGGCCCACGGCGGTGACCGTGACCTTCATCTGCGTCATATCGACGTCGGGCTGAGTTTGCGGCCGCGTGTCTGTATTCGCCGAAGCCGAATTCGAATTCGCTCCCGATCCGCTGCCGGTGCTCGAAGTCGTGACCGAGGGTTGATTCAGATAATTGAGGCCAAAGTATATGCCAGCGGACGCGAGAGCAAGTATCGCGACTGCCGCCACGACCGTAGGCACCATCGAACGTGATGAATGGTCGTCGGTCAAGACCTCAGGTTTGTAGATCGGCAGTTTCTCTTCGACGGGTGGTATCTCGGAATTGGACACCTGTCGCGAATAATCGCTTATCGCTTCCTGTTCATCGATGCCTACGTATTTTGCATAAGCCTTGATGAATCCCTTATTGAAGATGCCGCCCGGCAATGGATCGTAGTTATCATTCTCGATCGATTCGAGGTAGTGAGGCGATATACGGGTCTGCTCTGCGACCTCGGCTATCGATATACCACGTTCTTCGCGGGCTTGCCGCAGTTTTTCGCCAAGTGTATCTGCCATTTCGAAATCTAGTCGAGCGCAAACCGAGGGAGAAACCAAACCAAAAAGGAAATATAGCGTTCGGATCGGTATGGTGTCAATAAAGCCCGCCTGCTAGTTCGACTTGATGTAACCGATTGATTATCGATGATTTGCCCGCTGCATTTTGGCATTCGTCGGGCAGGTATAATAGAATTCTGACAGCATCTCTAAAAGTGAGGATCAACGAATGAGTTTAGAAGCATTGGGCATGGTCGAGACCAAGGGATTCGTCGGCAGCGTCGAAGCTGCGGATGCAATGGTCAAAGCCGCGAATGTACAGCTGATAGGCAAGGAATATATCGGCGCCGGATACGTGACGATATTTGTCCGAGGCGATGTCGGAGCCGTCAAGGCAGCGACGGACGCAGGAGCATCGGCAGCACGACGCGTCGGCGAATTGATCAGCGTCCACGTTATCCCGCGGCCGCATTCCGAGGTGGAGCGCGTCCTGCCTTCGGGCGGAAAGGTAGGCTACAGCCCCGATGAAAAAGCTCTTCGCGGCGGCAGCAAGGCACTCGGGTCCGGCGAAGCCGGCGGTAGCAGCACGGCGACGGATTCGACCCGCTCGCGATCCAAGTAGCTCCGACATTGTCTCGGGCATCGTTCGCGGGCCTTTTGCGGCCCGCGGCCTCTCTTTCTTGAATGGCCGACAAAGACCTCATGGCTCAGCAGGAGGCACGCGACGCCGTGGATGCGGCGTTCGCGGCGTTCTCTGATGTCTCGCAAATGACGCAGGACGCAGTGGATGCGATCTGCTCGGCGATGGCGTCGGCAGCCCTAGCCGACTCTGAAAGGCTTGGCAGGCTTGCACACGAAGAGACGGGATTCGGACGGCCAGAGGACAAACGCGAAAAGAATCGTTTTGCCGCCGAAGACGTTTGGAACTATTTCCGGAAGCTCCGAACCGTCGGCGTCGTGAATGAGACAGAGAACATTGTAGAGATCGCGAGCCCACGCGGAGTGGTCGCCGCGATCATACCGTCCACCAATCCGACCTCGACCGCGATCTTCAAGATCATAATCGCCATCAAATCGCGAAACACGATAGTGCTTTCGCCGCATCCGTCCGCTGCCGGGTGTATAGCTGAAACAGCCCGTATAATGCGCGACGCCGGTGTCCGAGCCGGACTGCCGCAGGCCGCGATCCAGTGCCTGACCTATTCAACGATCGAGGGCACTGAGGCCCTGATGAGACACAAGCGGACGGCGGTGATACTAGCAACAGGCGGCACGGGACTGGTTCGCGCGGCGTATTCGTCCGGCAAACCGGCCTTCGGCGTTGGCCCCGGGAACGTGCCTGTTTATATCGAGAGCACCGCCAACGTCGAAAAAGCCGTAGCCGATATCCTCACCGGCACGTGTTTTGACAACGGAACGATCTGTGCTTCGGAGCAATCGGTCGTCGTGGATCGAGCGATCGAATCGGCCGTGAGGGAACAGTTCCTAGCCCAGGGCGGACACTTTCTCGGCCGCAAAGACGCCGATGCTGTAGCCAAGGTCCTGCTCACACCGCAGCGGACGCTCAACGCAGCTATCGTCGGGCGATCCGCCCAACATATAGCAGAGGTCGCAGGTATTACCATACCGGATGGCACGCGATGCCTGCTGGCTGATTGCGACGGCGTAGGCCGCGATCATCCATGGTCGATCGAGAAGCTTTCGCCCACGCTGGCGTTCTTTGTAGTAGATGGTGTGGAGCAGGCGGCTTCTAGGTGCGAAGAGATACTTAGATTCGGCGGAATGGGACACACGGCCGGTATGCACACTTCGGATCGTGCCGCGGCTATCGAATACGGCCGCCGAATGCCCGCGTCGCGTGTCGTCATCAATTCGCCGACGACGCACGGAGCGATCGGATTCTCGACCGACCTGGCCCCGTCGATGACGCTTGGATGTGGTTCCTGGGGCGGCAACGTCACGTCTGACAACGTATCTCCGATCCATCTGATGGATATCAAACGCGTCGCTTTTGAGACCAAGCCGATCAACGTCGTGCGCCCGCGAGAGTCGAAAGTAGCAGAAGCAGCCCCCGTTCGGACGCTGCCGAAACGAGAAGATATAGCTCGCCTTGTCGATAGTTTTTTAAGTGAAAGGGCTGCCGCGCCGCCTTTGCCCTCGACGCCGTCTCGGGCCGAAAAGTCTCCGGAGCCGGTCGCTTCACCTGAACCGCCGCGAACCGTCATACATCATATGTATCCCGACCCGGAGGCCAAAGCGGAAGCGCCTCCGACCCCGGTCGATTTTGTAAGCGAGACGGACGTCCGCGACGCCATTCAAATGGGCAAAAAGATCTATATAACGAAAAAGACCATCGTGACGCCGGCGGCCAGGGACCTGGGGGAAGAGAAGGAGGTCTTTGCGACACTTTAGTCTGTCCGACAAGTATGTCAAAAGCCGTAGTTTCACAGTCGGTATGTGCAGTTTGTGGAGCAGAAGCCCGCGAAGGCACACGGTTTTGCTACAACTGCGGCAAACCGCTGCCGGGTTCCGGCGAATCGGCCGTTGAGCCCGTCGCGCTATCCGCATCAGCATCGGCGGTCGAGATGCCCGAAACTCCGCTCGACGGTGCCGGCTCAGAGGCGGCTGTCGGCACGGTCAAAGACGATGCACCTCGACGCGATGCCGCCGCCGAACGTCGCCGGTCGCGTGCGGTCAAGCGTTCGATGCAGGAACCGGCCCGCAGCGGAACATCGTCCGAGTGGACCTTTTTCATTATCTCGCTCGTAATGTTCATATTTGCGGCGTTCGTTGTCGTTATCGCCGTATTTAGGAGATAGGCGAAGATGATAGTGCCGATAGCGATATTTTTCGGTTCGATATTATTGGGGGTCTTATTGTTCGTCCTTGCAATGCGATGGTATGCTCGCAAGCGTAGAGAGGGTTGATCTGATATGCAAGCACTTGGGATGGTCGAGTGTATGGGCCTGGTCGCGATGATCGAGGCGGCCGATGCGATGGTCAAAGCCGCAAATGTGCGGCTCGTGGGCTACGAAAAGATCGATGCGGGCCTAGTTACCGCGATTGTTCGCGGCGAGGTCGGCGCCGTCAAGGCGGCGGTCGATGCTGGTGCGGCGGCGGCACGGCGGATCGGTACTGTGACCGCCGTTCATGTCATACCTCGTCCGCACGGCGAAGTTGACGACGGCATTCCGGTTCTCGTTACGGGAGAGACCACCCGAAAGAAGATATCGGGCTCGGTCCCGGAATAGATCCATTTCGCATATCAGAGATAAGTAAAAGGGCGGAGGTGACGTAGCCTCCGCCCTTTTTGATCGTTCACCCGAAGTTCAGTTCTTAGGCCGTGTGTTCACGTCGCGGTTGTCGCGGAGGCTGGGTTTGCTGCCATCGGCCGTTCGCCCGGCTCGCGTGACAGCGATACGTTTCTGGCCATTGGGGCCGTCAGCGATCTGAACCTTGATATTGCGAAATGAGCCATCGCGGGCGTCATTGGTCGGTATGTAGCCGATCGAATACTGCGACCTCATCTCGGACGATATCTCGCGTGCTATCTGCGGCAGTTCGTTCGCGCTGCTTGGATAGTAAGCCTTGCCCCCGCTCTCAGCCGCCAGCCTATCGAGGAAAGCCTTAGCCTTTGCTTGTGGGCTCCTAGATATCATTCCGCCCTCTTTGCTGAGTTCGTTTATGAAACCGATGACGTAGATCTGAGTCTCGGATTCACGCAGTAACTCGACTAGCTGCTTCTCAGTGTAATAGCTGTCTCGGTCCTCGCCGTCAGATACGAGTATGACGGCACGTCGTTTACGGTCGTCTGGATTCTTGCTCTTCTCGTACTGTTCCACGTTATCGACAGCAAGATAGACGGCATCGATCACCGCGGTCTGGCCGCCCTCGACCACAAGGTTCTCGAGAGCATCCTCGAGGTCAGCCTTGTTGGATGTGAAGTTCTGCTCGATGGTGATCTTGTCGCTGCTGATGAACCGGATGATCGCTGTCTCATCAGCAGGCCGGTTCGAGGCGACAAATATTTTCCCGGCTTCGATGACCTTTTCGATCTGGCTTCGCATCGAACCCGATCCGTCGAGAAGCAAGGCGTAATTAGTCGGGACCTCGGCCCGCGAAAAGAACTCGATCTGCTGGGCAACACCGTCTTCGAAAATGCGGAAATCCTTTTGCGGTACGTCATTGATCGAACGATTATTTCTATCGACGACCCTGACGTTCAGATTGACGAGTTCGGTCTCGACCTTGATCGGCTCGTCATCGTCTATAACGTTCGGTGTCGGCGATGGCCTAGGGGTCGCAAATGGCGTGGGCGTTGGGGTCGGCGCAGTTCGAGGGGCCGAGGTCTGGGCCGAGGACGCATTTGCCCAGCCCAGCTGCCACGCGGCCGCGACCGCGAACACGATCAATAACAATCCAAAATGTCGTCTTTTCATTCCTTAGGTCCTATCGAACACTGACGTTCGGCGCCGCGAAATATCCATCGCGCGAGCGAACCGTTAGACGCGTAAGGCCTCGCGGAGGTTTGACCTTAACTTTCAATTTTCGCCAACGGCCGTCAGGCACAAAGTCCTTCGGAGTGTAACCCAATGAATACTGATGCCGCAATTCTATACCGATACGCTCAAATACCTCGTCCATCTCGACATCGGACTGCGGCTGGAACGACTTGCCGCCGGTCACGTTCGCGATCTCGCTCAGGAACGCCTGTCCCTGAGCGCCGAGCGGACTGCTAAGGTCAGCTTTATCTAATATCTCGATAGCATAGGTCACGACGTCCGCTTCTTTCATCAGCCGCCGCACCTCGGTAAAGCTGTATCTCGATGCATTGTCCTGTCCGTCGCTGATGATCAGCAGAGCTTTCTTCTGATGCGAACCGCGCGTGACCCTTTCGACCCCGAGATACACGGCGTCATAGAGCGCCGTGTTGGCACGAGGCTGGACGAGCGTCAGCTTCTGCAATATCGCATCGGCATCGCGCGTCCTATCCACAAGAAGCTGTGCACGGCTATTGAACGCAATGAGAAAATATTCATCCATCGGATGGCTCGTCAAAATGAACCGCGAGAGCGCTTTGCGGGCTTTCATTATCTTTGAGCCGCTCATCGAACCGGAGATATCGAAGATAATCCCAACCGAAACGGGAGCGTCGCTGTCGCTGAAGAAAGTGATCTCCTGCTCCTGATTATTGTCGATTATGGTGAACGCATTTTTGGTAAGCCCCGAGACGTATCGGCCGAAATAATCTGTGACGGTCGCTGTTACGGTGACGAGGTCGGTCTTGACGCGAACCGGTGAGTCAGGGTCGTCAGGCGTTGGTGACGGCGTCGGCGTTTGCCCCGGGGCGGAACCAGCCGCGGCCAGAGCAAAGATCAGCGACGCGAAGACACCGCAGGCGGCATCCCAACGCATGGATTGCAGGCGGGAACGGATCATATTTCACTCCGAGGGACCAAGGTTATCTTAAAAGGTAAATACACCTCTAGCAAGATATTTCGTCTGATGAAATAAATTCAGATTTGGTTGGTCGATCCCGAGATTTTTTCGCCTCTGCACGACGCCGTGCAACAAATCGTCCACCGGGGCGTGTCATTACCCGTGATATAATCGGCTGGTCAATTTATCGGCTCGATCCGCTTATGCCTGAATTCATTTGCCGACTAGGTTCTCCGTCCGGCGAAATTGTTACAAAGATCGTGGAGGCGGTCGCCCCCGACGACGCTCGCGTGCGTCTCGAAGGCGACGGTTATCGAGTATTCGCCGTATCGCCTGCCGAGGCCGGGCTTTCTGCGATGCTCGGGATCAAACAAGGCCGACACGCTAAAGTAAAACAACGTGATTTCCTGCTATTCAATCAGCAACTGTCGGCTCTGCTCCGCGCGGGTATCCCGATGCTCCAGGCTATTGGACTGTTAAAGACGCGTTCGGCGTCGGCGAATCTGCGAGATGTCCTGGTGGATGTCGAGGAACGCATCCGCAACGGCGAACCGCTCTCGCAGGCATTTGAAGAGCAGGGCATATTTCCCAGGATCTATACTGCCTCGATCCTCGCGGGCGAAAAGAGCGGAGCCCTCGATGACGTACTCGCAAGGTTCGTTGAATATCTGAAACGCAGCGTGGCCGTATCCAGGAAGATACGCGGCGCGCTTGCCTATCCGATATTTTTGCTCGCGGCGGCAACCTTGATGGTCGGGTTTCTCACGCTTTATGTCGTGCCGCGGATGTCGGATCTGTTCAGGAATCTGAATGCAAATAGGGCTTTGCCTGCTCTGACACAGATCGTGGTGGCGTTCTCGGGAGCATTGGCTTCCAATTTCTGGTGGATCGCACCATTGCTGCTGATCGGCGGTGTAGCACTTTTCCTTTGGCTGCGGACGGAGAGCGGTAAATTGATGCTCCACAAGCTCGTGCTAAGGCTTCCGATCGCAGGACCTCTGATCCGAAATATGGCGACGGCGCAGCTTTCGCGTTCGATCTCGACGCTCCTCGCGGGCGGCATAACCGTGCCGGATTCGTGGGAGATCGCTTCGCAGGCGATCAGTAATCTCGAGCTCCGCCGGCGAAGCCAAGCCGTCCTGCCGCTGATAAAAGAAGGCCGCGGATTCACTGATTCGCTGGAGCAGGCGAATTGGGTGCCTGAGCTTGCGATCGATATGATCGGCATCGGCGAGGGATCAGGCAGTCTGCGTGAGATGCTCGAAGAGGTCGCTAATTTCTACGATTCCGAGGCCGAGGTCCGGCTCGAACAGCTAACGACGTTGCTTGAGCCTCTCATTCTGCTGGTAATGGCCGGTATCGTGGTCGTGATCCTCTTGGCTATCTATCTGCCGATCATACAAACGATCTCGTCCGGGCCGTTCGGCGGCCGCGGCCGATAAATTTAGCTTTATGAACACAGACGCCGTCGATCCTACAAAGATCTCAGCCGGGACGATCGAGATACCGCAAGAATTCTCGAACGAGCCTCCCGAGGTCGTGGAAGCTAAACAGCGTGCGCAAAGGTATCGGATGCCGTATGTCGATCTGCTGCCGCCGGACGCACCATCGCCGGTTGACCACGAGGAGATCGGTCGAATTCCCGTCGATCTGATGCTGCGCAATCAGTTCGTTCCCCTCAGGCGCGATGGCAGCGACCTTCATGCGGCGATGGCCGACCCGACCAATCTCGAGCGTCTGGACGAACTCGAGAACGTGCTCAACGTCCGTATCGTGCCTTATTTCTCGACCGCCGGAGCGATCGATGTCGTTCTGCGTAAGGGCGACGCGACCCAGCGCGTGATGCAGGAGGCGGCGTCCGGATTCAAGATATCGCTTGTCAAAGAAACGGATCAGGGCGACGAGGTGCTGGACCTTGACCGGCTGGCGACCGATAGCGATATGTCGCCGATCATAAAGCTCGTGGACACCGTGATCTACAATGCGATGGAATCGCGGGCGTCCGATATACATATCGAGGCCGGCGACCGCGACGTGCGGGTCAAATTTCGCATCGACGGAGCACTCTACTCCAAGGTCGATCCGATCGATATTGCGTTCCATCAGACACTGATCTCACGTATCAAGGTGATGTCGGAGCTGGATATCGCAGAACGCCGCGTTCCGCAGGACGGACGTTTCCGCGTGCGTTACAAGGGGCGCACGGTCGATTTTCGTGTGTCGATCCTGCCCGCCGCCTTTGGGGAGAATTGCGTGATCCGTATCCTCGATAAGGAACAGATCTCAGAAGAATTCAAGAATTTGAGCCTGGACGTGGTCGGGTTTGACGAAGAGGACCTCAAACGATTTCGCCTGTATATCAAGGAACCGTATGGGATGGTGCTCGTCACCGGTCCGACCGGTTCTGGTAAAACGACCACGCTTTACGCGGCGCTCAACGAGATACGCAACGAAGAGGACAAGATAATCACTATCGAAGATCCGGTCGAGTATCAGCTCCAGGGCATCATGCAGATACCGGTCAATGAGAAAAAGGGGCTGACCTTCGCTCGCGGGTTGAGGTCGATCCTCCGTCACGACCCCGACAAGATCATGGTCGGCGAGATCCGCGACGAAGAGACCGCCCAGATCGCCATACAGTCGGCTCTCACGGGTCACCTGGTCTTTACCACGGTCCACGCAAATAACGTGATCGACGTGATCGGGCGATTCCTGAATATGGGCGTCGAGCCGTATAACTTCGTCTCTTCGCTCAATTGCGTGCTTGCTCAACGCCTTGTTCGCCTTCTGTGTCCGACGTGCAAACGGTCTTATCAGCCGACAGATGAGGAACTAACGGAATCCGGCCTGTCTCAATCGGATATCGGCGGCCGTCCGCTTTTTCGCAACGTCGGCTGCGACGCGTGCAACCATACTGGCTATCGCGGCCGCTCCGCCATTCACGAACTGCTGGACATGTCCGACACGATCCGCGAGATGATCATAGAGCGGCGTCCGGGAAGCGAGATCCGCCGCCAAGCCGAACGCGAGGGTCTCTCGAGCCTGCGCGAATCAGCCGTCAAAAAAGTGCTTGGCGGCCAGACCACGCTGTACGAGATAAACCGGGTAACCTTCGTCGAAGAACTTGGACGCTAGGTCAGCCCGCTATCAGCGACGAATACAACGACGGATCGACATTACCACCGCTCACGATGAGACATATGCGGCGGTCGTGAAATCGTTCGATATCCTCGAGCACCGCGCCGAGCGTCAATGCGCCAGTCGGCTCGCATTTCAGATTGGCCGATCCGAAATATATCCGCACGGCTTCGGCAATTCGTTCGTCCGAGACCTCTATCATATCTATCGCTCCGTCACGGATGATCGGCCAATTGAGATCGCCGAGCGAGATGGTACGGGCGCCGTCGGCTATGGTCATCGGCTCGGTCTCGTTCGCGATCAGATGACCGGCACGGAATGAACGCGTCGCGTCGTTGCCGAGAAGCGGTTCTGCGCCGTAGATCTCGGCCGACGTGTCGCCGTTGCGTCTGAGTCCGGTGATAACGCCCGAGATCAGCCCGCCGCCGCCAACTGGCACGATGACCGCATCGAATCCTCGGCCCGCAAGTTCGTCGCCAAGCGTCGAGTTGCCGGCGATCACGTATTCGTCGTCATACGCGGAAGCGTGGTAAGCGTCGGGCATCTGGGCGGCGAGCTCTGCGACGCGTTCATTGCGGCCTTTGACTGCAGTATCGACCAGGTCCACGACGGCTCCGAATCCGCGGACGGCATCGATCTTGACCTTAGCTGATGTTGCCGGCATAACGACCGTGCAGCGTTTGCCGACCAGCTTGCAAGCATACGCCAAAGCCTGGCCGAAATTGCCGCTTGACGCCGTGAGTATCTCGTCATTCGGTACGTTTGAAGCCAATTCATAGGCTGCCCGAAATTTGAAGCTCCCCGTGTGTTGAAAGGTCTCGCTCGCGATCGTTATGTCGAGGCCTAGATGGTCGCAGAGCTTTGCGGATCGGATCAACGTGGTCGGGCGGATCGCCTCTCTTAGTGTCTGCATCGATGAGAATTTAACACACAAAGTCGGGTTCTCTCTTACGGATGACACAGAGTTCGTGGAGAAGTGTTGCCTATCGAGCTTAGGGCGCTCAGCGGCTCTGTGTGAAATTTCTGCATAAAGTCGCGTTCGGCCATACCATTCCTCGGTGTCCTAGGTTTTCTCTGTGGCATAATCTGAATTATGACATCGCAATTCGGAATGATCGGACTCGGCACGATGGGCCGCAATTTTCTTCTCAACGTCGCTGAGCACGGCTTCAAATGTGCCGGTTTTGATATCGACGCGGCAAAACGCGACCTGCTGATGGCCGAAGGCGCGACGCTGCCGATCGAGGCTGCGGACGACCTTGCAGGATTCGTCAGCCGGCTCGCCGCACGGCGTTCGATCATGCTGCTTGTCCCTGCGGGTCCGATCGTTGACAGCGTGATCGCGGACCTTGTTCCGCACCTCGAACCCGGCGATCTGATCATAGACGGCGGCAATTCGCACTTTCCGGATACCGAGCGTCGCCAGGCCGAGCTTGCCGCACGCGGATTCGAGTTCCTGGGCGTCGGCGTTTCGGGCGGCGAAGAAGGAGCTCGTCACGGCGCATCGATAATGATCGGCGGCAGCCCCGACGCATACGAACGTGTGCGGCCGATACTGGAGTCAGCGTCGGCAAAGGTCGATGGCGAGCCTTGCGCCGCACACGTAGGGCTCGGGTCAGCGGGACATTTCGTCAAGATGGTCCACAACGGCATCGAGTACGCGATGATGCAGCTAATCGCCGAGATATACGACCTCCTCCGGGTGACGGGCCCGAATGCGGACTCCGGCAGCGTGGTAGCGGACCGGGACCTGGCGAACGTTTTTGCCGAATGGAACACGGGCGAGCTCAACTCGTTCCTGATCGAGATCACCGCTACCGTTCTGCGAAAAACGGATGGTGAGACAGGGAACTCGCTGGTCTCGATGATACTTGACACCGCGGGCCAGAAAGGCACCGGCAAATGGACATCACAGGCTGCGATGGACCTGGGAATACCGGTACCAACGATCGATGCAGCCGTCACTATACGCCAGATCTCCGCACAAAAGCAACAACGCGTCACTCTAGCGAATGCATTCGCCAAGAGATCATCTCGTGATCACAAATTTGTTATTGATAATGCTGAGCATGAGGAGAAAGCGGCGGCGGGTCCGGCCGCGTCGATCGGGGAGATCGGGACGGCGCTTCACGCCGCTTTCCTGCTCGCTTATGCGCAGGGATTCGCAATGCTGAGGGCCGCGTCGGACGAACGCGGTTACGAACTCGACCTGGTCGAGATCGCCAAGATCTGGCGCGGCGGGTGCATCATTCGCGCCGCCATGCTCGAGGATATCCGAGCCGCGTATGCGAAAGAACCCGGGCTTGCGAACCTTTTGCTCGACCAACACTTTACCAATGTCCTGTCAAAGAATACCGACGCCGTGCGGCGAACCAGCCTTACTCTGACGGCCGCCGGGTTGCCCGGAATGGCCTTTGCCGCGACGCTCAACTACCTAATTGCCTGCGCGACCGAACGTCTGCCCGCAAACCTTATCCAGGCCCAGCGCGACCTGTTCGGCGCTCACACGTACCAACGCACCGACCGCGTCGGGACATTTCATACTCCTGATTGGGCCTCTTAGGTGTTTTCACACGATCTCCCACGCGGTGGGAGTTTTAAGGAGTTTTGACATCAGGGCGGCGTGGACGGCGTGGCCGCTTTTGTGAGCCGTAATGCGGCCAATTACGGGCATGCCGACCAATGCGACGTCGCCGATGATGTCGAGGATCTTGTGACGGACAAATTCGTCCGGGACGCGCAGCGGAGTCTCGTTGAGCATTCCTTCGTCGGTCAGCACTATTGCGTTGTCGAGCGAACCGCCGAGAGCGAGATTTGCCTTTCTCAACATCTCGATCTCGTGAGTAAAGCCAAATGTGCGAGCCGACGCTATCTCTCGGCCGTAGCTGCCATTTTCGGCCACAAATCGGAACTTTTGCTGATTGATGAAAGGATGCGGGAAGTCGATGGTGCAATCGATCTCGAATCTATCCGAAGGCTCGATCGACATTCTGCGGTCGCCCTGTTCGATCTCCACGCGTTGTTTTACTCGGAGGTAGTGCCGCGGTGCGTCCTGCTCTGCGATTCCGGCCCGCTCGATCAGTTCTACCCAATCCTCGCTCGAACCGTCGAGTATAGGCACCTCGATGTTGTCCAGCTCGATAAAGCAATTGTCCACGCCGCTGCCACGCAAAGCCGACAGTAGATGCTCGCACGTCGAGAGCACCACGCCGCGCCTGACAAGCGTCGTCGCATAAGAGCAATGCGAGATGTACTCGACCGACGCAGGAATCTCAAATTTGTCCAGGTCCGTTCGTACAAATATGTATCCGGTGTTCTCGGGAGCGGGCCGCAGTGTGAGGTTAACCTCGGCTCCCGTGTGCAGCCCGACGCCTGAAACGCTTACAGAATTGGCCAACGTGGTCTGATCCATCTCGATTTCCCGTAACAAGAATCGTGCCACTCCGTCGAGTGCCGCAAATGCTGGTCCCCACTCTATCTGCGCCGTATTCTTTGTGGCTAAATATCCTCGATGTGGCGTCATTGCAACACCTCGACGGGCGAATTTACTATTCGCGACACAGCATTTACAATTTACAAAAGTATGGCTATTCAGACCGCCGGCCAAAAGACGGCGAAAACAACTAAGATCAGGGTCGAGAATGCAGCTTCGATCGAGCTGCCGGAGAACTATGAAACGACCATCTCTCAGGTGTTTGACTTCCTGCCCGTCGAGCAATATCGCGGCGTAGAGCGCGTTAAGATCGTCGATTTCATCAACGATCCGCGTCTCAAGAATCTCGACGTGCCCGTACCGGGCGACATCCCCGGGCTTTATCACCCGCGCGTACAGAATCAGGCGCCGTGGTTCGAGGTCTCTGCCGGCGCACTGCTGCAGCCGACCGAGGGATTCTTCAAGCGTTGGATCGCAAAGAGCGGCTTCAAGGGGAACCTCGCCGGGCTTTTGTTCTCGCTAGTCGGCCAG
Source organism: Acidobacteriota bacterium (assembly GCA_019639115.1). Classification (GTDB taxonomy): domain Bacteria; phylum Acidobacteriota; class Blastocatellia; order Pyrinomonadales; family Pyrinomonadaceae; genus OLB17. The sequence continues at coordinate 41,071 of JAHBSM010000012.1, read as the reverse complement.
CACTATTACCTTACGCTGCGTCATTCTGTGAAGAAAACAGGCCTCGAGCCGCAGATACGGCAATACGCAGAAAAGAACCTAAAGGCCTGGAGCGAGAAACAATCTGAGAATAGCTGGCGTGCGAAGCTTTTCAAACCGTTCCGTCCCGCGCTCGAACGCTGGGCGAAATGGTTGAATAAAAAAGCTGCCGCGGCGAAAAAGTAGATCGTCAGTTGTTAAAAGGAAACTGAGAAACCTAGTCAAGGTCGCCGGGCCGTCCGGACGTTTGGAAAATTGCTGACTGACTTATTCGATCAATAATTTACGACTATGAACTTTTGGATGGTGAAACAAGAGCCTGACGCTTATTCGTGGGACGACTTCGTTGCCGAAGGGCAGACGGATTGGACCGGCGTCAGGAATTATCAAGCTCGCAATAATCTTCGTGAGATGAAAAAAGGCGACAAGGTGCTCTTCTATCACTCGAACATTGGCAAAGAGGTTGTCGGCATCGCAAAGGTCACAAAGCCGGCGTTCCAGGATCCGACCACCGACGACGACCGCTGGGTCGCGGTCGAGATCGCTCCAGTCAAAAAGCTCAAAAAGCCTGTCGGGCTTGCCGATATCAAAGCAAACCTTGCGCTCGCGAACCTGGGACTCATCAAGCAATCTCAGCTCTCGGTGATCGCTGTGACCAAGGACGAATTCGACGAGATCTTGAGCATGGCTCAATAATATGCTGAAAGAAGCCGTAGGCCATTATCACTCGATACTCGAAAGCGCCGATATCGCTTCGGCGTCGCAGCAGATGCTCGACGAGCGCCTCGAATCGTCAAAACTCATTTTTGGCGGACGGCGATTGTCGCCCTATCTGCGGCCGCATTTTGTCCCGGCTTCGCAATGGCGACGTATTACAAGCATCTGCGAGACCGTATTCTCGGCTTTGCAAAGGGTAAAGGATGCCGCCGTCGAGGATGACGCAGTGCTCGACGAACTCGGTGTCACCGCCGTCGAACGCGAACTCGTTCGCATAGATCCCGGATACTCGCACGTGTCGCCGACGTCGCGGCTGGATTCGTTCCTCACGGAAGACGCGTACAGCTTCGTTGAGCTCAATGGCGAGTCGCCGGCTGGTATTGCGTATTCTGATTCCGCCAGCGAGATATTTGCGTCGCTTCCTGTGATGCAGGAGTTCGCAAAAAACTATCGATACACGATGCTTGAGGGCCGTTCAAAGATGCTGGACGTGCTCGCCCGCTGTTATGCGGAGTTCCTGGGGCGGACACCCGATCGCAGACCTACGATCGCGATAATTGACCTCAAAGACCTGCCGACGCTTAAGGAATTTGAGCTTTTCAAAGAGTTCTTTGAGTCGAATGGCTATCCGTCGATCATCTGCTCGCCGGATGAATTGGAGTTCGACGGGTCGCGGCTGTCATACGGCGGCACCGAGATCGACATCGTTTACAAACGTCTGCTTGTAAACGAATACCTGCCGATAATGGACGAGCAGCACGCACTGCTTGACGCCTATCGTGCTGGTGCCATTTGTATGGTAAATAGCTTTCGCGGCAAGCTCGTGCACAAAAAGGCCATCTTTGCCGTATTGACGAACGAGCGATACGAGCATCTATTCAGCGACGCGGAGCTGTCCGCTATCGGCGCTCATATACCTTGGACGCGAGTGTTTCGCGACGAATCGACGGTCAATCACGGCAGTGATATCCAGCTTGTCGAATGGACGCGCCAGAATTCGCACAAGCTTGTGCTCAAGCCCAATGACGATTACGGCGGGCACGGTATTTACATAGGCTGGAATTCGACCGCGTCCGAATGGGACGACGCCATCGCGGCAGCTCTTGCCGACGGCGATTATCTCGTGCAGGAGCGCGTCGCCACTGCCAAAGAGATGTTCCCGATGATCACCGACGACGCGGGTAATTGGGAAATGACCGAACAGTTGGTCGACCTGGATCCGCTGCTTTTCATGGGCAAGGTCGGCTCGGCATTCACACGGCTGTCGTCTACGGAGCTTGCCAATGTCTCGTCGGGCGGCGGTATGGTCCCGACCTTCATCATCGAAGACAGATAAATTGCCGGAGCCCACGCGTGAGCAAGGGCGCAGCACCCAAAACTCAACGCATGAGCGATCAAACCAGCCCATCTCGCCTTAGGCAACTGACCGACGAATACCTCGCGCTCGAAGCTAAGCTCAAACTCGGCGGCGGCCCTGAAAAGATCGAAAAGCTGCACAAGCAAGGCAAGCTGAGCGCCCGCGAACGTATCGAACTGCTGCTCGACCAGGACACATTCTCGCAGGAGATCGGGCTGCTCGTCGCGTATGACGAATACGGCGGCCAGGCGCCAGCAGCGGCTGTCGTGACCGTGGTCGGCAAGGTGCACGGCCGCGAGTGTGTCATCGTTGCCAATGACGCCACGATCAAAGCGGGGGCTTGGTATCCGGAGACGATCAAAAAGATACTCCGGGCGCAAGAGGTCGCGATGCGCAACCGCGTACCGATCATCTACCTTGTTGATTCTGCAGGCGTTAATCTGCCATACCAGGGCGGCGTTTTCCCGGGGCAGTACGGTGCTGCGCGTATCTTTTACTACAACTCGATAATGCGACGCTATCTCAAAGTGCCGCAGATCGCCGCTGTCATGGGTATGTGCGTCGCCGGGGGAGCATACCTTCCTGCACTGTCGGACGTCATTTTGATGGTCGAAGGCACGTCGTTCATGGGGCTTGGCGGAGCCAATCTAGTAAAGGGAGCGACCGGCCAGACCATCGACAACGAAACGCTCGGCGGCGCGGCGACGCATAATTCGATATCCGGCGTCGCACATTTCAAAACAGCCGATGACCGCGAATGTATCGCAAAGATACGCGATCTCGTCAGCGAATTGCCTTCCCGCGAGCAGACCCGCGTCTCCGTCGCTCAGGCTTTGGCTCCGCGGCTCGAAACAAACGAACTCTACAAGCGGCTCCCGGATGATCATAGGGCGCCGTATGATATGCACACCGTGCTCGATACGATCCTCGATGCGGACTCGCTCGACGAATTCCAGGCAGATTACGCTCGAGAAATTATCTGCGGTACCGCTCGGGTCGGCGGTATCCAGGTCGGTGTGATAGCTAACAGCCGCGGCATGTCAAAAGGCAAACCCGGGACGCCGCCGCGATTCGGCGGGATCGTCTATACCGAATCTGCTGAGAAAACAGCCTATTTCATCGAGAATTGCGACCGCCACTCGACGCCGCTCCTCTTCGTACAGGACGTTTCCGGGTTCATGGTCGGTGCAGACGCCGAGCATAGCGGCATCATCCGAGCCGGAGCCAGATTCGTCGAAGCGATGGCTACTGCCGCCGTGCCCAAGATCGTATTGACGGTCAATCACGCGAGCGGCGCCGGATACTATGCGATGGCGGGCCAGGGATTCGATCCGGATTTCATATTTACGCTGCCGACGGGCCGTATGGGCGTGATGGAGGGCGACAGCGCCGTGCAGGCGATGTTTGGTACGCAGCTTGAGCGGCTCAAGTCGGCCGGCGAACCGGTGTCGCCTGAACTCGATGCCGAGATGCAGAAGGTCCGCGAGACCTATGACCGTGAACTCGACGCCAAGCACGCCGCGGCACGCGGCCTGGTCGATGCGATCGTCACGCCGGAACGGACCCGAGACGCCCTAATACTGGCTCTTGAGACGTGCCTCAATACTTCTGCTCCTCATATCGGCGCATTTGTGCTGCCGCGTATCGAGCTTTGATACTGAAGATTTGCGGATTTCTTGTTCGATTGGACGTTTTAGACTCGCAAGCAGGGCCGTTTCTACCTCGTCGTAGCTCAGAGCTGGAGTTAGTCATGTTTCCTCGGCTTTGAAATCGGCCCTGCTCATTCAGTGAAGTGAATAACTCATCCGCCTTTATCGAGGCCCGTTCCTTTGGTCTAGTATGTTGCAGCGATAGGACATGCTGTAATGCCAGAACGGCCGCCCTCCGGTTCGATGATTGGCGACGAATAGAATATCGAGCCCGGTTAAAATAGTCGCGGAAGCAAAGGCAAGTCCGTCAATGGCTTAGGGTCTATGATCCCTCTGAAGTTTTGAGACAATTGGAACAAGTCGGAGCAAAATGCCGATGAATATCAAAGAACATCTGGCCGATACATTCAGATTTAACGACCACGCTAATCGGCTTGTGCTAGAACGTATGCGGGAGATCGGTGACGCCGACGAATGCGTCAGGCTCTTTAGCCATCTGATCCTGTGTATGGACAAATGGCTCGCTCGAGTCGAAGGAACCGATGGCTATTGGAAGTTGGATTGGTGGGAGCCGGTATATCCGCTCGAAAGCCTCGCGGACGAGTGGCAGCGATGTTTGACCGCCTGGCTGAGATTTATCGAGAGAATGGGCGAGTCTGAGCTCCGAGCGACGGTGCAATGGTATAACCCGGATGCCGGCGGCGCTGAGGGCGTGGCAAACTACGAAGCCGAAATAGTGGATATTGCCCTACAGCTTAACTATCACGCCATTCATCATAGAGCTCAGATACAGTCGTTGATACGAGCGCAGGGCATCGAACCCGCATTCGTGGACTACATCGGTACGCGTTTCAGAAGGATCTGAAAAGGTGTTGATTCGGAAATAAGAAAGTTCTTTCAATCCGACAGGATAAATTGATATCATCATTAGTGCTGTCGCCCGACGGCAAGCTCCCACTCGATACCTGCCCCCGGAAACAATTTATGAAAGAAATATTAATCAGGTCGGCGTGCGTGGCCGCGCTATTAATTGCGTTCTGCATAGCTGCTTCGGCCCAGAGCCGGCCGACGGCCGATCGCGGAGAGCGGAACGTTGTCACGAGCGTGCTTACCGGAACGGGCAAAGCTGCAGTCGTTGTGGTCGGCTCGGCAGCGAAAGCGACGTGGGCGGTTACAAAATTCACCGCCGCCCGGGTCGCAGCCCCGGCTGCAAAGACCTTATTGCTCAAAGCGGCGCCTAAAGCAGGCGTGCTGATGCTGCGAGGCACCGGCATCGCCGCCAAGCATCTTCTGCCGGTGGCGGCCAAGCTGGCACTGCTCTAGCGGCGGGAAATGGAGTTCAGGCGTTGCCTGCGGTTAGTAACGCGTAGTCGGCAATAGCTGCATTTATCACGCCGTAAGCCGCCTCGCGGCCGTAGGAATACGCGATCTCACATACGTTCTCGGCTCCCGGCAGAGTCTTGTAAGTCAAAAAATAATGAGCAAAACGCTCGCGGATGCCTTCGGGAAGTTCCGCGAGTTCGTTGTATTGGCCGAAGACCTTATCGCCCTTGAGCACAGCCACGATCTTGTCGTCCGCCTCGCCGTGATCGACCAGGCAGAATCCGCCGATCGGCTTTGCCTTTAGAATGATATCGCCTCGCGGGATGTGGTGTTCGCTGAGTACGAGGATGTCCAGCGGGTCGCCGTCACCGCTCGTTATCGTGATGTCGGTCTGCGAACGCGCCAGGTTGGCGATCGTTTCGCCGCAATAGGTCTGAGGGACAAAACCGTAGTTGGACGGCAGCACGTTGGAATACTGCTGTGGTCGGTCGATCATAAGGTACCCCGAGGTTTTGTCCACTTCGTATTTGACAGTGTCGCCGGGCACTATCTCGACAAATACGGTCACTTCCGCCGGAGCGTCCGCGCCGATCGAAACGCCGTGCCAGGGATGCGCTTTATTGATGCTGAACATACAATTGGATTATCAGCCGTGAATATTGATAAGTCCAATTACTTCCTGGCCGAGCGAGTGGGCACATCTCTGCTTGTGACATTCTGCCGTCCCGAGATCCGCAACCCACTATCGGTCGCCGTGGTCGAAGGCCTACGTTTGCTGATGGATGAGGCCGCGGCGGACCGCACTGTCGCGCGTATCGTCTTCGCGGGAAGCGAGGGTGTTTTCGCGTCAGGAGCCGACCTCCGTGAGATCGCAGAGATCGACGACAAGGGCGCGCGTGAGTTTGCGGAGCGGGGCCAGCGGCTTATGAACGCGATCGCAGATGCACGGGCCGTGACGGTTGCTGCCATTGACGGACCGTGCTACGGAGGCGCTCTGGATCTGGCTCTATCATGCGATCGACGAGTGGCGGCCATACGTTCGTCATTCGCTCATCCGGGAGCGTCGCTTGGCATCATCACCGGTTGGGGCGGCACACAGCGGCTGCCTCGCCTCGTCGGCACGCCGAACGCCCTCGAGATGTTCTTTACCGCGTCACCTATCACTTCATCGAGGGCTTTCGCGATCGGGCTGATCGATCAGATCGCGGACGATCCGGTCGCGGCGGCGTTGGAGGTCGGCGATGTCGCGTAGCCGCGAATTCATTATCGGGATCGTGATACTGCTTGTCGCGTGTTTGGCCGCATTCGGCCCCGCGCTTGGCGGGCGTTTCGTTTACGACGACAATCGACAGATCGTACGCAATCGGCTGATCCAGGATCCGACTCTTTATTCCAAGGCTCTAACATCAGACGTGTGGGCATTCAAGGCCGACGGGACGATCGCGGCAAGCAACTATTGGCGGCCGTCCTTCACCGGGCTGAGCATTATCAACTATCGGTTGTTCGGTCTCGATCCCGCGGGCTGGCATTGGGCCAATCTCATGCTTCACTGGCTGGTAGCGGCCGCCGTACTGCTGCTTCTGCTGACCTGGGGCGTAGGCCGGATCGCGGCTTGGATGGTGGCGGCGGCTTTCGCGGTCCATCCGGTTCACGTCGAATCTGTGGCGTGGATATCAGGCTCGCCCGACCTGTTGTTCAGCCTGTTTATTGTGATCGCGATCCTTGCGGTCGAGCGATACAGGACGAACGGAACGAAATGGCTGGCGGCAGCAGTCGTGGCATATTGTCTGGCGCTTGGAGCAAAGGAAGCCGCCGTTCTGTGCTTTCCGATCTTTGCGGTCCAGATCGCACGCCCAGACGGCAACGCGTTCTGGCAATGGCGGCGATCGATGTATGCATTAGTGTTCGGAGCAGCCGCGGCAGCCTATGTTCTGCTTCGGAGAGTCGTGATCGGAGCCTGGCTGCTGCCGGTAGAGGAACCCGTAGGAGCCGCCTCCGCCGCGCTGTCGATACCGTCGGCGGCCGTGTTTTACATACGGCAGCTTATTTTCCCCTACACTCTAGCGGTCGATCATCCGCTTCGGGCTATATCTACGTCTGCGTCCGGAGCGGAGATCGTCGTTGGTGTCGCGCTGCCGCTGGCGATATGTGTCGCAGTTGCGGCCGGGATCGTCTCGGTGGCTCGACGCGACCGGCTGGCGGCGATCGGAGCGTTGCTGCTCGTTCTGCCGCTAGTACCGGCTCTCTGGGTCGCGAATTTTAACACCGACCAGATCGTCCACGACCGATATCTGTATCTGTCGGTATTTGGAGCTGTGCTGCTGGTGTATCGGGCATATGTTCTATACGTCCCGAGAATTGCGAGGCTTTCGACGGTTAGTGCCGGAGCGGGGATCATACTGGTGATGACAGCATGGTCATTCGGCTACTCGAAAGTATGGCGAACTGACCTCGCATTGTGGGAGCACACGGTCGGGGTGGCGCCAAATTCGGCGACGGCTTGGGGAAATTACGGCGCCGAACTGACCGCGGCGGAGCGGTTGCCGCAGGCGTTGGAGGCCTTTGAGCGTGCTTCTGCGATCAGCGACGTGCCGGTGCATAGGCTGGGCCGTGCTCGCGTTCTTATACGGCTCGGCCGGCCGGCTGACGCGATCAGTGCTCTGCGATCGGTCGTAGATACGCCTAATGCCGAGATCAACGTGTACACGCTTTATCAGGCCTACGAATCGCTCGCGTTGGCGTTCCAAGCTACGGGCGAATTGGCCAAGGCCGAGACCGTGCTTGCCGAATCTCTACGCCGGCTGCCGATATACTCGGCTGCCTTGACCGAGAAACTCGCGATAATCCTATACGTGCAGGGACGCAAGGATGAGGCGCTCCGGTCACTCGAATCTCAGCGCGAGGCCGCCCGGACACAGATGCTTGCCGAATCGGCGAGGGTGTTTCTGAGGCTCGCAATGCTCTACTCCGAAATGGGCCGATACGGGGATGCAAATGCAGCTGCTGAGGAGTTTCTCCGGCGAGCTGATACAGCGAACGGCAGCGCCACCGCGGACGAGATAGCGTTGGCTCGGAGGATGGCGACGGTGCGGTAAAACCGGACTTTGCTGATCGCGACAGGGGTGGAATAAGATAAAACGATGAGAGTTCAACTGGTTGACATTGCACATGCACGAAGCGGCGATAAAGGCGACACGGCGAACGTCGGGCTGATCGCCCTAAAACCCGAGTTCTACGACGTTCTGGTTCGCGAGGTCACAGCGGAGCGAGTAAAGGAACATTTTGGCCCTATGGTCAAAGGCGACGTTGAGCGATTTGAGCTGCCAAATCTCGGCGCTTTGAATTTCCTGCTGCACGGAGCTCTCGGCGGCGGCGGCACGCTCAGTTTGATGACAGATGCTCAAGGCAAGACGTTCTCGACGGCGTTGCTGCGGATGTATATCGAGGTTGAAGAAGGCTCAATCTAATCACTAACTATAAATTAGTGATTGATAATAGTATGGATGACAACATAGTCCTTCAAAAGTCACTCGATTTTGCATTGCGGATCGTAAAGTTGTGTCATTACCTAAATGAAACAAAGCGCGAGTTTGTCCTGTCAAAAGAATTACTTATCTCGGGAACGAATATTGGCAGACACGTAAAGGCTGCGGTCGGGGCTGAGAATCGAGATGTGTTCATTTCCGAGTTCGGCATAGCACGCCGCCGAGCATTAGAGACGGAGTATTGGCTGCTAGTATTATTTCACGGCGAGATCCTGACCGAACTTGAATACAATTCGATCGAAAGCGACCGCCTGCAGCTCGTAAAGATCATCTCGTCCATAATCTCGACCTCAAAGAAATAATTACAAATTGTCTAATTACTAATTAATAATTAGGTTGGAATCAGATTTGTCCAAATGAATACATTACTCGTCGAGACAATTGGATCGGTCCGAATCATCACGCTCAATCGTCCTGAAAAGCGGAATGCGTTGAATGATGAGCTGATCGCTGATCTCAAAGTTGCGTTAAATGAGGCTGATGCTGACGACAATGTCCGCGCGATCGTTATTCGCGGGGCGGGAAAGGATTTTTGTTCCGGGGCGGATCTTTCGGCGTTGCAGAAGATCGCTAGTGCGTCGCACGAAGAGAATCTTGAGGACGCGCGGTCGCTTGGGGAATCGTACAAACTGATCCGCAAGGTACGTCAGCCTGTTATTGCTGCGGTAAAGGGTAGGGCTTTGGCGGGCGGTTTTGGGCTGGCGCTGGCGTGTGACGTGATCTTTGCGCACGACGAAGCTCGGTTTGGATTTCCCGAGGTCAAGATCGGATTTGTGCCGGCGATGGTCGCGGCCATTTTGCGTAGGAACATGACGGAGAAAGACGCATTTGCGACTCTCACGTTAGGAAACGAGATCACCGCCGCCGAACTTCGGCATCGCGGCATCGTCGAAGCCATCATTCAAGGCGAAGATTTCGACTCCGACGTCATCGCGATCGCAAAACAGTACGAAAAACTCAGTGCCTCCGCCGTCCAAATGACCAAACGCCTGCTCTACGACATCGACGGACTAGATTTCGCTTCGGCCATCGAACAAGGCGCCAAAGTAAACGCCACCGCCCGCATGACCGACGACTGCCAGAAGGGAATTGCTAAGTTTTTGGAGAAGTAAACTCGCCGAGCGGCGAAGCTATGCTTCGCCGTTGAGTATGAATGGAATTTCGGCAGCTGTGCCGCCAAGGACGAGGTTAAAATTATGTTGCAAAAGATTTCTTTACTTTCGCTCACAGTGCTGCTCTTAGCATGTCAGGCATGTGCGCAGAACCAAACATTCGTTTCTACCGAAGGTAGATTCTCAATTGATCTAAGTTCTACTCCAATTGAGTAACGTAACAGTCCCGAAGCGAGTGTTGGCGGCAAGAAGCTATGGTGGAAGACTGGAAACGCATCGTTTTCTATCAGTTATGCAGACAATCCGAACGCGAAAAAGGAATTGGCCGAAGGAGCGGTTAATGCATCAGCCGACGCCTTTTTAGGCGCGATTCCGAAGTCGGCTGAACTTGTCTCACGAAAGAAGATATTAATAGATGGCTACCCCGGTATCGAGGTCAAAGTTCGCGAACCTGATGGCTATACGGTGTTGACCCGCTACTACATGGTCGAGACGCGTCTTTATTGTGTAATGGCACTATGGAATGCGGGTCGAAACGACGCTGACGTAATCAAAACGGTAGATTCCTTCAAAGTAAGCATCGAAGGAACCCCGAAATAGACGAGCAACTCGTTCAAAAGTTACACGACGAGTTGAAAGGCCGCTTTCGCGGCCTATTTTAGCGTAAACTATGGTGTAGGTTTCTTCTTCGACGGGGACTTGTATTCGCTCTTTTTCTTGAGGCCGTGGGCTTGGATCTCGTTTGAGCTGTCGCCGAACTGGGCTTTGACCTGGGTTACGCTGGTTCTGCGTGGATCTTAAGGCCAAGTGCACCTATTACTTTCAAGACTGTTTCAAAACTTGGACTTCGTTCACCTGACAACGATTTGTAGAGACTCTCACGAGACAGGCCTGTTTCGCGGGCGATCTCGGACATGCCTTTGGCACGGGCGATGTTGCCGAGGGCTTTTGCGACGAATGCCGCATCGCCATTCGCTTCTTCTAGGCACGCCTCAAGATATGCGGCCATTTCTTCGGGCGTGTTTAGATATTCCGCGACATCGTATTTTGTTGTTTTTATCTTAGTCATATATTCTAAGCTCTTTTGCGATCTCAATCGCCTTCTGAATATCGCGAGATTGAGTGCGTTTGTCACCACCGGCGAGCAGGATTATCAACTCCGACCCTTTCTGAATAAAATAAACGCGGTAACCCGGCCCATAATCGATTCTCATTTCTGAAACTCCTTGGCCGACGGGCTTAACATCGCCTACGTTTCCAAGTTCAAGCCGATCGATGCGAGCCTGAATCCTTGCTCGAGCACGAATGTCACGAAGCTTCATCAGCCATTTTGAAAACGTTTCAGTTTGGCGAACTTCGATCATCTTAAGTGTATCCGTGTGGCTACAGAATTGCAATCCTTTTAAGCTTTCACAATGTCAACCCTCGTTTCGATCAACGACTTTGGGATCAGGGCGGGGAAGTAAGACATTATCTCTTCGACTTTGGGGCGGCCGCCGGCGAAGCCTGTGACGGCGGGCGGACCGGTAAGGATAAGTGGGGCGATCTCTTTGGTAAAGCGTTCGACTTCGGCTTTGTTCTGCCCTCTAACACCAACACGCAACTGAACTTCTGGAATGTCGGACGAAGGCTGACCTGACAAACTTCCATGAGTAGCGTTAACGCCCACATACTCAGTCAAGATTACATCGAACTTCAATCCAAGATTATCTAATCTCTCACGCAAGATCTTGTCGGCGGCTTGGGCTTTTTCGAGGGCGTCTGGCCATGCGTAGACTAATGTGCCGACTGCTTTGTAGCCGCCGGTGTAGGCGATTGAGACTTTGTAGAAATCGGTCTTTGGGTGGCCGGTAATGCCGTGGACTCGGACGCGGTTTTCGCCTGCGGGTTCGAGTTGGATCGACGCGAAATCGGCGACGACGTCGGGCGTGATGTATTCGTGCGGGTCGCCCATTTCGTAGAGAAGCTGCTCTTTTACGGATTGAATGTTGACGCGGCCGCCGGTGCCTTCATGTTTGGTGACGATGAACTCGCCGTTGGGCGAGGCTTCGATGATCGGGAAGCCGATGTTCGCCAAGTCGGGGATGTTTTGCCAATCGTACTGGCAGTTGCCGCCGCTCGATTGGGCACCGCATTCGATGATGTGGCCAGCGATCGTCCCGGCCGAGACCTTGTCGTAATCGTCGAAGCTCCAGCCAAATTCGTGCATCAACGGAGCGAGAGTCAGGCCCGTGTCGGTCAAGCGACCGCCGACGACGACGTTGGCACCTTTGCCGAGGGCTTCGACGAGCGCTTCGGCACCGATGTAAACGTTGGCGGACTGGACTTTGTCGCGAATCGCGGCCAAAGGCGTGCCGTCGTCCATGCTGTTGATCTCGATGCCGTCGGCGAGCCATCTGTCGAGCTTGTCGAGAACGTCATCGCCCGTGACGACGCCGATCTTTACTTTGCCTTGCAGGCCGAGCTCGCGTGCGACCTCTTTGATCGCGTTTGCACATCCTTCAACGTTGACGCCGCCGGCGTTTGAGAGGACCTTGATATTCTTTTCAACGCAATCGGGCAGGATCTCACGCATTAGCTCGACGAAATCACGTGCGTAACCAGCCTCAGGATTGCGTGAGCGCTGCTTTTGCAGGATCGACATCGTCACCTCGGCGAGGTAATCGAGCATCAAATAATCGATCGGGCCTTTGCGAACCTGATCGACCGGTGCCGTCAATAGATCGCCCCAAAACCCTTGTCCACCTGCAACACGAACTTTGTCTTTCATAACGATAAATAGATGGAGCAGCCGAATCGGCTGCTCCGTACCTCGATCGCCAACAGTTTCTAGAGTCGCCGTTTCGGCTTACCGACTATCCCGCGCTTGGTCTTATGATACGTCCATTTACCGCCGCGTTTGACCTTGTGATATGTCCACTTTCCGCCGCGTTTTACCTTGTGAAACACGACCTTGCCGCCTCTGCGGGTTTTGCGTACGACCACCTTGGTGCCGCCCTTGGTCTTGCGATAGACCATTTTGGTTCCGCTGACGACGTCCTGTTGTGCGGCTGCCGAGGCAGAACCCGGAGCAGTAAATATCAGAGCGGTAGCCGCAAACACGGTGAGGATGGTTGAGAGTAAAAATTTTTTCATTTCGAGTTTCTCCTTGATCTGGTTCCTTATGCCTATTTTCCGCCGTCAGCTTAGGCGGACGTTAGAATTGATGAAATTGACTATGTCCTCTGTAGAGGTTCCGGGGAGAAAGACCTCAGATATACCGGATTCTTTCAGGGACGGGATGTCCTCCTGCGGGACTATGCCTCCCACGAGCACAAGCGTGTCGTCCATTCCGTTTGTCCGAAGCAATTCTACGATCCGAGGACAGAGAGTGTTATGAGCTCCGCTAAGGATCGAGATGCCGACGGCATCTACGTCTTCCTGGAGAGCGGCTGAAGCAATCATCTCCGGCGTTTGCCTAAGGCCAGTATAGATGACCTCCATCCCGGCATCACGAAGAGCTCGAGCGATGACCTTCGCACCGCGATCATGTCCGTCAAGGCCGGGCTTTGCGACAAGCACTCGGATCTTTCTTTCACTCATAGTCAACAAAATTATACTAACGGGCGGCACGCGAGAGCAAACCACCGTTTTTTAGGTAAGGCCGCAGGTCCTGCCAACTGAAAAAGTATTCGCCGGGCGGCTGGAGCGCTTTTATGACATGCGGAAATCCGTAATCGTATTTGAATACGACGCCGGTCTCGCTGACCGAGAACCAATCGAGGTCCTTGATCTTGACATCGGCCGACGCGAACAGCTCGTCAGGATCGAGGTCCTTAGCGTCCGGATCCTTGCGGATCTCAGCTTTGGCTTCCGCTATCTCTTTTTGCTGCATCTTCTTGACGGCCGAGGCTAGACGAGCAAGATCGGCAAATGCCGCCGCGGGGGTTACTCGCGTTCCGCTTCGGATGTCGATCACGACGCTCCTTGTCGAACCGTCCGGATATGCTCCGCTGCCTTCGATCGTCAGATCGATCGCCAGTATCCCATCCGCATTGTATTCAACGGAGAAATCAGCGGTTTCTAGCCATTGTACGTCCCGCAATTCTTCGGCGACCGTAAATCCGAAGATCTTCTCGTAGCTAAGGAGCGATTCGATCTTTCGCGAGAGTGCAGGCGTCGCGGCCTTGATCCGCGGATAATTGATCGTAAAGGTACGCTTATGAGCGGCGATCGGGTGCTGGCGTTTGTATGTCACCTTTTTGGGGCTGAGCATGACGACGGACTGCGAGGCAGCTCCGGAAGCCTCAAACGCGAGCAAAAACGCCAATAGGCAGATCTTAGTTCTCATAGCTTTCTTTCAGATCGATATTTGGTGAGCCAAAAATGCACCGCAGCTTTTCGAGTACTCCCCGCCTTTCGCGCAGAGCAGCGAACATCTCGACCCATGCGTGTGTGTTTACCCAGAGCGGGTTGTAGCTATTGATCGGTTTGATGATACCGTAGCGTGGTTCTTCAGTCTCGGGCACAAAACTCCCGAACAATCGGTCCCAGATGATCAGAACTCCCGCGTAATTGCGGTCCAGATACGGCTCGTTCACGCCGTGGTGTACGCGGTGATGCGACGGCGTATTGAATATATATTCGAACCATCGCGGTAATCTATCGATCACCTTGGTGTGTATCCAGAATTGATAGATCAGATTGAGGCCGTGCATCGTCGCGAACATCCAAGGCGCAAAACCGAGCAGCATGATCGGAGCGTAGAACATCCAATGTGCGATGCCGCTGAACCAGCTTTGACGCACGGCTACACTTAGATTGTATTGTTCGCTGGAATGATGGACGACGTGAAAGTTCCAGAAAAGCCTCGATTCGTGGCTGACGCGATGAAATATGTAGTAAGCGAGGTCGTCAACTATGAACAAAGCGGCCCACGTCCACCACGCATCGGCCGGGAATTTATACGGTGCGACCTCGTAAAAGAATATGTAAATGCCGCCGGTAATAAGCCCAAAGATCGCGCCCCATACGATACTTCCGAACCCGAGAATAATATTGTTCCAGGCGTCCTTTGCGTCGGGATAATCCGAGCGGCCGGCCCGTCGGGTCAAATAGGCTTCAACTGCGATCAGCAGAGCAAATATCGGTATAGCAAGGATGGTCGGGCGCAGCATTTGTGACGTTAGTATAATCTAAGAATCATGAAAAGAGCATTTAAGGCTGCGGCCGTCGTTCTCGTATTTGCGTTGGGATTGATCCAATTGTTTCAGATCGACAAGACGAACCCCGAGATCAAAGAAAGCGAGACCATCGATTCCGTAGTTGCGGTGCCGCCCGACGTCAAGATCATACTGGGCAAAGCTTGCAATGATTGCCACACGAATAACACGCGCTATCCCTGGTATTCGTATATCCAACCGAACGGGTGGTGGCTGCGTTCGCACGTCGAGGACGGGCGTCGCCATTTGAACCTGAGCATATTTGCGACCTACGACGCTAAGAAACGATCAAAGAAGCTCGAGGAAATATGCGACGAGGTGCGGTCGGGCGAAATGCCGCTTCCGTCGTACACGTGGATACATCGCGACGCAGCTCTGTCGACGGGCGAACGCGACGCAATATGCGATTGGGCCAACAAAGCGGCAGCGGCATCAACTCCCCAGTGATGAATGGTTCGTTCTCAAGCATTTGGGATCAAGATAAGTTTTGGTCCCCGTAAGTATTTTTATTGTATTATTAAATTTATGCCTTTATTGCGGATCGTGAACTATCCGGACCCCGTTTTGCTCAAAGTTGGAATGCCGATCGGCAGTGATGGATGCGACCCGGAGCTGGACGGATTCGTTGCGAACATGTTCGAAACGATGTCCGAGGCCGGAGGCGTGGGACTTGCAGCTCCGCAGGTTGGTGTTTCAAAGCGACTTTTTGTTATGGACACACCCGAAACGGACGAATTTGACCGCGTTCGTGCCGTGCTGATCGATCCGGAGGTTGTCCACGTTGAAGGCGAACAGATAGGCGACGAAGGCTGCCTGTCGTTTCCGGGACTCTTTCAGACGGTACGACGCGAAATGCGGGTCATTGCAAGGGCATTGGATCAAAAAGGGGAACCGATCGAGCTTGACGTCCGAGGGCTTGCGGCTCGATGCATCCTTCATGAGATAGACCACTGTGACGGTATCGTCTTTCTTGACCGGATGACCGCTCTCAAACGCGAATTGGCTAAGCAGAAGATCAAAAGACTAAAAAGGAGCGGCAAATGGGACCGAAGTTAACTGAAACAAAGTATGCCGCCGAGGTTGGCTCGGTCCGAGAACTGAACCAATATCTTGCGCACGGCTGGGTGCTCATAGAGACGTACGTAAAACATGTGAACGGCGAATCTCAGCATCCGCGTTTCGTCGTCGGCTGGACGTCGGATGACGAACCGGAAAGGCCTGAGTTTCTCGATGAATGGGAACAAAGAGAACTTTTCCGGCAGTTTCCGGATTGAAGATCGGCGGATTGTTTGTATAATTTCGTTATCGTCCAAAGTACAAGACGTTCAAGGCCCGCCGGCTCCGCGGACCGTGAATGTGGGAGTTGGGAGTGCACATCAGATCGGGGAGTTAATTATGAAGCGTGTGCACGTTATCGGCATCAGGGGTTTCGGCTGTGTTGTGTCAATGGGCTTGACATTGGCTTTGGCCTCGATCGCAGCCGGGCAGATGACCATTATCAATACGGCGACAACGGAAACGTTGGCAAAGAAGTCGTTCTATTTTGAGGCTGACGTAATCTTCAAGCCCGAGAAATGGGACAAAGGCGGCTTTCAGACCTATGGTTACAGGACCGTTTACGGCATAGATAACAAAACCGAAGCCGGCATCAACTTCTTTTACACTAGAAATGGTTCGACATCGCCGAAGGAACTGAGCGTAAGCATCAAGCGAAATTTCTTTGCAAGCGAGAGGCTAAATGCCGCCGCTGCTGCGGGTGCAACAGTTTATGTGCCGTTGAACGATTCTGCAGGCGACCGCGTCACGACATTTGCCTACGGGAATGCGAGCAAGGGTTTTAAGCGCCTCAGAGGGCTCAAACTTACAGGCGGCGTATATCGCGTGTTCAATGGCGGCCGAGGATTCGGCACCAGACAAGGTGTTACCGCTGCGATCGAACAGCCTCTGACCTCCCGAATTTCGCTTGTTGCCGATTGGATCTCGGGGAGCAATCGATTCGGCTACGCGGCCGCCGGTGTGAATGTCCAGCTTACAAAGCGGCAGTTCATACTCACGACCTTCAACGTCGGGAATTCGGGCCGCGGCAACAATTTCTTTGCGATCTTTTACGGATACACATATTGAAACATGCAGACACAGAACGCTCTAGACAGTTTTAGGAACGAGCCATTCACCGATTTTACTCAGGCTGAGAACGCCGAGGCGATGCTCGCGGCGCTGGATAAAGTACAGTCGGAACTAGGCCGGGAATATCCGATCTCTATCAATGGCGAAAAGATCCGCCTCGAACACAAGTTTCACAGCGTTGATCCAGCGGAACACTCTACGGTCGTCGGTGTTTGTTCGGAAGGGGACTCCGATACGAGCCTCGTTGACCGCGCAATAGATGCTGCCTCTGAAGCTTTCAGGACATGGCAGCACGTGCCGGTGGCGGATCGCGCCGAATATTTGTTCAAGGCTGCCGCAGTCATGCGCGAACGGAAACACGAGCTTTCGGCGTGGATGGTATTCGAGGTTTCAAAGACGTGGGCTGAAGCCGACGGTGATACGGCCGAGGCGATAGATTTTTGCGAATTCTATGGTCGGGAAATGTTGCGTTGGGGAGGAGATCAGCCTATAACGCCGTTTCCCGGCGAAGACAATCGGTTCGGGTATATTCCTCTCGGCGTCGGCGCGATCATCCCGCCCTGGAATTTCCCTCTCGCGATCATGGCCGGTATGACGATGGCTGCGGTCGTAGCGGGCAATACGGTCGTGCTCAAGCCGTCGTCGGACTCGCCGGTCATAGCTGCCAAGTTCATCGAGATCCTGGACGAGATCGGCCTGCCTAAAGGTGTCGTCAACTTCATAACCGGAAGCGCTGCCACAGGCGAGGCTATGGTCACGCACCCGAAGACTCGCTTTATCTCCTTTACCGGCTCCAAGGGCGTAGGCCTGCATATCAATGAAGAAGCTGCCAAGACGCGACCCGGCCAGATATGGATCAAACGTGTGATCGCTGAAATGGGCGGAAAGGATGCGATCGTGGTCGCAGACGATGCCGATCTCGATTCGGCAGCGTCAGGCGTCGTAGCGGCGGCGTTCGGATTCCAAGGACAGAAGTGCTCGGCCTGCTCGAGGCTGATCGTTGATGACAAGGTTCATGACGAACTGCTGGAGAGGATCACTTCGTTGACGGCCGAGCTAAAGGTCGGTTCGCCTAAGGAATCGGCCACTAACGTCGCCGCCGTCATCAACTGGCGAGCATTCGATCGAACGCTTGAGTATATCGATAAAGGCGTATCCGAAGGCGGCAGGATCGTAGCAGGTGGAAGCGGCGACAGCGCTAACGGCTATTTCATACATCCGACCATAATTGCCGATGTAAAACCGGGACATACGATAGAACAAGAGGAAATTTTTGCTCCGGTTCTCGCCGTGATCAAAGCTCGGGATTTTGACCACGCGATCGAGATCGCTAACGATACCGAATTTGGCCTCACCGGTGCTGCTTATTCTGCGTCGCAGGAACGTCTCGAACAAGCTCGACGAGACTTCCACGTTGGAAATCTATATTTGAACCGAAAATGCACCGGAGCACTCGTTGGCGTGCATCCTTTCGGCGGGTTCAATATGAGCGGAACCGACTCAAAGGCGGGTGGCCGTGAGTATCTGCTGCAGTTCATGCAGGGCAAATCTGTTTCCCAAAAGATAGGCTAGTCCGAAACGCGTAAAGTTTATGAATATTCTTATCCGACCGATCGCAGCGGTCTCAATTTGCCTTGCCTTATTTGGTTTGGGCATGGCGCAAAAACCTTCGGCACCAAAGCCGGTAAAGCCCGGGATCTTCGCCGTACTTAACGACGGCAAAACACTCGAGCCGATTGCGGTGATCAATAAAGGGAAACTCGAGAACCCGGTAAATGGGAGCGATTCGCTGGCTGCGTTAAAGGCTTTCAGCCGGGAACGATACAAAAAGGATCTCTCTTACCGGTTAATATTCGGCGGCGCCGCCGCCGGGACTGCTGCGATAGTGTCGTCAGATGTTAATGCCGAATGTGCCAAAAATCTCGCGACGATCCGGATCACATCTACCAAAGTCAGCCTGAAAGGTATGGTCATGGGTCTCGCGACAGATCTCGCCAGCGGCACCCGTTCGGCCGCAATGCGACGAAAGCCGTCCGTTGCCGAGAAGGGCGAGATCGACGCATTGGTCAAAGCCGAGTTCACGAAGAAGAAGCTTTCGCCGAAGACCCTCCGGTTTCAGAATCTGACGGCGATCGACGTTAACGGTGACGGACGGGCGGAAATCGTCGGGTCGTATTGGACCGAGATCGATAGCAAAACACGCGGACTCCTATTTTTCATTGCAGAGTTAGGCTCGTCAGGGAAGTATCAGTTCAGTTACAGCGAATATAAGGCGGTGGACGAGGCGAGCCTAATGAACGGCGATATAAAAAGTGTTGACGACGGCGTTTATCACGAGCTGCTGCTGGACTATCTCGATGTGGACGGTGACGGAACAAGTGAGATATTCACGTATCGTCAGGGCTTTGAGGGGGCGGGCTTCTATGCGTACCGGCGTTCGGGCGGCAAATGGACCCGGTTCTATGAATTTGAGAATTATCACTGCGGATTCTGACCGCTGCGTATCGTAGTTGTAACATTGAGGCGTTAGATTCCGTTTGGAACTAACGCCAATTTTAATTGAGGTAAACGTCATGCATGTCTATTTGAAAAAGGCCTTTGCATTCATTCTCTGTGGACTGTTAATGGACGGCGCATTGTCACAAACCGTTCGGGTGCCGTTCCCGGTCAAGCGTGCTGAGACGCCCGACACTTGGAAGAGCGACGGCTGGGCGGCGATCGATCGTGCGAAGAACGAAAAGGTCAGACGCGGGCCCGCAAAAAATGTGATCCTTTTTGTCGGCGATGGAATGGGTATCTCTACAGTTACCGCAGCCCGCATTTTTGAAGGGCAGCTAAGGGGAGAGAGCGGTGAAGAGAACAGGCTAAGCTTTGAGAACTTTCCGAACTCGGCTTTTTCCAAGACATATAGCGCAAATCAGCAGACGTCCGATTCGGCACCTACGATGAGCGCAATAGTTACTGGCGTAAAGACGAACGAGGGGCTTTTGTCAGTCAGCCAGAGGACTACTCGCGGTGACCACACGTCAGTTGCGGGCAACGAGACGACCACACTGCTCGAACTTGCGGAAGATTCGGGCCGCTCGACCGGGGTCGTTACAACGACACGCGTCACTCACGCGACGCCCGCGGCCTGTTATGCGCATACGGCAGATAGGGATTGGGAATCGGACGCCGACGTTAAACGCCGTAAACCTGCGGCTTATGATGCCGGCTTTCCCGACATCGCTAGGCAACTGATCGACTTCAAGCGTGGCGATGGCATCGAGGTCGTGTTTGGAGGCGGGCGCTCCAAGTTTATGTCGTCGATGTCACGTGATCCGGAGTACCCGGACAAAATGGGCGAAAGACTCGATGGCCGGAACCTGATCGATGAATGGATCAATAAATACAAAGGAAGCAAATATGTTTGGGATAAGAAGGGTTTTGATTCGATCGACGCCGCATCAGCCACGCACGTCATAGGGTTATTTGAACCTTCGCATTTGAAATTCGAACACGACCGGCCGAACGACCCGGGCGGCGAGCCGTCCCTGACCGAGATGACAAATAAGGCGATAGACATACTCAAGAAGAATAAAAAAGGCTTCTTCCTGATGGTCGAGGGCGGCAGGATAGACCACGCGCATCACAATGGCAACGCATACCGTGCCCTCAGCGAGACGGTCGAGTTCTCAAATGCGATCCGCTCTGCGGCGGCGCGGGTGAATCTGGATGATACACTTATCATTGTTACGGCGGATCACAGTCATACATTGACGATCGGCGGGTATCCGGTACGCGGGAATAATATCCTCGGCCTCGTCCGAGAGACAGACGACAACGGGCTTTTAGAGCCTGAATATCGCCGGGACCTCAACGGGTTCGTCAGAACGACGCTCAGCTACGCGAACGGTCGGGGAGCACGAAAGGAACGACTGGATCTCAAAAAGGTCGATACTACTGACCCCGAGTTTCTGCAGGACGCAATGATACCGCTTGCAGATGAGACGCACGCAGGCGAAGATGTTCCGATATTTGCGACGGGCGCTGGTTCGTATTTGGTCAAAGGGTCAATGGAAGAGAACTGGATCTTTTACGTGATGGCAGACGCTATGAGGCTTGGCAGGAGGTGAGGATTGTTTTCATGGGGACGCCTCAAGCAGCCGTGCCGTCGCTCCGACGCCTTGCGGCTGATGGGCATGACATCGCAGCAGTTTATACTCAGCCTGACAAGCCGGCCGGCAGAGGGAATAAGCTAACAGCTTCGCCTGTCAAACTTGCAGCACAGGAACTGGGTATTCAGGTGCTGCAGCCGGCCGGCGTCAGGTCAGAAGCCGCATTGGCGGAATTTGTTTCTCTCAGGGCAGATGTGGCGGTCGTAGTAGCGTATGGACGTATTTTGCCGCAGACATTTCTTGATGCATTTCCATATGGTGCCGTAAATCTCCATTTCTCATTGCTTCCGAGATATCGAGGGGCGGCTCCGGTGAACTGGGCTATTGCGAATGGAGAAACGGTTACCGGCGTGACCACGATGAAGATGGACGCCGGCCTCGATACAGGAGACGTTCTGCTTCAGAGAGAGATCGCGATAGCTGAAGACGACACTGCCGCAAGTATCCTCGAATTATCAGCCGAGATCGGTGCCGGCCTTCTCTCTGAAACGATCGCAAACCTTGATGATATCGTGCCGATACCGCAAGATGATGCATTGGCAACATACGCTCCCATATTGAAAAAGATCGATGGCCTCATAGATTGGGGCCAACCGGCCGCGATGATCGCAGACCGCATTCGGGGATTTAAGCCGTTTCCCGGCACGTTCACTTTTCTAAACGGAGTGCGGATCGGGATCGTAAGCGGGACGGCCGAAAAGTTTGGAAATGGCGAACGAGCCGGCGAAGTGCTGACAGCGGACAAAAGCGGGATCCGAGTAAGATGCGGGGGAGACTCGGTTCTGAGAATATCTGCCGCTCAGCCTGAAGGTAAAAGGGTCCTGACCGCGGCCGACATTGTAAATGGATCAGTGTTGAAGGTAGGTGATGTACTCGGGGAATGAGTGAAAAAGCAATCAAGATCATCGCATTTTTCAAGTTTAGAGAAATGGGCGGTCAGTCCGAACTTGCGGACTTGAAGGAAAAATTGGTTCATCTTCTCCATGAGACCGGGGTTCGGGGGACGATAATCATTGCGTCCGAGGGGTTTAACTCGACTCTCTGCGGCGAACCGCAGGCGATCGACAATATCATCCCGCGGCTTGAAGGTCTGCTCGGCGCATCCTTGGACCCGAAGGTTTCGTTTCATGACCTGCCGCCGTTCCGCAAGATAGACGTTCAGATCCGGCCTGAGATCGTTACTCTGCGGCGTTCCGTCGATATCGGCCTAGGCAAAGGAACACACGTCTCGCCGACCGATTGGAATACTGTAATATCTGACCCAGATACGGTGATCCTGGATGCAAGGAATGACTATGAATTCCGTGTGGGGACATTTGAAGGAGCGATCAATCCGCAAATAGAAAGATTCAGTGAATTGCCGGAGTTCGTAGCCCGTGAACTTGATCCTGCGCAGCATAAACGTGTTGCAATGTTCTGTACCGGAGGCATTAGGTGCGAAAAATTCGCTCCCTATCTCCGGTCACTTGGATTCGAAACGGTCTATCAACTCGACGGAGGCATTTTGCGTTACCTTGAGATGGTCCCGAAAGAGGAATCATTGTGGCGGGGCGAATGTTTCGTTTTTGACGAACGTATCTCGGTGGACCATAGCCTAAATAAAGGCTCGGCAGCGGATCTTTCCGGAAGACACGCGGAGAAAGATAGCTGATGGCTGCCTCGCCGGCACGCGTTGCCGCCTTCACCGTTCTTACCTCGGTCGAAGCCGGGACAGATTCCTCCGCCGCGATATCCCGATCTGATGCAGAATTGAACCTGGCCGACCGCGGACTTTGTCGCGAGATCGTTTTTGGAGTTCTCAGGGAACAATTCCTATTCAACAAAGCGATCGCCGCCTTGACCGATCGCAGGCAGCTCGATGCAGCGGTCGCCGTTATACTTCGGATGTCGCTTTATCAATTGTGGCGACTGGACCGAATACCGGATCACGCTGTCGTGAGTGATGCGGTTGACCTGACGCGTCGTGCAAGGCTCTCGTCGGCCTCCGGCTTTGTTAACGCCGTCCTTCGGCGTGCGATCCGCGAAGAGCTGAAGGATGAGCTTTTGTCCCCGACGGATCTGCCTGAGGAGACCTCGCATCCGGCCTGGCTGATCGATAAATGGGCCCGGGACCTGGGCGAGGAACGTGCCGCATCAATAGCGCGAGCGAATAATTCACGGCCGGCGATCGCGTTCAGGTTGACGGAATTCGGCCTTGATCATGGATCGGATGCCGATCTGGAAGATCAAGAGATCGACGCTGTAGCAGGCATCCGGGACGCCTATAAGGCATCGCGTTGGACCCGAAAGATCCAGGAACTCTCCGAGCGAGGTTCGATCTACGTTCAGGATATCGGTTCGATCCTGATCGCAGACTCATTGGCGGTCGGCGAAGGAAGCTCAGTACTGGACGTTTGCGGCTCGCCCGGCGGCAAGATCTCGCGCATTGCCGCGATCGCGAAACGAAAAGGCTTGAATGCCCAACTTATCACCGGCGACGTTTCACCCGATCGTATCAAGACGTTAAGGGATCTGCTTCTCAGACAAGGCAGCGATCGGATCGGCATTGTTCGATATAACGCTGAACGAGCCTTGCCGTTCGCGGGGCACTTGTTCTCGAGCGTGCTTGTGGATGCTCCTTGTACGGGAACGGGAACGATAAAGCATAATCCTGAGATCCGATATAGGGTCACAAATGAAAGCATACGGCTGCATTCGGATAAACAACTGCGCATACTGGAATCAGCATCAAAATGCGTGGCTGAAGATGGTGAATTGATCTATTCGACCTGCTCTCTCGAACCCGAGGAGAATGAGCAGGTGATAGCTCGATTCATGGAGAAGAATGCCGGATTCGGTTTGCGAGTTCCAGTTCTTCCCAAGCGTTTTATCACTTCGGAAGGCTTTGCAAGGTCATTTCCTGACGACGGAGATATGGATGGATACTTTGTGAGCCGATTGGTCAGGGTTTCTAGCTGAACCGGACGGCCGCCAGCGTTACAACTTGATAACAAAATGCTAAGATTTCTCTTTCTCCTCGGGAGGTGGACTTGATGGGACTTTTGAGTTCGGGCGGGACCGCGATCGGCAGGCTAATTGGTATCGTAACTCTCGTTGTGGCCTTCTTTGTTGGTCTCGTGGGCGTGGTCTTTATGTCGCTTCAGGGACGCGAGATCAAAGTTCCCCAAGTCACCGGCAAGAGTTTCAACGAAAGTGAGGATGAGTTGGCCTCTTTGGGGTTGAAGATCAAGCGTAGGGCCGACCGTGTCAGCCCGGAACCGCCAAACACCATCATTGAGCAACTCCCGAAGCCGGGTGAGACGGTCAAGACGGGACAAATGATCTTGGTCGTGACCAGCAAAGGAGGCGGTGACGCCAATCAGCAGATCAAGCCACCGGTCGACGAGGACGATTCGGATAAGATCGAAGAGATGATCACCGAAAAGCCGAAGAAGCCAAAGGCGAATACAAATAGCAATACGGCGAAAAAGAAGGCGGACACCGCCAGAGACGTGACCGGAACGGATACACCGCCGACTACCGGCACAGACAGTGGCGATAGCGGTAAGAAGGAATCGGACAAGAAAGGTGAAGGCGACGACAAGGGCGGCAAGGCCGCGCCGCAGACGTCTAACAGGCCGACCGTACCTAAACCTGTCGAGAACCGGGCCAAACCGATGAATAGGCCCTAGCGCTGGAAACAACTAATTGCGTGAGTTCAGCAACCAATACTAAAGCCGCAGCAGGGCAGTTCGATCTTGCACCATCGATACTGTCGGCTGACTTTGCCCGTCTGGGGGAGGAGATCGCATCGGCTGAGGCCGGCGGAGCGACGATCCTTCATGTGGACGTGATGGACGGGCGTTTCGTGCCGAACATTACGATCGGACTTCCGGTTGTAAAGTCGCTTCGTAAGGCGACCAAATTGGAATTGGACTGTCACCTGATGATCGTAGAGCCTGGGCGGTATGCGGTCGAGTTCGTTGAGGCCGGTGCGGATATGGTCTCTGTGCATGTTGAAGCTGACGCGCACTTGAATCGTACGCTTACCGCGATTCGTGCCGCAGGCGGCAAGGCCGGCGTCGCTATCAATCCTGCGACGCCGTTGGCGATGCTTGATGACGCGCTTGACTACGCGGATTTTGTGCTGATCATGTCGGTTAATCCGGGCTTCGGCGGCCAGCGATTCATTGGCCCTGTGCTGAATAAGGTAAAAAGATTGGCCGATATGATCAGGCTGCGCGGTGTGGATGTTCGTATTGAAGTGGACGGCGGCATCGATGGGTCCAACATCTCGGACGTTGTTGCCGCCGGCGCAAGGATGATCGTTGCCGGTTCTGCCGTATTCGGTGGCGGCGACCCGACCGCGGCAGCCAGAGATCTGATCGCTAAAGGTTCGGTGTGGGTCTAAGTTTGTTTCCTTTGGCTATTTTTGTGATTTATGCCTAACAAGAAGTTCGTTCTATCGATACTTTCCATAGTTCTTATTGCGGCGGCCGCAGGCGCGTCCGTGGCTCAAAATCGCCCTAGCGATGCGTCAGATTCGCAGAGAATTGACGTCATGCGAGACAAGCTTGAGCGAATGAAACGTTCGCTCGACGGCATGATCACCTCTGTTAAGTCCGATACCAAGGGCGCCAATTCCGGCGGCAAAAAGGATGATAAGAAGAGTCTCGACACCCCGCTTGGCCGGCTTGAGGGCCTTATGAAAGATGTCAACCGGCTTTTCGGCGACGTCAATTCGCTTCGCGGAAAGGTCGATCGAAGTGAGAAATACGAGCGATCGGACGTTGACAATTACGAGCAGGCGGTCAACGAACTGCAGGCGAGAGTGGACCGGGCCCAATCGGAGATCGCCGCCTCTCGTTCTGTGGCCGAGACAACCGCAGGCAAGCCGCGGGAAGTTAAGAAAAAGGGTAAATTCCTGGGGATATTCGGAAAAGGCGGTAACGATGAATATGATGAGCTTCTCGGAACTGTAAGCCCTGGCCGCGACAAAGAGTTATTCGTCTTTGCGACCCGCGAGGTCCGAAAAAAGCGATTTGACGTTGGGCGGCTTCTATATCAAACGATCATCACTACATACCCGGATTCTCCCTATCTGCCGATGTCAAAGCTAGCGATCGCCGATTCCTTCTTTTTGGAAGGGTCAGCGAGTTCGCTTATCCAAGCGATCGCTGCCTACCAGGATTGGCTCACCTTTTTCCCGACACATCCGCTTGCGGATCGCGTTGTGTTAAAGATCGCAGAATCGGAGATGCGACAGATCGGTCTCCCGGATCGCGACGCCACGAGGGCAAAACGTGCCGAAACTCGTCTCAAGGCCCTTATGCAGCAGTATCCTAATTCCATTCTGCTCGCTGATGCCCGTCAACGGTTGAAAGAAGTGCAGGACAATCTGGGATTGCACAATCTTTATATTGCTAACTACTACTACACGCTTTCGGTCGACCAGAAGAAAGGCGGCCTGAAAGGTGCGCAATCACGTTATCGCGAGATCCTGGACAAGTATCCCGATTTTTGCTTCATGGACGAGGCATTGTTCAAACTTGCCGTGACGTATCAGCTCGAGGAAGAAACGGACCAGGCAGCTCGTTATTTTCAACGGATCGTGCAGCAGTATCCTGATAGCGAATATTATCAAAAGGCAAAAGAGCAACTGGAGTTGATCGGTGCGACCGTGCCGGCAACTGAGGTCAATCAACAGGTCAAGCCGTGCGCGGAGCCGGGGTTCTTCCAGAATTTCAAGAATCAGTTTTTTGGCATTTATCCGATGACCATCGATAAGAATGGTGTGCTTATCTCGAAAGACTTTGACCGCGACAAGTTCGAACTTATCGATCAGATAATCGAGAATCAGGGTGAGATAACCACAAACCAGATACCTCAAGCCCTAACGACGGTCATTTCCCGCAAAAGCTCCGGGCCACCGGTTCCTGCTGACCCCGAAGCCCCAAAGCAGCCGTAATTTAGACAGGATAAGAAAAAGAAGGGCGTCGCAATGGTTGCGACGCCCTTTCTGCCGCACTTGCTGCGCCGTCGAGTTGCTACTCCTGTGGCGACGGTGACGGCGAAGGCGATGGATCGCCATCGCGTTTCTTCAGACGGGGCGGACCCGGGTCTGAGCTGCTCGATCCCGGATCGTCACCCGCATCTGTTGGATCAGCCTGACGCTTCTTGAGGGTCGGACGCCCGGGTTCTCCGTCGTCAATATCAGCTTTTACCGAAGCTTTAGCGTTCGTCAGCTTTAGGAGGTGAGCCTTTACACGTTGGAACTCGGACGAGCTGATGACGTATTCGTCCTTTACAGGGAATCGTGCGACAAGATGAAGGCTGTCATCCCTTCGCTCTAATGACGGCGGATGTGTCATAAAGAGCTTCGAGAGCGAACCGGGTTTCTTCTTGTTCTGAGACGCAAGCTTTTCGAACATCGTGGACATTGCGGTCGGATCGTATCCGGCGGCATAGAGGTACTGCACGCCAAGGTTGTCTGCCTCGATCTCAGCACTCCGGCTGAACTTGAAAAAGGCAAGCATCTGGGTCAAACCGGCAGTGTTTTGAAGTACCGTACCTGCGATCCCTCCGGTGAGGATGAGACCGCCAAGTATGCCGTATTGGATCAGAGTACCTTTGCCTTGGTTTTCCATCGCGTGCCGAGCGGCTACGTGGGCGATCTCGTGAGCCATAACTCCCGCCAGCTCAGCTTCGTTGTCAGCAGCGAGGATAAGTCCCTTGTTTACAAAGAAATAGCCTCCCGGCAACGCGAATGCATTCACTTCGTCGCTGTCGATGACCTTGATCGTAAATGGCACCTTGGCGTCGGAGTGCAAGACTATATTTTGCCCCACCCGATTAACATATTCGGTGATGATCGGGTCATCGACCAATTTGGCTTGTTGCTCGACCTCGAGTGCCAGTTGGCGCCCGATCTGCATTTCTTTTTCTTTCGATCCACCTAGCCAGCCGAAAAATTTATCTGAGCCGCTGTTTATGTTGCGTTTGCCGATCATTGCCGGATCTTCCTTGACGCCGAGCGGTGAATTGGAAGCGGGCTGCGGAGACGGCGAAGGTGACGGAGTGTTCGCCTTCTTTGCCGATCGGGCGGCACTCTTGTCTTTTTTGTCGCCGCCGTTGTCCTGTGCAAGCGCACCTAACGGCGAAAACACGACAAGAGACATCCACACACCGGCGAGTGCCGCAAACGCTCCAAACTGACGTAGTAGAACTTTGACCATCATTTCCTCCCAAGTGGTTCCATTTGGCGAAGGGTGTATCGTGTTCAATAACACTCAGACTTCTCTATGTTCTTCAGATGCCGGCAACGTCCAAAAAGTTGCGCGAGCTGATCCGAAGCAGATGACTTTGATATGAATATTTTTGCCAAAAAGACTATTCAAACGATGTAAAACCCTGTTAAAATGATATTGGGCTTTTAGCTTGGCTAGAAGCTGAGTCATTTCCTATAATCTAACGACCCGCCAGCTACCCATGAAACGCATTGAACAAAAGGTTAAAGACCTAGTCGAGGTTCGGCCCTATTCGAGCCTCAAGGACTTTGTAGCTGACCCGTCTAAGACGGTCTCAGGATACCACTTTACGGACGATACGGCCGAATTGATGGTCAAGTGGCTGAACAAGATCGGGCGCATCACCGAAGAGCAAGGTGCGTCGTTCGCGTTGGCCGGATTCCGCGGTGTAGGCAAGAGCCACTTCCTTGCTGCACTTGGGGCTACGCTTGAAAATCCCGACCTACGCGCCCGTATCGGTGACGCCTATGTAGAAGCCGCCGCAAACGCACTCATGCGGCGACGTTTTCCTGTTGTTTGGGTCAAGCGTGGTACAGGGGCGACGATATTGGATGAATTCCGTGCGGGGGCGGCCAACACCATCGGCTGCGACGTGTCGGAACTGCCGACCTCAGTGGAATCTATCGTGGCGCGACTTGCAGGCCTCTCGGAAGATGCGCGCGCGGTGGTTCTGGTGGATACGGCCGCGGAACGCGACGAACGTGTGGCACGTGACGACGGCCCAATGCTCGGTGAACTGGCGGAGGCCGCCAAGAGGTCGGGTATCTTTGTCGGTATCGCTCTCGACGACGATATTTCCGGTGCTGACGGACCCAATTCTGCTATTGCGAAGACCTTTACGATCGATTATTTGGATCAAGAGCACCTCTACAAGATCGTTGACAAGCATATTTACCTCAAAACAGAACGATCTCTTCCGGTATTGCGAGAGATATATGAGACCTATCGCGACCTGGTTCCGGGATTCCGTTGGGGCGAGCAGCGTTTTGTATCTTTGTTTCCGCTCCATCCCGCGATCATGGAGGTCTCGCCGTTTGTCAGGTTGTATCTCCACGAATTCGCACTCCTCGGATTTGCCAGCGAAGCAGGTGCTCGCATTCTCGGCAGGCCTGCCAATTCATTGATCGGGCCCGATGAGGTCTTTGACAATGTAGAGCCCGGATTGAGGGCGATCGAGAGCCTTAAGGAAGCGTTCGAAGCGTATGATCGGCTAAACCGTGATGTGGTGGCAAAGACAGAGGTCATACGCCGGCTCCAGGCGAAACTTATACTGAAAGGCCTTTTCCTTTTCTCGCTCAATGACGAAGGAGCGACGGCTGCCGAACTCGCGGCGTCGATGCTCATATTCGATCCGGCCGACACCGCCGGTTCGCTGTCTTTCGTGGAGGACACTCTCGCAGCATTTGCCTCATATTCGTCGGACGCCATTTCCGTCCGTCGCGATCCGGGGGACGTCAATAGATATGCATTGCGGATCGGGGCAAACGACGGATTGAACGAAGCACTCAGGGTTGCGTCCGCTTCGATGGAGAATGACACCGTCGAGCTGCAGCTTTCCCGTCTGATCGGGGACCGCTTTACGGATGCAAAGTTTGGCCAGGAAGGCCAGCCAGCAGATGTGCCTTCCGTCGAGAGCCGGGTCATTTGGCGAGGCGGAGCACGCCGTGGCCGAGTTGTATTGGACTGGAGCGGCAAATTTAATGGCGATTTTACCGGACTTTTCGCTACAGAGAAGCTCAATTGGCTAACGGTCATAAACGCGATGCCGATGGACGCGCTAGAGACTGATACCGGAAAGCCGATCGTTCATTGGCGTCCGGCCGAATTTCGTCCCGAAGAGATCGAAACGATCAAACGAAATTGGCTACTCCATAACGACGCGTCGATCCGCGGTGAGTTTCCTGAGTCGCTCGCATCAGCGCTCCAATCGAACCAGGCGGCTTGCGGCCGCATTCTGCAGCGGGTCCTGCTCGAGGACGGCACTCTGATCGTCGGCGGGTTGGAGTACAACTTTGTCGAGACCGCTCGTTCAGCCACAAGTCTGAGCGAAGTGCTCGGCACGATGCTCGATCCTTTGTTCGAAGCACGTTACCCGATGCATCCGTTCTTTGACGGCGTGCTCAGCATGAAGGAGGTCTCGAGCTTGGTCAACGATCTGTTCGGCGGGACCAGGGGACAGCAGGAAGAGGTGCAGGCTGCGGCAAAACGATATGCGGAACCGCTAGGGCTCGTCCGCCGAGAAGGTGAGAAATGCGTTCCCGTCCCCGCGTCGGTCCTATCGACGATGCCGACGGTGGCACTTGTTCTGGAGTTAGTCGGCGGTCAACGCGACAGCGTGATCGCCATGAACAAGATCGAGACTCGTCTGAGCGAGCAGCCGTACGGACTGACGCCCGAGGGTGTTTACCTGATCGTGTCGGCGATGGTTGCCGAGCGAATGGTCGAATTCATCACTTCTGAAGGAGACCGGATCAATCACCGTTCTCTCGATCTAAAGGTCATTTGGGACGATATTGTCGGGATCGCTTTGCCGGAAGGCGATACTTATACACAACAGCGGCTGGAGTCGTGGGCTAAAACGATCACCGGCCTATCGCGTCGGATCTCGCTGGGTGACTCGACGGACCGCTCCGAAGTTCGTGAACAGCTTCTTGATTGGCGCTTGTCCTGGGAACGCGGTAAGTTGGCGGAACGGTTCGAGTCGATAGATGACAACTACCTAACCGTGCAGGTTTGGCGGTCAGCGGCGGCTGCTCTCAAGGCGTTTGGGAGCGTTGCGTCGAATATCGAGATCGTCGAAACGGACGAGACCAGATTGGACGATGTTGTGGCACGTATTGCGGATGTGTTCTCGGATTCCGAGGATGAATTCATTCGCCATAGCGGTTACCTGCAGATGGTAGAGGAATTTCTCTCGAATGCCGGGCTTCGATCCGAGATCAGCGATTATCTATCGATGTGCGAGATGACCGGCGATGATGAGATAGACGCCCTTCATGCGGTGCTGATCTCACGGCTCGAAGATCGCAGCGGCTTGATCGGATCGGACGACAAGCGTGACCTGGCCAATCTTTGGAGCCGGTTCCACAGGCGTTACACGGAACATTTCGCCGACGCGCACGACCTCGGTGCAAATGTGTCAGAAGCACGCGAAAAGCTCGAACAGATCATGAAAACCGATGTCTGGTGGGAGTATTTGAATGTTCGGGATTATCCGCTGTTCGACGAGGACCGTGCGGAGCGCATCCAAACCGGGGTCGAAAAACTCAAGGGATTTGAATGCGGGCTCGACCCGCGTGTGATGACGAAACGTATCCCTGCATGCGCCTGCGGATTTTCGCTGGCCGAGGCTGCTGAGATCGACGATCAGCCGAAAATGCTGTGGAACGAGCTGAATCTCGGCCTATCAGATCTCAGAAAGCGGCTAAGCGAAGCCCCGGGCTTGATAGAAAGCCTGCGTACTGAAGAATGGAAGCCTTATGCAGCGGAAGTCTCTCAGCTCGTAAAATTGATCAAGGAACCTAGCGAAAAGCGTAGGTTCACCGATTTCGAACTCAACGCTATCAGGAGCCTGCCCATCGCTTCAAGGAGTTCAGGTTCTGAAGCGAAACGATCGAAGGGGACCGCTATAGATCTTGACGCTTCCGAGATCGAGGAACTGATAGATCATCTGGGATGATCCGTTCGCGATTTCTCAGGCATTTCATTTTCCATTATAGTCGTCTTCTATGAAGACCTTTTCGGTGATCGGCGCCGGACGAGTAGGCACCGCTTTGTGGCGTACGCTTTCGAGTACCGGCCGATTCGAGGCGGATCTGTTGGTTGACCGCTCCGCCAAAGAAAAGTTGTCGGGAGCCGTTGAGCCTGACTCGGTCAGCGAGGTCGCCTCTGACATTGTACTTATTACAACGCAGGACGATGCCATCGAAGATGCATCGAAATGGCTGTCTGCGGTGATCTCGGGCCCCGCTGTTGTACTGCATACGAGCGGATCGAGATCGTCCGAGGTGCTGGGCGATCTTAGGGCACGAGAATGCTCCGTGGGCTCGATGCATCCGTTACTTTCGATCGCAGGCGGAGACACGCAAGAGATCGCTCGCGGAGCTTATTACTGTATAGAGGGCGATGCTTCAGCGGTTGCCGCGGCGACTGAACTGGTGAAGGCACTCGGAGGCAGGTCAGTTACGGTTGCAACGCCGGCGAAGCCGCTTTATCACGCCGCGGCCGTATTGGCATGCGGACATGTCGTCGCGCTGTTTGAATTGGCTCTGCGTTCAATGAGTGCCGCCGGTATCGAACGCGAGACCGCATATTCGATGCTAGAACCACTGGTTCGCGGAACGGTTGACGGCATTTTTGAAAGAGGAACGGAAGCCGCGCTAACGGGGCCTTTTGCCCGGGCAGACAGATCCACGATAAGGCTTAACCTTGATGCTATTAATGAGCATATTTCGCCGGAAATTGCGGAAATATATCGACTTCTAGGCGGCGTCTCGCTTGAATTGGCCGCTGAAAATGGTGTAGATGTCCGTCCGGCCATCAAGGAACTTTCGAAGCCGAATTCACAATAGCGCGGCCTTAAATGTTAGAATTCCCACAGATGCCGCAGAAAGCCGCAAAATTTCAAAGAGAGCGAGATGTGTTCCTCGAGCATATCAGGCGACTCGGTCTTCGCAGAACGGAGCAGCGTGACCTGATCATGGAAACGTTCCTGCGGACGGAAGCTCACATGACCATTGAGGACCTCCACGACCGTGTCCGACGCCGCGACCCATCGATCGGTCACACGACGGTTTACCGTACGCTTAAGCTGTTGACCGAGGCCGGTTTGGCCCGCGAGGTCCGATTCGGCGACAACAAGACATACTACGAACACCATTTTGAACACGAGCACCACGATCACATGATCTGCACGTCATGCGGGCTGGTGATCGAATTCTTTTCTCCCGAGATCGAAGAACTGCAGGATCAAACCGCGGCTAAATTTGGATTCGTTCCAACGCATCATAGTCTGCGATTGTGGGGGCTGTGCGAGAATTGTTCGATCTCGGCGAAGGATACGCCGACCGTTCCGTCCGGAGCGCAGCCTAGGCTACGCGTTGTAAAAACGGCAACGCATGGAACGTAATGTGTGCATCGTTCGTATGCTTTTGGGTAGGGAGGCTTGAGACAATGGCAGTAAAAAGTTCAAGTAAAGGGCCGTCTGAACGCTCAAAAGCACGAAAGCTCCAGGATGATTTCGCGGAACTCTCTCTTGAGGAAAAGGTTCAGAGCCTGTTCAAGATGGAGGCGTTGACGCTTACCGAAGCGCTTCGTGACATAGCTGACTCGTCAATGAAACTCGTAGGCGAGGCCGAACGTGTACTCGCGGAACTTGGCCGGAAATTCGAACAAACGCCCGAAAACTCTGCTGCTTCAGGAAGCGGCGAGGGCGAAAGCGGTAAAAAGAGGTCTCCGCGCTCAAAGAAGCCAGGTTCGGGTTCGTGAGTTGCTAGGCAAGATCAGCTTGCCCTCAAACCAAAGAACCGCCTTATCGAGGACATCATTCTATTGGGTTTATTTGGCTGGAGCGATGCCTCAATGTCGGTTTGCGTGCCTTCGAGCATCGCGCGACGCTCTTCGACATGGCTGCTGATCTCTTCTATCAGTGTTGGATTATTCTCGAATATCGGCCGAAGGGCTTTTTTGTTGATCTGGAGGACCTCTGTCTCGTCCACTGCGCTCACGTCAGCCGAACGAGGTTCGCCCGTCAGTAAACTCATTTCGCCAAAATAGTCGTCCTCCCGAAGTGTATTTATGACTTCCGTTCGGCCCCTGACCGGGACCGAAATATTGACCGATCCGCGGACAATGACAAACATCGAGTTTCCTTCGTTGCCTTTTCGTACGATGGTCTCACCGGGTGCATAGACCCGGGACCGCGTGGCCGAAGCGAGACGCTGTATCTCCTCATCAGAAAGCGGCGCAAACAGCGGTACCCGAGCAAGTCGTTCCGAGTGTGCTGAGATCCGCTCCTCGCGGGTTCTTTCCGGCTGTTTCCTCTCAACGTGAAGCGTGCGGGTCGGGAAGGCGAAATCGATCTTCTCCCGGTGCAGAATGTACCAGACAAGCTCTCGGATCAATGCGTCGGTGTCGTTGTACTTAGCATAATCGTTCAGCCAGTACTTGATCTCCCATTCGATCCCGTTGTCACCCAAATTACGGATCCGCACGATAGGTTTGAATCGTTGCGACACGTTCTCAGCGTATCGGATGCCTTCGCGCACGGCGTGAGCCACGTCAGCCGGCGATGATGAATAGAGCGTTGAGAAGGTTACGATTCGAGCATTTGCATTATTCCTCGGCGCGACCTCGAATATCTCCTTGGCTAAAATCGAATTGCTGACAACGAGCACTTTATTCTGAAATGTCCGTACGCGAACTCCCCGCCAAGTCACGCTCTCGACCACTCCGTATCGATTCTGAAACGAAATGACGTCGCCGATCTGGAATGGCTGGTCCGCCTGCGTAGCGATGCCGGCAAAGAGGTTGCCCAGCGTGTCCTGCAGAGCTAGACCTACGAGAATTCCGATTATCGTCGAACCCGTCAGCAATGGCGCAAGCGAAACTTCGGGGAAGTGATACTGGAAGATCAGAAAGAACGCGATGATGTAGGCCGTGACCGACAATACGGTCTTGATCAGTGACGATACGTCAGGCTGAGCTGAACGGTCGAGGGCGGCTTTGAGCAGCAAAAAACTGATGAATCTGACCACCGCGATGACGATGGCCATTTTCAGCATTACGTGTACTAGCCTTATCCCCAGATCGATCGCGTCCACCGAGATCATCTGTGTTGACAATACGATCTTTAAGAAATCGGAACCGTAATTGAGGAGCGCTATCAGCAGAGCAACGATGGCGATGAATACGGCCACCGAAATGGCTTTGCGAAGTACGATCGATGAAGGCATAGGCTCGCGTTGAAAATACCAACTATCCGGCCGCGAGGCAACCGTTGAGTGTCGAGCGTGATTTTGATAAGTTCAGGCTATGTCAAGATCAGGGCCCAGATCGATCCAGCGCGTTGCGCTTGTCGCCGTCATACTCGCCATATTTGCTTGGCCCGCGAGCGCGAGCCCGTCCGGGGCGGTTCGTGGCCGCAACGGTATGGTGGCGTCGCAGCACGAACTAGCAAGCCAGATCGGTGTTTCGATCCTAAAACAAGGCGGCAATGCGGTCGATGCGGCGATCGCTGTTGGTATCGCCCTCGCGGTCGTTTACCCGGAGGCCGGCAACATCGGGGGCGGCGGCTTCATGTTGATACGTGACGCAAAAGGAGAGTTCTATTCTATCGATTATCGAGAAATGGCACCCGCTGCGGCGACACGAGATATATTCGTCGATGCCAACGGCGACCTTATCAACGGCGAAGGGTCGTCCACCGTCGGATACAGAGCCTCAGGTGTCCCCGGAACTCTCGCCGGATTTGAGCTTGCCTATAAACGGTTCGGGTCGGGCCGCATCTCCTGGGCGGAACTGGTTCGACCGGCTCGAATTCTGGCGGAAAGGGGTTTCGTGCTGTCTGACAGGCTCGCTAGACTTTTTATCTCCTACGCAGATTCGCTCGGCAAATATCCGGAAAGCAAACGAATATTCTTGAATGGCGGGAACTACTTCTCGGAAGGTGATGTTCTGCGGCAGCCCGATCTGGCTCGTACTCTGTCGAGGGTCGAACGGTTCGGTGCTCGCGAGTTTTACACCGGTCAGACAGCGCGTTTGATCGCTACCGACATGGCCCGGAACGGCGGTCTGATCACGCTTGATGACCTCAGAAAATACACGGCAAAGGAACGTCGGCCGATCTTAGGGACCTATCGCGGGGCACAGATCGTATCCATGCCGCCGCCTTCGTCGGGCGGCGTTGCGTTGATCGAGATGCTAAATATCCTTGAGGCGTACGATCTCAGGGTGCTCAAGTATAATTCCGCCGCTCGCTATCATTTGGTTGCTGAGGCGATGCGGCGCGCATTTGCCGACAGAGCCGAGTTCTTGGGTGATCCGGACTTTGCCGACGTCCCTGCGGCAGGGTTGATAGAAAAAGCTTATGCCGAGACCCGTCGAGCAACGATCGATCCGGCGCGAGCTTCCGACAGTCTAAAGATCGGTGCGGGCCGTCCTGCGGCTGCAGAGGGAAATGACACGACTCATTATTCGGTAATTGATAAGGATGGGATGACGGTCGCGAATACGTATACGATAAACGACCTCTACGGCTCTCAAGTGACGATCAAAGGCACGGGCGTACTGATGAATGACGAAATGGATGACTTTGCCGCGCGGCCCGGACGACCGAATATGTTCGGGTTGATCCAGGGCGAACGCAACTCGGTTCAGCCGGGCAAACGGCCGCTTTCGTCGATGACGCCCGCTATCGTGCTGCGCAAGGATGGTACGACGTGGTTCACAGTTGGAGCCCGCGGCGGGCCACGTATCATTTCGGCAGTGCTTCAAACGATACTCAATGTCGTCGATCACGATATGGATATACAGGCAGCTATCGATTCGCCTCGCATCCATCACCAATGGCTCCCGGACATTTTGACTTACGAGCCTTACGGGTTCTCGCCGGATACCTTGACGGTGCTTGCCGCCCTCGGGCATAAACTGCCGGAGCGGCCTGGGTATGTTGCAAGTGCGACCGGGATCATGGTCGATCTAAAAGGTGTGCGGATCGGAGCGATAGATTCGCGGAGCGACGGCGCCGCGATCGGATACTGAACTTTCCTTCAGACGAAATGGCCGTTCCTAAGGCTCATTTTCTTTTGTGAGTAAATGCGTGGTGGCCTCTGTGACGCTTGAATGTTCAAATTCATTGGTGTCGCGCCAGCCGCCGGATGTCGGCGGTGGAAAGCTAGAAGCCGCCGGGACACTCTGGCCCGCAGACAGGGAGGCGGCTTGAGGGGACGATATAGAAGAAGGAGTCGCGGGCGAGAAGTTCGGTAAATGATTGAGCGTTGGCTTTGAACTCGGAAGCAGGATCAGCGACCCAAGGATCGATATCAATGCTCCAAACACGCCGGTTATAGCGAGCACGCCAACGAACGCGTCCGGAGCTCCGAGAATGCCGAAAAACGATGTAAGGAACATCGTAAAGATGATGAACCAGAATAGCCCAAATACGACCCCCGTTTTCTTCGTGGCTAATTTCTTCTTTTCACCAAGCTGAGCCAATTGCGGAAGGAAACCGCCATTTGCTACGACTTCGGCGATCAGACCCAGTTGCAATCCACAACGCGAACAGTATCGCGTTTCGTTAGATATTTGTTGTTGACCGCAATTCGGGCAATACATAGGCGGGCCTCTTCAGAAGTCTTTGAACGGTCTTACCGCGAGAGTCAAACGAATTCTGTCACGAAAAGGTTCCCAAATCAACGGTATCAAAGCCATTGGGGACGATTCTTTGTGATCACTTCGTAAAGAGCAAACGCCCGGCCCTGATGGTGTCGGGCCCTCGCTAGCGCCGTTAACAAGATGTCGGAAATTGCGATCAGACGCTCCGGAGCCGGGATGACCCTGGTTAGCTCGCCATCGGATCTGATAAAAGCCATCGCGCGCTTGCGGGATGCATCAACGTCGTCGAGATACTGACCGATAAGTTCTGATGTTGCAAGTTTTTCCGGTAGCGTCCATTCGTAAGGGTCATCCCAAAGCCGGGTCGTGATACCGCCGAACGCCTGTTCCACGACCGACGCTGACCTAATTATGTATTCGCCGACGGAGAACGGAAACATTGATCGCTCACCGCCTTCGGGCCGGCGATAGAGATCTCTCTCACTCGTTACTGAGAGCAACTCGCGGGTTTGTCGGTCGAGCGCAATGAAGGCAGAGTTAAAGGCCGCACAAATCGGTTCCATATACAAAACGGCGGCGAACGGCCTGTGCGTTCACCGCCATTATTTTATCAACAATCGCCTGCGTCGTCAGTTCCTTCGGTAACGGCGTTCCTTTTCGTACACCCCGAGGCCGTAATTGCGACCGCGCCAATTGACGCCGGTGCCTACCTGGCCCTTTATACCGACCTGCGAGCCTTTAGAGGGAACATTGCCGTCCGTCACCAGCACCCAAATTGAACCGGTTCCGTCATCGAGTTTATACGCCCCTCCGCCATAGCGGGTCCCCGGTATCGACAGTCCATAGCTGTCTCGGACAGTTCCGGCAATGACGACATCCTTGTTCTGATATCTGCCGGGATTGGCCTCGATCTCCGCTATGCTTTTCCGTTCCGGACAGCCTGTAAATAGTAAAGCGGAGCCGATCAGCAGTGCTCCAACGAGTGTATAGCGAATAGCCTTCATAGATCCTCCAACACGGCCGTGCGGCGGCCTGCGCGGATAAAGATTCGCGGACGGGCAAAATGTTTGCATCCAAAATAACGATGAAACTACTTTAATTTTACGGCTGTCCCGTATGCCAGCACCTCGGTCGCACCTTGGCTGAACTCGGTCGCGTCATACCGCATCCCGATCACGGCGTCGGCACCGACGTGGTGGGCGTGGTGGACCATGCGGTTGAACGCCTCCATCCGTGCCGCTTCACATACCTGCGACCATTCCTCAATATTACCGCCGCCGATCGCCTTCAATCCGCCGACTATGCCTCGGCCGATACCTGTTGCCCGAACAACGATGCCGCGAACAACGCCTAGATACTGCCCGATCTCGCGATCCTGAACTTCGAAACCAGTTGTTACGATCATTTGCCTGACTCCTTGAGGTTTATTCAAATCAAAAAAGCCGGACAATGCCGGCTGGGTCATTTGGTAGCGCCTACGGGAATCGAACCCGTCTTTCAAGATTGAGAATCTTGCGTCCTAACCGATAGACGAAGGCGCCATTGCGAACATCAGTATAAACAAATCATGAGAAAATGCGAAGCGAACGTCTGCGATCCGTCAATTGCGGCACTTAGGATCGAGTGTTTTTGGGGATTCGCAGACACACGTCCTATAATAGTGAATAATCGACTGATCCTGAACATCCATTATGACGACTGACCAATTTGATACACGACAAGAATTTGAGACCGGCTCCGGCTCAAAAGGCACGTTTTACTCGCTTCCAAAGCTCGAATCCGCAGGATTTGGACCGATCTCCAGGCTTCCTGTTTCGCTCAGGATCGTTTTGGAATCGGTGCTTAGAAATTACGACGGCGGCAAAAAGGTCAGCGAGGAAAATATCCGTGACCTTGCGGGCTGGCAGCCGAACGCAGAAAGGACGCAGGAGATCCCTTTTGTAGTTGCGCGGGTCATACTGCAGGACTTTACCGGCGTTCCGCTGCTGGTGGACCTGGCGGCTATGCGTTCTGCTGTTGTCGGACTCGGCCGCGACCCCGGAATCATTGAGCCGCTCGTGCCGGTCGATCTTGTTATCGATCATTCGGTGCAGGTCGATTTTGCGGGCTCGGACGCGGCCTACGAGCGAAACATGGAGATCGAGTTCAAACGAAATGAACAGCGTTATCGATTTCTCAAATGGGGTACTCAGGCGTTCAGCGGCTTCAGCGTTGTCCCTCCGGGGATCGGCATAGTCCATCAGGTCAATCTTGAATATCTCGCTCGCGGTGTATTTGAAAAGGACGGCGTTTACTTTCTGGATTCGCTCGTTGGTACCGATTCGCATACTACGATGATCAACGGAGTCGGGATCGTCGGCTGGGGCGTCGGCGGTATCGAAGCCGAGGCCGGCATGCTCGGCCAACCTGTGTATTTCCTGACACCAGATGTTGTCGGAGTTCACTTGTCGGGCGAACTCCCGCAGGGCGCGACCGCTACGGATCTTGTGCTTCGGATCACGGAGATACTTCGCGAAGCTAAGGTCGTGGGTAAATTCGTCGAGTATTTTGGCTCGGGCGCGGCCGCGCTGAATGCGACGGATCGCGCGACCATAGCGAACATGGCCCCGGAATACGGCGCAACGATGGGCTTCTTTGCCACGGACGAGAAGACGCTTGACTATTTCGCGAACACCGGCAGAACCGACGAACAGATCGCGACCATACGAAATTACTATACGGCTCAAGGAATGTTCGGCATCCCGAGGTCGGGCGATGTCGATTATTCGACCGTGATCGAACTAGACCTCGCGTCGATCGTGCCGGCAGTTGCGGGGCCAAAACGTCCTCAGGATCGTATCGAGCTGGACAAGTTGAGCGGTAAGTTTCATGAACTCTTCGTTGCCGCTTCCCCGGGCGGCTATGGAAAGACGGAGTCTGACCTTGGCCAGCGAGTAGCTATCGAGCTGTGCGGACCGGACGGCGGCTCTGTGTCCGGTGGTGGAGATCAGAGCGGAGTACCATTGCCGGTTAACGGGGACGTGACCGTCGAGGATACCAATGCGTCCGGCGAGATCGAGATGATGAAT
The DNA here is from genome assembly GCA_019639115.1 of Acidobacteriota bacterium. Taxonomy (GTDB): domain Bacteria; phylum Acidobacteriota; class Blastocatellia; order Pyrinomonadales; family Pyrinomonadaceae; genus OLB17. The sequence continues at coordinate 178 of JAHBSM010000012.1, read as the reverse complement.
AATCGTCCGACCCCAGACGAGGTTGATATGCCGCAGGAATGCAACACGGCTGAGGCGACATTGGGGCACGGCGATGTCGTGATCGCGGCGATCACTTCGTGTACCAACACATCCAATCCATCAGTCATGCTTGCAGCCGGCATCGTTGCAAAAAAGGCGGCGAAGCTGGGGATGAAGG
>JAHBSM010000011.1 GCA_019639115.1 Acidobacteriota bacterium | reverse complement strand
CGTGTTCTGATCGGCCATCACCCGACATTGAATAAAAACGCGGCCCGAATTCCGAGATCGCGAACGTTCATTAGACTTTTTATCGAGGTTTAGAAATGAATAAATTACTCACAATTCTCATCGTCCTAAGTTTTTTGGTGGTTCCTGTTCTAGGCGATTACAAGCTTTCGCAGCGGATCTCGATCGAAGGCAACGGCCAAGTTTCCACCGTCTGGGTGAAAGGTGTACGAATTCGCACTTCAATGAAGATGGAGATCGCAGGCATGTCCGAAGCTGAGCGACAAATGATGGAATCGATGATGCCTCCGCTCACATCGTTATCGCAGTGCGACCTCAAGCAAGATGTGCAGATAAACGAGAAGAATCGAACCTATTTTGTTGATTACTACGACTGGTCGTCGGTTCCGCCTGAAAAGCTCGCTAGACGGCCGAAGCAAAAGGTCGTCGTCCGCGGAACAGTCACGATGTCGTCGGTTGTAACCGATTCCGGCAAAAGACAAAAAATGTTCGGCCTAAATGCTCGATGGCTGAAACACGTCGTCGAGATGGAATCGTCTGCTGATTCGTGCGACGGCGCTAAGAAAGTGCGGCTTGAGAGCGAAGGATGGTTCGCCGATCTTCGGCTGAACGGACAAAGTTGCCCAACCTATGTGCCACCGGGTGAAGACGGGGGATGCCGTCCCAGGCCTATCTACAAGACGATGCAGGATCCGGGATTTCTGCTAGAAGGAACTCGTACAAGTTTTGAAAACGGCAAAAAGGCAATGGCCGAAAAGGTTGAGACCCTCGATGTTTCAACGGCTCCACTCGATCAAGCGTTGTTCGAGATCCCGACCGGCTATACCGAGGTCGATTCGATGGCCGACCTGATCAAAAGACCGGGCGGCTTCGATAATTCTGCGATCACCGTTATGTCCGGTGCCGGAACCAGCGGCGGGCCGGCCGGTACAAAGCCGAAATCGATGAAGACCGTTGCGATAGATTTCATCGCCGGTAGCTCATCGAAGCTCGATCAGAACCAGATACGCGAATATGTCTCGTCAAAGCTATCGGCAGCAGGCGTCTCAGGATATCTCGTTTCGTCGCAGGCAGAGCTGACATCCGCTAACTTTTCCAATGTCATCACGATCGACGTAACTAAGCTGAAGGAATCGGGAGCCGCTAAGATCGGGGGACTCTTTGGCAAGGTGACCGGAAATACCGATTCGTCAAAGATCGGCGAGACCGAGGCTGAGATCACAATGTCTCTGATTGGCCAAGATCGAAAGACGGTCGTGGCATCGGCAACAGCTCCCGCAAAGATTAAGGGCGGGCCGAATGATGCTGTCCGGGCCGCTATCGATGCCGCATTCCCGCAAATACTCGCAAAGCTGAAGTGAAAGGCGAAGTCGTTCGCCAAGAATACGGGGGATCCGATCATGCAACGCATAATAATGTTAGGCCTTATCGCTATCGCGTTCTTGGGGGCCGCAACGTCGAGTTTTTCGCAGCCGCGCATCTTTCCGATCCGAGATCTGAAGTTCGACGGCATCAAGCAGCAGAATGACTCGGATCCTCTCTCAGATTTTCCTGAAAAAGGACTGCCGGAAGCCGAGGTGATAGGTGCCAATCCTTCATACTCGTCAGGCGCCGAGGCTGCCAGGCGGATATTGAAGTTTGACGACGATGCTCTTCCGGTATTGATCGCTGCTCTTCAAAAAGGCGGCTTTCACATACTGAACGAACGCGACAAACCTCTCTATCTGCCTCGTTCGGGCCCCGGACTAGACATCGGTTTCTATGACTTCGAGGTCGCCGGAATGCTCCGTGGTGTTGGGTTCGGCTTTGGTTCCTCGATCGAAAAATTGGCCCGCGCACTCGCGGGAGATGGGTCTCAGATGTCGAGCACGGAGGTAGCACGCCGTTTGTTGAAAGACCTTCGGGCGATGCGAAATTCCAATGATCCCCATATTGAGTTCAATGCGGGCTTGATCTTTGAAATGGCCAAACTAACGCCGGAGAACGGCGATCTCGAGAACGGCCCCGCAAACAGCATAAAGCTGAATATGATCCAGGCGGCTCTGATCGAACGGCTCCTGCTACTGGATCTGCTCACGCTGTTCGAAAATCTCGGGGGCACAAGCGGCCAAATGTTTCACGATCCGCTTTTCTATAGACGGAACGCGGCTTCCGTGGTCAAAGCAGCTTTTAGCGGAAGCTCCATGGGCCTTTGCGACGGGATCACCGATATCTCGTCGTATAAGAAGACGATCAAAACCGGCGAAAAGGTCGTCAAAACGGTGAAGACCTACAGCGAACTTACCAAGGACATCAACAAGCTCGACGACCTTAAGAACAGTCAGACCGTTAAGGGCGTTTCCGTAGTGAACGCGGCTCTCGCTTGGGCAAAGGTGGTCATGGCTTTTCTCAATGTAGTGGCGACCACGGATATCGAACAGCCGATGCCGCTGATACGTACCAAGGAATCAGGCAACCGAACCGGAGAGAAACGAAATGCGAAGGTGAAGGTCGTGATGAATTTCAACCACTCGGAGCTCATCAACTGCGTAGGCACTACGCTAGGCACGCTCACGGATGTGAAATTCAGCGTGCCGACATCTGGTCCGCTATCGGGCGTTACAGTTAGCTGGGAGGTTCTGCTCACATCAACAAGGGCCTCGAACGGATTCTGGGGCTCATTTTTCGATGGTCCTGACTATCAAAAATTCACTTCGGTTCCGACCTTCGTCGATGCGGCCAACGGCGGGGACATCAGCCGACAGAAAACCGATGAAAAGGGCGAGAATACCGTAGTGTTGACCGGTAAGCCGCAGCCATATGACATGACTCGTATGGCAGTGGTCCCACTTCCCAAAAAGGTGAATCTGCGTGCCAAATTCGCCCTTGAGAAAATGGATGCGAAGAAGGACATCCCGAAGATCGTCAAGCTCGGGATCGGCACTTCGATCGATCCATTATCCGTGCTCGAACTAGTTGCGGACATGGTGATGAAGATGCCCTTAAAATCTACCGAACTGTCGGTACCGGTCCGCGATTGGCAACCTTGCACCGCCGACTGGGGCGGCAGTATCAGGGTGACCAAAGAGCTCAAGCAGGACATTGTGGTCAAAGGCACAAGGACCGGGAACGGAAACTCGACCGGCGATGGATTTCGTCAGATCTCAAATTTTGATGAAGCTATCGTGGAGCTGAATCCCAGAACTAGCGCCGAGATCGAAGCAAAGGCAGTTCGCAAGCCGGCCACGATCTATGTGCGAGGCAGGCATTCTGACATCTTCAACGGGAAACGTGAGTCCGATCCTTGCTGCGGCCCGATCTCAGGTAAATACACCACCTCATTCCGATCCGGAACCGAATTCACATATTCTAAGGTTGTGTCAAACCCTTTCGATATTCGCGTCAATGCGAGCGAACGTGATTTCAGGATCTCTTTGGGTCTGGGCACACCTATGTTTCCGACACTTCAGCGCACCTTTCTTGAGATCGAAAAAACCGATTGTCCGTTGGACCGAGAGTCGGCTTTCGATCGAATGGAAGAGGGCACCTACGCGCTTGCAGGCTATCTCGAGGAGGGCCGATATGGAAACCGTTATGCCGACGAGACCGGCGAGATCATGGTCGGGAATGCCACAAACAACGATCTGACCGGAGCAAAAGTGACATGGTCCTGGGAGCTTGCTCGTTGCGGAAAATGACGAACAACAGGCTTGAACTTGGCTTCGATTGTGCTAATATTTATTTTATTGTAAGGATTAGCCATTGCGATCCTCATTTTCGATAGGAGCCAACAATAATATGACAGCAGTTGCAGCACCGAGCATTGAATTGAACGTAACCGAAGCGGCGGCGGCAGAGATCAAGAAATTTATGGACGCCGAGGATGATCTGCCGGAAACGGCAGGGCTTCGCGTACGCGTTGTCCCGGGTGGATGTTCGGGTTTCCAGTACAGTTTGAACGTCGAGGAAGAATCGCGGCAGGGAGATTTCCTGGTCGAAATGCACGGCATCAAGCTTTTTGTCGATATGTTCTCGGCCCAATACCTGAACGGTGTACAGATAGATTACACATCGAACATGATGGGTTCAGGGTTTACATTTGAGAACCCGAATGCGACGGGCGGCTGCGGCTGCGGAACGTCCTTCTCTGCCTGAACGCCCTATCATTGTTAGTCTTCCGGGCCGCTCTTTTGGGCGGCCTTACTAGCTTCTGAGCGGATCCGCTGGGCCGTGAAATTAATTTTCGCTCGACTTTGTCATTTTCCGGGAACCCGGAACCGATTGCGAGTCTTCTCTCATATCACAAGGACAACTGATTTCGGCGACGCGTGGCGGGTAGGCAAAACGGCTCACTTCGGGAACGGAGAGAGCCGCGCGCCGGTCTTGCCTCGGTCCATTAGTTTTGCTTCACGGTTGCATTCGAGGACCTGATGGGTCATACTCTCAAAGGTTTGATCAGCAAGATCAAGAAGACCGTTCAGTGAAGCAAAGTAGCTCAACCGCTTTTGGGAAAAGCTGCTTGAATCAGATTTTCATATAATTAGGCGCCCCACTCGCCGGCCACTTCACCCGGTCTTCGACAAAAACAAAAAAGGAGTTCCAATTTGGTAATTTTTCGAAGAATAGCTTTCGCGTCTCTCTGCGCGGCCCTCGCCGTATTTGTATCGCCGGCCCTCGGACAGACTCGCGACCGTGTCGTAAAACCGACATCCAGCCAGCCTATCAATGCCCCGACGTCACCTTCGACGCCTGTACGAACCGAAACGGGTTCGGCGTCACGGCCGGTGCTGACCAACGAGATCCGGATCGTCCGCAACGACGCGGCCTACGAGCCGCCCGTAGCCAAAACCTCTTCGACCGCCGCGACCCGGAGCGTAGCCTCTATGGTCGCTGCCGGACGTGCGGTTTACAATATGGATGCGAGCATCCGTTTGGATGCGGCGATAAAGGAGCGATACGGACTTCCCTATCGTTACGGCTCGACCGGGCCTAATTCGTACGATTGCTCCGGTTTCATTTGGTCAGCGTTTCGAGATGCGGGAATTAACTTCACTCGCGGGAGCGCACGCGGCCTATGGAATGAGGTTGAACAGGTCTATGGCGACGACAGATTCAAGTTCGGGACCATTGTATTCCTGAACGGGCTCGGCCATGTCGGCATCGTTGCAGACGAGAACGGCTTCTACCACGCATCGTCGAGCAAAGGCATCACCTACTCGCCGTTCAAGGGCTATTGGCAAAACCGCATTGTCGGTTTCGGACGGCTTCGTTCTCCTCCAGCAGACCTAAAATAAAGCTTGTAATAGTAGATCTCTAAAGCCCGCCCTGCTAAGGTCGGGCTTTTTTGTTTGCTCTGTCTAAAGCCTACGCAACGAATCCGGGCCGCAAGGTCTGCTCCCTGCACTCATATATCACCGCGATCTTATCTATCGCTACGTATGCCACCCTATCCTCTTCGTCTCGAAGATAAAGTACGCCGTCCTTTACGTCAGCAACATCCCCGCGAAACGCCGCATTCGTCGCACACGTGACGTCGATCTTCTTTCCCATCAATTGTCTCAGCAGTTCTTCCATTTTTGTTCCTAGATCCGATCTACACTTCGATTTTAACACGAACAAACCTCGGATAATTCAGGACAAATCTTTGAGAAGACAAACTGCTTGAATTTTGTTGTTGTTTGTTTTACACTTGGTTTGTTCGGGTAATGCGCCCGACCTCTGCTCAGACCTCAAAACCTACCTCAATTCAGCTCGATCAAAAAATATGCGATACACAAAGTTCCTCATTTCCGCCGCTGTATTTCTCCTCTTTGCCGTTATATTCGCGCCCCACTCGAGCGCTCGAAGAACATCGAGGATATCTAAAGCGGAGTATCCGGTCGCTGGCAAATACATTATCACCCTTAAAGAGGATGTTGCCGGGCGAGATACTTCTGAAGGAACTGCCCTTTCCTACGGACAGTTTTTGACTTATGTACATGGCGGCAGAGCGGTCAAGCCGATAGCGGGTCCGACCGGTGGATTCACGGCCGAACTCAACGAGAACGAGGCCGAATCGATCGGCGGCGATCCGCTGGTAGCTGCGATCGAGGAAGATGGATATCTATATCCCGCCGGACAGCAGATCGATCCGCCCTGGCATCTCGACCGGGTAGATCAGCACCCCGTACCGCTCGATTCGATGTATTCTTTCTCGTCTTCGGGTAACGGAGTGCATATATACATTATCGATACCGGCATTCGTATAACTCACGTTGATTTTGGTGGGCGGGCCGATGTTGTCTATGACAATGTTAACGACGGGCAAAACGGACTCGACTGTAACGGTCATGGAACTCACGTTGCGGGCCTGGCGGCCGGTTCGACTTATGGGATCGCAAAGAACGCTAGGGTCCATTCGGTGCGGATCGCGCCATGTAACGGCTATCCGCAGATCTCTAATATCGTTACGGCAATAAACTGGCTCGTGTCGAATCGCCAGATGCCCGCAGTGGCAAACATAAGCTTTACCGCAGGCGGCACGTCGCCTTCACTCGAAAACGCTATCAACAACGCTATCGCGGCAGGCATAACATTTACTATTGCTGCTGGAAATCAGGCTACGGATGCCTGCAACTATACCCCGGCACGAGTTCCGGCAGCGATAACGGTTGGAGCGGCAGACGTTAGTGATGCGCGGGCGGGTTTTTCGAACTACGGCAGTTGTCTAGACATATTTGCTCCCGGTTCCGGCATTCTTTCGTTGTCGATGGCAAGTGACTATGATGTCCGATATCTCAGCGGAACCTCTATGGCAGCTCCGATCACTGCTGGGGCCGCAGCCTTGTACCTTTCCGACAACCCGGGAGCTTCTCCGGCAATGGTAGTTCAGGCATTGACCAACGCTTCAACCTCCGGCCAGCTCTCAGACATTGGGGGCCAATCGCCGAATCTGCTCCTTTTCACACGGGTACTGGGAGCCCCAACACCGACACCCACACCTACGGCCACGCCGACACCCACGCCCACTCCTACGGCCACGCCGACACCTACGCCGACACCAACTCCTACGCCGACGCCGACGCCGGCACCTACCAATAACGGGTCAAAAGGCAAAAAGAACGGTCAATCTTGAATTTCCTCAAGGCCGGATCTAGCAAGTAAGATCCTAGTAAAAGATGAGAGGTTCCAGCTAATGCTGGAACCTCTTTTTGCTGTGCTGCTAGGCGATCTTTCCTTAACTTTCAGTTTGGTTTAAGGCCTTTGCAAAATGAGACACACCCTAGCGTCATAGAAGGAGCGGGACGCTACGATCGAAAAATATTTTCTTGACTTATCATTTTACTATGTGTTAAACGTTTAGTTATTCACGCAAATTGTTCAGCCGACGATATTTATCGGGACGGTATTGCGCGTTATGAAATTCTGGAACGATTAGCGTATTAGACATTTAGCTGGGGCAAGTCACAATTTGAGAGAGCTCGACATAGCTTCAACGGATCAGCAGCAGTAAAAGTGAGGTTTGTATGAATAAGTCACATCCCATGGTAATCTTTAGCAGAGGCATCCTTCCGTTCGCCCTTCTTGCGTGCGCATTTTTGCTTCCGATGGCTGTTTCAGCCCAGCGTCCGTCAGCAAACATTAATCAATGTCGTAATGGCAGTTCTAGTTCTCCGACCGGCTGCGTCACAGTTGGAGGAGCAACCGGCTGGGTCACAGGCAACGCCGGCTCATCGAATTCACACTGGGCGGAGAATCAATTTCTGGCATATCGTGCTTTGATCTCGAACATGCAGATCGGATCGACGGGCAATACCATCACGCTTGGATACGACATTCTGAAATCGGGCAGGCACGCTATAGATTATCTCGGCACCTACAACGCGACGGAGACAACGAACAACCCGTGTGTGGGAGTTTCTGGTGGCTTTTGTGTTGCTGCCTCGCCATCGTCCTCATACACTGTTCCAGTGGATACTGAGACCGTGGTCAATCCTTCGATCATTAATCCAAACTCCGGGATGCAGTTGATCCAGGTCCCGGGCGAATTCACGATGTGGGGCGGCACGATCACAAACGTAGCCTATCAGCCCTACGGCGGAGGCGATGAGCGGCGGATCACTGTAACATTCACGGCAAATGTCAGCAATCCAGTGCTTGCATGGGGTGGTCATGTTGGATGGGTAGGTGATTGGGGCGTAGGGAACTCCGCCGGCGGCATCAGTGGTTCGCCTTATCACATGAGGTTGATCGACATTAACGGAAGCGGCGGAAATATGGATCTCTCTCTTTCCGCGGATGCCGTGATAGCGTCCGGAGCAGTTTATATTGTGAAGTCTGTGACCTCACTGAGCGTTGATTTCCCGAATGAATCTCCGCAGGCGTTTACCTTCACAGCGACGCCGAATTTTGGCCCGACCACCTTTCAGTTGATCGACGATGATGCCGGCCCGGGTGTCGATACACAAGTCGGCCAAACGATAACGAGCTTTGGGCCAACGAACTCCATCACGGTCTCAGAACCCGCTGCTAACATGCCGGTAGGATGGACCTTGTCGGATGTCAACTGTGTAGAAAGCGGTGCGCAAGATTCCACAAAATCACCGTCGCTAGGGCCTGCAACCATTATCGTTCAGCCGAATGAAGTAGTTATCTGCACGTTCTACAATACTCAACTGGCACCGAGCGCAGCTGGCGTTGAGATAAGAGGACGTGTTATGAATCAGGCGGGTTGGCCGGTCTCGAATGTGCGAGTAACACTTGCCGGCGATGACGGTACGGTTCGAACCGCTTTAACTAACATGTTCGGCTATTACGTCATCGATGATGTTGAAGTTGGCCGTGGCTATGTCCTGTCAGCACATAGCAAACTGTACAACTTTCCTTCAAGATTTCTATTCTTGAGCGACGATCTCACTGAGGTGAACATAATCGCTCAATGACAAATTACTCTTGATGTAGGCGAATAGAACGGGAGCTCCAACCCTTAGGCCAGGAACTCCCGTTCTATTTTAGGATGATCATGCTGACCGACGAGCTCGCCGGTCTCGATTTCATTCCATATTGAACTGTTGGAATGTGACAAAAAAGGGCCGCCATATCCGGCGGCCCTTTTTGCATGACACCGAAGTCATACCGAACGACGAAGGCTCCAACGCCACTTCTCCTTAAGATTCGACTGGGAATTGGGACTGCTTTCATCTCGCTGCTTTGCATCAGGCGTCGCTGCGATCGCTGCAGCTATCACGGCAATTTGTTCGAGAACCTCGATATCTTCGTTCTTTTCGGTTGACGCTCGCCTCTCATTGAATCGTGGGATAAAGCCCGTATCCAACCTGCCTTCGATGAACTCGATGTCGTCCATAAGCTCTCGAAAGAACGGCAGGGTCGTCTTGATGCCGCCGACCTCGTATTCTCGCAATGCTCGACGCATTCGGTCGATCGCTTCGGAGCGATCGCGGCCATGGACGGCAAGTTTGGAAATCATCGGGTCGTAATAGATCGAGACCTCAGCACCTTCGTAAACGCCGCCGTCATCGCGAACACCTGGCCCGTGAGGTAGCCGAAGTCGGGTGATCTTGCCGGGCGATGGCATAAAGTTTGTTTCAGGATCCTCGGCGTACACGCGGCATTCGATCGCGTGCCCGCGTATCTGAATGTCAGCCTGCGAAAACGATAGCGGCTGGCCCGACGCGACCCTGATCTGCTCTCGGACCAGATCGATGCCGGTGATCATCTCCGTGACGGGATGCTCGACCTGAAGACGAGTGTTCATCTCGAGGAAATAGAACGAACGGTCGAGGTCCGACACCAGAAATTCGACGGTCCCGGCACCTACGTAATTGACCGCGCGGGCCACCTTGACCGCACATTCGCCCATCTCTCGCCTCAGATCCTCGGAATCGATAGGAGACGGAGCTTCCTCGACGACCTTCTGATGACGACGTTGTATTGAGCATTCGCGTTCGGCGAGATAAACGTGGTTGCCATGTGTATCTGAAAATACCTGGATCTCAATATGACGCGGGCGGACCACAGCCTTTTCGACATAGACCGCATCGTCGCCGAAGCCGGCCAGAGCTTCTGCTTGGGCCGTCTCGAGCGCGGACCTCAGCTCAGACGCCTCCATCACCAGCCGCATTCCCTTGCCGCCGCCTCCGGCTGATGCTTTAAGCATCACCGGGTATCCGATCTCTTCAGCAATTCGTCCTGCTTCTTCCACGGAACGCAATGGTTCGGTGGTCCCGGGCACGACGGGCACTCCGGCACCGATCGCGATCTTTCGGGCGGACATCTTACCGCCCAGTCCTTCCATTGCCTCGGGAGGCGGCCCAATGAAAACGATACCCGCGGCAGTCACCTTTCGAACAAATTCCGCATTCTCCGACAAGAATCCATATCCCGGATGGATCGCCTCGGCTCCCGTGCTCAACGCCGCTTCGATTATCTTGTCAGCCCGGAGATAACTCTCGTTCGACGGCGGCGGGCCGATGTGCACGGCTTCGTCTGCCATTCGAACGTGCAGCGAGTCGCGGTCGGCGTCGGAGTAAACTGCCACGGTCGAGATACCCATTTCGCGGCAGGCCCGGATCACGCGACAGGCTATCTCGGCTCGATTTGCTATCAGTATCTTTTTGAACATCGCATCTATTCGACGATCGAGTTGCCTTGGTTCCGCGGGTCGTATCTGATCGCCACCTTTGCTCCGGGTGCGTATTTGGCCGGCAGTGCGAGCTGTTGGGGCGTCAGCACGTCTGAAGATTCAAAGTCCACACCATTCAGGGTATAGAGGTAATGGACCACTTCATCGCCGTCATCGTTGAGGCCGGCGTCCAGTATCACACCGTCCGTTATTCGCCCGGTTGACAGCAATTGCCTGCGCCGCTCAGCCGGATCAGGCACACCTTTTTTGAACAATCGTTCGAACCAACCCATGTTCTCAATCGACAACCAGCTCCGGCTTGCCGTATCTGGCACGTAAGTTGTTGATCGCAGCCAGAACCGCCGGCCTCTTGATTATTCTCGCCTCTATCGGTCTCTTGCCCGGAATATCGACCATGATCAGCCCAAGTAAGATCGTGAGGATCCCTTGTCCGGGAACTCCGGGCAAGGATAGAACGATACCAAGCAAAATGAGAAAGATCCCAAATATATTCTTGAGGATCACTGCCCCCCACCGGACCAGAAAAGGGCTATCCGGAAGGAAATCATGCTGATAATGCGAACTGAAATAATTCGCCGGAATCTTGACCATCACGACGGCTATCGCGCCAAAGCTAACCGCCAGAGAGACCAAAAAGAGACTGACGCCGAGCCCGATCTCGCCCCAGGTCAAGGTCGCCCACCTTTCGGAAAGCCACTTAGTCAAGCTTGTCCACAATTGAGAGAGTTTCTCGGTCATCCGGCATCTTGCCCCTGGTCAAGCTTCCTGAATTCCTTCCATATATAGATCATTCGGTGGATAAGGGTCCACACTGATCCGACCGCCAGGACCCAGAGCACCTGAGGCATACGGTTGGCAAAAAAGCTATCGGAGTTCCAATCCCAGGTCGAAAGCGCTCCGATTATCAGCAGCACAACGCGTTCGGGACGCTGGAGGAATCCGACATTCGCCTTTACGCCGAGGCTCTCGCTTCTAGCGGTCGTATAGCTGACCATCACCGAGGCCATCATGCCGACACTTGCCAAAAAGACATTGACTATCGAATGCTGAGGAGAATTGCCCGCGTAGAAAATAATTATACCGACGAATGCGACCATGTCGGACAACCGGTCCAGCGACGAATCCAGAAAACTCCCGAATTTCGTGACGCGGCCCGACAGCCGGGCTACATTGCCGTCCAGCATGTCGAACAGGTTAGCCAGTATCAGCACAATGCCCGCCCAGAAAAATTCACCAATGCCGAACAATACGCCGCAGCCCATATTTATGAGCACGCCGGTCGTTGTCAGAACATTTGGAGAGATGCCGGCCGACGCCAAACCACGTACCATCGCATTGATGATCCGCATCGCTCCGCGTCCGATACCTGCACCCAACATAGTCTCTCTGTTCAGCCTTGTTTGTCGTGGATGGTCGTGACGCGCACGATCTCGAACGAACGAAGGCCGGTCGGGGTCTTGACCTTTATCTCGTCGCCTTCTTCGCGCCCGATCAACGCAGAGCCGATCGGCGAAGCCGTCGATATCTTACCAGACTCAGGGTCACTTTCCTCTGACGTCACCAAGTCGTAAGTTACCTTTTCTTCTTTCTCTATATCAAAGAGGACGACCGTAGTTCCATATGCCACCCGGTCGAGCGGCAGCTTTGAAACGTCGATCGAATCGACCTCCATCAGTCTTTGCTGCAGCAGGCTGATGCGGGCTTGCACCATAGATTGGCGCTCTTTGGCCGCCTTGTATTCGGCGTTCTCGCTCAGATCGCCGAACTCGCGCGCATGCTGGATCACTTTCGGGAGCTTGAAATGAAGCTCCTGCTCCAGTTCCTCTAGTTCCTTTTTGAGTTTTTTCTTTACCTCTTCCATGTCTTTGTCTTTCAAGACCCGCTCGTCCGAGCCTCAAATGCTGCGTCCTCGCCGAGTATCGATTGCTTAGGGGCCGCGAACGAAATGCCGATGTCACGAGCTGTCCTAACGAGTTGGCCGTCCGTCGGCACCGTTTTGATGTTTGCACATGCCTCTGACAACGGTACCGTTACGATGGTGCCGGCCTGGAGCGCGACCATATTGCCTGTTTCGCCGCTTGCGAGGGCGCGTACCGCACAGGCTCCGAAATTGGTTCCGAGCATCCGGTCGAATGCATTCGGGCTACCGCCTCGTTGAAGGTGCCCGAGCACGACACAGCGCGATTCCTTGCCGGTCATCTCTTCGACTCGGTGCCGGATGTGGTCTCCGATCCCGCCGAGCCTTAGCTCCGACTGGTCGCGATACATTTCGGTGCCGCCGACCTCTTTTGCACCTTCCGCAACGACGATATTTGTGAACCGAGAGCCGCTTTCCTCGCGAGCCTGTACCTTTTGGACAATAGACTCGTAGGAGAAAGGGATCTCCGGGATCAGTATCAGGTCTGCCGAGCCCGCAAGTCCGGCATGGAGCGCTATCCAACCTGTATTGCGGCCCATGACCTCGAGGACCATAACGCGATCGTGCGACGCCGCGGTCGTGTGAAGCCGGTCGAGAGCCTCGGTCGCAATATCGATCGCGGTCATAAATCCGAACGTCAATTCAGTCGCTGCCAGATCGTTGTCGATCGTCTTGGGGACGCCGATCACCGGGAATCCTCTGCGGTGGAACTGTTCGGCGATGGCAAGCGTTCCTTCGCCGCCGATCGCAATAAGTGCTTCGATACCAAGGATGTCAAGGTTTGCAAGCGCCTCAGATATTGGCATCTCCTTGATCGACGGCCGTCCGTCCACCATCCTTACGAAGCTGCCCTTGTTCCTCGTCCCAAGTATCGTACCGCCGCGCGGCAAAATTCCGCTCACGCTCTTGGTCGTGAGCTTGACGGTATGTGTCTCGCCGAGAATGCCCTCAAAGCTATCCTCGATACCGATACACTTCATACCGAATTCGCCGACAGCCGTTCGAACCACAGCTCTGATCGCCGCGTTCAGTCCGGGAGCGTCGCCTCCGCCGGTCAAGATACCGATCTGCTTATACATACCTGAGATACCGACCAAATAACAATATTAACCCACAGGCCGCTGTCCTAAAACGTGCGGGCCGCGGGCCGCGTAAATTTTGCGTCAGATCAGCGAGAAATTGGCCGTATCAGAGCGATTTCTACCAGCTTTGCGGCCTCGGCCATTGATTGGGTCGCTTTCAACACTTGCGGGTCATTCTCTATCTGAACCTGCAGCCCGGCTTCGTACGAGTAATCGGCCGTAGCAAGCTCCTGTCTCAGCCGCCCGCGAGCGTATTCGGCCAACGCCTGGAGATTTTCCTGCTTCAGCCCATTCGCCGGGTCCGATACCGCAAACTGACGAAATGCTTCAAATACCCTGTCCGTGATCTGGATCTCGCTCGCCTGAATGCTCTGCTTGAAGTTCTGTTTATCGTTCTTATAATTCTCAAGGCCTGCGACCTTGCCCGCCACAAGCAGACGAGTAAAAAAGAATGCAGCCTCGTTGATCCGGCTTCTTAATTCGCCATTCTTAGGGCGATCGACAGCGACATCTGGTTCGATACCGCGTCCTCCATACAGAACGCGGCCGTTTGCCGTCGTGACCGGTACGCCTTCCGGCTTTGGTGTTTCAAAGTCCGGATCGTCGCTGTCCGAATTGTGGGAATAGTATTCGTAGATCGAACTATGCGAATAATCGCGTTGGAGCGATCGGCCGAATGGCGTGTAGTATCTCGCGGTCGTCAACGTCAGCCCGGTCCCATACGGGAGGCGGAATACGCGCTGAACAAGCCCTTTCCCAAAACTCTCAGACCCGACGACGATCCCGCGGTCGTAGTCTTGTATAGCACCGGCAACAATCTCAGATGCCGAAGCCGATCCCCCGTTTATCAGCACGACAAGAGGAAAGGCATTCGGATCATTCCCTTTTGATCGCAGCTCTCGATTCTGTTCGAACCGCGAGGCTTTGACCGAAACGACCGTCTTGCCGGCCGGAATGAACTGGCTCACGACCGCGACCGCTTGTTCCAGAATACCGCCCGGATTGCCTCTGAGATCGAGTATCAGGCTCTTGAGGCCTTGCTTCTTGAGGTCCGCTATGGCTGCCTTCAACTCCTCGGACGTAGTTTGCTGGAATCCGCCGGTCAACCCGACATATCCGACCGAATTAGGCAGCATGAAGTAATTACGGACCGACGGAAGCGGAACTCCGCCGCGCGTGATCTCGAACGAGATCGGTGCATCGGATGCCGCGCGGTCGATCTTTACCTTCACGACCGTGCCTTTCTCGCCGCGTACGTTCTTCGAAACCTCGGAGCTTGACCATTCGCGAGCATCTTTTCCGTCGATCTCGATGAACCGGTCCCCGTACCTCATTCCGGCCTTTTCAGCAGGAGTGCCGGGCAGCACCGACTGTACATAGACGCCGTCACGATGCTGAAAGATAGAGACGCCGATCCCATAGAATTGCGACGCCTGCTCTTCGTCGAGCTTTTTCAGTTCTTCCCTGTTAAAGAAAGACGAGTGCGGATCCAGCGACCAGAGCATTCCCTGGATCGAAGTATCCGTGACCCGCTCGAGATCAATCTTGCCTGCGTATCCGTCTTCGACCAGGGCCATCGCCGTGCGATAATCGGCGACCACTACTTCCGGCGTCACTTCGCCCGCCGTCGCTTTGGCCGGAACCCTTCCGAGAAGCCCGCCGAGCAATGCGCCCGCACCGATGACCAAAACCGCCAATATGCCAAATCGTTTATTCATCACCAATAGCGAAACTAGAATATAACACAAGCATTTACTGCCAATTGACCGCGGCGACGAAATTTACTTTTGACCGGACAATGCTTACCATTAGCTATTTGTCAGATGGCAGAAGAACTCTCAATTGTTGTCCCCGCGTATAACGAGAGCCAAAGGCTCGGCGGCACTGTCGCTCGGATACTCGAATACATTGGATCGTCGGGCATTGATGCCGAATTGATCGTCGTTGACGACGGCTCAACTGACGACACATCGGATGTTGCTCACAACGCGGCAGCGGCATTTCCCGATGCCAAGCTAAAGGTGATCAGATATGAGCCTAATAGAGGCAAAGGCTATGCGGTTCGGTGCGGACTCAAAGCTGCCTCCGCACGGGTCGCCTTGTTCTCGGATGCGGACCTATCGACCCCGATCGAAGAGATGCACAAACTCGTCGATCCTATCCGCAGCGGTCAATACGACGTCACTTTCGGTTCGCGTGCTCTTGACCGTTCTCTGATAGGTACCCACCAGCCATGGCGACGCGAACAAGGCGGCAAAGTAATGAACCTTGTTATCCGAACGATGTCCGGACTTCCCTTCGTTGATACTCAATGCGGCTTTAAGGCATTTGATATGGAGAAGTTTCGGCTGTTGCTCGACGTGATGACGATCGATCGGTTCGGCTTCGACGTCGAGTTCCTTTTTGTCGCTAACCATCACAGGCTGCGGCTTGCCGAGATACCTGTCCGCTGGAATGACGTTGCGGGCTCGAAGGTCAGCGTTGTCCGCGACACCCGCCGAATGATCAGCGAGCTGATGCAGATACGCCGTAATGCTAAACAAGGCGCCTACGAGATCAGCAGCGAATAATACGAAATTCGAGCTCGGATCGCGGTATTCCCATACGTCCGTGACAATCTCCGGGTTCGTGGCTACACTTCCGATATGACGGCAAAACTCAACGTAAATATCGATCATGTTGCGACCGTTCGTGAGGCACGCAAGACGATCGAACCGAGTGTGATCGAAGCGGCCCGAGTATGCCTCGGAGCTGGTGCGGACGGCATCACCGTGCACCTTCGGGGCGACCGCCGCCACATTCAGGACGCGGATGTCGAGCAGCTTCGTTCCGAGATCGACTGCTATTTGAACGTCGAACTGGCGGCAACCGACGAGATGATCGCGATCGCGACGCGTGTGAGGCCCGATGCCGTTTCTTTGGTCGCCGAGAACCCGAACGAGATCACTACCGAAGGCGGCCTCGACGTCGTCAATAACTTTGAAACGGTAAAGAATGCTGTCGAAAGGCTAAAAGCCGCAGGTATCTCGGTCAGCATATTCATCGACCCCGTCATCGACCAGATCACCGCCGCCGCGCGTGCTGGCGCCGACCAGATAGAGCTCTGTACTGCAGAATACGCGGAGATCACTCTTCCTCGCTCCCCTACCCACGAAGGAGGGGTGGCAGCCGCTTCGGCTGACGGGGTGGTTCTCTCGCCAGCGACGGAGCTTTCCCGCCTCCACGCCGCTGCCGCCCACGCCAAATCCATCGGTCTCATCGTCGCAGCCGGCCACGGCCTCACAACGACCAACGTCGCCGCTCTCGCCCGCATGCCCGAGATCGAGGAATTCAACATCGGCCACCACATCATCTCGCGTGCAGTGTTTGTCGGATTGGAAAAAGCCGTCCGCGAGATGATCGTGGCTATTAGTTGAAACTCACAATACCGCTTTCAACGCCTGACCCGTGAATGACTTCTTGACCTTTGCGACCTCTTCGGGAGTGCCGGTGGCGACTACCTTACCGCCGCCCGTCCCGCCTTCGGGGCCTAGGTCTATGATATGGTCGGCGCTCTTGATGACGTCGAGGTTGTGTTCGATGACGATGACGGTGTTGCCGGTATCGACGAGCTTTTGCAGGACATCGAGCAGCTTATGAACGTCCGCAAAGTGCAGGCCGGTCGTTGGCTCGTCGAGGATATAGATGGTCTTGCCGGTTGCACGTTTCGACAGTTCTTTTGCGAGCTTTATCCGTTGAGCCTCGCCGCCCGAGAGCGTCGTCGAGGATTGTCCAATCTGCACGTACCCGAGCCCAACGTCCAGGAGCGTTTCGAGCTTCTGTCTGATCGCGGGTATGTTCTCGAGTAGCGGGAGAGCGTCTTCGATCGTCGTCTCGAGCAGGTCTGCGATGGAGAGGCCTTTGTATCTGACGGCGAGGGTCTCGCGGTTGTAACGCTTGCCGCGGCATACGTCACATGTGACATAAACATCAGGCAGGAAATTCATCTCGATCCTCTTTAGGCCATCGCCTTCACACGCCTCGCAGCGTCCGCCTTTTACGTTGAACGAGAATCGGCCGGCCTTGTATCCCCTTGCACGCGATTCCGGGAGCATCGCATACAGATCGCGGATCAACGAAAACAGGCCGGTGTATGTGGCCGGATTGGATCTGGGCGTACGCCCGATCGGCGATTGGTCGATCTCGATGACCTTATCCACAAGATCAAGGCCTTCGATCCGACCGAATTCGAGCGGCGTAACCGCGGAACCATAAACGTGGGCGTACAACGCGGGATAGAGTATCTCTTCGACGAGGGTCGATTTACCTGAGCCGGATACTCCCGTAACGACCGTCAAGAGGCCAAGCGGAAACTCGACATCAATTTCTTTAAGGTTGTGGCCGCGAGCGCTCTCGATCCTGATACGCTGGCCATTGGGCAGACGCCTGAGCTCGGGCACCTCGATAGCGATCTCGCCTTTGAGGTATTTGCCCGTCAGCGATCTCGCCGAACGCTCGATCTGCTTCGGCGAACCTTCGGCGATGATCTCGCCGCCGTGTGTGCCGGCGAGCGGCCCGAGGTCAATTACGTGGTCGGCGTTCTCGATGGTCTCCTGGTCGTGTTCGACGACGAGCACCGTATTGCCCAGATCCCGCAGAGCCTGAAGTGTGTCCAACAGGCGGCGATTGTCGCGTGGATGCAGTCCGATCGACGGTTCGTCGAGAACATAGAGGACCCCGCGAAGCTGTGAACCGATCTGAGTGGCTAATCGAATCCGCTGGCCTTCGCCGCCGGACAATGTCGCCGACGGCCGCGACAGCGTCAGATATCCGAGACCGACCGTGTCCAGGAATCGAAGCCGCTCGCGTATCTCTTTCAGCACGAGCCCGGCTATCTTTTCATCTCTAGGGCCGAGCTCCATTTTCCCAAACACCGCAGCCGACTCGGATATCGGCATATCGGTATAATCGCCTATCCCCAATCCGCCGACTCGGACCGCGAGGCTGTCAGGCCTCAAGCGGCGGCCGCAGCATTCTGGGCAAGGGACAGGTGCGACCAACTCTTCGAGTGTCGTCTTGATGCGCTCCGACGGAGGATTCTCGACCCGGTCGCGCATTACCCGTAGCGCTCCTTTCCATTCACGTTCAAAAACGTGCCCGCCCTGGCGGATCGTTATTCGCCGCTTGGTTCCGTTGAAGAACGCCTGGCGGATGTCTTGTGGCAGTTCGCTAAAAGGTGCGTCGAGTATCGCAGCCGCGGCCCCTGAATTCGTGTCCTTGGATCCGCCGACCGCACGTCGCCTGCGGGTTGTGCCCTTGCCGTTGGTGTCAGCCGGGGGCTCGAGCTTGTCGCCGCCGACGGCTTTCTCGACAAGCCCGGCTAATGCGGCTTTCAGAAATGAAGCTGCCGAAGCGTCCACACCGCCGAGAAACTCAACCTTACCTGCGGGCATCGATTCGTCCGGGACGATCTTTGACGCGTCCATTTCCATAACGGTCCCGATCCCCTGGCATCGTTTGCACGCGCCGAATGACGAATTGAACGAGAACGAACGCGGTTCCAGCGGGGCGATGTTCGTGCCGCAGTTCACGCATGCCATGCGTTCCGAAAAGAGCTTTTCGTCACCGTCAACAATGGACACGAGAACTGCTCCGCCCGTGAGCTTCAAAGCAGTGCGGACGGATTCTGTCAGGCGGTCGCGGACGCCCTGCTTCATCAGCAGACGATCAACTACGACCTCGATCGTGTGGTTTCGTCGTTTGTCGAGCAGGATCTCCTCGTCGAGCGCACGCAGTTCGCCGTCAATTCGGGCCCGCACAAAGCCGTCCTTGTGCAGTTTCTCAAGTTCCTTTTTGAATTCACCTTTGCGTCCGCGCACCACAGGAGCAAGGATCATGACCCGCTCGCCCTCAGGCAGTTCGACGATGCCGTCAACGATCTGATCCACCGATTGTCGGGTGATCGGGAGTCCGCACTGCGGGCAATGCGGCTGCCCTATTGACGAGAACAGGAGACGCATAAAATCATAGATCTCCGTCACCGTGCCGACCGTAGATCGCGGGCTCCGCGAAACTGTCTTCTGTTCTATCGAGATAGCGGGCGAAAGGCCCTCGACGCTGTCAACGTCGGGCTTCTCTAGCTGATCGAGGAACTGGCGGGCGTAGGCTGAGAGCGATTCGACATATCGCCGTTGCCCTTCGGCATAGATCGTGTCGAACGCGAGCGATGATTTACCGCTGCCGGACAGGCCGGTTATCACGACAAATTTGTCGCGCGGTATATCGACATCGATGTTTTTGAGATTGTGCTGGCGTGCTCCGCGGACGGAGATCTGCTTGATACTCATTACGGACGACAGTTCGGGATATAGCCGAAACGAGTATTTTATCAGATACCGACGAATTAACGAATCTATCAGCGAGACCGGCCCTGATTTGCTACGGCTTCCTGTGCGGCGCGGATCGCGTCGGCATCGCCAAGGTAGGTACTGGAGATCACGTTAAGGTCCGCATCAAGCGTGTAAAGCAGAGGTACGCCGGTCGGGATGTTGAGTTCTACGATGTCTTGATCAGCGATGCCGTCGAGATGTTTTACAAGCGCCCTTAGGCTGTTGCCATGGGCCGCGACGATGAGGCGTTTTCCGCTTTTTACTTTTGGGGCGATCTCATTCTCCCAATAGGGCACGACCCTGGCTACCGTGTCCTTCAAGCATTCCGTTGCCGGGAATGGCCTAACATTCACGTATCGAGGGTCGTTGCCGAGATACCTGGCGTCCGTCTCGTCAAGCGGCGGCGGCGGAATATCGTAGCTTCGCCGCCAGATCTTCACCTGATCCTCGCCGTATTTGGCAGCCGTCTCAGATTTGTCCAATCCCTGCAGTCCGCCGTAATGCCGCTCGTTGAGCAGCCAGGTCGCAGTCTGCGGTATCCACATCAGATCCATCTCGTCGAGTATGGTCCACAGCGTTCGTACGGCTCGCTTGAGGACCGACGTATATGCCTCGTCGAACGTAAAGCCTTCCGACCGCAGCAGCTGCCCGGCAGCTATGGCTTCGTCGCGGCCTTTGTCCGACAGGTCAACGTCATACCAGCCGGTAAAGCGGTTCTCTTTGTTCCATTGGCTCTCGCCATGGCGGATCAGGACGATCTTGTGCATACGTGTATTTTATGTTCAAAGGTCAAAAAATAAAAAACGATGTCGAAAGCTCTGCTTTAGGTTTGTTCCCTCAAAGTCACGGCCTTCGCTTCGCCGACCAGGTAAAGCGATCCGGTCACAAGGACAATTCCCCCCGTCGGCGTGATCTCGCGCGCTATGGCCAGAGCTTTGGCCACGTTGTCCGTGACGAAAACAGTCTCATTCGATACGTCCTCGGGAAGAGCAGCTAAGAGACTTTCAAACGAGGCCGAACGCGAGTTTGTCGATTCGGTGAGCACGATCCGCTCTGCCAGCGGAGCGAGAACGGCGAGCATCCCACGTACATCTTTATCTGCCATCGCTCCGAAAAGAATTGTCAGAGGCCGCTTCTCATTGAACACGACGAACTCTCGCAAAGCCTCAGCACCGCCGAGGTTGTGGGCCCCGTCGAACAGAAGATCGCCTATGTATTCGAGGCGTCCGGGATGCCTGGCGGCTCGGAGTCCGCTGCGGATTTGTTCGTCAGTGATAGTGAACCGCTCCCGTAGTATCTGTGCTGTTAGTATCGCGACCTCGGCGTTCTCGTATTGATGCCTGCCGAGCAAACCCGTTTCTGCCGGAAGAGTTCTGATAGGATTCCCCAAACTGCTTTCGTCAAAAACAACGGCGCATTCTCTGACCCGCCGTGGCTCCAGCCCTACCGACCCGATCCGGTCCCGGATCGCTTCCATCGCCGCGGGCCGCTGCCTGCCGATAACGACGGCCTCGGTCGATCCGGTGACTATCGCGGCCTTTTCCGCGGCGATCTCCTCGAGCGTGTCTCCCAGATATTCCTGATGATCGAGATCGATCTTTGTGATGGCCGCGATCTCGGCCGCCGCAGCCGTCACTGCATCGAGGCGGCCGCCGAGCCCTGTTTCCAATATCGCGAGTTCGACTCCGGCCTCAGCAAAAGCAAGCAGCCCGATCGCCGTGACCTGCTCAAAGAAAGTGGGCCTATATTCGAGCCGGCCTGCATCCAGAAGCGTTTCAGCGAGCTCGCGGACCCGAGCAGCCAGTTTCGCAAAATTCTCGTCACCGATCTCGGTGCCGCCTACACGTATGCGTTCGGTTATCGATATGAGATGCGGCGATGTATAGAGTCCGGTCCTTATACCTGCTTGGCGGCAAATGCTGTCGAGACAGGCACAAACGGAGCCCTTGCCGTTAGTTCCCGCGACCTGGACCTTAAAATAGCTTTTCTGTGGGTTGCCTAACTCGCTCAGTAGGACCCGAATATTCTCGAGTCCAAGCTTCATCGCTTCGACCTCATTGCCAAGCGAATAGAGATATCGAGTTGTTTCTTCGAGATCCATCAAAAGCTTCTGGCGATGAAATGATAGAGCGGGAGGCCAACCGTGACATTGAACGGAAAGGTGACCCCGAGAGCAGCGGGAATATAGAGTCCGGGATCTGCTTTGGGAGCGGCGAGACGCATCGCCGCCGGTACAGCTATGTACGACGCACTTGCCGCTAACACTGCAAAAATGGTCCTGTTTCCGACGTCGGCTGTTACGAGGCCGCTCAAAGCGGCGGCGACGCAGCCGTTGAACGCCGGTATAAGTATCGCTGACAACGTGACAAAAGAGCCGTACTTTCGGAACGCTCCGAAACGCCTCGCCGTGGTCATGCCCATATCAAGCAAGAATATTGCCAGGAAACCTTTGAATATATCCGTAGTAAAGGGCCGTATGCCTTCTGCCTGTTTCGAGTCTGCAATTATACCTATTAGCAGGCTGCCCATTACCATTAGAACGCTGCCGTTAGTGAACGAATGACGAACTATCGAGAACAAACTTGTTTCTTCGGCGAGGTCGTCGCTATGCCGATCCATCAACATCACGGCGACGATGATCGCCGGCGCTTCCATAAGGGCCATCACCGCGACCATGTGTCCGCCGAAAGCGATCTTTTCCGACTCCAGATAAGAGCTCGCCGCTACGAATGTTACGGCGCTTACGGACCCGAACGCGGCCGCGACCGCGCCTGCATCGCTGACGCTCAAACGCCTGCGAAGTATAAAGAACGAATAGACCGGTATCGCGCTCGACATTGCAAGCCCGAATAGGAGCGACCAGCCGATCTCGGCGGTCATTGTGCTGTGCGACAGCTCCTGCCCGCCTTTGAATCCGATGGCGAACAAAAGATAGAGCGATATGAATTTAGAGGAACTCTCAGGTATCTGCAGGTCGCTTTTTACAAGCGTCGCAAATATGCCGAGCAAAAAGAAAAGCAGCGTCGGATTAGTAAGATTGGAAAATAGAACCTGAGGGTCCATCCGTCGGCACCGTTCTATACGTCAAGCGGCGATCTCCGGGTTCATCATGAAATCGAGGAACCTGACGATCGTGTCTTTCATCTCGCGTCGGTCAACTACGGCGTCAAGCATACCGTGTTCGAGCAGGAACTCACTGCGCTGGAATCCTTTTGGGAGTTTCTGGCGGATGGTCTGTTCTATTACCCGCGGCCCTGCGAATCCGATCAGAGCTTTGGGCTCAGCAATATTGACATCGCCGAGCATCGCAAAACTTGCCGTAACGCCTCCTGTTGTGGGATCGGTAAGCACCGAGATGAATGGCAGCCGCTTATCGTGAAGCCGTGCCAGAGCGGCCGATATCTTGCCCATCTGCATCAGGCTTAACGTTCCTTCCTGCATACGAGCGCCGCCCGATGCGGCGAAAACGACCACTGCGCCCCGCGTGTCTATGGCCCGTTCTATCAGGCGCGTGATCTTCTCGCCGACCGCCGACCCCATAGATCCGCCGATGAATGACATATCCATCGCTCCGGCGTAAACCAGATGCCCACCGACGAAGCCTTTGCCCGAGACGATCGCCTCAGGCAGGCCGGACGAATTCTTGGCCTGCTCGATCCGGTCTTTGTAGGGCTTGGAGTCGAAAAAACCGAGCGGATCGCTCGACATCACTTCCTCATCGAGTTTCTCATAGCGTCCGTCATCGAAAAGATCGCGCAGCCTGTGCTCAGCGGAATACCGAAAATGATACCCGCAATGCGTACAGACCTCGTGCGATTCTGTTAGTTCACGCTTGTACAGGGCGTTCTCACACTCGGGACATTTAACGAAAATACCCTCGGTGCGGACGGTCCGATCCGAGTCGGTGTCCTCATCGCTGATCTTTGGCTTGTCTCGTCGAAACCACGACATATCGAAAGAATGCTAAGGTTATCACAGCGGCCTACCGACACAAAAAGCCCGATACCTGCTCAATGGCGTCATTTCTTTGCCCCAAACGGGCTGTTGTGCTAGATTGATGCCGACCCGGAGGCACCGACCAGACCAATGAAAGCGATCGCAGTGGCAGTAATATTCTTCGCGGCTAGTCAGGCAGGCATGGCCGCAACAAAGACCTGGAGCGGACTCGGCGCAGACGCTAATTGGCAGACCGCCGCCAATTGGACTGGAAATGTCGCCCCGGTCGCTGGCGACGACCTTGTTTTTCCCGCCGCCGCCCCTCAGCAGGCCAACAACAACAATTCGACGATCTTGACGAGTTTTCGCTCGATCACGGTCGAGGGCGGGGCCTACACTTTTGGCGGGAACCCTATCCGCTTGGTTGCAGGGCTAACGGTCAATGGCGGCACACCGACGTTCAACCTGGCGATCACACTCAACGGTGCTCAGGCTTTTACATCGGCCAGCGGCGCGACCGCGACTGTGGTGATCCTTTCTGTCGGAAGTTTTGCACTGTCGATCGAAGGCAGCGGGATAGTTGCCATCGGCCTGATATCGGGCTCGGGAGCCGTGACCCAGAATGGCGGCGGCATCGGAGCTATCGTTGCCGCGACCGGATTCAGCGGGCCGCTCACCATCAATGACGGGATAATGATCGTGGACGCCAACATCCCGAATAGTGTAGTTACCATAAACACTTCGGCGACCGGCGGAACGCTCGGCGTGTCGGGGCTGGGCGGTACCGGCACCGTCGGCGCGACAACGATCACTCAGGGCGGTATAAGCTCCGGGACGCTGACTTCGCTGACCGGTATTCTCAACCTTTCGAACGGCATCACCTTCTCAGAAACGAGCGCTTATCTGTGCAAGATAAGCGGCACGACTGCCGGCTCCGGCTACGATCAGCTTAATGTCACCGGCAACGTGACGCTCAATAACGCGGCTCTCGTTCCGCTGCCGATAAATGGATTTGTGCCTGCGGTCGGCGACACGTTCGTCGTTTTGCGAAAGAGCGGATCGACGCCCGCGAGCGGGACGTTCCTTAATCTGCCCGAGGGAGCGACCTTTGCCGGCCCGCAAAATACGGCGTTTCGGATCACTTATCACGGTGGTGACGGCAATGACGTGGCGATCCAAAGGGTCGCCCGAACACCGTTCGATTTTGACGGCGACGGGAAAGCTGACCCGACCGTATTCCGTCCGTCAAACGGCGTTTGGTACGAACTTTTATCGGCGAGCAACACGTTCACGGGCATTGGGTTCGGCCTTGCGACGGACATAATAGCCCCGGCCGATTTCGACGGCGACAACAAGGCCGATGTCACCGTATTCCGGCCGTCGAATGGATACTGGTTCTCGATCCGAAGCTCGGACAACACATTTCAGGCAACTCAGTTCGGCGCCGATGGCGACTTACCGCGGCCGGGCGATTTCGACGGCGACGGCCGGGCCGATCTGGCGGTCTGGCGCCCTTCCAACGGCGTCTGGTACGAGACGCGCAGCCTGAATGGCCAGTTCGCCGCGTTTCAATTCGGACAGGCCGGCGACATACCGCTGCTTGGCGATTTCGACGGAGACGGGCTCACGGACCTATGCGTTTACAGGAACGGGATATGGTTCATATTGTATAGCGGCGACGGTTCGTTCTCTGGCGCTCAGTTCGGACTTGCAACAGACAAGCCTGCACCTGGCGACTACGACGGCGACGGACGGACCGACCTGGCCGTTTATCGCGGCGGCACTTGGTTCGTTCAGCGTTCGACTGAGGGATTCACGGCGTTCAACTTTGGGATCGCGACCGATCTGCCGGTCGCTGCGGACTATGACGGAGACGGAAAAACGGACGGCGCCGTCTATCGCGACGGGATATGGTTCATGCTTCGATCTACAGCGGGATTCGGAGCGATAGGATTCGGGATCGCCGGCGACCGTCCGGCACCGGCTGCATTTACTCAGCCCTAATTCAAGATCGAACGCATCTGTGAATGAATAAGGCCGTTCGAAGCGAGTATCGGCGGTCGATACACGCTGAATCTCGATCCGTCGTAATAGCTTACGTGGCCTCCCGCTTCTTCGATCAGCAAATAGCCCGCGGCAACGTCCCACGGATTCAGGCCCTCTTCCCAAAAACCGTCAAATCGCCCACAGGCCACATATGCCAGATCGATAGCGGCCGAGCCGTCACGCCTGACGCCTCGCGCGCCCAACAGCATTTTCGTCAGGTGACGTGCGAAATCGTCTCGCTGTTTGATGTCATAAGGGAATCCGGTCACGATCAACGCATTC
This sequence comes from Acidobacteriota bacterium, assembly GCA_019639115.1. Taxonomy (GTDB): domain Bacteria; phylum Acidobacteriota; class Blastocatellia; order Pyrinomonadales; family Pyrinomonadaceae; genus OLB17. The sequence continues at coordinate 124,333 of JAHBSM010000011.1, read as the reverse complement.
CCAAGATCATCTGTTTCGGATACGCGGATCGGTTTGCCGTTGAGCGTCGCTCCGCGTCCGCGCTCAGCAGCAAACAATTCGTCTCGGGTCGGATCAAATGTTACTCCCAGAACGATCTCGCCATCATGTTCCAATGCGAGCGTGACACAAAAACACGGATAACCGTGAGCAAAGTTCGTTGTCCCGTCAAGCGGATCGATGATCCACTTTAGTCCCGGATCGCCACCGGGATCAGCCGACGCACCTGATTCCTCAGCCAATATCGAGTGTTTGGGAAAATGCGAGCGTATGCGCTCGATAATGAATGCTTCGCTGGCAAGATCGGCCTCAGTTACGAGATCGATATCGCCCTTTTTTGTAACAGATGTGATCCTGCCGAATTTCTCAAGCAAGATACTTCCAGCCGCACGGGCGGTCTCGATCGCAAACTCGATCATCTTAGGTTCTTACTCATCGGAAAAAAATATCTACGTAATCCGTCACCGGGTCGCACGGATTGTCCATTTGCATTAGCCGCCAATACTATCGATTACCGGTGATCCGAAAGGTCATCTCGCCCTTTCGCTCACATTGTTCGCCATTATTTATATGGCTGACGCGTGTCGTGATCGTGCCGCGGAAAATGAAACTCTTCGCATCTATGACCGAGATAGTTCCATCGATCCGCAAAAGGTCCGAGTTTCCCTTGCCTTTCTGTTCGCCTTTCAATTGGTAAACGCCGCCTTTATTCGTCACGGTCGCCGTACCAAAATACTCCCAGCTGATCCATTGCAGCGAAAGGCGATGCCTGCCAAGCAGCTTCGCCGCCGCGGCGCGGTCGTTGACAACGGTACGCTCCTGGGCAAACGTGCCGACGGCGGCAGCGATCAAAAATATTAGCGACAAAATTGTGCGTCGGATCCTCATTTAGCCGGTCTCCTTTCCGCCAATGCAAGGAATTCCCTGATCTGCGAATCCCAGAAGGTCCAATCGTGAAGTCCCGGATGTTCACGGTATTCGCGTTTGACCTTCTTTTCGGTCAGAAGGTCGAGGAAACGGCGATTATTCTCGAACAAAAAGTCCTCCGTTCCGCATGACTGGTAGATGAACGGTAATCCGGCTACCTTATCAGCGGGCATCGCACGGAGCAGGGCGAAGATGTCGTTGGCTTTGCGAACCTCCGAGTCCTCACCGCCGAGAATTGAATCAACGCCCTTACCGATAGTTCCCGCGTTCTTTTCGGTAAAAGACGCAACGCCAAGAGCTCCGCTAAAGCTCCCGACGAGCGAAAACTTCTCCGGGTACTTGAGGCCGAATTTCATCGCGCCGTATCCGCCCATCGAGAGTCCGGCGATAATGCGGCCACGCCGCTCCGGATCGACGGCGAATCGTTTCTCGACCTCCGGGATAAGTTCGCTTATGATGTAGCTCTCAAAACGATCCGTTGGCGTTGATACGCTGTCCGTGTACCATCCGTTCCCGCCTTCAGGCGTTACCACGATGATGCCATGATCGCGAACATAATCGGCGAGGCCCGTTTTATCCGTCCAGTTCGCGTAGCTGCCGCCGAGGCCGTGCAGCAAATAAATAACGGGATACAGCTTTTTCTTGCCGCCGTCAGGATCATATCCCGCAGGCAATACGACCCTGTAAGGCATGTCGCGGCCCATCAAGCGGCTCGCAAGTCGTTCCTCGCGGACATTGGACGGCAACTGCTTCGGGGCCGCAGACTGCGCAGATACCACAGCCGACATTGACCCGGCCAACACCAGGGCAAATGCTGCGATCATTATTGAGATACGGTTTCGCATCGTTGCGGCACTCCCTTAACCGAAAAGCTTTCCGAACCAGCCCGAATCGTCCGTTTTCTCTTTATCTACGATCTGGGCCATCTCGCCTGCATCGAGCCAGACACCGGAGCATTGATCGCAAACGTCGATCTTGATGTTCTCAAAGTCCGTTTCGATCAATGTTCCCTCGCATTTCGGGCATTTGATCGCGAGGCTCCTGGCGGTGTCTTCTTCGAGCTTCGCTTTCATCTTTGCGATCAGCTCTTGTTCCTGGCGGCGAAAGTACTCATTCTCGAGTGCTTGGCCGCGATCTTCTAAGTCAATAGGCATTGTTTGCTCCAATTGGTTTGTGTTTAGGATCTCTCTTTTATCACTTTTGTTGATCGCTGCGGATTGCGTGTAGGATCCGGTCTGGTGGGACAGGCATCAAGTCTCGGTCTTATGAACCGATCGCATCCTTTGCTTTGCTTTTTTCGAACGCCGCATCACATTGCGGCGTTTCAAGCTGCTTTCAGCCCAATCCGAGACCTGTTTCAATGGATGCCACTCGAGCGATTCGAGAGGCTGCACCTCACTCGACGCATCCTTTAACTGGCGTGTGGTCAGAGCTACGGCAAAGATCAGCATGTTGAACATCACGCCGACCGTCACGACCAGCCAGCCCGGCGCGAGTCCGACGGTAGCGCGTTGGAAGAAGATGTCCCAAAAAAGCTTTCGGTCTATCTCCGATACGGCCGGTATAGGCGACGGGTGAATATAGATCTTGAGCGTCCACGACAGTCCCAGCAGGACAAATATCCATAGATAATTGGCCCGCAGCCGCTTGCCCACGGCCTCCAGCTCGCTGATCGTAAAGTGCGGTGTAACAAGATCAGCCGCTATATGCTCCGCCCATTCCTTATCCGGCGGTATTGTCCGATGCGAGAGCATCGGTGCGAAATAGCCCGTCTCGAGCACTCTCACGCGATTGGCCCACACCTCATAGTAGCGGTATCGCCTGGCTTCCATAAAAAGGAAGATAGAGACCAGGATCGTATTGATAGGGATCGCAAAATGGGGATTGTCAGGCGAACTGAATACGAACGAGAGCGTCGCACCCGCTGTGATCACCGCCCAATTGGTCGTAGTGTCGAGCCTGCCGCGCCAGACATTCGACCGCTGCACCTCGCCGCGGTAGAAATGCACCATCGCCGTATTGAACTCGGCAGGCGCCAGCTTGGTCACTATCGTTTGCGGTGTCGGTTTGGGCTTTTGGCTTCGTTTGCGGACCTCATCGGCGAACGCGCGAAAGGACGCGGGGACATTCGTTGTGTGAATGTCTTCGTCGGCTGAAATGACTCCCTGCCGAACCTCTTCGTTCATAGAGTTTGGTCGAACCGGCTCCGATGTTGGGGTAATAGAAGCAACGCCTCTATTGGTTTAACATTTTGCCGAAAAGGATGCAAGAAATCAGCAGTTTCGCTAGACTTATCACACATGGCAACAGACGAAGACTGGATGTGGCGTGCGATCCATCTTGCACGCGAGGCTGAAAAAAATGCGGAAGTGCCGGTAGGGGCTATCGTTGTCGGAAACGACGGGAGCATCCTGTCGGCTGCTTCGAACCGCACTATATCCGACAGCGACCCCACGGCTCATGCCGAGATACTCGCGATCAGGATCGCCGCGACTCGCATCCGGAACTATCGGCTCAACGGATGCACGGTTTATACGACCGTCGAGCCGTGTGTGATGTGCGCGGGCGCCCTCGTAAATGCCCGGATAGCCCGCCTTGTGTATGGCACCGCCGACGAACGATTTGGAGCCGTCGATACGCATTTTGGCATTGGCCTCATTGACAAGCTCAATCATCGCATCGAGGTCGTCAGCGGCGTTCTCGCAGAAGAATGCAGGGCGTTGATGCAGGAGTTTTTTAGAAAGCGTAGATGATCCGCCTCTGTCGCGTAAGGCATCTACTCCGTCTCGACCGCCCTATTGCTGTGTGCATATTTGCTATCGTTGCCATTATTTAGCTAGTATATTGAGTTCGCGGAGAGGTGCGAGAGTGGTTGAATCGGACGGTCTCGAAAATCGTTGTACCCTTACGGGTACCGTGGGTTCGAATCCCACCCTCTCCGCCATCTATTTCTGATCCGGAAACACAACACACCAATTGACCTTAAGGAGGCTTTCGACCATGCCTTTGACCAAAAGATTGACGGCGGAATTCCTCGGCACGCTATGGCTGGTGCTCGGCGGTTGCGGCAGTGCGGTACTTGCGGCGGCGTTCCCTTCACTCGGTATCGGATTCGCGGGCGTCTCGCTGGCGTTCGGTCTCACGGTACTGACCGGCGCCTACGCGCTCGGCCATATTTCCGGAGCTCATTTTAATCCGGCCGTGACTGTAGGCCTTTGGGCCGGCCGTAGGTTCCCGGCAAATGAGTTGCTTCCGTACATTGTCTCGCAAGTGCTCGGCGCCATTGCAGGAGCCGGTATCTTGTACCTGATCGCGAGCGGAAAGGCGGGGTTCGGGCTCGGCGGCGGTTTTGCTTCGAATGGATTCGCCGATCACTCTCCGGGCCGTTACGAGATAATCGCTTGCTTCACCGCAGAGGTCGTAATGACGTTCTTTTTCTTGATCATCATTCTCGGTGCTACTCACAAACGGGCTCCGAAAGGTTTCGCTCCGATCGCCATCGGCCTGGCATTGACCTTGATCCATCTGATCACGATCCCGGTCACGAACACTTCGGTAAATCCGGCTCGTTCGACCGGGCCCGCGCTCTTTGTTTGGATCTACGCGGAAAATTGGCCGCTCAATCAGCTTTGGCTGTTCTGGATAGCTCCGATACTCGGGGCCGTGCTTGCGGGATTTGTTTATGATTGGCTCGGCGGCGACGACGTCGCCGACCCTGAGGTCGTGATCGTCGAAGAGACCGTCGTGGTCACTGAAGACTGACCTCCGTTCTATTATTTGGTTCTCAGCGGAAAGGTGCAGGAGCGGTTGAACTGGCAGCACTGGAAATGCTGTGTACCTCAAAAGGGTACCGTGGGTTCGAATCCCACCCTTTCCGCCACATTTATCTATTAACATGCCGAGTAACATGCCGAGATGGCTCGCGACGATAAGGGTCAAATGGCACTATCTTCCGGGCGGGCTTTCGGTTATATCCCGAATTTAGGTATCCTATTTCTGGCTTCAGGCCCCGCACAAGGTCTGTATCGTGAACCCGGCTAGGCGAGGAATCGAGCAACCGTAGCGAACACAACCTGTGTTGCGACCAGGTCTGAAGCCTCCAACCTTCTTCCTCCGCCGCTTACAATTTAGAACCTAGCAACGCTTTATACTTCGCCGGGAATGCTTTATCCTTGTTCAAATGTCGTATCAGGTCATTGCCCGAAAATGGCGGCCGCAGACCTTTGAAGAGGTAACGGGCCAGGATGTCATTACTCGAACGCTGCATAACGCGATCGAGCACGACCGCCTGCACCACGCATACCTTTTCTCAGGTGCTCGAGGCGTGGGCAAAACGACCACGGCGCGCATTCTCGCCAAGGTACTCAATTGCCACAAGACGCCCGGGCCTAATCTGACACCTTGCCGTACCGATTCACCCGATGCCTGTCCCTCGTGCATCGAGATCTCTGAGAGCCGGTCAATGGACGTACTCGAGATCGACGCGGCGTCCCACACGGGTATCGACGATGTTCGAGAGACGATCCTCGAGGGCATCAACTTTAATCCGGCACGCGATCGCTACAAGGTCTTTATCATCGACGAGGTCCATCAGCTCTCTAAACCGGCGTTCAACGCCCTGTTGAAAACGCTCGAAGAGCCTCCCGGCAACGTCGTTTTTGTGATGGCGACGACAGAACATCACAAGGTCCCGATAACGATCACATCACGATGCCAGGAGTTCCAGTTCCGGACGATACCGCTGCAGCAGATCTTCGATAGGCTTAAGATCATTGCTGAAAGTGAAGGCGTGAAGATCTCCGACGAGGCATTACGCGAGGTTGCACGAAGCGGCCTCGGGTCAATGCGTGACGCTCAGAGCAACTTTGATCAGGCGATAAGCTTCTCAGCGGGAGACATAACGCTCGACACCGTTGCAAAAGCTCTCGGGTCCGCAGGCGCCGACGTGATCGAGCGCGTGGTCCGGGCGATCATCACGAAGAACTCTGTTGAGCTGCTTGATGTTGTTGACGAACTGATGTCGCACGGTCACGATCTCAGAAATTTCTGCCGCGACCTACTCGGCCTTATGAGAGACCTGATGGTCTATAAAGTGAGCGAAGGCTCGCCCGCGTTGCTCGAATCGGCTATATTTACCGACGCGACGCTTCGCGACCTCTCGGATCCCTTCTCGCACTCTGATCTGATCCGATGTTTTAACTCACTGTCACAGACCGAAGCAAGTCTCCGTGAAGCTGCCTATGCACGCTACGTGCTCGAGATCGGGCTGCTCAAATTGGTCGAGATGCAGCGTTTAAGACCGATCGAGGATGTCCTAGCATCTCTCGGATCGTTCTCTGCGATCGAGCCCAAATCAGATCCGCCGCCTGTCTTGATATCAAGCGAATCTGCTGCGGCCTCTCCTGAAAAAAAAACGGTGAATTCTCCTGAGAGCTTCGCGATCGAACCCGGCCCGCCCGAAATGCCGGAAGAGATCGACGATGGCTTTGCGTACAATTTCGATAATGAGCCCGAGATGCCGCCGTTCGAGCCTTTCAAGTTGTCGCTGGCTGTGGACGCGCATCGGGATGACGGCATGGCGCCCGGCCGAACCGCACTTGCGGCGATGACAGCGGAGGAACTAGAACATTTCGACCATGATCGGCTAGACCAGGCCTATGAGTCGATGATCACGGCGAAAGATATTGACACCCTGAGCCCAACGGCAGCCAGATCTATCGCAGCCGAGTTGCTAGGCCGGGGAGGTTCCGTGGTCGTCACTTCCGCTGGCGGAGCGGCCGCAGTGATGGCCCCTTCAGTGTCTGAACTGAGGTATCCGGCCTATGAAGTTCCGCCTTTGTCTGCGGAACCGACCGCCGACGAGCTGCTTGAGTATGCTAACGCACATCCAGTCGTGCGTTCCGCACTTGAGATATTCGAGGCAGAGATCTTGTCCGTTGCTCCGCGCGGCAAATAGTGACGAAGCCGGAACCTGGCAACTGAGAATTCGTAAATGAATTAAATGCGTTCTACTCCTTTTCAACAGGCCTTGAACCGTGCGTTCGCATTGATAGCGACGGCACTGCTTCTCGCGTACGCGGCCGCGGCGCAGGGTTTCTCGATCAACGAGTCACCACTTCCTCCGCCGACGGGATTTATCAATGACTACGCCGGAGTGATCGACGCTCAGACAAAGCAGGACCTCGAACGCAAGTTAAAGGAATTTCGCGACACGACCTCGCCTTCGGTCGAGATCGCGGTTGCCGTTGTAAAGACGACCGGTGACAGGCCGATCTTTGAGTATTCGCTCGCCGTCGCCCGCGGCTGGAAGATCGGATCGAAAGAGGACGACAACCCCGGAGCCTTGCTTTTTGTTGCGATCGACGATCGTAAATACTTCACACAGGTCAGCAAAGACCTCGAAGATGAACTCCCGGACGGGGCCGTCGGCACGATCCAGCGGCAGTATCTTGTCCCCGAATTCAAGAAAGGCAACTATTCCAAAGGGATCGCCGACACGATCGACGCCTATATCTCTACCATTAGGAATAAAGGCAACATTCCGGTAGCTCCGCCGGCCGCGACGACGAATAAGGACAGCAACTCGCGGGATCGTCTGATCACCTGCTTTTGCTGCGCGGCGATCCTGCTTTTCATTGCTCTTGCCTTGTGGTCCGACCGCAAGAAGAAGGGGCCGACGTCGCAGGATCGCGACCGATGGGGAGGTGGAGGTTCGGTGGTACCATGGATCGTTAGTTCAGGGTCGGGCTCGTCATCGGACTGGGGCTCTTCGTCTTCGAGCGATTGGGGATCGTCGTCCTCATCCAGCGATTGGGGCGGTTTCTCGGGCGGAGGCGATTTCGGAGGCGGCGGATCAGGCGGAGATTGGTAGAAAAAATGGAACATTTCAACGCGTTCATCGACGACCTGCGATCTTCACACGGTAAGAATCTCGTGTCGGTCGTGCTTTATGGTTCAGCAGCAGCGGGCGACTACGTACCACGTCGTTCGGACCACAACATCCTGGTGGTCCTGGAAAAGATCGGCCCGGACGACCTCAGGCTCGCACACGCCGCATCGCGAGAATGGAACCGGATCGGCAACCCTACGCCTGTTTATTTCACCGCGTCCGAGATACAGAATGCTGGCGACGTGTTCCCTATCGAATTTCACCAGATGAAGACGGCAAGGAGGGTACTGTATGGGCCTGATCTGCTCGCCGGCGTCGAGATCTCGGGATCGTTCCTTCGCCTTCAAACCGAATTCGAGCTTCGCAGCAAACTCATACGTCTGCGTCGTAGATACATTTCCGTTTCGACCTCGCCGGACGCTCTGGTCTCGCTGATGGTCGAAAGCATTTCGAGTTTTGCAGCTTTGTTCAGAGCGGTCTTGATATTGAACGGAATCGATCCGCCGGCGACGAAGCACGAGATAGTCGCGTTGACGTCGAAGCACATCGGTATCAGCAACGAACCGTTTGAAAAGATCTTTGACATCCGCGAGAATAAGTCATCCGAAGCCATTGACGAATCATCGGCCAATCGTTTGTTTGGCGAGTATATCACCCAGATCGAAGGCGTCATCGATGCGGTCGATCGATTGGAGAAATAGAAGCAAAATCAAAGGAGACAAGTATGAAAAGGATCTTATTACTGAGCATATTCTTGTTTGCGGCGTTCGGGCTGTCTGGATGCAGCTATAACGACCTCAACGCAAAGCAGCAGCAAGTGAAGGGGAAATGGGCCAACGTTGAAAGCGCCCTGCAGCGTCGTGCAGATCTGATACCCAATATTGTCGAGGTCGCAAAAATGTCGGCGATCCAGGAACAGGAAGTTTTCGGGCAGATAGCCGATGCCCGCTCCCGGCTGCTAAATGCTCAGCAGGCCGCTCCTCAAGGTTCCGATGGTGATAAGTCGCCGGAGCAGAAGCAAGCGATAATCGATGCCAACAACACTTTCGGAGGCACGATCGGACGATTGCTGATGCTGCAGGAACAGTACCCGCAGCTTCGGTCGAACGAGGCGTTCATGAAGGTCCAGGATGAGCTTTCGGGGACTGAGAATCGGATAAATACGGCCAGGCTCGATTACAACGATGCAGTTACTTCCTACAACACGCTTCGGAATTCGTTCCCCGCGGTGATCACGGCAAGCCTGTTGGGGTTCAAAGAAGAACCGTTCTTCAAAGCTGACGAAGGGGCACGGCAGGCACCGAATGTCGGGAACTCGAATTCGCTCAGACGGGAAGCGCCGTCTGCACCCGCTGCGCCGTCTGCACCCGCTGCTCCGGCTAACAGCGCCAACTCGGCTGCCCCGCCGGCAAATAAGTAGGTCAGAAGCCCCGGCTACTGCACATGGAGCAATGATCGCAAGGCTTGTCGGGCTCGAACTGACAAGCCTTTTCCTTACTCAGATGGCCAAAGATGCTGTCGGCTATTGCCTCCGCTATATTGAATTTATCTAAGCTGGAATGGGTGATGACATCAACTGCCGAACGGTCGGCGGCTGCGGCCTCACCAGCTGATCTGTCATTCGCATCCTGCATCGTATCGACGACATTGAACGGTCAAACCTGACCGGTATCCTATAGCTCCTAGAGCAGGTCGATCCGATCGACAACACCGACTATCGCCGAGTCGATCGCGGCACCCGCCTTGCCTGTCGCTGCAGTCGATGCCGACCAGCCTTCCTGAGCGATTATCACGATGTCGCCCGCTCCTGCATTTACAGAGTCGAGTGCGATGCATGTGTATTCCATATCTTCGCCCTGTGGAGTTATTTGGCGGCAGAGCATCGCACGAGTGCCCTCGTAACGCTGATTCTTCTGCGTTGCGACGACGTTGCCGATGACCCTGGCTATCAACATAGTGGAGATAAATGCTCTAACAATTCCGGGCGTCCGATCTCACGTTGATCGTACGCTACTCGTTATTCGCCGTTGAATACATGTTCGTCGGAATCGATGATCCCGACGATAGTGCAATCCGTGGGCGTTTCGTCGCGTTTGAACGGAAAGCTCGCTTCCTTTCCACGACACCAAAATACAAGTTCGCCTACACCTGCTCCGACGGCGTCGAGAGCTACCATGGGCCTTCCCCTTTCTTTCAGATCAGCATCAAGCGTCTGAACGATAAGGAACTTACGACCGGCCAATGTCGCGTTCTTGACCGTGGATACGACTGTTCCTATTACTCGAGCGATCTGCATCAGGAGGTTAGGTCTATCTCATCGATGACACCAATGATGGCAGAATCCACAGGGCAATCCTTGTTTCCTTCAGCCATACGTGCCGAGGATCCGCCGACAACGATCACTTTCTCATGATATCCGGCGCCGACCGTATCGACAGCGACCACATATCCGCTCTGATCTGAGCCGTCAAGGTCGATCGGCTTCACGATCAGCAATTTTTTTCCGTGGAGGCGTTCGTCCTTTTGGGTGGAAACGACGGTGCCAAGTATGCGGGCGATGATCATCGTGCACTGGTGAACTGCATTTGGACGGCCAAAAGGGCCAAATGGCGTAACTTGGCCGCCCGAACAGCCTTATTTTCTGACAACAGGCAGCGTCTCATCTACGCTGGAGTGCGGACGAGGAATAACGTGGACACTTACGAGCTCTCCGACCCGACGCGCCGCTGCGGCACCGGCGTCGGTTGCCGCTTTGACCGCAGCCACATCGCCGCGGACTATTGCCGTTACGAATCCGGCCCCGATCTTCTCATAACCGACAAGCTGGACGTTGGCCGCCTTTACCATAGCGTCGGCAGCCTCGATCGTAGCCACGAGGCCTTTTGTCTCAACCATTCCTAATGCTTCTTGCATTTAGTTCAGCTCCTGGGGTTTCAATTTGAACGCCTGACAAGTTTAACTTAAGTTGGCCGCTTTACTCAAAAGCTCGATGAGTTCGTCTCGCGAAAGCGATACCCGTTGTCCATCGGTTGTGTCCAAAGAGGCGCTTCCGTTCGTCTCGCACGATATCCCGAGATCATGCAGATATCCGCACGACTGGCAGCGAGCATTCTCTCTGAGGTAACCGGCCTTTTCCCTTATATCTATGAGCTTGCGTATCGCGTCGGGCGGCAGGTCATTCGCTCCGCCCAGCGTACGAGCCAGTATCGCTATCTTTGCCGTATGCTCAAGCGTCTCGAGCCGGTCGAATGCCTGCCAGAGGTCGTCGCCGTAAGCCACCGCTCCGTGGTTAGCCATAAGGAGCGCATTATGATCCTTGATGAATGGCTTCATTGCTTCGGTCAGCTCGTTTGTAGAAGGCGTCCCGTAACCCGTGAGCGGCACACAGCCTAGCGTCAAGATCACTTCGCTCAGTATCGGCTTATCGATCGCGAGCCCGGCGACGGCAAAGGCCGTACCATGCGGCGGATGAGCGTGGCAGACCGCTCGGACATCAGGGCGCATCTTGTATATGAGAAGATGCATCGCCAGCTCTGACGAGGCGCGTTTGTCAGACAGCGGCTTGCCGTCCATATCTGTAAGCGCAAGACAGTCCTCGGTCATACGCCCTTTGCAGGTCATCGTCGGCGTTGCCAGCACCGTATTCTCGCTGAGCCGAATGCTTACGTTGCCGTCGGACGACACGACATAGCTGCGATCATAGAGCAGCTTACCGATCTCGACGATTAGCTTCCGGGCTTTTGATTCGTCCATAAACGAGAGGTCCCCAGATTACCATATCGCATCGAGCGAAGGTAACCTGCGGACCTCTTGAGTTTGAATTCTGTTAGCGGCCGTGCCGTAATGCTGAAGGCCGAACGGGGACTACGGGAGCCGGCGGAGGAGGGACGGCTCCGGGCGTATCAGATAGTGTCAAGCCCGGGACAGCCTCAACTCGCATCCGTTCGGTGCGAAGCTGTTCGTTCTCAGCTCTGAGCCGCTCGTTCTCGTCAATGAGCCTTGAGTATTCCGCCAGGGCGCGTGCGCTTTCGCGCTTTCGCTCGCATCGGTCACCGCGGCCGAACCGTGGCATCGAAATATTGACGAACAAACTCGTGACGAGGATGCCGATCACGAACGTGAATACGAATGGAAAAAACCTCTTTATAAATGCTCCGCCTCGCATGAAAAAACCTCAACTACTCTATTTATCTTTACGTCAGATCACCGTGATCGGTTTCAAATGAGTATGATACCTTGACTGACCCCGCTAATGAAACGCCAACCGTGCGATCTACTGCATTCGTTAAGATTCGAGCGAACGGGATTAGCGTTGCCCGCCGACACGGGTTAAAATTCGGATTCACCTGAGTCGCCTCGATGATCGCATATCTTTCAGGAAAATTACTCGAAAAGTCGCCCGGCATAGCGGTCATAGACGTCGGCGGTGTCGGCTATGAGATACATATTCCGCTTTCGACGTTCTACGATCTCGGCGAGGTGGGCAGCGAAACGGCTCTCCGTATCTACACTCACGTTAGAGAGGACGCGATCCAGTTATTTGGCTTTACATCAGCCGCAGACCGGGAATTGTTCGTAAAACTGATCGGTGTCCAGGGCATTGGTCCAAAGCTCGGGATCACGATCCTTTCCGGAATGACCGGCGAAGAGTTCATCGCGGCGGTAAGGACCGGGAACGCCGCCCGCATCAAAGCCGTGCCCGGGGTCGGACAAAAAACTGCCGAACGCACTATCATCGAGCTGCGCGACAAGATCGGCGAAATGTCAGCGGCCGCGGTCTCAGACCCCGCCGGCCGCGACGGATCAGGTTCGTCCGGCTCGGTCTATGAGGACGCACTCTCGGCGCTCCTGAATCTGGGTTATCAGAAGGCCGCGGCCGAGAACGCACTCAAGGACGCCGCGAAGGGATCGGATGCTTCGTCGGTCCAGAAGCTGCTTCGTGATGCTCTTCAGCGGCTTGCACGTTGACCTCCGCTATGTTTGGCTGCTCAGGTAACGCCGAGGAATGATCGAAATAATCCGACATATTCGTGATGACCTGTCGGGTCTTGACGGCAGAGCCGCATTTGCCCTGCTCTATGCGGCCGCCGGGCTTACTTGCATTTCCTATCTCAAGGAACCGGAATACTTTCGGCTCGCCGCTTCGTTCTTTGTCGATCCGGCCGCAGCAGACGAGCTAGCCTCGTCGCGTGCCAGCAATCTACCGCTGTTGTGCTGGTGGGTCGGTGTCTCACTGTTCTTCTATTTCGTGCTGCCTGCCGCCTGGGTCTGCCTGATCCAACGCAGAAAATTGAGTGAGATAGGCCTTGCGCATCGTATCGAGCCGGGTTTCGGCAGGCTCTTGATCATCTGTCTCGCGATAATGCTGCCGCTCATTTATCTGATGTCGCTGACAGCGGGCTTCTCGGGGAAATATCCGTTCCTGCATATCTATGACGGCACACCGTATCTATCGCGATCGCTTCTGATATGGGAATCGGTTTACTTCTTGCAGTTCTTCGGCCTCGAGTTCTTTTTCCGCGGGTTCATGGTTCACAGCACTCGGCCCGCGCTCGGTGCGTACTCTATATTGGCAATGACGGTCCCATACGCGATGATCCATTTTCAGAAACCGATGCCCGAGGCTTTCGCTGCGATCGCGGCGGGCGTGTTTCTGGGCTGGATCAGCTATCGCAACGGCACCATTTGGCTCGGATTAGTGCTCCATTGCGCCGTAGCTTTTTCGATGGACATTTTGGCGTTGTATAATAAGGGGTTGATTCCTTAGCTGTCGAATTTCACGGCAGAGCTTTGTAAATGACGGATCCAGCAGCGGCCAGCATTCGCAACGAGAACCTCACACCGGAAGAAAGCCGGTTCGAGGCAACATTGCGCCCGGCTAGGCTGGAAGAATACATCGGACAGAAAAAGGTCAAAGAGAACCTTCGCGTATTTATGAAGGCCGCTCTCAGACGCCGCGAAGCTCTCGACCATATCTTGTTGACCGGCCCGCCGGGTGTCGGCAAGACAACACTCTCCAACATCGTCGCGTCTGAGATGGGCTCGACGATCAAGGCAACATCGGGCCCCGTCATCGAGAAAGCCGGTGACCTCGCGGCCATCCTTACCGGCCTTGAAGAAGGTGACGTACTCTTCATCGACGAGATCCATCGCCTCAATCCCGCGATCGAAGAGATCCTGTATCCTGCGATGGAGGATTACAGCCTCGATCTGATGATCGGCCAGGGGGCCGCGGCACGTTCTATCAAGCTCGATCTACCTAAATTCACGCTGGTCGGAGCTACGACTCGTCCGGGCTTGATAACTGCGCCGCTTCGAGGCCGGTTCGGTATCATATTCAACCTGGATTTCTATTCCGTGGACGACCTTTGTACGATATGCACGCGATCGGCAGGCATTCTCGATGTCGAGATCAATGGTTCGGGCGCCTACGAGATAGCTCGCAGGGGTCGCGGCACTCCGAGGATCGTGAATCGTTTGCTTCGCCGGGTGCGCGATTTTGCAGAAGTTGACCACGAAGGCAGCATAAACGAGTCGATCGCCGCCAACGCTTTGGATCGGATGGAGGTTGATTGTTTCGGGCTCGATGAGATGGACGCGAAACTTCTGAGAACGATAATCGAAAAATTCGATGGCGGGCCGGTAGGGCTTGGTACGCTGTCGGCAGCGATCCACGAAGAAAAGGACTCGATCGAAGAAATGATCGAGCCATATCTGCTTCAGATCGGATTTTTGAATCGCACCCCACGCGGCCGGATGGCGACCCGCCTTGCTTATCAACATTTCGGCCTAGAATCGCTGATGGCGGCTCCGTCGGAGCCCAGCCTTTTCAACTAAAGGTCGATGAGTTCCCTGATCAAAAGCATCGAGATCGGCTCAAACGTTACCGACCGAAGCCCTGCGGTCAGTATCATTATTCCATGCTACCGGTCGTCGGGTCTTGTTGCCGAGACGCTCGGATCGGTCTTCAGCCAGGACTTCGAGGACGTGGAGGTCATCGTCCTCAATGACGATCCGGACGATTCGGACGCTCTGCGAATTGCGATCGAGCCATGGAAGAATGACATCATATTCATCGACAAAGTCAGTAACGACGGGGTTTGCCCGACCCGAAATCTGGGCGCCGAGCACGCTCGTGCCGACAATCTGGCCTTTCTCGACGCTGATGACGTATGGCACCCGCGATTCCTTACGGAACTGCTCGAATTCAAGAATTCCGGCGGATACGACCTTGCCTACACGGACGCCGAGGCATTCGGCCTGCCGGTCGTGGATCACCCAAATTTCCTCTCGGCGAATCCTGCGGGGCCCGACGTTTCCCGAGATCAATTGATCCGCGGTGAATGCCACATTCTTCCTTCCGGCACGATCGTGTCCGCGGAGATATTTCGCCGATCCGGCGGGTTTGATAAAGCCGTGCATCGAAGTGAGGACTTTGATCTCTATATGCGGTTGATGTTCGCAGGCGCGAAGTTCGGCTACCTTAGAAAATTGCTTTTCAAGTTCAGGCTTCGCCCGGGCAGCGGAACCGGCGACACTCTTCAGCGGATTGCCCGATGCCGGGATGTCTGGGTCCACCTTCGCGAAAGACTTCCCTTTAACGCCGACGAACTGGCCACTGTTGCGAGAAATATCGCGATGGAAGAAGCTGCGCTTGCTCGGGCCGAAGGCCGCGTCGCGATCTACAGGAACGAATGGAAGATCGCACGCGAAAGGTTTCAAACGGCTTTGGCGGCAGCATTTCAACTCGGACTTCCCTTCATTCACAAAGCAAAGATAGCGGCGATCCTCGCTGGACTAGCCTTAGCTCCGTCAGCGGTCAGGTCGATGATGGTGCGCTCGCGTCCCAATGAGGTAGCACATATGCCCTCATCTACGAGATAAAATAGTTGTCTCGGCATCTCGGTACGCGCTATCATCAAGCAAATCTGCGGCCTCCGACGCCGTGCCTCGCCCACGTTCTATTTTCGGCAAAGCCGATCCAGAGCAAACCATGAGATCCAAGTCAAACTTGTCACGCCGGGCATTGGAATATGCCGGCACGGCTTTTTTCTTGATCCTGCTTTCCGTGCCAGCGGCTGCACAACTCGCAGGTGCGAGCAAAGACAGCAAGCCTTCGCCGCGAAAAGAAGATGAGGCTCGCGAACTCCGCGAGAAAGTGAAAAAGCAGCCGGGCATCTACAGCGCGGCCGGCATTCGCCGAGCCCAAAATGGCAAGACCGTTCAGCCTGAGATGCAGTTCTACGGTGAGTCGGAGCGCCTTTCCGATATTCTCGCACGCGGTGTGCCAAAGCTGCGTCCCGAGGACGGGATGCTACAGGAATCGCAAACTGAGCCACTCTATGAACTTGTAGAATATCCGACGAGGCCACGGACAGAGCCGATGAATTCGCTTCTCCAGACCGAGGCCTTCGCGCCGTTCGCGCCGATATCAGGCGTTAGTTTCGAAGGTCCCGGAGCCGGCCTCGGAGGTTTCTCGATGACAGGAGCACCTCCGGACACGACCCTGGCAGTCGGGCCGAATCACGTTATCGCCTGGGTCAATTCGCAATTTGTGATTTTCAACAAGACCGGATCGGTTCTAGCGGGACCTTCGAACGGAAATACGTTGTTCACAGGCTTGGGTAATCTGTGCGCGACCACCAACCGCGGCGATCCGATCTTGCAGTACGATCGCCTGGCGGACAGATGGATCCTTAGCCAATTCGCATTCAATGTAAGCGGCAGCAACCCGGCGGCGCCTTACCTACAGTGTTTTGCAATATCGACGACCAACGATCCTACCGGAAGTTATTACCGCTACACGGTTACATTCAGTTCAACTTCGCCGAGCGGATTCAACGACTATGGCAAGCTGGGCATCTGGAACGACGGCTACTATACGTCGTACAACATGTTCGGCGGAACTCCGGCCGGATCCAATACGGGCGTAGGGCTTTGTGTTTCTGACAGGACAAAAATGCTGGCCGGTGACGCGTCGGCGACGACCCTCTGTGCACCGATCACATTCTACGGCGGCGGTGCTTCGTTCATACCGGCCGACCTCGAAGGTGCGACACTTCCCTCCGACACGACGCGAGGCGGGATCTTTATTCGCCAATCGACCTTACCGGCACTCAGATACGTCCGGTTAAAACCCGATTTCGCCGCGGGCACAGTCACCGTCAACGATGGATGGGGCGGGGCGACGGGCAGCTATGTTGAATTATCGCTGCCGACGACGACCCGGCCGTGCAACGGCTCAGGCGGCACGTGCGTCGCACAACCCGGCACGACAAATACGCTCGACACACTCGGAGATCGAATGATGTACAGGCTCTCATTCAGAAACCGCGGGGGCGTCGAAAGCATGGTGATCAATCAATCCGTCGATCCCGACGGAGCCGGTTCCAGAAGTGCTGCCGTGCGATGGTACGAGATCAGGAATCCGCTTGGGAACCCATCGGATGCAGACACGTCGAAGCGTCCCTTCCTCTATCAAAACGGCACTTACGACCCCGGTTCTGCGGGCAATCGCTGGATGGCCTCCATAGCCTCGGACAAATACGGCAATCTCCTGATGGGATACTCGATGGTTAATGCGGCAACGACCACATATCCTTCGGTCGCGATCACGGGCCGTTCTCAGTGCGACGCGATCAACTCGATGCAGGCCGAACAGATCGCACAGGCCGGCAGCGGTTCACAGACAGGTACGCTCACTCGCTGGGGCGATTACACTACGATCCAGGTGGACCCGTCGGACGATCTTACTTTCTGGTACATCGGCCAATATCTATCGGCCAATGGAACTTTCAACTGGCGAACGAGGATAGTCAGCTTTCGATTCCCCACCACTACGGCCAATACTAACGGCGATTTCAATACGGCGGCCAATTGGTCTAACGGCGTTCCGTCGTCGTCTGTCAGCGGCATAGTTCCCGCCGGGCGGACGATGACGGTCAACTCCGCGACGACCGTCTGCAACCTCGACGTTCAATCAGGAGCCTCACTCGCAATGAACGCCGACCTGACCGTCGAGGGAGCTCTTACTCTCGGGACGTCCGTGAATACGGGCAGCAGCACGCTGACGCTCGGATGCGAGGCTACTGTCTCCGGTGTTTCGCCGTCGGTGTATGTACGAGGTTCGGTTGCGAAACAATACTGCCGGACCGGCGGTTTCGATTTCCCTGTTGGGACCGCAAGCGGCTATTCGCCGGTCAATACCAACGTTACGACACTGACGACAAATCCTTCGACCCTTTCGGTCACGGCGGTAGGCAATAACCGCACGGGCATGGATGCTGCCCAATCCGCAAATAGATATTGGGCCCTTGCGCTCACAGGCGCGTTGACGACCAATCTGGTATTCAACTACCTGGACTCGGATGTCGCGGGTACAGAATCAAGCTACAAGCTGTACAGATGGAACGCCCTAACCTCAACAGCGGTCACGCCGTTTACGCTAAATACTGCGGCAAACACGGTGTCCGTGACCGGGATCACGTCGTTCTCGGATTGGACGATCGGTAATCTGGCACCGACCGCTGCCGAAGGCGGCATCTCAGGCAGAGTATTGACCCCTGAAGGAGCCGGACTGCGCAACGCAACCGTGATCATCACTGATCCGTCCGGCGCTCAGCGGACGGCACTAACCGGAGCATTTGGATATTTCTCTATCGAAGGGCTCGCTACTGGAGTCAGCTACACCGTCACTGTAAGGTCCAAGACCTACCAATTCGTTCCGCGCCTGATCTTTCTCGACGATGACATTGCGAACCTGGAGTTGATCGGCCAGTCGCCTTTACGGCGACAATAGACCAAACGAGAAAAGGCCCCGATCGGGGCCATTTTCTATCAATCGACGCCTAACCTTTACTCGGCGTCCTCTTCGGCCGCGAGAACTGACGCCGACGTGACCAAGTCCTCGTCGCCGCACCGTATCAGCGTCACGCCCTGTGCCGAACGACCGGTCTCGCGGATCTTATCGACGCCGAGACGGATCAGTTTTGCCTGCTGCGTGATGAGTATGATCTCGCTGTCATCCTGGACGGGGAAAGCGGCGACGACCTTGCCCGTCTTGTCCGTCGTTTTCATGTTTATCACGCCGATCCCGCCGCGTTTTGTCAGGCGATAGCTATCGACCGTGGTCTGTTTCCCAAATCCTTTTTCCGAAACGGACAGGATCTTTTCCGTGCCTTCAGGCGAAACGGAGCAAACAGAAACGACATAGTCGCCACCCCTGAGGTTCACGCCGCGAACGCCGCGAGCGGCCCTCCCCATCGGCCGTACATCCGTTTCGTTGAATCTGACCGCCATTCCGTCGTGCGTTGCCACGAATATCTGCTGTTTGCCATCGGTACGGATCACCTCGATGAGTTCGTCATCCGGATCGATGTTAATAGCGTTGATCCCGTTGGCACGTATGTTCTGAAACTCCGCGAGAGCCGTTTTCTTGATAACGCCCTTCTTCGTGACCATCGTCAGGTAGATCTCTTCGGAAAAATCCTTGACGGCCATCGTGGACACCATCTTACGCTCCTGCGACAACTGAACGAGATTCACGACGGCCTTGCCTCTCGCTGCGGCAGCGGCTTCGGGTATCTCGTGAACCTTCATCTTGTAAACCTGGCCGTCGTCCGTAAAGATCATCAGAGCATCATGCGTGGATGCCGTGAATAGATGCTCGACATAGTCTTCGTTCTTTGCCGTGGCTCCAAGTCGCCCCTTGCCTCCGCGTCCTTGCCGCGAATAGGTCGATACCGGCGTGCGTTTGATATAGCCCGCCTTTGTTACCGTGATCGCGACCTCTTCGTTGGGTATCAGGTCCTCGATACGGAGTTCGACGCCGGCGTCAACGATCACCGTTCTGCGTTCGTCGCCGTAAACGCGTTTTATCTCGGCCAATTCGTCGATGACCACCTGTCGCAGCACACCGTCATTAGCCAGGATATTCTCTAACTCTGCAATGTATTTGATGATCTCGGCATATTCATCGAGGATCTTTTGACGCTCGAGTGCCGAAAGTCTTCTAAGCTGGAGATCCAGGATCGCCTGAGCCTGAACCTCGCTGAATTCAAGGCTGCCGATGACCTTTCGGAGATCCTTCAGGAACTGATCCTCGGTCTTATTGCCCGTGATACCGCGCCATTTCTTGACCTCGTCCAGCGTCGTGAAATTCGCCGTCAGCCAATTTCTTGCTTCATCCACCGACCGCGAATTTCGGATCAACGGGATTATGTGGTCCAGGGCATCGATGGCTTTGTTCAAGCCCTCTAAGATATGAGCGCGAGCCTGTGCCTTTCTGAGGTCGAACTCGGTCCGTCTTCTGACGACCTCTCGTCGGAAATCGACGAATGCTTCGAGCAACTCCTTCAGCGTCAATACTTTAGGCTGCCCGTCAACTATCGCGATGTTGATGATGCCAAAGCTAGACTGCATCGGCGTCAGCTTGTAAAGCTTGTTAAGCAGGACCTGGGGGATCGCATCCCGTTTGAGCTCGATCACGATCCTCATTCCCTCGCGGTTCGATTCGTCGCGTATCTCAGCTATCCCGTCCAGCTTTTTCTCCTGCGTCAATTCTGCGATCTTTTCTATCAGGCGAGCTTTATTGACCTGATACGGGATCTCGGTAACGACGACAGCTTGCCGCGTACGGTCACCACGGCCTATCTCATCGACGACGGCTTTGGCCCGCATCTGGATGATCCCTCGGCCGGTCTTGTAGGCGCTCAGGATCCCTTCCCTTCCGTAAATGAATCCGGCTGTAGGAAAGTCGGGTCCCGGGATCAATTTGATCAGGTCATCGGGCGAGATCTGGGGGTTCTTGAGCAGGGCGATACATGCATCCAAGACCTCTGTAAGGTTGTGCGGTGGGATCTTTGTCGCCATACCGACAGCGATCCCTTCTGAGCCGTTCACCAGCAGATTGGGTATGCGAGTGGGCAGAACGGTAGGTTCGCTCAGCCTGCCGTCATAGTTCGGCTGGAAATCGACGGTCTCCTTCTCAATATCCGCCAGCACTTCGTCCGCGATCTTTGCGAGACGCACCTCGGTGTAACGCATCGCGGCTGGGTTGTCGCCGTCGATCGAACCGAAGTTGCCCTGGCCTTGTATGAGCGGATACCGAAGCGAGAAATCCTGCGCCATGCGTACTATCGTGTCGTAGATCGCAGAATCACCGTGCGGATGATACTTACCCATCACGTCGCCGACGGGTCCGGCAGATTTACGAAAAGGTTTGCCCGCTGTATTGCCGGCCTCGAACATACCGTAAAGCACTCGCCGGTGCACCGGCTTGAAGCCGTCCCTTACGTCAGGCAATGCCCTGCCGATAATTACCGACATGGCATAATCGAGATACGACCTACGCATCTCGTCTTCGATATTTATCTGAAATTTGTCTTGTAGAGAATCCATGTTCGTTCAGATGACCGTGTCAAGGAAGATAACTGCGGGACAACTATTTCTGGATCAAATTGTGGAAATCAGTTAGCCTTATTTATTTCTATATTTTACAGGTTAAAAGCCTGTTTCGCAAACACGCGAGATCCCATCCCGGCCGCAGTCTTAGGCCCGCTTCTGCAGACCAATGCAAGCCCACAATTCTGAAAGTTCAAGAACCGTAGATCGACCCGTTCCGACCCGTCCGGGCGATGACGAGCAACGTCGGATACAGCGTATTGCGTTGCCGCTGCCTGTCAGGGTCGAGGTTCGTGTCGATAGTGCCGTATCGTGGAACGAGGTCACGCGCCTAAGCGATGTGTCGGCGTTCGGTGCCGGATTTCTGCTCAAACGGCCGGTCAAACGGGGCCGACTGGTCCTGCTGACGATACCGATGCCGAGGCAGCTGAGATGCTATGACCACTCCGAGCCGCAATATCGCATCTGGGGCCTGGTTCGGCGTTGTATCGAGACCTCGGAATCGGTTGACAAACCTCAATACGCTGTCGGCGTCGCATTCATAGGAGCGAAGCCGCCCACCGAATACCTCAGGCATCCGTCAAGGCTTTATGACATCGTTTCGCGGAACGACGAAGGATTCTGGCGGATCACAGAGGCTGACCTTTTGGCAGACGATAGCGATCTGCCTAAGGATCTCAGGAAACAAACTCGGTACCCGATCCCTGAGTCGCTTGTGCTTGAGCTACTCAATGACGCCGGCGAAGTAACGCGCTCCGAGACTACGGTCACTGAGAACATAAGTCTCGGCGGAGCTGCCGTATTCACTCAGTTCGATCTGGATCCGGGTGCCTTTCTCAGGGTTTTCAGCGTTCGCAATGATGTCAGGATCATTTCTGTCGTCAGAGGAAAACGCATCGGCCCCGACGGTATAACTCGGCTTCATATCGAGTTCATTGACCGGCTGTTCCCGCTCGAAGGCATCGAGTGACGATCAGGCCGCTAAGCTTGAAAGTCGGCCGTCAAAGTATTTAACCTAAAGCCGGACGCTCGTTGCGATCCGGCTTTTTCAATGTCCGAGTTTCGATACCCTCCACCATTTATCATCAAGCTCGGGCGAATGATAGCTCTGTGCGTGAGTAAGCCGCTTTGGTTCATTAAATTCGAAGGAGTTGAGAATATTCCGCCTCCGTCGCTCGGGCCGGTAGTGGTGGCGGCCAATCACCAGACCTATATGGACCCGGTCTGGCTCTCAATTCCTCTAAAGGGCCGGAAACTGAGGTTCATGGCCTTCGACGTTGCGTTCGGATGGCCGATCGTGGGCCCGCTGATACGATTTCTCGGCGCATTTCCGGTGGCGCTCAGCGGGTCTCGGGCTAAGATCGCTTACAAGGAATCTCTAACATCGCTGCGAGCCGGGGCCACGCTCATAATTTTCCCTGAGGGTGCGCGAGAGTTCGAGGACGGACAGCTGCTGCCGTTTAGAGAAGGTGCGGCACGCATCGCTCTGGCCGCAGGCGTTCCGGTACTGCCGGCCACTATCTCGGGCGGCAATCTGATATGGCCGCAGGACCGCAAATTCCCGCGGTTCTTTCGCCGTGTAACCATCCGATATCATCCGCCGATCATTGACGGCGTTTCGCGAAAGGACGATAAACGCGTTCTATTGAATGCGATCCGCGACGCAATATCCGATCAATGATAAATACTTTCCGGTCGTCGCGGTCTCACTGTTCGCTGAACCAATCGGACGTCATATCGCACCAAATTGCAAGCCCTTTCCATCGGCCGAATCGACGATAGTGGCGTTCGATCTTACTATCCGTGCATTTGCGTCCACCGTTATGCTTGGCGGCAAAGCCGGCTCTGAGCCACGAGTCCAGGGCAAGCCCGTCGTAACGGCCGAGTAGCTTTAGCAAATTCTCCGCTGCGTAATCGCCAACGCCCTTGACCTTTTTTATCGACGCTTTCAATTCGGCGGTCGGAAGCGGACTGTCGATCCACGATTCGGGGGCGATATCGCCCGCTGCGACGGCCTCGGCCAGTTCCTTGAAATAAGGCGCACGGTATCCGCACCTGATCTCGTCGCGATAGAAGGCTTCACTGCGTTCTGCCATACTTTCGGCTGTCGGAAATGCCTTAGGGCCTTCCGCTGTCGGATCGCCGAGCAGCTCGACCAGGTTTCGGACCATTATTCGGGTTAGAGACCACGAGCAGTTCGTCGTGCAGAGTGATTTTACAAGATCCTCCCAGACGGTCGACGATCGAAGCATTCGACCGCCGCCTTTCAGCTTGGCCCAATTCATGGGAGTGTCGTCGTCGATTAGTTGATAAAAATTGTCCAGGTCCTCGTCGAGACGGACCATGTGTGCTACGTCGCGAAGTACGCCTTTGCGATCCACGGGACCCGAACCTGCACGTACGACTATCGCATTATCTTCGGACGAAACATCTATAAGTACGGGCTCGCCTTTCGATCCGCGACGCAAAACGCATCTGAATCGATCATCGGCGACCTTTTCTAAGGGCGCAAGGTCATACCAGCCGTGACTCCCGAGGGTGTGCTTGAAACTGAAGGTATCAGGCGTCGCGATCTCGCCGATTCTCTTCATTTCGAGGGCTTTTTGGCAGGAGCGGGGGCACTCGGAACGTAAAATGGACGATGCTGTACGACGTATGTCTTATCGTCGAAAACCCCGTCGCCGTCCACATCGACTTTGACCTCGAGTTTGTATCTCTTTCCGGGCACCCGCGGAGAGTCTAGGTCGTATGTCAGATTGTATTGATTCCGGAGTTCGGCATTGATGTTCTGCAGTATATCCGGCACTTCGCTCTCGAACGTCATTGGAAAGTGTGCTCCACCCGATTCTTTCGCGATCGTATTCATCGCATTCTGGGCCTGCAAGAAGGTCAGCCTTCCGGGCATGCCTGAGATGCTGTCGGTCGGGCCGAGGTATCCTTCGTATTTTTTGAAGAACAGGTTGCCTGTGCTGATGATATAGATCGGCACGCCTGCTTCCTGAACGATCTTGCGAGCGTCCGAATAATTTATCTTGCTGAATGTATCTATTCCTGATGCGACCAAAATTATCGCCTTGCGTGGAGCCTTTAGGTCCTGCATACCGGAATAATCAGAGTAGCGTTCGCGGGAATTCTCCAGGACCACCGTGTCGCCACGCCCGCCTACGAGCGTGAACTTCAGTGCATCCCACAGATTATTCTCGCGGAATGCAGGCTGGTTCCTAAGCAAAAGATCGATCGTCGCCCTCAGCCTGTTCGGGTCGTTGGTGAAATCCGTTATCGGCGTCGGCCGCATATCGAACGCGACCACAGAAGCATAATCATTCGGCGGCTTTATGAATCGCGAGAGAAAATAAGCGACCGGCCGGATCACCTCATAGGTCCCGGGCTCGAATCGTCCACCCGCCGCGCTACCGAAGATCTCGGTCCAGCGGCTGAACTCCAACAGAAGTGTGACCGTGATAGGAGATTCGGCCGAAGAAAAACTTGAAATGGTCTGTTGCTTTCCATCCTCAAAGATCGCAAAATTCCCTTTCTTTAGCCCGCCGATGATCGCGCCGGTTTTCTTGTTGATCACAACGGCGTCAATACCGACGACCTCGGTTTTGACCCTTTCCACCTCGGTATCGACTATCGCATTACGCTCTTCCTCTTCTCGCCGTCTCTCTTCTTCCCGCTTCTTTAGTTCCTCTTCGGTCGGGCGTTGATTCTTTTTGCCGTCACCCTTGGTCGATTCGCTTTTCTGAGGACGTGACTGCGCAGCGTTCGGGATCACGAGCACCGGTATGAGTAACAGCAGCGCCAACATCAACGGAAGCGGTCGAAAATTTATAGACTTCATAAGGCGGTAGTTGGTAATTGGTTAGAGTTCGATTCTCTGCTTTTGGTTGGATTTATTCAATGCGGCAAATACAAAAATGCCTCGCTTAGGCCGAGGCATTTTCCAACAGATCCGGTGGCGGAGCTTAAGCTTAGTTTTCGGGAAAGACCTCGATCTTCACGCTGAAGGTTCCAGAGTTGTCATCGAGATTTCCCTCGTTGACACCCAGAAACAGCGAGCCGTCACGGGTCGCAACGATCTCACGCGAGGCACCAATGAAAATAAAGTCGTTATTGTCGTCGCCGATAACGGCGATCAGAGCGCCAGTCGGGACATTCTTGAGCAGCTTGTTGTCATCCCTTAGATCCGGTAAGCCAGCAGGCGGAGATGCCTTGCCGCCGCCAAGCGAGACCTTGCCGTCGCCGGAGATCCGTATTCGCTGCCCTTTCTTAACGACCCAACCCGTGTTGGTCCAGCCATTGGCGGTGTTGTCGGCAGTCACCCGGACATTCCACACGATCGGCTTCGCCGCCGCCGGCTGAGACGGTTTGGGCGACGACACAACGCCCGTGTTGTCAGTTGTCACCACTTTTGGAGCGCCGGTTGATGCCGGGGTTTCATACGATGCTTTTTGGGTTCCGGCGGCTCCGGGTTCGATCTGGTCGAATGTGATCGAATCTATCTCCGATGCAT
The DNA here is from genome assembly GCA_019639115.1 of Acidobacteriota bacterium. Lineage (GTDB taxonomy): Bacteria > Acidobacteriota > Blastocatellia > Pyrinomonadales > Pyrinomonadaceae > OLB17. Next base: position 98,585 of record JAHBSM010000011.1, on the reverse strand, counting down.
TGAATGTCAATTGCCGGCTGCGTGATCCTTCACCCACGAGCACAATGAACTTGCCGTTCGAGAAACTCAGGATCTTGCCTTTGATCAGACTGCCGTCTTTCAGTCGGATCGTGTCACCCAATGCGACCACCGTCAGAGCAAGTACGATGACCGTAACCAATAGTCCTCGAATAGTTTTAGCAGAAAATCTCATCTCGCCTCCATGATCCTATGGCCCAAAGGTCGATGCCGCAGAGCGCGGCCGGTGCTTACTGATGTTTCTTACGGGTACCGGGTTGCAGCAAATTAAATGTGCAGCCGCTCAATGAGGTGATGATACACTTAAAGCTTCAAGTTGTAAATGAATTATTGCTTGCATTCGTTTGCAATGGTTGAGCTTGCAGCGGAAGTGAACCCTGCCGGAACTGTGGAAAACTCTAGGGACGTTTCTTCAGATCGGACTCTGATCCATCCGAGCGTATTAATCTTCTTCACACGTACCGGACAGTCCAAGGATGATCTTCGGCTTCGTTTTTGAGAGAAACTCTCGCGAACGTTTCGTAAGATAACCGTCGCTATCAAGCGAAATGACCTTTCGAAACTCGCGTTCTGCAGAATCGATCTCGGAGAGCTTCCTAAAAAGAAGGCCGAGATGGAAATGAACCGAAGGACGCCCAGGAGCCAGTTCGTCCGAGATCAGCAAGGCTCTCTTTGCTTCGTCGAGATCACCGACATCGGTCAACGAGGCACCGAGATTGCCCCAGTATTCGGCGCATTGCGGCGCCAGGCGAACCGAGACTCTAAACTGTTCGACGGCCAAACCGACCGCTCCGCTGCTGTAGAACGCAGCACCGAGTGCGTTGTGTTCGGCCGCGGACAGTTCGGCTGCTCGTTTGCTTCTCACTTATTTGAACACCAGTACAACGAGTCCCGCCAGGATCAATCCGCCGCCGATCAATACAGTTTTCGTGATCGGCTCACCGAGCAGAACGAACGAAAGAACGAGGGTCACAACTATACTGGCCTTGTCTATGCTGGCCACCCAGGAGACAAGGCCTTCCTTCATTGCTCGATAGTAAAAAACCCAGCTTAATGTGGTCGCCAGGCCGGATGCCACGAGAAGCCCGGTCTGCTTCCAAGTTACGACCGAGAGATCGTCGTATTTCTTTGTCGCCGCTACAAAGCCAATGACGAGCACCAGGATCGTAAGCGTCCTTATCGCAAGGGCAAGGTCGCTGTTGATGTCCTCGAGACCATATTTAGCCAAAACGCTGGTCACTCCGGCAAAAAACATCGACAACAAAGCGTATGCCATCCATCGTTCCATAATTTCACCTCCACGATCGAGACCAAATATGCCGGCTCTCAGTTAGTGACGGTCATTATCTCTCTTACTTTTGCGATCATTCCCTCGAGGGCTTTTTCGACATCGTCAAGCACCGCAGGGTCCAATTTTCCGTAGCCTTTGAACTTATGGTCGGCCGCGGAGGCCAGGTCCTCCCAAAGAAATCCGGCCGTAGTGTAGAGTTCTCGACGGAGACTCCTGCTATCACCGGGCAAAGAGAACCGTGAACTGAACTCCACCAGCATCGTTCTGATCTCGCCTATCAGGCCGATCATACGCTGCCGATCCGCGCCATTGAGGTCGTTCTTTAGATCAATGATCAGCGACCCGAAACGTTCGTATCTCGTCAGGATAGATTCAAGCTCCAGCAGCCGCTTTTCAGTCAGCGTGACCACGGCATTGAAGGCCCGTCGATGATTGTCCGACAATGCCGTGTTATCCATGCCGCCCCCCTGTCGTAGCCGGCTCGGCAGGTGTGATCTTCGGTGACATCATTGACCTCCAAATGCCGAATTATAGTCCGAGATCGCCTTTCGAATTATGTCCTCGGCCGTTACACGATCCTGCAGGCCCTCGACCAGAACGGCTTTATCTTCGAGTCGCTTATATTCCTCAAAGAAATGCCGCAATTCAGAGTGAAAATGCTCGCCAAGCTGTCTGATATCGTCGATACCTGCCACGCTGATGTCGTCGGCCGCTACGGCTACGATCTTGTCATCAGCCTCTCCCTGGTCGACCATTCTCATAACGCCGATCACTTTTGCTCTTACGATGCACAGAGGGCGAATGTCCACCTGCGAAAGAACGAGGATATCAAGCGGATCGTGATCTTCGCCCAACGTTTGCGGGATGAATCCGTAATTGGCCGGATAGAACACGGACGAGAACAGGACCCTGTCGAGTCTCAACATTCCCGTAGTCTTATCCAACTCGTATTTTGCCCGAGATCCTTTTGGTATCTCAATTATCGCCTGCAAGGTCGATGGAGCTTCGTCGCCGATACTGACGTTGTGCCAAGGGTTGATGTTCGTATTCATATTGTTTAGTTTTCGATCGTTAGAACTCTTTGATCTATATGTAAGGCGCGGCAAAACACAGCTCAGCCAGCCGGCAACGCCAAGCGACGCAAGCGGGATCGAGTTTGGATCTGTGTTGAGTTTCCGGCTGAGCCCTGCCCATAGTGGTCCATGAACAGGTGTCATCAGCTAACGGTCAGCGGTTGGAGCGGGAAGACACCATTTCCCTTCGTTTTCTCTAAGCTATCAAACCCGGAGCGACGAGTAAAGACTTGCGTCGAACCGGAAGTGATATCTGGAGCCGGTGAAGGGACTTGAACCCCCGACCTGATGATTACAAATCAACTGCTCTACCAACTGAGCTACACCGGCATGTACTACGACCGCTGCAGGATCGAGTGATCACGCAGCGAGGCGAAAACCAAGATGTTAGCAAATTGGCCAAAAACTTCAAGGTGCGGCATTTTACCTGAAAGTGTAAATATGTGTTGTGTGATGCAAAATATTGTTGACCACTGATCCGAAAACGTCGTAATATTGTTGTACGCGTTCTCGGACGCGTGCCTCATCATTTTCCTGCCGCTGCCGGCTTTGTCCATCCCTGCGGCCCAGATTTCCGAAACCATAGGAGTACAGCGTGAAGCCCTTAGAAACATTCATCAAGAACGCGGCCTCGGCCATGATCTTTGCATTTTCACTTGCAGTGATCGCGTCTGCGCAAACGGCCAGCCCGAAGGTCGTCTATTCCCGAGACAAGGCACCATTGCCGGTCGCCGGCTACAATACGCTCTACTGCGCCGGCTACATTCAGTCGTCAGCCATCGCGACCTCCAATTACATCATCGGCGCCGTAACTGAATCTGACGGCTTCCTGAGCAGCCAGGCACAGGTTCTCTACATAAACATGGGGTCGAATAAGGGAGTCAATGAAGGCGACGTTTTCAGCATTGTAAGGCCCCGCGGACGCGTCGAGAGCCGTTGGACCCGCAAGAACGTGGGCTTCTACGTTCAGGAGGTCGGTGCGGTCGAAGTGATACGCGTCAAAGCCGACTACTCGGTCGTCCGCGTCAAAACTTCCTGCGACAATCTGCTGCAGGGCGACCTCGTACAACTTGCTGAGAAGCGAAACAGCCCGCTTGCCACTGAAAGGCCGGCTTTGGACCTCTACGGTGATCCATCGGGCAAGGCCATGGGACGCATCCTGATGGGACGTGACGGTGCCGACCTGTTGTACCGCGACGCTATCGCCTATGTCGATATCGGCTCCGAAGAGAACGTAAAAGTGGGTGACCGCATCACGATCTTTCGACCGCTCGGCACTGGCAATCTTTATCGTGCACCGGAGAAGGAATCTGTCAGCGCGCGTGACGAAGGATTTCAGTCAAAAGAGTATCGCGGCGGCAAATTCTCCAATCAAGCCGGTCGCAAATCCGGAGACAAGGCTGACGGCAAGGTCGTCAGGACCTTCGATGCTCGTGAAGGCAGGCCGGCGATCCGCCAGGTAGTTGGCGAGGCAATGGTCGTGAACGTCAAGGAACGTGCCGCGACGATCGTGATCACCCGAAACGCACAGGAGATCCACCCGGGCGATTGGGTCGAATTGCAGTAACCTCAAAAAGTTTTGCGGCATTTGATGGCGGATTCCATATTTGGATCCCGCCATTCTTTATTCGGGTTCCCTTTCGGTTCGTCGTCGTTCGGCCAGAAAGTAAGAGAGGTATTGCCACATCGACAGGATCGCCGTGATCACGGAGACCCACAGAGCGCCGCGTCCAACGAGGTAACCGAACACTTTCCAATCATTGGACGACAATTCAAATGCCGCCAGGTGCAGGAACGCATTCCTCACCTCCGCTACTTGCCAGAACGCCGCCGGGTAATCGAGTCCGAAATTCGAGACGGGCGGATTGCCGTTAGCGGCGGCTACGAGCAATGCGACTATAGCCACGCACTGGGCCCACATCTTCAGTTTGCCCAGAGCCTGAGCTTGAATGACTATGCCCTCGCTGACGGCGATCGATCGCAATCCGGTGACGACGAATTCACGTCCGAGTATAACGACCACAGCCCAGGACGGCGCCAGATGTTTCTCTACCAGCACTATCAACGCCGCCGAGACCAACAGTTTATCAGCGACCGGATCCAGAAATTTGCCCAGCGTCGAGACCTGATCGCGGCGCCGGGCCAAGTGCCCGTCCACGATATCGGTCAACGCGGCGACCAGAAATATCACGATCGCGAGCACGTAGCCGTTGATGCCGAGCCACCTCTCGCCGACAGGCGTCAGCAGTGCGACGACCAGGAGCGGTACTATCAGGATGCGACCGAGCGAGATGTAATTTGGCAGGTTCACTTATAACGACAATCTTATTGCCGCACGGCGTAAAGTTCAATCGTAAAAGAAAAGGCGGGCCAACAGGGGGCCCGCCGCGTCAGTTGTGCTATGTCCCGTCCCCTACGGAAGGAAACCAAGCTGCGAGAACGTGCCCGGGAAATTGCCCAGGTTCGGGAAAACCGCCGACAGCGTTTGCTGATCCTGCGGCAGTCCGAACCAACGTGCCAGAACGGCGCAGTATTGATCCACAGACGTTGTCGGTATCCAGCGTCCGCGTCCGCTCGAGTTGTTGTCTGCGTCGTCGAGAGCTCCCGTCGTATTGCCCATGAGCAGGGTCGGGTAATAATTACCCGATCCGTCCGGCCTCAGACTGCCGTAGAGATTACCGCCGTTCACCGCTCCGCCCATGACGAACATATGGTTGCCCCAGGCATGGTCCGAACCGACCGTAGCTCCCGTACCTGCGGGATTCATTGTCCGGTTGAAATCCGACAGGGTGAACAGTGTAACGTCATTGCTGACTCCTTGAACGACCATCTCGTCGTAGAACGAACGCATTGCCTGACTGAACTGCGAGAATAGCGTGGTTTGCGTCGTCAACTGGGTCGTATGCGTGTCGAATCCGCCGATCTGGACGTAGAACACCTGTCTGTTTACACTCAGATCCGTCCGCTTTTTGATCAGCCTCGCCACTTGTTTCAGTTGACGTCCGATGCTTGTGTTCGGGAATGTCGCGGTCACTTCCTGCCAGGTTTGCAGCGACGTATTCGCCTGCATAGCAAGATCGGTGACGTGGCTCGCAGCCGCGATGTAGTTATTACTCAGATCGTAGGTGCGAATGTTATTGAACGCCGTCAGCCTTGCGCTCCCGCCGGTATTCGTGAAACCTAGCGGGTTAAGCACGTTAGCCGGCGTCGTATTCGAGTCCGCGATCGCAAGCGGCAGGGTGACCTGTCCGGATGTAAAGAGCTGTGCGCCCGCGATCGACGTAACCATAGGTATCAAACCCGAAGGATTCTCAACCGAGGCCAGCCGGTCGGCTATTCGCCCTCCCCAACCGGTAAAAGCCTGAGTTGCCGAATTCGCCGTCTGAGATTGAGTGACCTGGTCCGAATGCGAATACAGTTGGTAAGGCTTCTGAAACGATGAGCTTTGGTATTGTGCTTTGGTTAGCGGACGAACAAGCGTACCGACATTGGTCACTATACCGAGTTTGCCCTGGGCCCAAAGCTCGTGGATGCCGTTGTTTACTCCTCCGGTCACAGGCCCAAGGCTAGGGTGCAGCCCATATGTCAGCCCGCCGAGTCTTGGCACGCTGATCGGGAGCAGCTGATCCCGAGGAATGGCCAGACCCTGAGGCTGCCTCAAAGCCGCATACGACGCATAGTTGCTGATAGTCCCGTCGTCGTGATTGGGGATCACCATATTGTTGCCGTCGTTGCCGCCGGACCAGTAGAGCAGGACCAGGGCCTTGTATCCGACGCTTGGTGACGCACTTTCGTCGATCGCCTTTTGAGCAAAGGCGGACACTGAGCCTAAATGATGCATTTGGGTGGCAAGGGCCACCATACCAAGTGCACATCCACCTGACTTCTTAATAAACTCTCTGCGTGTTTCGTCCATTTTGATCACCTCTGCACCTGGTATTGTGATGACGTAGCTATCAGGTAAACGGCCTGTCTCGCACGTTGAAGATAGTTCGCCGTGCTGGTCGCAGGTATATTGACGACCGCGGTCAGGATAGCGTTCTTCATCTCCGTGGACATCGTGCCGTACATCATCCTCTGATTGAGTTCGTTCACGAGTTGATTCCCTGTAGTATCCGCTTGAGCCAAAGCTTGAAGATCAGAGAAATCAAGCGACGTCCCCAGCGGCACATCAGGATTCGACACGGCGACCGCCGGAGCCGTAAACACGAATCGGTTCACAAAATTCGCCCGTTGGATCGACGTTCCTGTCGTCATCAATGCGTATTCCGGACCAAGCAGCGCCGAACCCGGTACAACGTAATCCGGCGGGTAATAATTGAAGACCGTCGGAGACCTGAACGGTATCTGCTGCATTCCCGTGAACTCGCTCCTGGCTGTGAACATCCCGTCGCTCAATGTCGAGCCATCAGCCGATCGGACGTTGAACGTCCGCAAAATGTTCGTCGCGTATTGGAACGGCTCACGAAGTTTGCCGTAGTTTGGATCGGTCTTGACGTCACCTCTGGCCTCTGGGTCGAGCAGTATCGCCTTTACGACAGCTTTCAGATCGCCGCGAACACCTGAGCCGTTGTTCTTGAACACAAGCGCGACCCTGCGGACATACTCCGGAGACGGATCGCTCGTAACGAGATGCTGTATGAGCAGCTTGCTGATGAACGGAGGAAGGTTCGGATGGTTGAAGATATTATCAAGAGCCTGCTCGGCAGAATTGTTAGCGTAGGTCGTAATGTTTGCGGCGGAAGTACAATTCGAGCAGGCAGCGATGTTTGTGGTCGTTGATCCGGTGTAGCTCAACAGCGTCTTTGCCGTCAGGTCGTGGTTGCCTGTCGTCAGCAATAGCGGGTCGATGAAGTTGACCGTTCCGACCGTAAGGTTCGGACACGAAGCAGCTGTCTGACAGAACGACCAGCCCGTCAGGACCTTTGTCAGGTTATTCACCACATTTTGGTCATAGGTCGGTATCGGGTTGCCTGATCCGTCGGTCAACACCTGGCCGTAATCATTGAGCATAAAGAGCCCTACCGAGAATAACTGCATCAATTCACGCGCATAGTTCTCATTCGGATTGTTCTTAGTGCTCCGCGCCATGTCGAGATAATCGCCCATCGTCGGGTTGAACGTCATCTGGCGCATGAGTGTCCTGTAATTGCCAAAAGCATTAGCGGACAGGATCTTATGATACTCGACCATGTGCCTGGATTGCTGGATATCGTTCCCTGACGTCACCCAGATCTGGCTCAGGGCCCATGCGACCCTGTGTCGGAGCTGCGACGAACCATATAGAGCCTCAACGTTGTTCCAACGTTGGATCGGATACATAGTGTATGTATCTCGAAAGCACGTTTCGGGAACGTCGGGAGTCACTGTCTGATCGCCATCACAATCCGCCGGAGCGTTTGCAGGCTTAAGCGGCTGGTTGGGATACGGATTGGACGGCGTCGGATACGGAGCGTCGAACTGCTCGGCAAGCCAGGCACGAAGGCCTATCCTTCGCAGCCTGGAGTCGAGATTCGGCTCGAATCCGAACGTCGTCTGTTGAAGGAATCGGTACCGATCGCCGGACCACCGGTACCCGACATATTCCGGTGAAAGTGAACGCGACGTCCCATTGCGGTCGATAGCGGCAACCGTCCCGAGAGGAGCCGGCACTGCCGACGAAGGGGTACGGATATCGCCTCCGACGCTGCCGAGTCCGAGCTTGGCAAAATTGCTAGCCAACCCACGCCACGTCAGATAGACCAAAACGTCACCGTCGGCCGCAGGCTGATCCCAGTACTTCAATTCGTCTGTCAGAGCAACGCTCATCCTGACCACCCCGGTCTGGCCTTTTGTGAGCCTTTCCATGTCCACGACAGGAAATCGGTAGGTGCGCCCCTCGCGGTCCATGGCGTAGAACCGGAATGCAAGCGGACCTTCGTCAGGCAAAAGTACTAGATTCGTAACATAGATATCGACCGTCGAACCCGGTGCGAATGCCTGCGGCCGAAGCCGATTGAGATCTACGCGGCCTTTCTCTCCTGATCGATTAGCCAGCGCTCTTATGGACGACGATTCGGTCAGCAGAATGGGAGTCGGAGAATTGGGGTCCGGATCCTCCTGAGCGATCGCAGAAACTGCCATCATGACCAAGGTCAGGATGAGGGTCAGCCCTCTCGCCGTCAACCAGTATTCCTTCCTGTGCATTTCGTTCCCTCCTGAGGATCGGAAATCTGTGTGTCTGAATTTGTCGAAGTGAGAACGGGTGTTAAAACATGTTATGCAATGTCAAGATACACCAATCCGACAATTATTACAAGACCTCTTTTCGCTCTCGCGTTCGAACTATTCGAATACCTTAGACGCATTGTAATCGAGAAAGGCCGAAAAATGTAAAGAAACGTAAAGAACCGCCGCTAGAAATCAGGGCTGGCTAATAGGTCATCCTGGTTGCTATCATTGAGCTACGTATGAGCCGGCGCATCATCGACAGCTACAGATCCAAATTGGCCTCGGAAGACGGCTTTATCTCACCGTCGCACGGCGGCCTGAGGATCGCGCTCTGCTATCCGAACACTTACGCCATCGGTATGGCGAATCTCGGATTGCACACGATGTATGAGCTTTTTAATTCGATACCGGGCGTGAGCTGCGAACGAGTATTTCTCCCCGACGCCTCGGAAGCGACAGAATATGGCAGAACTCGAACGCCGCTGCTTTCCCTCGAATCACAGAGCCGGGTCAGAGACTTTGACGTCGTAGCATTCTCTATCTCGTTTGAGACCGATTATCTGAATATGGCGCGGATGCTCCAGATGTCTGGTATCCCGTCGTGGTCAAAGGATCGCACACATTTCGATCCGCTCGTAATAATGGGGGGCGCCGCATCATTCCTTAATCCCGAACCGATCGCTGAGCTTACGGATGTGATCGCTGTAGGCGAGGGCGAGATACTGGCATGGCAGCTGATCGATGCGATCCAAGAGAACGAGAGCCGTGAAGAAATCCTCCTGGCGTTGGCGAGGCTCGGCCGCGGCTTTTACGTCCCGGCATTCTACGATGTCATTCAAAATGACGACGGCACTGTTGCGGATTACATCCCTAATCGCAGCGGCGTCCCGCGCCGCGTCGGTCGGGCATTGGCATCCGTTAATCCAAAAGAAGGAACCCTGAGGCGTGCACTCAAACGTGGCGAAACAGAACTGGCCAAGTTTCTCGTTGGCCAGGAGATCTTCTGCCCTTCAACGTCCATTTGGGCGCCAAACGCAGAAATGGGAGACCGGCTTCTAGTAGAGATCTCGCGTGGCTGCTCACAGGGATGCCGATTCTGTTGGGCCGGTTACAACTATTACCCGCCGCGTGTCGTGCCGGCAAAGGACATTTTGGCGAAAGCTGCGGAATGGAGAAGCCGGACCGACAAGATCGGCCTTGTCTCAACCGCCGTTTGCGACCATCCCGAGATCTCGACCATCTTGCGAGAGCTGCGCGCTATGGATTACCGCATCTCGGTCTCCAGTCTGAGGCTGGATCAGATCTCGGACGAATTACTCGATGCCCTGGTCGAATCCAAAGATCAACAGATCGCGGTCGCTCCAGAGACCGGATCGGACCGACTCCGGCGGGTCATTAACAAGAATCTGACCAACGACGAGATCGTCGATATATGCGGCGCCGTTTTCGACCGCGGAATGCTGACGATCAAGCTATATATGATGGTCGGGCTCCCGACAGAGACGGACGAAGACTTGGACGAGATGTTCGTCCTGGTAGAACGTATCAAGGATCGGATGCTGGAATCCGGCAAACGCTTTGGACGGGCGGGCAAGATCATCCCGTCACTGAACGGATTCGTGCCGAAACCCAATACGCCGCTTCAATGGGAACCGATATGTGACGAACGAGAACTCAAGCGACGGATAAAATACGTTTGCAAGGGATTGAGCCGGATACCAAATGTCGAGGTCCGATTCATGTCTGCAAAGATCGCTCACGAACAGGCTCTTTTCTCCTCCGGAGACCGTTCAGTGGCTCGTGTGATCGACCTCGCGGCACGATACGAAGGCGACCTCGGCCGTGCGATCCGCGAAACCGGTATCGATCCTGCGTTCCATATATCAAGAGAGAGAAGCTATGACGAGTTCCTGCCTTGGTCGATCGTAGATTCCGGCCTTTCACCCGAGTTTCTCCGCACTGAGAACGAAAAGGCCCGAGCTTCACGCTCGAGCCTGCCGTGTCCCGCCGTCGAGAAATGTACGACCTGCGGGGTCTGTCCATCTACCTGGCTTGCTGATGCCCCGACGGCTCTGGTTCAGATCCAGCCGCCGTCTGTTCGGGCAACTCTCGCCGCAGCCTCCTAGATCCTATTTCTTGTTGTCGCCGAGTATTTTCCCTCCAGGCGTTATTGTCTCATCGAATTTATAGTTGTAATTATAGATCCCAAACGGAAGTATCGGGACCTGTTTGATGTATGCGACGCGAGCGATCACCAGGCCGTTCTGCATCTTAACATCGACAACACTCCCCGGCGGGATCTCATACTGGAGCACCGCCTTCTGAACTTTTGTCTTGACCACATCGACCGGGTCGATCTTCCCGGGCGTTGCCAGGCCCTGCAGCACGGCCGCTTCCATATCGGTCCTAAGGCTCTCGGCCTGATACGCTGCCCTGATGTATTGAAACCCGCCATGTAGGATCAGAGCGAGTCCAAGCAGAAATGCAAGGAATTTGCCCCCCGCACTTCCTGCCTCGGAGGGACGTTGATTGATTAGATTGTTCATTAGATCTACACCTCGCGGATCCGAGATGCGTCAGCCGATCAGGATTCTTTCTCAAGGAATTCAATGAGAGGCCTTTCGACCGACGTTGTGGCCACGGGACCGATGTTGAATATATACGGTTTGCCGATACCTCGGAGAAGCACCATCGAAAGCTCGCCGTCTTGTGATTTCTTGTCAAACCTAAGAGCCGACAGGACGGCGGATGGATCGATGTCTGCGACCGACGGAGTTGGCCCCGCCCGATGCAAAACATCGTACAACAAGTTTACATCCTTGCTCGGACATTTTGCAACCTTTTTTGAGATCTCGAGCGCGAATCTCATACCTATCATAACTGCTTCGCCGTGGCGGAAATACTTGTAATCGGTAGCTGTCTCTAGGGCATGGGCGAGAGTGTGCCCGAAATTGAGTATCTTCCTCGACTTGCTGCCGCGTTTGCGGGTCGATTCTCTTTCGTCGCGACCTACGATCGACGCTTTGAATTCAATATTGGCGGCGATCGATCCGATCAAGCCCTCGGCGACGGATGGTCTCTCGGCCAAACGAACGGCCTCGATCATTTGGGAAGTTCGCTCGAGCATGCCTTTTCCGCAAAGTGCAGAATGCTTGACCATCTCGGCCAAGCCCGATGTAACGTCCCGGCCTGATAAGGTGTCTAAGTACGAGACGTCAACTAAAACTCCGGCAGGTTGCCAAAAAGAGCCGACGAGGTTCTTTCCAGATACGAGATCTACGCCTGTCTTGCCGCCGACAGACGAATCGACCATCGCCAAAAGTGTCGTGGGAATCTGGAAATACCGAATGCCGCGGAGAAAGATCGAAGCCGCAAAACCGGCCAGGTCGCCGACGACACCTCCGCCGAGAGCTACGACCGCGTCGTCGCGTGATAGGTTATTTGCCGCGAGCGCCCGCAGTATGGACTCAGCAGTTCGGAACGTTTTCGAACTTTCGCCGCCCCTAAATTGGTGCGTGCAGACCTCGAATCCCGAGGCCGCCAGCAATTCCTTGAGTTCGTGGAGATAGAGTCGGCCCACCCGGCCGTCTGTAACGATGAGAAGCCGCTTCGTCGTCCGCCCGAGAGCCTTTCTAATGCGGCTCCCGGCCTCGGATCTCACGTCGCGGCCGATCACCACGTCATATTGCGGCGCCGAATCGGTCGTAATGGTCAGGATCACGGGTTTTTTAACCGATCTCATCCTGGATCACTCCGGCAAGTCCATCAGCGAGCTCCTTTATATAACGGAGCTCTGGCCCCTCGATCATCACACGGGCAAGATTCTCGGTACCGGAATATCGCAGCAGCAGCCGACCGTTGCCGTCAAGCGCACGATCTATCTGGGCGGCTGCATCGGCGATCGCCGGGATCGAAAGCATTTCCGGTTTAGACGCGACCGGCACGTTAACCAGCACCTGTGGAAAACGCTCAAAGTCAGAGACCGCCTGCGAAAGTGTGAGCTTGCTTTCGGCCAAAGCCTTTATCAAAAGGAGGCCGGTCATCATCCCGTCGCCCACGAGACTTCGCTTTGGGAAAATGATGTGGCCGGACTGCTCGCCGCCTAGTTCGCTTTCGGTAGCCAGGAGACTTTCGAGAACGTATTTGTCGCCGACATCTGCCCTGATCATCTCAATGCCGTCACGAGCGAATGCCTTTTCGAGCCCAATATTGCTCATGACGGTTGCGACGACCTTTTTGTTTTTCAAAGCGGAGTTCGACAACATGTGGCGCGCGAGGAGGAACATGGCTGCATCGCCGTCCACTACCTCTCCGGCCTCATCGACGAAAAGTGCTCGGTCGGCGTCTCCGTCAAATGCGATCCCGAGGTCGGCATGGCTTTTGAGAACTTGTTCACGAAGTCCCTCGAGATGGAGCGACCCGCAGTTCTCGTTTATGTTCCTTCCGTTCGGCTCCAAATTAATGGCTGAAACTTCGGCTTTTGTCGATGCGAATACGGTCGGGGCGAACGAAGATGCCGCTCCGTAGGCACAATCGAGCACCAGTCTCATCCCGTTTGCGTCGACATTGCGAGCAACGCTGCATAGATGCTCGAGATAAACTTGATGATGATCGGACGCATCCCCGAGGTCTACCGATGTCACATCGGGCTCGGGGCAGCCCTTTGCGATATCCGCTTCAATAGATCGCTCGAGATCCTCGCCCATTTTGCGGCCACTCGGGAGAAAGACCTTCAGGCCATTGTCGGCGTATGGATTATGGGACGCGCTCACGACGATCCCAGCATCGAATTTCCCCGCTCGCGTCACAAATGCCACACCGGGAGTCGTTATGACCCCGGCGCTCGAGCTTTCGCTGCCTGCCGCTCTCAGTCCCCGATGGAGCGCTTGTTCGATCCAGTACCCGGATTCCCTTGTGTCCCTGCCTGTTATGAAACTTGGCTCGCGGCCTAAGACAGCGGCGAATCGGTCTGCCAAACTTCGGCCGAAACAATAGACCGTTGTCTCGTCGAGCGGGAATTCGCCCGCCTTTGCCCTAATGCCGTCTGTGCCGAATAATCTCATGTTCCAGCTCGGATCCTCCGCCGTAAATTGCCTTTATACAGCAAATTAACGTGATTTGAAAGGGAGCCGAAGCATAACCTCCGCTTGTTGATGCTATCAGCAATTCTTAATTTTCTTGACAACCGGCGCTCAATTCCGTCATCCTATCGACGTTAGACAGTCCCGGGCTCGGAAATTCTTTCCGAAAAACGGCCTTTCCCCCAACAACGAATTATGAGAATTACCGCGATCTGTTTGGTGCTGCTTGCTGTTTCGGGATCTCAGGCTTTGGCTCAGACGACTGATGGGGCATCTCGGCGACCCGTCGTAGTTGTGACTTCTGCCCTGCCCGGCCCTGCTCCGACACCTCCTCGTATCCAGACACAGGAGCCTGTCACCCTCGAAAGGCAGACCGAGAATCCGGCCATCGCTTTACCCGCAACGCCTCAGCCCGCGATCCGACCGGTCAAACCGAACGTCGCTCTGGCATTCAATCAGATCAAGGCCCGGATCGCCGAAGCTCGCCGACAATTTCTGTCGCGTCCGCAGCCGACAGCGTTGGTCGAATCCGACATAAACAACATCGTCGTTAAGATAGCGTTCCTAGACCTCAGGACCAGACAGATCGACACGGTCTCGGTGACCAGGTCAGCGTTTCTGACCCCTTACGTGGGCACTTTTGTGATCAGCGAAAGCGGACGGCAGTTTACCGTCAGGACAATACGGGCCAACGGCGTCAATACGCCTGTGAACATCATCGACGACGCCGGCAATGCTCAGCTCCCGCTTCTCGTCCAGTATCCGTATATTCGCAATGGGAGATTTACCGAGACGGCATACTATGTTTCGACACATCCGGGACTGATCACTCCCGAAGTAGTTAGCGCCGGTCAATACTACGTCCGAAATACGATAGACCTTGCACGCGAGAGGCTGCGGCAGAAAGGCTTCTCGATCGATCCGAAAGTTGCTGACATTGCCGAAAGGCTCGCCGCCGTAGAGCACGTCGATCACCTGCGATTCAGGACCGAAACGCATTCGGAAATCTACGACGACATTTACACTTTATTTGCTCTGAACGAGGGACAAACCTACCGATACGCGGTCAGCAGTGCCGGAGCGGGCGGAATGGTGCAGATGATCCCGTCCACGTACAGGATGGTGCGATCGAGATTTCCGTCTGCGGACTTGATGCCGGATTTTGTCGAAGGCATGCGTGATCACATCAATGCTTCGCAGGCCATGCTTCTCTACATGCAGATGACCTGGAACGATCTGCGTGCAAATGCCGTTGTCCAGAATGCGTTGGCCGAAGGCATTGCGACACCCGAGCAGCTAATGTCCGCCGGTTACAATTCGAATCCTGCGAAACTTCCGGGTTACATAAGCCGCGGCGGTTCGGCCTGGACGGTACTCATACCTCGCGAAACACAGATCTATCTTCAGATCTATGCATCGCTCGAGCGTAACGTGTCGATGTCGCCCCGCACACGCTAGCCCGCATGGTCAAAGTGCATCTGGCCTATCGCTTCTCTCAGGTCGTCAAGCGATGCATTCGCAAGCCTTTCAGCGGCGAACTCAGGTTGGTTCGTCACCTCAGCTACCGCAAAAGGAGGCGGCTCGAACTGCACCATTGAATCGACATCAACAAATCTGACCGCCGCTGTATTGAGCCCCCACAACCGGCCAAGATAAACGTCAAACTCGTACGTATAGGGTTCGAGATCGTGAAAATACCGGTTTATCCTCACCTCCTGGCCTGTCGATCTTTCGAACACGGCGTACTCGGCATCGTCGAGAACCATCTCGGCCACCTTTACGGCGGTATGTTCATCGAGCTTGATCGGATGACGCTGCTGCAGAAGCCGTGTCCACTTTGACGTATATGGATCGCGGACCTGACGCAATCTGAATCGCGTCCCGTCGATGTATTTATCAAAGATCTGAAGATGGCTGCTTGCTCTGGAGAGCGGCTCCGGCAGAGCCTCGATCAGAAAGTGACGTTTCAGTGTGGTCTCAAGTGTCTTGTTACTCATCGCCGGTGATATTATACTCTTCATTTTTGAATGAGGTCTTTAACGAACAATATGAGGTCTGAAATTCTTACCCTTCTTTTTGCTCTGACGCTTTCTGTACTCGCCGTCGCATGCGGAGGGAGTTCGTCCCCGAACGCCAACGTCGCAAATGCGAATAAAGCTGCCGTGAATGCCGAAACCACGTCAACACCCGCTAATGTGCCCGAAGGAACCATCGTCAAACCGACAGCCGAGACCACGAATAACGCTCCGACGATCGGTCCGGTCGTCCAGGCATTTTACGAGGCGCTTCGCAAAAAGGACGACGCGGGCGTCCGTGCCGTGATGACGGCTGATTTCATTAAGCGGAGCGAAGCTGATATGCGTTCCGAGAATGAGACGAGCCTGGCCGCCTTTATGGCCAAATACGACATCATTGACAAGCCCGTCGAGGTCCGCAACGAAAAGATCCAGGGCAACAGGGCCGTAGCCGAGATCAAAGGCGGAGCTTATTTGAGGTGGACGCCGTTCGAATTCGCAAACGAGGGCGGTAAGTGGAAATACACGGGAGGCAGTGCCGACCTCGATGCGGTCAAGAATCAGTCCACGACCGGTAAATAGCCTAACCGGATCACCAACAGAGATCAGCGGCGGGCGGTCTTCGCCCGCTTTTTTGTTCACATACATTGGGGCTGATCGGCGATATCGATATGAATAGTCTGACCGTTGACCGAACGGAGAAAACACAGATCGGCGCGATGGCCGCTTTGGTCGGAGTGCAGATAACGTTCGGTTCGCTCCCCGTGATCGCTAAAGTGGTCCTCGCAGTCGTGCCCGCAGTAGCGCTCGTCGGATTCCGCGTTGGCGTAACAGCGGTCATCCTGGCCCTGGTTCAGGTATTCCGACGCCGTTTCTGGCTGCGAGAGCGTTCGGACTACCTTCGTTTTGCGATCCTCAGCCTCTTTGGTGTCACATTTAATCAACTTCTCTTCATCGGCGGACTTTCGCTAACGAAAGCTTCGAATACGTCGCTACTCGCCGTCACGATCCCGATATTTGCGATCGTTTTAGGCGGGCTTACAGGTATCGAAAGCTTCAGGCGGGCCACGATCTTCGGTCTGGTGCTGGCTGTTGTGGGAGTGATTTTGATCATAGACCCACGAAAGGCTTCGTTCTCCTCGGAGACGACCATCGGCGACCTGCTCATCATCTTGAACTCATTCTGCTACGGGACATATGTCGCGACCTCCAAGGAGGCTATAACGCGCAACGGAGCGTTCCGGTCAATGATGTGGGTGTTCCTATTCGCATCTGTTATCTGCGTTCCGCTCGGCGTTTGGTCGATCTCGACGACCGGCACCGAAGTGATCAGCGGCCGGATCTGGCTCTATATGCTTCATATTGCTGTGGTCGCGACGGCGGTTCCATACCTGCTGAATGCCTGGGCTCTTGCTCGAGTGCCGCCTTCCACGGTTGCGGTTTTCATCTATCTGCAGCCGCTGATAGGGTTTGCTTTGGCGGCGATATATCTCGGCGAGAGCATCGACGCGGCTTTCATCGCCGCGGCGGTGTTGATATTTGCCGGGCTTTATTTTGTAACAAAGCGTCCAGTCAAGCGTGTTAACACTGGCCGGATGGAAACTTAGACGAGCAGCGGAGCGTAAGCTACTGCACTCCGGGCCCAAAAAAGCGATGGCAACGAACATCACCAAGAAAGAGCTTGAGAACGGTCGAGTAGAACTTCTCGTGGGCGGTGAACTGCTGGACGCCGATGCTAGACTCGTGGCGAAGCTGGCGTCGGAAGCAATCGATAACGGTGCTCTGTCAGTGATAATCGACGTAGCAGACGTAGATCTACTCGACAGCGACTCGGCTCCGATCCTTCGTGATCTTGAGCGCGACCCGAGGATCAGCCTCCGCGGCATCGAGATATTTCTTCAATATGCGGTCAGTGAAGCCGAAAGGCATTAGGCAGCGGTCAACCTCCGCGCTTTATAAGGTCGATTATCAACTTGGCCGCTCGTTCGGACGCACCGCCCGGGCCTAGCTTTGCAGATGCTTTACTCAGCTCGTTCCTGGCCTTGTTATTTGTGTCCGGTTCGAGAAGCCGGGCCAGTTCCGAAGCCAGGGCTTCCGGGGTCAGATCGCCTTGGATCAATTCCTTTGCGATCCTCTTCTCCGCGATCAAATTGATCAGCCCAAAGTGCGGCGAAGACACAAATGGCCTGATCAAACGATAATTGAGAGACGAGGCGGCGTACACGACCACCAACGGCGTGAGAAGCAGGCCGGTCTCGAGAGTCGCCGTTCCGCTTGTGACTGCGGCCGCATCCGATGCGGCGACAACATTGTAAGTATCATTGATCGCGATCTCGATCGGGAGCATCCGGTGCCGGTTAGCTGTGATCTCACGGATCTGGCTAGCGCGCCTTTCGTTCGCTGCGGCCGCGATGAACCTGACATCAGGCCTGGCCGCCGAGATCAATTCGGCCGCATCGAACATTCGGGGCAAGATACGTGCTACCTCTTTTTGGCGGCTTCCTGGCAGCAACGCGATCAGCGGATCATTCCCTCCGATATCGTAACGCTCCCTCGTCTGCTCCTTGGTCTCTGTCGCGGCGACCTCATTCACGAGCGGATTGCCAACGTATTCGACGTTTAGGATCCCGCGTTCGGCATACCACTGTTTCTCGAACGGCAGGATCGTCAAGAGCAGGTCAACGTCTTTCCGGATCGTCTTTTTCCTGTATCCCCGCCAGCCCCAGAGCTGTGGTGATATGTAATAGATCACCTTCAGCCCGGCACGATGCAGGCTCCGTGCAAGTTTGAGATTGAACTCCGGAAAATCGACCAGTATTACGGCGTCCGGGCGCCTCTCGATCGCGGCATCTTTCAGGCGGCGGAACGTTCGAAGGAACATAGGCAGCGCACACGTTATCTCCGGAAGTCCAATGATCGCCAGTTCATCGGCGTTGACCACAGGCTCGACGCCCTCACCGCGCATCCGAGGACCCGCGCAGCCAAAAAGATCCACTACGGCTCCGGCCTCGTCGCGTATCGCTTTGACGAGCCGGGCTGCGTGTGCGTCCCCGGAGTCCTCACCGGCGACAAACATCAATTTCAGATTCTTGTCCATCAGCTCTAAAGTGCCGTAAATGAATGATATACCGACGCACCGCAATTACAACCCGCGGCCGCCGTTACGGCATCAAATGTCTCGGTTATCTTAGATCTAGGCTCGCGACGGCATCCGACCGAGTTGCAGAACACGCTTTTAGGGCTTAAAATTCAATGTTTTGAGCTACGACACACGACGGACATCTGCTCACCTGTATCGCGGCAGCATTATTGGAGGACCTTTGTGAACTTTCGTTCAGTTTTTATTATTTTTGCCGGCTTGCTTTTACTGGGGCAGTCCGCATTTTCGCAATCTTTCCCGGTCGTAGGCCAGGTAACGAATTCCAATTTTGAATCGTTTGCAGGCGGCATCAGCGGCGATGGCCGGTTTGTGGTCTTCGAATCAAAAGGCAACGTTGCCACCGTCAACCCTCGCAATGAGGACGGCAATACGGAGATATTTCTCCTCGACTACGCGCAGAGACGCATATTTCAGATCACTGATACAAAGGACCTGCTTTACCAGACATCACTGCCGATCACGTTCGACAACATCCGTGTCGCGATCGTGAACACGCGGCCCGTGATAAGCAACGACGGACGCTGGATAGCCTTTAGCTCGAATGCGACCGTCGCCTATCCGGGCGACTCGACCAATCCACCGATAATAAGTTCGACGAATCCCGGAAGCTTTGACGCGAACGCTTTTACGTCGCCGACCCCTACGCCAAGTCCGTCTGTGACGCCGACCCCGACGCCGGGCGCTAACCCTCTGACGCGGGACGGGAACCTCGAGGTTTGGCTGTATGAGATACCGTCCTATGCCCCGGTTGCTGACCTTTCTGCGGGCGACGATCTACCTTTGACAAATCTTGCCGGCGGACAGTTCATACGAGTTACAAATACGGTCCCCAGCCAATTGCCCCGCGGCGCCACTACACAGATCGGGGCCTTTGTCGCGGATGACAACCATGATGTCAGCATCAGCGATGACGGAAGCAGGATCGCGTTCGTCTCCACACGCGACCTCGTACCCGGTATCGGGAACTCTTTCCCGACCGAGGACAACGACGAGATATTTGTATTCACACGTTCAGGGGGAGCTTTGTCGGCCAGGGGCGAGAACACGACCGAGGGCGCGGGTTCGGGTTCTCTGAATCAGGTAACAAAGACACCCCGAGGACCGATATCTAATCCGATCTATAACAAGAACGTAACGATATCCGGCGACGGCACGCGTGTCGTGTTTGCCAGTACCGGCGACAATCCGATCGTCGGCATGACCGGCGGCAACAATCCTGTTTCGAGCCGAAATGAGGAGATATTCGTTTGTAACCTTGACGCCACAGGTGCGCCCGCGGCATCGCTGCGCCGTCAGGTGACCGTCACTACGCCGACCAATGCCGGCGACCCGGTCAACATTCTCGACCTGGGCCGCCGCATGAGTCGGGACGGACGCTATATCGTTTTTGATTCCTATGCCGACCTCGCTAATGAGAATAACGGGACAAACTACACGAGCTTCGCGTCATATCTATATGACGTGACGGCAAATTCGTTCCGGCGCGTGCTCCCGCGGAGCGATGCCGATACCGCCGCCACCGGAGGCGATGTTCAGCGTTACGGCGGTTTTACTGATTATGACGGCACGGGAGCTCCGCTCACGCTGGTCCTCTCGACACGGATGAACATCAAACTCGACGGAACCGTGCCGTCAACAGCCGACGAAGGGCAAAACCCGGGTGACGCACGGCAGACCCAGATCTATCGATATCCGCTGAACGTCGCGCCTGCTTCGGCTACCTACACACGGCTCACGCGGTTTCCTGCGCCGTCGGTATTCATTGCTTCGACCCAGGCTCTGACATCGAATTCGGTCAAACGCACGGCGTTCAACTTGGCATTGACCGAGGTCGGAGGCGGCAATCCGGACCTGCAGGCCGAGGTCTACTATATGGTGACGCCGAACGTGAGTTCATCGGCAACTCGTGTATTGTCGTACGCAACGGGTGCTACCAGGATGCCGGTCACGATGGAGCCTACACCGACCCCGACCGCAACACCGACCCCCACGCCGACACCAACCGTCTCGCCTACGCCGACGCCCACACCGACCCCGACGCCGCAGACCCCGCCGGCGGTTTTCGGGCTCGCGTCGGGAATGCTTGCCTCAGTATCGATACAGGGCGGCGTGATCTCTCCGGTGACCGTGAGGAGCAGCGACGGCGATCTCCAACGCGTGTTCTACTATCCGATCGAACTCAGCGGCGTCACTATGTCGATCGACGGTGCAGCCTGCGGGCTTCGATACGTGAGCAGGACGAGGATCGATTTCATACTTCCGGGCGGATTGCCGTCAGCGGCGACCGGCACAGAGTATCCGGTCACCATTAATTTGAATGGTGTAGAGATAAGTCAAAAGCTCAAGATCGTACCTGCTCGTCCCGACATATTCAACAAGGAAGGCATCGAAGGGCCAGGCGGGCGTACCAAAGCCTTCAATGTGAACAATCGCGTGTTCACGACCGAGCCGTTCAACGTCCGTACAGTGACCGTCAGGCCGCCCGGCCGTCTGCCGTCGCGGATCCGGATCTTCATTACGGGAAATTCCAACGTAACGCTTCGTTCGATCAACGTCCGGGTCGGTAATACGGCAAACTCGACCATATTCGTCAGCGAAGCTCCAATATTGGTCGCACCCGGCGTTTATGCGCTGACGTTTGCCCTAAATGACGACCTGCAGAGGCTCGGTGACGCACCGGTCATCGTCACTTATACGATAGACGGAGTGACCTTTAGCTCGAGGCTTGACGATACTACCTCTCGGATATTCATTTTGTAGGTATCGTCTTTCGGACTGTTTGCAAAAGGCGGCCGTTTGGGGCCGCCTTTTTTCATCTACGTTATACCGCTATAAGTCCGGCAAATGTTTGATAAAGCTTGGCCGCTGTATTATCCTTAGACCATTGTTGAATTTATTAGAGATCGGGCCCTTTTGGCCCTTTATTTTGCAGAAAGCCCTCGTTGGGCCTTATCAAAAGGAGAGATCGCAAAATGGCCGGTAAAGACGTCAACACCATGAAAATATGCCCCAAAGTATGGAAGAACGGTGAACTTGTTGACTGGGACAATGCCCGCATCCACGTGATGTCACACGTGGTCAATTACGGTTCGAGTGTATTCGAGGGCATTCGATGCTACGACACCGAGAGTGGCCCGGCGGTGTTTCGCCTGACGGAACATATGCAGAGACTCGTCAATTCGGCAAAAATCTATCGCATGGATTCGCGATTCAGCCGAGACGAATTCTGTGACGGCACTGTCGAGCTGATAAAGGAAAGCGGGCTCGACGAATGCTACATCCGGCCTATAATCTTTCGCGGGCTCGACGAAGAGAAGCCTGCCTTTGGCGTGAACCCATTCCCTAACCCGATCGATTCTTACATTGCGATCTGGCAGTGGGGCAAGTATCTGGGCGAAGAGGCGATCGAGAACGGGATCGACGTATGCGTTTCCAGTTGGACAAGGATCACGTCCAATTCGATGCCGGCGATGGCCAAAGCCGGAGCGAATTATATGAATTCGCAGCTGATAAAGATGGAAGCTCTGCTTGGCGGATTCAGCGAAGGCATCGCGCTCGATGACCGCGGCTACGTATCAGAAGGTTCGGGCGAGAATCTTTTCGTCGTCAATGCGGGCAGGCTTATAACGCCGCCGCTTGGTGCATCGATCCTTCCCGGCATCACTCGCGACTCAGTGATCCAGATCGCTCGCGAGATGGGCATCGAAGTGGTCGAAACGCAGATACAACGTGCGGCGCTCTACCTTGCGGATGAAGTTTTCTTTACCGGCACAGCCGCCGAGATCTCGCCCATACGCTCAGTCGATCGCATTACGGTCGGCTCGGGCAAACGCGGCCCGATCACGGCAAAGCTGCAGGAGGAGTTCTTTAATATCGTGAACGGCAAGCGCCCGGCACCATTCGGAGCCGATTGGCTAACCTACGTGAACGCAGAAAAAAAAACGGCGGCAGCTTGAGCTAACTTTCCGTTCAGCCGAACCTTACAGCCAGCAATTACAGAGGCCGCCTAAGATGGCGGCCTCTTTTTTGTTGGGACTCGGCCTTGGACAGGCTATTGAGAGATCATCGTAGGCCCTGGCCGATCTGCTCTGTGCCGAAGCTACCGATGCCGTTCAGCCTGAAACTAAAGACGAACTTATCTTCGCGCCGAGCTCCGATGTTGAAATTGTAATACTGAAGCGATAGCGAGCAGCAATCGTACGCATATCCTACGGTCACCAGGGTGCGAACCAGCGGCGAGCGGCCCGCTCCCCTGCGATTCTCAAAATCGAAGAACAACGACGTCCCGCCAAAGAGACCTTTGTTTCGGTCACCAATGAACAACGAAGGGCTCCATTGAGCGCCCTTTAATGTCCCGGCCTCATTCCCTGCCGCGTCGGCATATTGCGAGAGAGGCGGCAGCAGCGTCACACGCCGAGTGTAATAGAGCGTCTGGTAAAGCTTGAGCAAACGTGTATCTAGTCCGACCGTCGCAGAGAGCTGACGTAAACCTTCGCCCTGGAGCCCGATATCGGCTCGCCCGCTGATGAACATAGTTCGTTGCGGCCTGTAGGTGGCCTCGATATCCAGCGGAGAGAAACGCCTCGGAATGCCGCCAAACGTGTAAAAAGTAAGCGACGTGATCGGATCGATCTGATTCCTTCGCCCCGGTATCAATGCACCGCCGAAACGCGGATCGAAGAAATATTTCCCGCGTACCGTAAGCGAGAATACTTCGTAGGGCTGTATTGAGATGCCTTTTTTGTCAGCATCGGCAGCGGTCCGGAGCTTTTCTCTTGCCTCTTTGGTCACAGCCTGGCCGTATTTGCGTGTATAGAACCTGTTCGTTACGCCGAACTCGATCTCGTTGGTGTCCGTCGCAGTATCCGTATGATCGTATCTGATGATCCGGGCAAAATTGTCAACGCCGCGCACGAATCGATAGGTGAGGAATGGTTCGATGACGTGTCTGAACCGCAGGCCGCCATTCTTATCGTAGTAGTTCTTAGCAAGCGCGACGGGGCGAACGTCAAACGTTATCTCGCCGTATCGCCGGATGACGTCGCGCGAGACAACGCGGCGCATATCGTTGAACGAATTCGAATAATAGGTGACGCGGCCGCCAGCCGTCAGCGTGAAATTGACGTATTTTGTCGCGAACGGAACGGTGATAAGCGGATGGACATCGAATCGCTGACCTAGAGCCGGCGTGACCACCGGCGGGCCGCCTGACCTTGCCGAATACAGATTCGGATCCGCTGCTTCCTCCCGTCTCGAGATGCCCTCAGCCGTAGCGATGAATGAAAGGTACGCGTACGGGAAGAATTTAAGCAGTGAAGGCCTTTTTTCGAAGGTTACGCTTGGCAGATTTCGAGATTTGATCCTGACGTTGGGTATCGTGATCTCTTGCGAACGCGCGAGCAAACTGAGCGTATAGTTGCTCCAGCTTTTTGAGACGAACGCCTGCGAGACCTCTATCGGCGAAATGATCTGCTGGATGCCTTCGAGAAAGACTTGCCGGAACGCGAGGTTCGACGTCAGCCGGACGTCAACCGCCGCCACGAAGCCGTTTGGGAAATATTGGACGCCTTCGGCATATACGGTCGAGCCGCCCTGGTCCGGACGTGTCGGCCCCTGACGCGGGCCAAACACGCGGTCTTTTACGGCAAAGAAGCCGAAATTGAGATACGATCGCGAATTGGACCTGGTCCTCAGGTCAGCTCCGTAGCCGAATCCGCGCCCCGTGTATAGGTCGCCCCGCACCGTGATATCAGCCGACGGGCCAAGCGTCTGATAGTAGGCTCCTGATATATGAGCGCCCTTGGCCGCCGAATATCCGAATGTCGGAGTCAGGAATCCCGACGCGCGATCTCGCTTCTTTATCGGGATCGAAAGGAACGGAGCCGCGACAAGCGGTATGTCCTTGACGCGAAACTTGGCCGAACGCAATTTCACTCTGTCGTTCGCTTTTATGACGGCGCGTTTTGCAGTGAAGCTCCACTTCGGCACCGCTTCTTCGCAAGCCGTGAACTTTCCATTAAGAACAAGTATCTCGGTCAGCGAGATCCGCTCCACCCGATCGGCGGTGAAATACAGCACGGTGCCGTCATTTGTTTGGTTGGTGAATCCAGTCGAATCGATGAAATAGCCAAGCTTTGTCCTGTAGTTCCATTCAGCCGTCGCGCCTGTGATCCTCTGATCGTCGCCCTGGTCAAAGATAACGCTCCCGGCCGCTGAGAGCCTGTCCTCCGCTTCGAATATCGTTATCCGATCGGCCTGCATTCGATACATGCCGTACCGGACATCAACATTGCCCTCGTGGACCACGACCCGCTTGCCGGGTTCGCCGGACACGGTCTGCTTATCTGAGTAAACGACCAATTCCCCATCGCCGCCTTCAGGCGTTACAGAAGGAACCTTCTTGGTCGTTGGCGGCTTGATGCTCTGATCCGGAGATACAGGGTTTATGTTAGGCGTGTCGGTGATCGGATTAGCAACCTGCCTCTCCACCGGATCGGCCTGTTGGGCGACGGCTACCGACGCGGCCACCGCAATTGATAACAGCAATGTGAGGCAGCGACGGAACATCTGACGAGCTTGCGATCTATAGATTTGATGCTAACACGAACCGCATTTAACCGTGAAACCTTGTGCTAGACTAATCGGAGACGTCGTAAAACGCTGAATCGATTATGGATAAACCTGCCGTACTTATCGTCGAAGACGAGGAACTGATGCGGCAGATACTGCGCGAGATCCTGGAGACGGAAGGGTTCGATGTGTTCACAGCAGACAGTGCCGAGGCAGGCATCGAGATATTTCGGAGCCGGCCGATCGACGTAACGCTCACCGATATCAAGATGGCGGGCCAGGATGGGCTTGGCCTGCTCGACGAGATCAAAACATCCGACGAGGCCGCGGTTGTCATCGTGATAACGGCATTTTCATCCGTCGAGACAGCCATCGCCGCACTTCGCAAAGGTGCATACGACTACATAACCAAACCTTTCGTCAACGAGGATCTCGTCAAGACGGTCTCGAACGCCTGCCAGCATAGGCGCCTCTATACCGAGAACCGCCTGCTTAGACGTGAGATCAGTGACAGGTCTGCGGCGGACGAGCTGATCGGCTCCTCCGAAATACTCCGGTCGGCTGTCGAACTCGGGATGAAAGTAGCGCCGACAGATGCACCGGTTCTGATCACAGGCGAGAGCGGCACCGGCAAAGAGCTGATAGCCCGGGCGATACATCGGGGAAGTCCTCGATCCGGCGGGCCATTCCTCGCTATCAACTGCGGAGCTCTACCCGATTCTCTTCTCGAGAGCGAGTTATTCGGACACGTCAGGGGCTCGTTCACGGGAGCCGTTCGGGATTCTGTCGGCCTGCTCAGATCTGCATCAGGCGGCACCGTTTTCCTGGACGAGATCGGAGAGATGCCCGCTTCGCTCCAGGTAAAGCTTTTGCGTACACTGCAGGAGCGAACGGTCACACCCGTCGGGTCGGCCGCCTCATACGATCTTGACGCACGGATACTGGCGGCAACCAATCGCCGTCCGGAAGAAGCTGTCTCTACCGGACGTTTACGCGAGGACCTGTACTATCGTCTAAATGTCGTCGAGATCGAAATGCCGCCGCTCCGCGATCGCACCGAGGACATACCCGAGCTGGTGAGACACTTTTCATTAAAAGCAGCCGGTAGCCAGGGAAAGCCGGTGCCCGCCTTTACACCCGAGGCGATGGACGCCTTGCGCGGATACGCATGGCCGGGCAACGTTCGCGAACTCGAGAATGCAATCACCCGAAGCGTATTGCTCGCCGACCTATCCGTTACTCTTGCGGAGCTGCCGTCCAGGATCTCCGGACTCGTGTCCGGCAATGAACACGGCGACCGGTCATTGTATTCGCTTGAGCGACGACACATCCTGTCCGTGCTAAAGGAAACAAGCGGCGACAAGGCCGACGCTGCCGAGATACTTGGGATCGATCTATCGACACTTTATCGCAAATTGAAGAGGTACGAAGACTCGGAAGGGATCAGTTAGCCTTAATGTCGAGGATGAAATAGTCAGTGCCGCCCACGCGCATCAGACGGCCGTTTGTGTAGGGCTCATTTGCGAACTGAGCCGGAGAATAGACCGTGACCTTGATCGTGTCGTCGCCGCTCAGGTCGGCCATTGCGGTCAACTCCTCGGGATACCAATCTTCGACCGAGGCCGATGCTTCAGCGGGCGGTTTGATGCGAGACGCCTCAGCGGCCGCTTTTTCCGCATCCGAATGAGAGAATTTCAATACCGCCAGAATGTGTTTGCCTGCCCCGGGCCCGCGAAATGCGATATCCTCGACGTCATACGGGATATTGACGTAGAGCCCGAGTTCCTCCACATTGGTGCTAGTCACGGTTCGGGATGCTGAGTTGGCATTGTTCACCGCGACCGAGTTCGCGTTTTGCGGAGCCGGGTCGGACGATCCGCACCCCGACACTGTGATCCCGATGCTGATCGACGCAAAAATTGCGATTAACTTCGTCTTTAGCACTTGGATATTCTAACCGCGTGAATTGGCGGTTGCAAAAAATAGATATGAAACAGAAGCTAACCAATTTCCTCTTCACCGCGATCGCTGCGGGTACGATCTTGGCCGGTTCCCTATCGGCCTTGGCACAGACCGGCGGCCCGGAAGCGACGGTCAGGAGTTTTTATGCCGCCGAGCGACGAGCTCCGCAGGCATTCGATCGGAAGAATCTTGCGTTGAGAAAGCGGTGGTTCTCGGCGGAATTGTCCCGGCTCTTCGCTACGGAGCTGACACGCCAGACGGAATACCTGAAGCAGAATCCGACGGATAAACCGCATTTCGGCGATGGATTCCCGTTCCTTCCGGTCGATAGCTCCTGCGTGTCGAACGGACGGACCTATCGTTATTCGATCGTCGTCGGCCAAGCTACGGCCAAGAGCGGTAGAGCTTCGGTCGATGTGACATTCGCATTCCCCAAAGTTTGTCGAGTGCCCGATACCATCTTCACCGTGCTTCTGGAAAGGTCCGGAGGCAAATGGCTGATAGATGATGTCGCATTCCCCGGCGGTGAATGGTTGTCGGCAGATCTCAAGCGGCCGGTCTATTGAACACAAAATTGCGATAAACGGGGCTGTAAACTATGATTATACGCAGATCAATCATAGGAATGGTCCCTTTTATAAATGAACTCGATCGAAGCAAAACAGTCCAGATCCGCAGCCGAAACCTCTCGATGGGAAAGCGAGACGCTCGCACCCGTACTCGAGCGAACCCCCGAACGTAAAGAGTCTTTCGAGGGCGTTTCGCTCGAACCAGTCGAACGGCTCTACACCGAGGCAGATGTCGAAGGCATCGAGGTCGGTTTCCCCGGTGAATATCCATACAAGCGAGGCATTCATCCGACCGGCTATCGCGGCAAACTGTGGACGATGCGGCAGTTCGCGGGCTTTTCCTCGCCCGAAGAGACCAATCGACGATTCAAATATCTGATGTCACAGGGCCAAACGGGCCTCTCAGTAGCCTATGATCTGCCGGCTTTGATGGGACTCGATGCGGATTCGCCGCTCTCGGAGGGCGAGGTCGGCAAATGCGGTGTTGCTGTCTCGTCGCTAGCCGATTTTGAGGTCCTTTTCGACGGCATTCCGCTTGACGGCGTGACGGTGTCGCAGACGATAAACGCGCCGGCACCGATCTTTTTGGCCATGTATCTGGTCGTCGCGGAGAAGCAGAAAGCGGATTTCTCCAGGATCTCGGGTACCCTGCAGAACGATATTCTCAAGGAGTACATCGCACAGAAAGAATGGATCTATCCGATCAAACCGGCGATGAAGCTCGTGATCGATACTTTTGAGTACACCACCAAACACGTTCCGAAGTATAATCCGATCTCTATCTCCGGCTATCACATTCGCGAGGCCGGAGCTACAGCTTTGCAGGAGCTTGCATTCACGCTGCGTGATGGGGTCGAGTATGTGCAGTATGGCGTTGACCGAGGCCTCGACTTGGATCAATTCGTCCCGCGGCTATCGTTCTTTTTCAACGCTCACAACGATTTTTTCGAAGAGATCGCCAAGTACAGGGCCGCTCGCGTTATCTGGGCCCGGACAATGAGGGAGCGATTCGGATCGACCAATCCCAGGACGATGCAGCTCCGATTCCACACTCAGACCGCCGGTGTTTCGCTCACGGTCCAGCAGCCGCTTATCAACATCGCTCGCGTCGCGATACAGGCTCTGGCCGGTGTGCTCGGCGGCACGCAGTCGCTCCATACGGATTCTTATGATGAGGCACATGCACTTCCGACGGACGAGGCCGCGTTGATCGCGCTTCGCACTCAGCAGATCATCGCGGAAGAGACGGGAGTAGCGAACACAGTTGACCCGCTCGGCGGCAGCTATTTTCTGGAATCGCTGACTGAAAAGATGATCGACGGCTGTTTTGATTATTTCGAAAAGATCGACGGATTCGGTGGGATGGTCGAGGCGATCGAGGCCGGCTTTCCGCAACGCGAGATCCAGGAATCGGCTTATCAATACCAGAAAGCGGTCGAACGCGGCGATCAGACGATAGTCGGCGTCAATAAATTCGCTATGGATGAAGACCCGAGCAAGGTCGAGATCCTCCAGATCGACGAATCAGTTCGTGACCACCAGCTTGAGCGCCTGGCACGAGTTAGGTCCACCCGCGACAACGGCGCGGTCGCGATCGCATTGGACAAGCTCAAACTCGCAGCCCGATCCGATGACAATACGATGCCCGCGATCATCGAGGCAGTTTCGGCATACGCCACGGTCGAAGAGATCTGCGTCGCCCTGCGCGACGTTTACGGCATCTATGAGGAACCGGCGTTCTGATCGCCGGTGATGAGGCTCCGTCTCATACGCTCATTTGTTGCCATAGGACACTCGCCAGATCTTCCTTGCACCGTCGTCTGTGATTAGCAGCGAACCGTCCGAGGCGACAAGCAAGCCTACGGGCCGTCCCCACACTTCGTTCGAATTCGGAACGGGCAGCCAACCCGATACGAAATTCTCGTACGAGTTCCCTTCAAGCTTGCCTTTGTCGTCAAATTTGATCCGAACCACTGCGTACCCTGAGAGTTTCGAGCGGTTCCACGAACCGTGAAATGCAACGAACGCATCGCCCTGATACTCCTTCGGAAACATACTTCCGGTATAGAACTGGATGCCCAAAGCCGCGACGTGCGCCTGAAAAAGAACGTCGGGAACGATAGTTCGCTTCACGAGCTCGGGGTTCTCGCCTTTGCGTCTAGGTTCTTCGTTAGGGCCGATATACGCATAGGGCCAACCGTAGAAGCCGCCTTCTTTTACCGATGTAGCATAGTCGGGCACAAGGTCGTCGCCCATACCGTCGCGTTCGTTCACCGCTGTCCAGAGTTCGCCCGTCTTTGGATTCCAGGCTAGGCCGACCGGATTGCGAAGCCCCGATGCATAAACTCTGTGATCCTTGCCGTCCGGATCATATACCGAGATCGCCGCCCTACGCGGATCAGTTTCGACATCTACATTCGTTGCGGAGCCGACCGATACGAACATCTTCGTCCCATCCGGCGAGAAGACCAGATTACGTGTCCAATGCTGGTTGTAACCGCCGCTTTTGAGCTCGACGATCTTTTCGGGCGGCCCATCAGCGACCGTTTGTCCCGGCTTATAATTGAATCTGACTATCGAATCGGTATTCGCCACGTAGAGCCGATCTTTGTGAAAGGCCATACCGAACGGTCGCGAAAGATCGGCCGACCACGTCCATCGCTGATCGGCCTTGCCGTCCTTATCTGTATCGCGCAGCACGATGATGCGATCCGCTCGCGAGTCAGCCACAAAAACGTCTCCGTTAGGAGCCAGAGCCATCCACCGCGGATATACGAACTCGCCCTCGGCATAGACATTTACCCTGAAGCCCTTCGGAACTTTGAGGACAGCATCGGCCGGCTGGCGGACAACTCGCGACGGCCTGGCGGAACTCTCTGTCGCAAAAGGCGCAGGCAGCGCCTTTGGATCGATCGAGAAGACCTCAGGGCGTTCTACGTTCACAATTCGGGGCAAAGGCAATGGCGCGTCCTGCTGAGCGGGCTTCGCCTCGCACGCCGTCGCCAGCAAGAGGACAGACGTTATCACCGCGATCAGGCATTTGCTATAATTTCGAAACATAGAACCCCCGTGATCGATCAGAATGTTGTCCATACTCAAGAAGGATAAACCCGCCTTTGGGTCGCGAACAAGCGAGCTTGGTGCGCTTGGTGAACGGCTTGCCGCGGATCATCTGATCAGATCTGGCATGCGGATCGTAATGACCAATTTCAAGATACCCGTCGGCCGCAATTCGCGCGGAGCGGTCAGGACCGGCGAGATCGACATTATTGCCCTTGATGGCGACACGCTTGTCTTCGTCGAGGTCAAGACACGGCGATCGGACGATTTTGCACCCGCAGAGCAGAACGTCGACCGACGCAAACAGCGACAGATCGCTCGTACAGGCCGAGTTTATCGACGGGTGTTCAACCTCGAAGCGTCGCAGTTCAGGTATGACGTGGTGTCCGTAGTGCTGCCGGAGCTTGAAGCTCCGACGATAACTCATCACAGAGCTTTTTGGTCCGACACCGACCTCGTGTACGGCCAAAGACAGAGCGGTCGCTGAGACCGAATTTCTATGAACCCTCGGGATATGCGAAGCGTATCCTTAACTTCGGAAAAATAGTTAGGCGAGAATAGAAGATATGAGAATGAAAACAATTATCGTTACCGTGTTCCTTATGCTTATGTTCCTTATTGGTACGGCGGCGGCACAGATGCCGGGACTGATCGACCGCGAGATCTTTTTCGGTAATCCCGAATATGCAGGTGCACAGATCTCCCCGGACGGAAGATACATTTCGTTCATCAAGCCTTACAAGGACGTGATGAACGTCTGGGTCAAAGGCATTGCCGAACCGTTCACCGCAGCACGGCCGATGACGGCCGACCTAAAGCGGCCGGTTCGCAATTATTTTTGGTCGAGGGACGGCAAATTCATCCTCTACGTTCAGGACAATGGCGGCGACGAGAATTTCAATGTCTATGCCGTAAGCCCTGCGGATAAGCCCGCTGCGGGATCTGATGTCCCGACCGCTCGCAACATAACCGAGGCGAAAGGCGTGAGAGCGATCATCCAAGCCCTGCCAAAATCCGATCCCGATGTGATCTATGTCGGCCTCAATCAGCGTGATGCGTCGTGGCATGATCTTTACAAGATCAAGATATCGACCGGCGAACGTACACTTATCAACGAGAACAAGGACCGATATCAGGGCATGATATTTGACAACGCTGACAAGCTCCGGCTTGCCCTCAGATCGGCAACAAATGGCGATACCGAATTCCTGCGAGTGAACGGCGATGGCACGACTACCAAGATCTATTCGTGCTCGGTCTTGGAAGAATGCTCGCCGCTCCGGTTCAACAAAGACAACAAGCGCATATATATCCAGTCGAACAAGGGCGATATCGATCTGATCGAACTTCAGCTTCTGGATGTCGAGACCGGCAAGGTCGAAAAGGTCGAAAACGATCCGATGGGCAAGGTCGATCTCGATGCTGTTTCATTCTCAGAAGCAACGAATGAGATCATTGCAACCTCGTACGAAGACGATCGGGTGCGCACATACTGGAAGAACAAGGACTACGAAAAGGACTACAACTACATAAAGAAACAACTCGGCGACCGTGAGATCAGTTTTAATTCATCGACGGCCGACGAGTCTAAGTTCATCGTAGCGACCTACAGCGATGTCGATCCGGGTACGGTTTGGCTTTATGACCGGAAGTCCAAAGGTCTTACGACTCTCTATCAAGTACGAGAGAAGCTCGACCGCAAAGCTTTGTCGCCAATGGCGCCCATTCGATACAAGTCTTCAGATGGACTTGAGATCCCGGCATACCTCACGCTGCCAAAAGGGGTAGAAGCTAAAGATCTGCCGCTAGTTGTATTCCCGCACGGAGGCCCATGGGCACGCGATTCGTGGGGATATAACTCCTATGCCCAGTTCCTGGCGAATCGCGGTTATGCCGTGCTGCAGCCTAACTTCCGGGCCTCGACGGGCTACGGCAAGAAGTTTCTCAACGCCGGCAACAAACAGTGGGGCGACCTGATGCAGGACGACATCACCTGGGGCGTCAAATACTTGATCGGCCGGGGCACGGTCGATCCCAAGCGTGTCGCCATCATGGGCGGCAGCTATGGCGGCTACGCCACGCTTGCAGGCGTGACCTTCACGCCAGACCTATACTCCGCCGCCGTTGCGATCGTTGCTCCGTCGAATTTGAAGACGCTGCTTGATTCGATCCCGCCGTATTGGGAAGCCGGCCGTACGGTGTTCTATACGCGGATGGGCGATCCTAACACGCCTGAAGGCTTAGCACAGATCATGCGGCAATCGCCTCTGACACACGCGGATATGATCAAAACTCCGCTTATGGTAGTGCAGGGTGCGAACGACCCGCGTGTAAATAAGCGCGAATCTGATCAGATAGTGATCGCTCTGCGGGACCGAGGATTCCCGGTCGAATACATTCTGGCGCCGGATGAAGGTCACGGATTTGCACGTCCGGTCAACAACATGGCAATGCTCGCGGCGGCAGAGAAATTCCTCGCCAGGCACATTGGCGGACGCTATCAGGAATCGATGACGCCGGCCGTCGCCACGCGGCTGACCGAGATCACTGTCGATCCTAAGACCGTCAAACTCGAGGCAAAACCCATCATGAATGAAAAAGCAGCCATCGACCTGACCGGTAAATGGACGATCAGCGTCGACGCCGGCGGACAAACGATCGAAATACTTCTTGACCTGAAACAGACCGGCGATGCGTTCACCGGTTCGATGTCGTCGATGCTGGGAGGCGGTTCGGTCGAAAAAGGCAAGGTTAGCGGTGCGAATTTCGCTGCTAATGTAAACGCGGATGTGAACGGCCAAATGCTGACATTGGCCATGGAAGGCAAGCTCAACGGCGACACCATCACGGGAACACTCGCCGGTCCGGGCATACCCAATCTGACCTTTACCGGCACGCGTTCGAAATAAAGGCTCAGCGGACCTTTAAGTAAGGGCGTTGCCTATGAGGTAGTGCCCTTCTTTTATCGCTTGCTCCGCGGAACTTTGCCGTCGGTGAGAATGACGAAATCACCAATGCCGCTGTGCGTGTCTGGGCGGAACGACGTGAAGTCGTCCTCGGTCCGGATCGTAACGACGATCACCCGCGTTCCAGGCCGATATTTGAGCAAATGTTCGACAGTCCCCAGCCGGCCTTCGGTATGGAACGCTCCGTTCAGATGAATGACAAGGCCGCCTTTGT
Organism: Acidobacteriota bacterium; assembly: GCA_019639115.1. Taxonomy (GTDB): domain Bacteria; phylum Acidobacteriota; class Blastocatellia; order Pyrinomonadales; family Pyrinomonadaceae; genus OLB17. The sequence continues at coordinate 64,396 of JAHBSM010000011.1, read as the reverse complement.
TCTGTTTCAACGCCCGTGACGCCCAATACGCCATCGAAGCATCCCAAAGCGATTGCGAGCTTAGTATATTGTCGAGGCCCATTTGAGCCTCGGCGCTCGGGCCCATCAAGGCTTTGAATTTCTTGGCGTACGCTTCTGAAGCCTCAGCATAAGCGAGCGGCGGCAGCCAGTTCTTCTTCACCTCTCGAGATAGTGAGTCGAGCGTCGAACGCCCGCCGCGTGAGACCATATTTACGTATCGCCTCGGAGCGTTCGCGGCCACAACCTCAAGCCGTTTCTCTTTTGCCAGTTCTACGAGCGGACGGTAGTCCGTCTTGTAGTTTCCCCACGGCCGCGAGCTGAGCATGAAATGATTCTCAGTTATGTATCCTGCGAGATATTCATCAAGCATCGTCTGAACGTCGCGCTCGAACATCTCCATCGACAAGACGACCTTGCGTTTCGTCGAATACTCGGCAACCGCCCGCCGAAACAGTTCGAACTGCACTGCGTGAGCGACCGCGTCGTCGTGCTGCTCGCCCAGGAACACTATGTCTGCCGCGGCCATCGAATCGACGATCTCGGCAATGGTTACCGGTTTGCCCTTCGAATCAAAAGCACTGAATTGCCTTTCTGAAAACGGGACCTGAGCTCTCGAAACGACCGAAAAGAACGGAATGAGAACAGCCGCGACCATAACCGCGAATACAATAGAGACCTTCATAATTCCTCGACTATGTCAGCGTCAACCAACAAAAGCTGATGATACCACACGCAATTGAAAGCCTCCGCGACGCGAGCCGCGGAGGCAGAGGCAAGACGGCCTTGCAGATCATCTATTCCATCGGATCTGCGATGAAATTGAATCCGTCGAGGCTGTCATTGAGCGTGACAACCCGACTCGGAGTGGCAAAGGTGAACCGTTTGGACACCACCGTCACAACGTATGTCTCGCCGGCATCGAGACCTTCGACACTGTAATAGCCGAATGGCCCTGTGATCACGCGTTTCGGCGAAACGAGTGAATTGCCTGTGACGACGAGATAAGCGTTCTTGATGCCTCGCCCATCTGCGGTCATCACCCGTCCGCTCAATGTTGCTTCGGCGGCTGTCGGGGCGAAGCCCTCAGCCAGCGTCCAACGCGAGAACGTTGTGACTCCAGTGATCGATGCAGTATTTGCCCCGTTGTCGAATGCACACGCTCCGCAAGCGTTCACAGCAGGATCGCTGCCGGATTGTCGATAAATGGTATAGTTGGCTTCGTTTCCATTCACATCACCGTCTAGGTAATTGAATATGATATCCGCCGTAGCGACGCCGGTCTGGCGAATATCCCAGAACCTGCCCAAGGACGTTGCCGGCGGGAAGCCTGCGAACACGCCTTTGTAGGCCGTCACCGTAACTTTCGCCGGATATGAAGCAGATGTAACGTTCACTGTCGCAGGAGAATACTCTTGCACTAGGGTGCCATCCGCCGTGCCGGGACGTGCAGCGTCGGTTGTTCCGACCGGGAATGTGAATCCGCCCGGAGCACAGTATTCTTTCCGGACATTGCCCATCACAAAATTCGACGCTCCTGCCCCGACCACGGTCGAGTTGCACCCAAGCTCAATTGTATTGTCCCCGGTCGTGGAGATTCCCTGCGGATAGAACGGGCCGCGAATGATGACATCGCCGCCAAGCGCATCGCCGTTGCCTAACACTGCGTTGTAGTACGATCCGGCCGCCAGCGTCCCGCTTTCCGGCTGAACCAGTTCATCGGCACCAATGTCTGGTGCTACCGCCGGCCGCGGGTCGTTCTCGATATCTGCGGTGACGGAGCCGAACGGCACCCCGGCCCCGACAGCCGGGCTGGCAATGGGAATGTGCAGATCCGTATCGGCGATGAATAACGGATCACCGGAGATCGTCGCAGCGTCGCCCCCGCTGTTCGTTTTGAAACTGGCGAGACTCTGCACGGTGTTAAGCCAGGAGGTCAAACTAGCCGCCGCATTATTGAACAGCAAGTTGTTATTCGATGCCGTCGCAGACCATCCAGTCGCCGCAGCATTTGTGTTAGCCAACGCAACCTTGAGCCCGGTCCCGCCGGTCCTGCGGTTTGCAAAGATGTTGTTCCGGAGCGTTACGGTCGTCGTCGAATTGCGATTGAACGTGATCGTATTGACCGCGCCTGTTGCCGTACCATAAATATTGGCGGAATTGAACTGATACGTCACAGCCGCACCGGAAAGGTCGAGGATACCCGTGATCGACCTATCCGATGCCGTACCGCCGTCAAGTGCAAGGACGTTATTTGTCAGGGTCGCATTTGCGGAGCTCTGCAGCTGGATACCGGTGATAGAATCAGAACGGGCACCTGTCGTAGGGCTCGAACCGAATATCCCGGATACTGAATTCCTGGCAACGGCGGTCCCGACACCGGTCGCAGACAGCAACATTCCCCAGACACGATTATTGTTCGACGTAACGGCGGCTACGCTTGTATTGCCGACATTTGAGATACGATTGTCTGAGATGGAAGCTGCTCCCGTCGCGTCAACGATCAGGCCCATGGTCTGAGTGCTGAACGACGCGTCTGGTGTCGAGCTATTCGTGACGTTCGTGATCGTATTGTTGCGAACTGTATGTGAGCCCGAGCCGGAGACTGACATTCCAAAATAGTACTGTCCGGTCGACGGTGACGTATTCGTCCCGAAGTTGTTTATCGTATTGTTGCAAACGTTTGCGATCGAATTGCTCGTAACCCTTATGCCATACGAATCACCGTTGATCTCAAATCTCTCGGTCGCGTTGGCAGAGCCGATCGTATTGCCGTTCGCATTGTTCGACGGGTTTCCGACGTTTACGGTACCGCTCTGAACAAAAATGCCGTAGCTGGAGGTGAATCCGGTCACTGTTGACCTGATATTCCTTACAACATTGTCATAGACTGTGCTCGTGGCCGTCGTGCCGACACTGAGGTCGATACCTCGGAAAGTGCTCGAGGTCGCAAGGTTCGCTCCTCCGGCGAACGCAGCCGTTCCTCCGATATAGTTGCCGTTTACCGACTGGCCGGTGCCTCCCTGGATAGAGATACCTGTCAAGGCCGTTGTGCGTGATGCGGTCTGATAGATACTGTTCGAGTTGATCGACCAACCATTGCCTGCACCTGTGGCGGCAACAAGTACGCCTGAATTCGTAAAATTGAATATCGAACTGTTAGAAACATAGTTGCCCGTATTGGGGCCGATGCCGGAACCGGTCGATCCGCTCGAATAAACTCCGTTAGCCGGCACGCCTGCAGCGTCCGAACGGTCGCGGATAGTTGTGTTTCCGATCACGTTGCCGCTATTGCCATTTGGACCGGTCGTGGTCGAAAAGAGGATCGTACCGCTCGTGGTCGATGTGTTCGCGCTCTCAAACGTGCAATAGCTGGCCGTATTCCCCGTCGCATCGTTGATAAATGTCAAAGCAGGCGCAGACGCCGTGTTTCGGAATGTTAGATTGCTATTGCAGCCGAAATAAACGTTGTCAGCTCCATTGAGCCTGATCAGGCCGCTGCTCGCATTGCCCGATACGATCAGGTTCGAGCCACTCTGCTGTAACGTGACCGCATATCCGCCAACGATCTCGTTCAGGGCGTTGTTACCGGACTCGGACGAGAGATTGGAACTGATGTTGATCGTGACCGGACCCGACGCGCCGCGAGTGTTCAGCGCCTCAAAAATTCCATTGGCGTTCGTCAGTGAAGCAAAATCTCCGGGAACGTCGTAGGAACCGGCAAGCGGCGGGAGAACATTGTTGATCGTCAGCGTGGCCGGATTGTTAACACCGATCGTCGCGCCGCCGGTCGCACCCGATAGCGTGACTATTACGGTCTCGTCCGGGTCGAGAACAGTGTCGGCACACAAACTGACGTTGATCGTCTTAGCCGAGTCATCGCCACCAGCCCAGTTAAGTACTCCCGACGTAGAGACGTAATCGATTCCCGTGCCGCAAGACGCTCCGCCGACCGCGCCCGTGCCGTCGCTCGTAGCGAAATTGACAGACACCGCACCGAACGTTCCGCCGGTCCTTGTGACCGTCAGGCTCGCCGTTGAGTTCTCATTCGCCGAGTACGCCGTCGTGCTGAATTGAACAACTCCCGGTGACGGCGGAGTGACAACGACATCGTCGATCGCCCAACCCTCATCTACGGTCGAACTATCAGACCCGAACTTCCATCTGAACCGGACATCTGCCTGACCGACAACCGCGGCCGGGAGTAGTGTCGTCGATTGTATCCAGCCTGTAGTATGTCCGGTGTAGGCCGTGCTTGTGCCCGACCATTTCGGCGCGGTCGATCCCGTCGTATCTCCGTTCGTACTGCTGTTGTTATACCAATTTGTCGAGTTGGCCGTATTGAAGTTCCCACCGGTTCCCAGAACATTATCGACCTTTGTCCATGTTGAGCCGCCGTTGATCGAATACTCCAGGTTGCCGCTATCCCAAGCCACTTCCGTCTTGAAGTTATGCCAAAACGACATCGTCGGCCTCGCCGTAAGGGACGAAAAGTCGAACTGCGGCGACGTGAGCGTGGATGTAGTGCTGAGCGAATAGCTGCCCGTCAATTTGGTCGCCCACGCTTTGGTGCCGCTATGCGGAGCCGTTATCTGGGTCTTGGCCACATTTCCGAGCACCCAGTCGGTCGTGGTTCCGACGGTGACCCCGGTTGTCCACCCATTCGAGTTCGATTCGAAATCCTGTGAGTAATTTGCGCCGAAAACATACGTTATGGCGTATGAATTTGGCGAGGCGGGAGCGGTCGATCCGGGCGGCGTTATGCCCGATCCGCCGACTGGCTGGGTCGCTACATTGCCAAGCGTGTCCTGCGCTCCGATATAGTATTGAACAGAATCGCCGCCCGTGACGGAGCCGCCCGTGAATGGAGCGATCGTATAATCAATTACACAGTTCCAACTTCCGTTCTGCGCCGTGCCGCTCGCGAGCGTACAGGTATTCTGCGCATAAGCCCCGCTTGTCCCCTTGCGATACCAGATGCGCGGAGCGTTCGCGCTCGACGTGTCAACGCCTGTCTGATCGGTGATCGTCACCGTGAGCGTCCTATTAGCAGTACTCGTCGTATCCGCAAGCGTATTCGTCCCGATACTCGGCGGAGAGACGTCTATTTGAGTATAGTTGCCGGCATCAGCTCCAATATCCACCGGAGTTAATAGCGCGCGTGTGTCGCCATCAAAATCGTCAGCAACTCCGACATCGAACCCGCTTCCCTCTGCAACCGTCGGGAGAGTTGGATGCAAGTGGAGATCAGGTGTTGAATTCGTGGCGTCTGCGTATTTTGGGTCGGCCTCGAAGCTAGCAGTGTCTCGTGATGTACCCAACCGCCAATCCCCAATAGTCGAATAGTTGGTAGCACTGACTTTGCCGAAAAATCCGCCCGTGCCAGTCGCCGTTATCACATTATGGTTTGACGTCAGTCCGGTCGTCGATCCGACGCGAATGCCATATTGATTGGCGGTGCCAGATATTCGGCTTCTCGCATTGAAAAGAATATTATTTCGATAATTTCTGGTATTTGTCGTCTCACTGTAAAGTGCGAAAGTCTCCTTATCAGACGTCGCCACATTGGACCCACCGATATAAACGCTGTTATGGTACCAGTTGTTGGTCCCTGCAAACTCATAAATTCCCGCTATCACCATACCGGTTGTGATCCCGGATCCCATGGCGATCATATTGTTTTGGTAGGTGCTCGTCCCTCCCGCTGTGTAAATGCCGCTCAGCCAAGCACTAGTCGACTGGGACGAAATAGTATGGACAAAGTTCCTGTCGATAAGATTTGTGCCCGATGTTGGTCCATTATTAAAGATACCGGTGACATAAACCGCTGCGGTCGAGTGATTATTCGAGATTGATCGCACGGTGTTACCCGAGATCGAAAGACTTGCAGTTGACGACGTGTTTGAGATACCGATCACTGACGAAGCTGCTGCAATTCCAACGTTTGCAGAAACGCTGCTTAGGTTTGATAAAACGTTGCCCGAGATCACATTTGTGCCGGCGGTCGTCGAAATGCCGATGACCGTTTGGGCGCTCGATGGCCCGGTCCCACCTGACGCAGAGTAAGCCAGATTCGAAATACTATTGTTTGTGACGCTATTGGCACCTGCTGCGGCGACCAATATACCTGTCAATGTGCCTGCGTTTGTGGTGGTATTCAGAGCTGTCGTTGAGTTTATATTGCTGGCGTTGGTCGTGCTCCCTATATTATTGTTACCGATCGTGTTCGAGCCCGCTGTTACCCTGATCCCATAAAATGAGGAATTGAGAGTGTTTGCACTGGCTGTCGACATAAGCACGCCGCCGATGTCGTTGAACGAAATATTTACAGTGCCCGAACTGCTGGACAAAACTCCGTTATGAATCGCATTCGTAACGCTGTTTAGCTTCAAATCGAGGCTTGAAGCCGTAGCGGAAGTCGATGACACTGCTTTTGAGCCTATAGTATTCGCATTTGCAACCGAGCCGCCGATCGTAGCATTTCCGGCAGTCAGCTGAATTCCGGAAAAGGTGCCGGCCGACCCCTGCGTATTGAACGAGATATTTGCGATCGTATTGCCCGTAACCGTACTCGCCGTGGTGGTGCCCACTGACATCAATATGCCATTAAACACATTAGAGAATCCGGTGCCGCCGATCGTGAACTTATTGGTCGTTGCCGTAGCATTGGGCCCGTCACCGCCTATCTTGTTGTTCTTAACCGCAAAACTATTACCGCTTGAATTGTTGATTTGAATCCCGTTATAGGTGTTAGCACCTGTCGTTACCGTCCTTGGCGAAGTCTGATAGAAACTATTCCCGTCGATGGTCCAGTCTGAGTTGCCGGACGAAAGGAGAATTCCCGTAGAAGTAGCCACCGCGCCCGTAACGAAGTTGTTGAAGATGTTACAGTTCGAGATAGTGTTCCCGCTGTTGCCTTGCGTAGCAGTTGTCGTCGAGCCTAACGAATAGATTCCGTTTTGCGCTACCCCAGAGGTAGGTGAAGCCGTCGCTCCGGCCCCTCCGTCAATATCGCAGTTATCGATCGTGTTGTTGTCGTTCCCATTCGAGCCTGTGGTTGTTGAAAATACAACAACGCCGGAAGTTGCCGACGAGAAAGTGGACCTCAACGTAGAGAATTTTATTGAATTCCCAATTGCATCATTGATGAAGCGAACCGCTGTTCCGCCTGTAGCTGTACTTGTGTTTGCAATTGTCAGCTCCTTTGCCGTCCCGGCGCCCCCGGAGCGGCCGTCGAAGATAACATTCGTTGCACCAGCTAGATTGATTGTGGCGGTTGTATTTGCGCTGGTGATGCTTCTTCCGCTGGCTCCGCTCTGAGGCCTGATCGTTAACGTATTTGTGCTGCTGGAGCCGACGATCGGTCCTAGCGTCAGCGGAAAGGTTTCCACCGAGCTTACGTAGGTGGGTTGCAATTCTATGAAAGAAGCGCACGCCAACCCCTGCGAGCTTATCGCTGAATAGGCAGCCCCGATCGTGGCATCCGTAGCTCCCGCTGACGGCCCAACGATCCTGGTTCCGCAGAAGGTCGGTGGAATCGTGGCCTGAGACCCGCTGAGGGCCGAACTCAAAGCACCTTCGCTGACTGCGTAAACCCTGTAATAGTACGTCGTTGCAGGTGTGAGACCCGTAATGCCAACACTAGTTGCATTCTCAGCCGCAGTGCCGATATATGAGAAATTAACGTTATCAGTTGAAATATAGATCGGGAACCCAGCTTCGTTCGAGGAGGTGTCCGTCCAATTTAGGGTCATTGTCGTAACGCCGACAGGAACAAATGTAAGGTTTGAAGGAGCATTTGGGACTGGTGGAGTAAATCTGTATGCGCGTCGGCTACCGTTTGAAGCACTGCTCAACTGTGTGATTGTAGAACTTGATGAATAACTGTTGGTCATTACCGGAGTCGAGGTGCTGATCGTATTCGTTGTCGCATTTACGCTGATAAGGTTGTTTGCAGTCGTGTTTACTGAGAATCCGATCGTGTACGGAGATGGCGTCGCCGAATTTGTGGCCATCGAGCCATAAACGTACTCGATGTTACCGGTGGTCTCATAGATCCTCGCTTGGAATGTGCCTGTGCCAGCAGCCGCGGTGGACAGATACTTGATCATACTATTCGTCCACTGTACGACCAAAACGCGATTCGGTGCAGTGCCAACGACTTTGGCAACCACAGAGCCGTCGGTGCCAACCCGCAAGTCGTTACCAAAAGGATTTAGCAAAGCCAATGTGCCATTTGGAAGGTTGTAAGGCGTACCGGCTTGTACAGCCGTCGAACCAAGGGCCATATTGCCGTTGTCATTCACTGAGAATGCGTTGTAACGTACCCCCATAAGAAAGAAGTCAAACCCAATATTGAAGATAGACGATGCCGTATCATCAATACCTGCCGCCAAGAGAGTAGTTGTGCCAGTCGTCATGTCGACGGTGTTTCCGTTTAGATCGGACGCAAGCGAGCTCGTATTGTTCGTCGTGAATGAGTAATTTGAGGATGTTGCGAGATCCTGTTGATCGGCATTGCTGTCCTTGGAAACTTCGAGCCCAATCCGCTGAAGGTCAGAAAGTTGGGTCGTTTCATCCAACTGTGGCGGCGTTGGCTCAGGAAAAGCCAGTGCTTGATCTTTTATCTGGTGGTCCCGATTCTGAATCGTCGCAATATCGTTCCGAAACGCTCGCCCAACAATCTGCGAAATGAGCGTATCCCAAATCCCAGAATACGACTCGAAAGACGACATGGTGGCGGAGGCGTAGGACCCGAGCGACAGGAGGCCGACGAGCGCGGAGAGAACGATCACGGATGAAACGATTCGGCGAAAAGCGAACATATATTTAGCGGCCCATGGCGGCTGGTCGTATGCACAACGGGCACGACCGCGCACCAGGCGCGACTCCTTTTATCTGAATAAAGATCTCTGGACCTGACCCAAATTGTGTATGATCTGGTCCCCAAAGCGACCGACCTCGGCAGCGGCCACCTTGGGAGGTGAGTGTTCGCTTGATAAAGCAAAAACCGAAGAAAAACGGATCCTAGCTCTGTAAGATTGTGTTAAGGATTATATGTATATCCGGAGCGATGTCAAGGAAATATTACGCCCGCGTCAAGCGGGTCCGCTAACCTTCCGAAACCGGTCCGATCGCGCCTTCGCAATGCAAAAAATACCCCCGAGGGAACGCATCCCTCGGGGGCTCACACGTGACTAATTTATGCCCTGCGGCGGACCGCATGGGATGTTCCCAGTCGGCCCGCCTACGAGGCTATTGGTTGTCATCGACATCGCCCTGCACCGGCCGCGGAGCGAACGGGACAGGATCGGCGATGAAGTCAAAGTCAGCGATATCCGCGTACGGAGTTATCGTCTTCGAGTCGGGCGTGAAGGTGTACCTCTTGCTTCCGACACTGATGATATACGTAAATCCGGTAGGTATGCCGGTAAACGTATAGTAACCAAGCGAAGAACTCGGAACTACGATCGGGGAGGCGAGGCCCGGGCCCTCAATGCCGACCGCAACGTTGCGGATACCGTTCCCGGAATCCGTCAGGATACGGCCATAGATGGTGACCGTCGCCGTGAACTCATCCGCACCGATATCATACGCCGCGCCTATCGGACGCGCCTGGCCATCGATATCCGTCGAGATCGCCGCGATCGTCTGCCCGATATTGATCAGGCCGCTCGTCGGTTTCAGATGGAGGTCAGTAGCCGACACGTAGTCCGGAGCAACGGCTACAGAGTTGGCGTCCTGACCGGTCGCCGTCTGCCAGTCGCCCAGCGTTGCCCGAGTCGAACCTCCGACAAAGCCAACGTTCTGCGCCAAGTAGTTGTTGTAATTGATCGGGTTGAACACCGTCGCAGCAGCCGCACTGTAAACCGCATAGCGGGTCGCACCCGTGGTCTGCGAGTTCACCAGTGAGTTGTTGCGAACATCCAGGGCACCCGCCGCAGTTACGGCTGACGTCACGTTGAGTGCCGACGTAATGCCGGAGGCCTGGTTCGTGTTCATGTTGATCGAGTTGTTGTGGATCCTCAATCCGCCGATAGCCGTGCCGTTGACATTGATGCCATGGCCGTTATTGACCACGGTCGCAGAGCCAAGGGCCGCGATATCGGAGATGAAGTTATTAGCGATCGTCACATTCGACGCCGCCGACGTAGCCGACAGCTGCATACCAAACGACCCGGTACCCGACGCACTGTTGTTCTTGATGTCGGTTATGGTGTTGTTGACCACAAATCCGCCATTCAACGTGAACGCGAGCTGTATGCCGCTCATTGCCGCCGTGGTCGTCGCCGTGGACGAAATGCCCCGGATACGGTTGCCGTTGACGATGAAGTTCTGCACATTGCCGATCAGCAGGCCGCGGAAGAAATTCTTCTCGGCCGGATTCGCCGATCCCATGTCATTGTTCGATATGACCCAGTTCTGGTCAAACCCGACGTTGCCCTGGTTGTAGAATGCGTTCTGCACGTTATACATCCAGTTGTTCACGAGCGAATTGTTGTTGTTCGGTGCTTCGGCCGCGTTGCCGATCGTCACACCGCTGCCCGCCAGCACGGCCGCCGTCGTCTGTGCGGTGCCAGCGACTGTGCCACGCAGGATAGTGTTCTTGATGGTGTTGTTGCTTGCACCGTTAGAAGCACTTGCACTGCGAATCCAGATTATGGTCGATGTGCCGGTCTGCAGATTGACGATCGTCAGATTGCGATCTGATCCGCCTGAGAGCGATCCATCGATCGTAACGTTATCCGCTCCGTTCAGGTTGATCAGGCCGGAGCTAACTGGTCCGGTACCGGTGATGGTCCTAGCCCCGCCGCTCGGCTTGATAGTCAGGCCAAATCCGCCCGGAAGCTGATTTAGTACAACGACGCCGGTCTCACCACTTAGATCCGAAGTGATATTGGCGGTGACATTGCCTGCGGCCCCGACAGTATTCAACTGCTCGAACAGTCCGCCCGGGTTTGTCAGCGATGTAAAGCTGCCGCCTGACCCGACGGTGTAAGTGCCCGAGAGCGGCGGCAACACAGTGAATCCGGCACCCGTTGAGTTGTTCGACCCGTTGTCATCCGGCGTCAGCACCTCGGCCGTCGTCGTGTATGCACCAGGCGTGGTGAATGCCGGAGCAGCAGCGAACGTAACGGTCGTTGACTGGAACGTACCGATAGACGGGATCGATTGGGTGTCAGTGTAAACGTAGCCGCCCGGACCGCTTATCTGGAATCGGACCGAAACGTTCGTTTGAGTATTGGCACCGACGTTGGCGAACAGGGCCTGCGGAGTGGTGGATGCACCGACCGCGAACACTGCTGCATTTGCAGGCGTAACGACCGAAACTGCTGCCATGTCATTGGCAGTCGGCGTGACGCCGCTCGGTTCGTCCGCACCTACGTCAGGTGCCGCAACGCGAAGCTGGTCGTCTATGTCGTTCGGGACACCGACAGCCGCTCCCGCATTTACCATCGGCGAACCCACTGCTATGTGCAGATCCGTAGCCGATACGAATTGAGGATCGACTTTCTGCGAGGCGTTGTCGTTCGTCGCGGCCCCGAGAGTACTCGAGTATGCACGGAAGTTGGTAGCGGGCGTCGTATTTGACGGATCAAAGTTAGCCGCCGTGTACTCACCTGTACCGAAAGTCGTGCCGACCTGAGCCAAACGGCTGTTCGCATCAGTTCCCTCGACATAGTCGTTGTTGTTCAGTATGAGGGCCAACGCAGACGTCGCTCCCGATGGCAGGAATATCGCAACGTGCCGAGTTCCTGTCGGGTTGCCGCCGGTTGCGGTGTTCACAAATACGTTATTCCGCACATCGACGCCTGTCTGTGTCGTCGCGACTAGAACGAACGCTGCCGTAAGGTTCGTATTGGTCACGCCTCCGAGCGGGCCGAAGATATTTACCGAGTTATGGTAGATCTTATGCCCGGTTCCGGAACCGACGCGGATGCCGTAGGCACCGAATGTCGTACCAAACGCTCCCGTGCCGGCGACCTGATCGTTCATTACATTGAACACAAAGTTATTGCGGACAATGTGATTGTTACTTCCGCCGAGATTGATGCCGTATGCCGACCAAGATGCAGGATTATTATTCCTCACCCTCTCGACCTTATTGTTCTCGATCGTGAAAGTGCCGTTTGCAGAGACCACACCGACATTTATCGCATGCGTCGCTGCCGACGACCCAATAAAGCCCTCGACGCGTACAGTATTGCCGCGGATCAGACCATCCGCCGAACCCTGAGCTGTGATGCCGATACCCGTTACCTGATCGACAGCTCCGGCCGTAGCATTGCCGATGACGTTCCCAAGGATCCGAAGTCCCGGGAAGACCGACGTCGCCGCTCCATGGACCGCAACCGCTCGACCGACAGTGTTGATCGAGTTGTTGCTGATCGTAAGATTCGTCGCGGTCGCACCCGCACCGATCGTGCTCGTTGTCGACGTGATAGCCGACGGGGCCGTGGTCTGGCTAACGGTAGAGGCTCCGCCGGTTGCCAACACACCGAACACAGTGCTTTCCGGCGCGGTATTGGACGTCGCAGTCGCGATATTGCGTCCGGTCGCACTTCCGTTCAGGTTCAAGTTGCGGATCGTAACATTGTCGGCACTCGTCACTATGGTCGTTGCTAGGGCAACGCGTATAACAGACGTGTAGTTGACAGTGTTAGCCGCAGTGTTGGTGAACGTGAGATTGCGGTTCGTTCCCGATGTATTCGGGTTGTCACCGTCGACCGTCACATTGTCCGCACCGTTGAGTTCGAACAATCCTCGTCCCGCTACCGACGGCCCGGCGACCGTCACATTATCATTGACAGGACGGATCACGATCGATGAGTAGGACGCCGAGCCCGCTCCGCTGCTATTTAGCACAGAGGTGGCAGTTTCGGTCGTGTTGGTAACGACAGACACCGTGATCGCACCCTGGTGGGTACCGGCGTTTATAGCATCGATCGCGTCCTTGAATGTCGGATAATCCGTTGGCCCGGTGGTGCCCGCTGTTGCGGTCACCGTCACGGGACCCGCAGGCCCGGACGTGATCGTCCAAGTGTAGCTTGCCGGCGTCGGATCGACGTTTCCGGCTGTATCCACCGCTCGTACCTGGAACGTATGCGATCCGTCTGCCAAGCCCGTATAGGTCTTCGGCGATACGCATGAACTGTAGCCGCCTCCGTCGATTTGACACTCGAACCCGGCGACCGCTTCAGGTGCAAGCGGATCGGTTCCGCTGAACGTGAACGTGGCGCTCGAGCTTGAGCTTGGATCCGGGGGATTCGTCAAGATCGACGTGTCCGGAGCGATCGTATCGATCACCCACGTAAAGCTCGCAGGCGTCGGATCGACGTTCCCTGCAAAGTCTTTCGCACGGACCTGGAATGTGTGTGACCCATCGGCCAGGCCTGTGTAATTCTGCGGCGAACTGCAGGCCGCGAACGAACCGGCGTCGAGCTTGCACTCAAATCCGGCCACTACGTTGCCTCCGCCGAGCGTGTCCGTACCACTGAACGTGAACGTCGCTGACGAGCTGTTCGACGGATTGGTCGGATTGCTGTCGATCGACGTATCCGGAGCGTTGGTGTCAACGAGTTCGTCAGCTCCGATCTCGTAGCCGAGATTGCCGGGCCTCGGATCACTGTCGATATCGTCAACAACCGTCGCTATCGTAGCGCCAACGTCCTTCAGAGGACTTCCGGCCTGCAGATGCAGATCCGTTAGCGACACATACTGTGGATTGACCGACAACGAAGCCCCCTCCTGTCCCGTCGCCGTTTGCCATGCTGATAGCGTCGTCACGTCCGTGCCGGTAGCAGTAAGGCCGCCGCGGCGCCATCCGCCCGAGTTGGCTCCGGTCGAGAGATAGTTGTTGTTGTTTAGCGTGTAGCTGCCAAATGCGGTCGAAACTACGCCGATGGAGTAGCTCTTGGCGTTCGCTCCGCCGCCTGAGGTCTGTTCCGTGTAGAAGGTATTGTTGCGAATATCAACCGTCGGCGTTGTACCAGTCACGGCGATGCCGTAGCTGCCGATCTGGCTTGCGACCGAACCCCGATCGCCCGAGAGGGCGACGGAGTTATTGTATATTCGCGTATTAGAGGACGTTACGCCTGTAACGAAAATACCCGCAACGAGGTCCGGACTGGTTGACGGAGCAATTACGCCCGAGATCATGTTGTTGCTGATCGTGTTCGGGCCGGTCGTGCCTCCGGCAACCGCGATACCGACCGCCGAGAATCCCGTTGTACTGGCTGAGACTACTCCGCTGATGCGGTTACGCGAGATATTGGCGTTCACTACACCGCCGCTTGTCGTTGTAGTGTTCGTCACATTTTGAATACCGGCGATGATGCCGATCGAATCGGCCGATTCGTTGGAATCGATGCCGCCGATCGCATTCTCAGTTACCTGTATCCCATCCTGGTTGAAGAAGAAGATGCCGCCGCGGCGCAGTCGATTGGCACCTGTCGCCGACAGGTCGTTCCTACGAATGACCATGCCCGTGCCCGGCGACGCAGCTGAAACACCGTTATTGAATATGCCAAGTATCGCTTTCTGGACCGAGCAATTCTCGATAATGACATTCGAGTTATTCACGGTCGGTGATGCCCCGATGGTGTTTCCACCAACGTGAATTCCTAGCAATGTCTGCGTCGGATCCTGTCCGCTCACATTCAGATTGCGCAAAGTGTTGTTCGCGGCCCCTGCAGTACCTTGTTCGATCGCGACCACGGCTGCGGCCGTGGCGGTCGTGCTTGTATTGACGATCGTCATTTGACGCAGGGCAGGATTACCTCCTACTCCCGTCGCAGTTCCGCCCGAAACAGAACCGTCGATCGTGACATTGTCTGCGTCAAGCAGAATGATGACCGCACCCGTACTCAGCGAACCGCTGATGGTCACGCCCGGTGTGCTCGGCTTCATGAGGACAGACGTGTATGACGCCGAACCTGTTCCGCTCGCGTTCAATACAGCAGCCGCCGTTTCGGTCGAGTTCGCATTCACGGCGATCGTGATCGCCCCCTGATGTGTTCCGGCGTTGATCGCGTCGAACGCAGCCTTGACCGTTGTGTAATCCGTCGGGCCGGTTGTGCCGGCTGTCGCTGTGACCGTGACCGGGCTTGGGCCGAGGTTAATGGTCCATGTGTAGCTAGCAGGCGTCGGATCGACATTACCTGCCGTATCCACCGACCGCACCTGGAACGTGTGCGAACCCGCTAGGAGTCCCGTGTACGTCTTGGGCGAGGTACAAGAGCTGAATCCGCCGCCGTCAAGCTGACACTGGAAGCCAGCTATCGCCTCAGGCGCGAGCGGATCCGTTCCGCTGAACGTGAACGTTGCATCCGGGCTGTTGCTCGGATCGGGCGGGAACGTGCCGATCGACGTGTCCGGAGCTACCGTATCAATGAGCCACGCATAGCCGGCCGGTGTAGCATCGACATTCCCCACTGCGTCGATCGCTCTTACCTGGAACGAATGCGGCCCGTCGGCTAGTCCTGTATAGCTCTGCGGAGAAACGCAAGCTGTGAACGAACCGCCATCCAGGCTGCATTGGAAACTTGCGATGCCAGTTCCCGAACCGTCATTGCCGATAAAGCTGAACGATGCCGACGAGCTGTTCGTCGGGTTGGTCGGATTCAGCGTTATTGTCGTGTCCGGTGCCGTAGCATCGACCACCCAGGTAAAGCTGGCCGGGATAGGATCGACATTGCCGGCGAAGTCCTTCGCTCGAACTTGGAACGTGTGCGATCCGTCGGCAAGGCCCGTGTAATTCTGCGGCGAGACACAGGCTGCAAAGCTGCCCGCATCCAATCTACATTCGAAGCTCGCAATGACGTTGCCGCCGCCGAGAGTATCCGTACCGCTGAACGTGAAAGTCGCGGAGGTGCTGTTCGTCGGGTTCGTCGGATTGCTGTCGATCGACGTATCCGGAGCATTGGTATCGACGAGTTCGTCGGCACCGATCTCATATCCGAGGTTGCCCGGACGCGGATCGCCGTCGATATCGTCGGTAACCGTCGCTATCGTCGCCCCGACATCCTTCGCCGGCGAGGTCGGATTGATGTGCAGGTTTGTCGCAGATACAAAATCCGGCGGTACTGCGAGCGAAGCTGTATTGCCGCCAAAGCCGGTTACGATATCAGCGAGTGATGTCCTATTGCTTCCGATGAAGCCGAGGTTCGGACCTGCTGTGAAGTATAGATTGTTATTGATCGCAGAGAACACTGTGTTCGCTGCACCGCTGTAGATCGAGTAACGCTCAACGCCGACTGTCTGGCTGTTCGCAAAGATGTTGTTTCGCAGATCGATCGCACCCGCTGCGGTAACGCCCGAGGTAACGTTGAATGCGGCCGGAAGCCCTGTCGTTGCCGTCTGATCGGTATTCAAGTGCACCGAGTTATTCCAGATGTTATACCCGGCGCCCGAGCTGACGATTATTCCGTAACCGTTGTCGCCCGTGCCGGCACCTGCAAATCCGTTCGCAGCGATGTCATAGACAAAGTTGTTTCGTACGGTTGTGGCAGCACCGGTTGAAGTGGATGCCATCCAGATCCCGTTCGAACCCCAGCCTCCAGTGTTGGTGCTCTTTATATTGAAAACGGTATTGCGTTCAACCACATTACCGGTGCTCAGGCCCTGTATCTGGATGCCGCTTGTCACCGAACTTCCTGCCGAGTTCGTCAATGCACTTACCGTATTCCGGCTGATAACATTGTTTACAGCACCCGCCAGAACGATGCCCCACGTGCTTGTCGCACCGGTTTGCGTGAGACCGGTGACAGTGTTCCCACTGATCGTCACATTCGGCGAGAAACTGGCGATCGCGTAGTGATTTGCGGCGGTACCCGCACTGACAAGATTAGAAATATTGTTGTTCGAGATCGTTGCTGTTGCCACTCCGGCACCGGCAGAGAAAATAATTCCCGCCGCCGAGGCAGACGCAGACGTGCTGGTCGAGGTAATGCCGTTGATCGTATTGCCGTTGATCGTGACATTTGAGGCTCCCGTCGAAATGATGATACCAACAGGAACCTCGGCATTCGCGTCGCTGATGCCGCCAATCGTGTTGTTCGATATGACCGCGCCGTTGGCACCTGCGACAAATATCGGATTCAAGCGGATCGAATCGGCCCCCGCCGTATTCATCGTGTTGTCCGAGATCACGGTGCCCGATCCGTTGCTGCCTGTAACGACGGCTGTCAAGAATACTCCTCTGAACGCACGGCGAATGTCGTTATTCGTGATCGCAATGCTATTGAAATAGCCCGCTGCACCCGCAGGATCCGAGACCACAACAGCGCTCGACGTGTTGATCCCATTCCGAACAACGCAATTCTTCAGCGTGTTATTCGTCATCGGCGTCGTTCCGACGGACTGCATCCTCACAACGGTAGGCGAAGTAGTACTTGTGTTCTCGATCGTTAAGCTTCGGTCCGAGCCCCCAGACGTCGAACCGTCGATCGTGACGCGGCTTGCTCCGTTGAGCCTGATCAGAGCAGTTGACGCTGCGGCGCCGGATATGGCGCGAGGCGCTCCGCTGGGTTTGATAGTTAGCGTGAACGGCGTTTCGAACGCATTCAAGCCGACCGTACCCGTTTCAGCAGTAAGATCCGACGTAAGGTTGATAGTGACATTTCCGGTGACAGCATTGTTGTTGATGAACTCAAAAATGCCGCCGGTATTGGTCAGCGAAGTGAAGGTTTCGCCAGTTCCTACGTTGTAACTTCCCGTAACAGGAGTTGCAATGTTGTAAATATTGGGATTGGTCGGCGAGGTCGTAATGTTGTTAACATCGACCGCGCTGAAGCCCGCCCCCGGATTTGCACCGACATTGCCGACAGTATCTTGAGCTACGACAAAGTAACGGATGACATCGCCTACAGCCACGCCACCTACGAGTCCGTAGTTGATCGTGCAGTTCCAAGAGCTGTTCTGCGGTGTGCCTCCCGTCTGGGTACAACCAACGCCGACATAGCTGCCGCCGTTCTTATTGAAATACACCCTCGGGCCCAATGGGATCGACGTATTGACACCCGTCGAATCCGTGATAACGATCGATTGAACACGATTGCTCGTGTCCGCAGTGTTGCCTAACGGAGTATATGAAATCACCGGAGGCGAAAGATCAAGCTGAACAAAGTTGCCCGCGTCAGCTCCGATATCGACCGGAGTGAGCGTTGCGCGAGTTTCGCCGTCAAAATCATTGACCACGCCGACGTCGGCACCGTTGCCTTCTGCAGGTGACGGATTCGTCGGGTGAATGTGAAGGTCAGGCGGCGAGCTGGTAGCTGCCGCAAATTGCGGATTTGATTCAAAGCTACCGGCATCCTGACCAACAGCCGTCCTCCAGGCTGAAATGTTTGGAACGTCGACGCCATTGAAATACCCAAAAACACCTCCCGTGCCATTTGCCAGATACAAATTGTTGTTGATCGTCAAGCCGGCCGGATTGGCTGCCGTTCCATTGATCTTCACGGCATAGTTCGTGCCGGTTCCACCGCTGTTCGTTCGAGCATTAAAAAAGATGTTGTCGCGGAAGCTTCTTGTATTGACGGTCTGCGTCCCGTTGAGAGCGAACGATGCGCCGCTGCCGGTCGTCGAAGTTCCGCCAATATAAATGCTGTTGTGAACGAAAGTGTCCGTCCCGAGCGCTCCGTTGAATCCGTTGATACCTGTCGTGCCGGAATTGCTGGCTGCCGATCCAACCGCGATCGCCTGGTTTGCTCCGAGAGCGATCATATTGTTGCGATAGATCGTTGTCCCGCCGGCCACGCGTATGCCGTTGATCTCAGCCGACGTGCTCGTCGTCGGCGCCAACAGGTTGTATATGAAGTTACGTTCGACGACGTTTGCGGTCGCGCCGGTGAACTGGATGCCGGTGACGACGCTCGCACCGGTGCTATTGGTGTTGGTAAGCGTATGGATGGTGTTCTGCGCCATTGTGTGGGTGGGCGTCGTTGATGACACCAAAATACCGACAGCAGATGCCGACGTCGTGGTCCCGGTACCAATATTGGTCGTCAGATTCCTGATCGTATTTGAGGTCAGCACCGTTGGAGCATTGCTCGTGAACATTCCAACGACCTGCGATGAGGTGCCGGTTGCATTCAATGAAATGGAATCGGCAACTGTTCCACCGACGTTATTTGATGATGCGGTCCACGTGGTCGTCGAGGCAGTGAATGCTCTCATTCCATAAACAAGGAACGTACCCGACGCACCCAGATTCGTAACGCTGATGCCGCCAATATTATTGTTATTCGAAGTCCAAACGTTAGAGCTGAAATTATACAAGCCGTAAACGTCGGTACCACTGGTTGTCGTCGTTGAGAATGTGAGTGATCCGGCCGCAGTTTGGCTTCCTATGACGTTGCCATTCGTAACACCGTTCCCTTCCTGGAAGAGAATTCCAGTGAATGGTGTTGAAGTACTGGTTCCGGACGACGTTACGCCGGTCATGCTCACCGCCGCGACGGTGTTATTACTTACCGTCGAAGTTGTTCCCGTGCTTATCCCGTTGTGAAGGATACCGATGAACTTCGCACCCGTGCCGGCTCCCGTCAGAGTGTAAACCCCGGTCTGCGTGTTCGACGCGTAACCAATGATGTTGCCGGTAACGGTATTACCTTGTGTTCCGGACGTTGATGTAGCGGGCCGAAGATCTATCGCCACATGCAGGGATCCGGTCGTCCACGTCCTGGTCCCGGTCTGATACAGCCTGTTGTTGGTGATAGTCCACGTATTACATCCGCCGTTGGTAGCGATACCCGAACTTGTGACGGCAGTTCCGAAGTAGTCGAAGATGTTGTTGTTGTTGATTATGATGCCGCTATTGCCTATAGCGGTCGTCGTCGTAGAACCGTTTCCAAGGATCGCTTTTGTCGGTAAGTTCGAACCCGCTGGGCCGATGTTGTTGTTAGAGATCGTATTGTTGTCGTTACCGTTCGCAGTGACCCCATCCGTACTGAAGAAAATTGTCGCTCCGTTCGTAGCGACCGACATCGTACCCGAACCCTGAATGTTCGAATTAGTGATCGTATTGTTGGTCGCACCACCGATGAATCGAATAGTCGAGGTACCTGACGTCGCTGATACGGTCGTATTCGCAATGGTTAGGCTGTTAACGCCGGTGTTAAGTCCATCGATCGTAACATTATCAGCACCATTCAGGTCTATCAAAGGCAAGCCGGCCGTAGTAGCGCCCGAGATGGTTCTCGGCCCACTCGGGGTAATTAGGATCGATGTGTAGCTTGCCGAGCCCGCTCCGCTCGCGTTCAGCACTGCCGTACCGGTTCCTTCGTCGGTGTTCGCACAGATATTCACCGATATCGTTCCAGTGTGAGTTCCCGCATTGATAGCAGCGAACGCCGCGGTCAAGGTGGCGTAGCCCGAACTGCCGATCACAACATTGCCGACGCATCCGCCAAATGGTTCGGCCGACAACGATTCTTCGACCGCTGCCGCCGGGGCGAATACCGAATCATAGAGATCACCGAGCCAATTAGCACGGGCGACGGTGATACTGATCGCGATGATCGTCAAGATAAGAGCTACGCTGCGGAACGATTTGGTGCTGAACATAACGAATTTCCTCTATACTCCTTGAGGCCGCCCAAAGGACGGCGAGCGGCCATATCGGCCTAATGCGAAACACAGCATAGCTACGGCGCAAGGGACATCCCCATCCGCATAGAGTGCTATCTGCGATCCAAAAATTTGCGAAAAATCACGTTAACGCTTTTAGGTTGAAGTGCCCTTGAGTATAGCCGAATCGATCACAATGTCAAGCAATTGCAGAGATACCCAATGTAGCCGCAGCTTGGCTCAGATATCACGAAGAAAAAAATGCTCGCCAAAGAGAACTCCGGCGAACATCATTCATTGCGAGCTTCGAGTTTGGACCTAGCTCCCGGCTACGGCTACGCGTGCCTGTGCAAGATCGATCCTATCCCTCAGCGGTTGTGCCTCATCCAGCTCGATCTGGCCTGCCGAACTCAGGGCTCGTTCGGCTTCCTCGAGCTCGGATCTCGCCGCCGATCGATCGATATCAGCTGAAGTGTCGGCCTGATCTACAAGGACGCTGACCTTGTCCGAACTCACCTCTACGAATCCGGACGAAACCGCTATTTTTTCGCTAGCACCTTTAGCTGCATAGCTGAGCACGCCCGGCTTGAGAGCCGAAATGAGCGGCGCGTGGTTAGGCATAATACCCGCCTCGCCCGAAACCGTTGGCACGGTCACGCTGTCCACTTCGGCATCAACAACCCTTCGTTCCGGCGTGACTATCTCTAACTTGATCATCTCAGTTTGACTCCGAAACTATTCGACCTAAGCGGACGCGGCCATCTTCTTCGCCTTTTCACGAGCCTGCTCGATAGTACCGACCATGTAGAACGCCTGCTCCGGCATGTCGTCGCAGTTGCCTTCGAGGATCTCCTTGAAGCCCTTTATCGTATCATCGACCTTGACGTACTCGCCTTTAAGGCCGGTGAACTGTTCGCCAACGGTGAACGGCTGCGAGAAGAAGCGTTGGATCTTGCGGGCACGAGCAACGGTCAGCTTGTCATCCTCAGACAACTCATCAAGGCCGAGGATCGCGATGATGTCCTGCAGGTCCTTGTAACGCTGAAGAATACGTTTGACCTCTTGCGCCGTATTGTAGTGCTCATCGCCGACGATCTGCGGGTCGAGGATGCGTGAATTTGAAGCAAGCGGATCGACGGCAGGATAGATGCCAAGCTCGACGATCTGTCGCGACAGTGCTGTGACGGCGTCAAGGTGGGCAAACGTAGTAGCCGGTGCCGGGTCCGTATAGTCGTCTGCGGGCACATAAACGGCCTGGATCGACGTGATAGCTCCGGTCTTGGTCGAAGTGATGCGTTCCTGCATCTCGCCCATCTCGGTAGCAAGGTTCGGCTGGTATCCGACCGCCGAAGGCATACGGCCGAGCAGCGCGGACACTTCAGACCCCGCCTGGGTGAACCTGAAAATGTTGTCAACGAAGAAAAGTACGTCGTTTCCCTGATCGCGGAAGTATTCGGCAACGGTCAGGCCCGAAAGCGCAACGCGAAGACGTGCTCCCGGCGGTTCTGTCATCTGCCCGTAGATGAGCGACACCTTCGAGTCCTTGATCGCGTTCATATCGACCTTTGAAAGGTCGAAAGCGCCGGTCTCTTCCATGTTGTGCGTGAATGCATCGCCGTAGGTGATGACCTTCGATTCGACCATTTCGCGGAGAAGGTCGTTGCCCTCGCGCGTGCGTTCGCCGACACCGGCAAACACTGAGTAGCCATCGCGTCCCTTTGCCACGTTGTTGATCAGCTCCATGATAAGGACCGTCTTACCAACGCCGGCTCCGCCGAAGAGGCCGATCTTGCCGCCGCGAAGGAACGGCTGGATCAGGTCAATGACTTTGATGCCCGTCTCGAACATCTCGAGTTTGGTTGACTGTTCGTCAAATCCGGGTGCGTGACGATGGATCGGGTAGCGAACTTCCGTCACCACCTCGCCAAGCTCATCCACAGGTTCGCCTACCACGTTCATAACGCGGCCAAGCGTCGGAGCACCTACAGGGACAGTGATCGGACCGCCGAGATCGAGGACCTTCATGCCGCGGACCATGCCGTCCGTAGGCAGCATCGATACAGCGCGTACACGCCCTTCGCCAAGGTGCTGCTGGACCTCAGCAACGACATCCACTTTGTCGCCGTCAAAACCCTCGCTTGTTATCCTAAGCGCCTGATAGATCGGCGGCAGGTAATTATCAAATTCAACGTCAACGACCGGACCGATGATCTGAACTACTTTACCGACCTGTCCGTTACCTTCATTAGCCATTTAGATTGATGTGCTCCTCAAAATGATCAAAAATATCGAGACCTTTATAAAGGGGTAAGAATATCACAACGGCTCTATGCGGCGCAAAAGCGGCAAGTCGAGTATTCGCACGTTGTTCGAGGACGCCGCATTACGTCGGCAGCATTAGCCCGGAGCGTCGCACTTCCCTGCTTTGACAGCGAAAATTGCATAAGGTAGCCTCATCCTATCGGCATCATCTAAGATCTGTCGTTTGTAAATCATCTGCGAAAGCTAGAGCTACCATCCCAGGGCCTTAATACGCTGTTCGGCGTCCACGACCAGAACATCAAGTATCTCGAATCGCTGCTCGATGTGAATATCGGCGCTCGTGGCAACGAATTGCTGATCGACGGCGACCCCCGCGATATCGAGACGGTCGAACAGATACTGCGGGACTTCGCCGAGATGTTCAGCGAGGGCAATTCTTTCAGCGACAAAGATCTAAAAGACGCTTTCAAGCAGATCGCCGAAGATCGCGCATATTCTCTAAAGGATCATTTCCAAAGATCTCGATTCAACCCTTCAGGCAAGAAAACGGTCGCACCGAAGACGGCCAACCAAAGGAAATATCTTGACGCTATTGCAAAGAACGACCTTGTTTTCGGTATAGGCGTCGCAGGTACGGGCAAGAGCTTTCTGGCTGTCGCGATGGCCGTCGATGCTCTCTTTAAGAAGCAGGTCTCGCGGATAATCCTGACGCGTCCCGCTGTAGAAGCGGGCGAACGTCTGGGATTTCTGCCGGGTGATCTCCAGGACAAGGTCGATCCTTATCTTCGTCCGCTCTACGACGCTCTTTTTGATCTTGTGGACGCGGAAAAGGTGACCAAAATGCTCGAGAAGCGTATTATCGAGATCGCACCGCTCGCATTCATGCGCGGACGGACACTCTCTGACGCATTTATAATCCTGGACGAAGCTCAGAACACAACGAGTGAACAGATGAAGATGTTCCTTACGCGTATCGGTTTTGGCTCTAAGGCAGTGGTCACCGGAGACAAAACCCAGATCGACCTGCCGCGGGGACAAAAAAGCGGGCTCAAGGAAGCTGAACATGTGCTTGGCGGGCTCGAAGGTATCGAATTCGTGTATTTCTCTGAGAAGGACGTCGTCCGCCACAAACTTGTCCAGATGATCGTCAAAGCGTACGAAGAGCACTCGCAAAACACCGAGGATCGATAACCGACGAGCGGAAGGATCGAGTGCATATCTGACGAGTAGTCCTAAGTTTACAACCGTCCGTTATGGTCGATGTGATCAATCTACAACGGAGGATCAAGCTAGACCTCGATCCCATTCGTGCATTCGTGGCCGATGCAGCCGCTAAAGTTTCCGAAGCCGACTGTAAGAAATTCTCGGTTGCGTTCATTTCCGATGACCGAATGCGAAAGCTCAACCATGCTTTTCGCGGCAAGGATGCAACCACAGACGTTCTGTCTTTTCCGCACGAGCCTGACGAATACGAACTCATCGATGACGATCCGTCGCATGGTGCCGGCTTTTTGGGCGACATAGTCATCTCAGCCGAACAAGCCCGGAAGCAGGCCACTGAGAACGATCTGTCGATCGAGGACGAGATCAAACAGCTCATTCTCCACGGGCTTCTGCATCTTTGCGGTTATGACCACGAGTCGGATTCCGGCGAGATGAACGCCCGCGAGATCGAGCTCCGCGAGAATCTGGGGATCTGATCCTGCGCAAAATTGCCGCGATCCCCGGCCGGTGGTACCGCTGTGCGGCGAATGTCCTATGTGGTTAAATTATTCCTATGGCCGATAATACAAAGACCGCCGACCCTTGTGTGATGGTCATTTTCGGGGCGACGGGCGACCTGACCAAACGCAAGCTCCTTCCCGCGCTCTACAATCTGGCAAAAGGCGACCATCTGCCGCACAAATTTGCTGTCGTCGGCGTCGGACGCCAGGAGATGACGACCGAGGATTTTCGCACAAGCGTCCGCGAGATGCTTTCAGAGTTCGTCCCGGGCGGCGCAGAGGCCACATTGCTCGAGTGGTTCAATTCGCGATGCTATTACACAGGCGGCGATTTTGACGACGACAAGAAACTATTCGGAGACCTCAGGTCGCTGCTGGGTGACGTGACGACGGAACATCAGATCCCGGAGAACTATTTCTTTTATCTCGCGACGCCTCCGCAGTTATTTGCGAACGTCACACAGAAAGTCGTCAAGAACGGACTCGGCCGCGAAGAGAACGGCAACTGGCGCCGATTCATTTACGAGAAACCGTTCGGCCGCGATCTCGCTTCGGCTCAAAAGCTCAATGCCGACCTGCTCAAGATCGTACGCGAGCAGCAGATCTATCGCATCGACCACTATCTAGGAAAAGAGACGGTGCAGAACATTCTCGTTTTCCGGTTCGGCAACTCGATATTTGAGCCGATCTGGAACCGTAATTTCGTCGATCATGTGCAGATCACCGTGGCCGAGACCCTCGGTGTCGAACAGCGTGGCGGCTACTACGATTCGGCCGGAGCACTTCGCGACATGGTACCGAATCACCTTTTTCAGCTTGTGACGCTAACTGCGATGGAGCCGCCTGTTTCGTTCGACGCGGACTCGGTGCGGGACGAGCAGGTCAAGATACTTCAGGCGATCCAGCATTACTCGCCCGAGGATGTGCTGCACTGCGCCGTGCGTGGCCAATACGGCGAAGGCTCGGTCGGCGGCACCGCTGTACCGGCATATCGGTCCGAGCCAAATGTCGCTCCGCACAGCAATACAGAGACGTTCACTGCAATAAAGCTCTCGATCGACAATTGGCGATGGGCGGGCGTGCCGTTCTACATACGCACGGGCAAGCGAATGCCCGAGAAGCATTCGACGATCGTTGTGGAGTTTAAGAAAGCTCCATTTGTCCTGTTTCGCGAGACAGGCATCGAGCGGCTCAGGACCAATCGCATAGTGATCCACATCCAGCCGGACGAGGGTATCACGCTCCACTTCGGGGCCAAGATACCCGGCCCGATCGTCAATGTCGGGGCGGTCGATATGGATTTCAATTACAGCGACCATTTTGGAGAACAGGTCTCCACCGGCTACGAACGGCTGCTCTATGACTGCATGATCGGCGACGCGACGCTCTTTCAACGCGCCGACATGGTCGAGGCCGGCTGGCAGATCGTACAGCCTATCCTCGATGTCTGGTCGGCATTGCCGGCACGCGATTTTCCGAATTATGCTGCCGGAACGTGGGGCCCGGACGAGTCCGATTCTTTGCTTGACGCCGACGGCCACGTGTGGCGACATCCGGCATAGGCTTCGATGCTCGCGTTTGATTTTACTCTGACCGAGCCATAAGATACCTCACAGTTCCCGTATGGAAGCTGAATTGGTCATAGCGGCCGTCCTGCTAGCGTTGATGCTGTTCCTCGCAACGGTCGATGCCGCTTTCTCGTATATTTCCGATGTCGGGCTGCGCCGCATCTCATCGGATGAAGATTCGGACGAGAATCGCAGCTCGATCGAGTTCCTCCGCGAGATCCTCGACAATAGACAGCGTTTCCGGTTCGCTCTCTCGACCACGATCCAGGCTCTGCTGGTGTCGTTCATCGTGCTCATTACGGTCGTGATCTCCGGGTGGGGCGGTGGCGAAACACGCCGGACGCTCCTGGCTGTCGCCGCAGGAATTATGCTGACCGTGCTCTTTCGCCAGGTCGTGCCTCGGCTGATCGTCCGAAACGATACCGAGCGGAAGCTCTTGTTTCTGCTTCCGGCGATCAGGCCTATTTATCGCCTCGCATCGGTCTTTGTCGAACCGTTTGCCGATCGCACCAGAACGAAGCTGCAGCAGAAGCTCGAATCTACCATCACTCCGGACGATGATGCCGATCGCGACGAGGACTCAGCCGACGACCTGCAGGCGTTGATGGAAGTGGGCGAGGCCGAGGGCATTATCGAAGAAAGCGAACGCGAGATGATCGAGACGATGGTCGAATTCGCCGAGACCCGTGTCGCTGAGATCATGACGCCGCGTACCGAGATCGTAGCGATAACGCTCGACGCGACGGTGCGCGAGGCTCGCGACCTGATCATCGAGGAGAAATTCTCCCGCCTGCCGGTTTATAGCGATTCGATCGACAACATCGAGGGCCTGATCTACGTCCGCGACCTGATGCAGGCATGGGCCGAGGGCCGCGAGGACGAGCCGGTCAGCAGCATGATACGAGACGCTTTCTTCGTGCCTGAGACAAAGACCGCCGATGAACTGCTAAAGGATATGCAGGCGAATCATGTGCAGATCGCAGTCGTGATCGACGAATACGGCGGCGTCGCGGGCATTGTTACCGTCGAGGACATCATCGAAGAACTCGTCGGCGAGATCGAGGACGAAGATACAGAGGACGAGGAGGTCATAGAGATACGCGAGGGCAGCGGCGGCTATTGGGATGTGCTGGGTTCGACCGATATCGACAAGATCGAACGCATCTTTGAACTCGCGCTCGAAGATGACGACTATACGACAATCGCCGGCCTCGTCGTCACGGAAGCGGGCCATGTTCCCAAGGTCGGGGAGCAGCTTAATGTAAAGGGCCTCTCGGTAGAAGTTCTGCAGGCGGATGAGAAACGCATCACGCTACTCAGGCTTCGCAAGGCCGATGAAGATGCCAACGGCGACGCCGAATAGTTGGGTTCCAGATCGGACGCATCTTTTGGACCTCTCGAAGTGAAATGAAGCGAATCGCAAAGATAAATGGCAAAGAACTGTCTGTCGAAATCAAGATCGATGGCTCCTCGGTGCGTGCCGAGATAGACCAAAATACGATCGAGGCCGAGTTTTCGAGGCCCGAGCCGGGGCTGGTCAAATTTATGATCGGCAACAGAGTAGTCGAAGCGTTTGTTGCTCCCGACGGCCGCGCCGTAACGATCGGCGGCAAGACATTCGATGTGGAATTGATCGATCCACGCCGGCTCCGGGCCGCCGGTTCCGGTCAGCAAACTGCTGACGGCACAGCAGAGATCAAGACTGCGATGCCCGGCAAGGTCGTACGAGTGATCGCTGAGGCTGGCAGCGAGGTCGCGGCCGGCGACGGCGTGATCGTCGTCGAGGCGATGAAGATGCAGAACGAACTCAAATCGCCCAAGGACGGTACGGTCCGCGAGATCAGATTCAACGAGGGCGACAATGTCGCAACAGGCGACGTGCTGGCGGTCATCGATTGACGGTGTCTCACCGGGTCCGCGTTTCGCCCGCATTTCGAGGCAAAGCTACGAGATTTGCCAACAGCCGATACGCTCCGGGAACCCCCGCCGGCAGCTGTCGAAACAGCGAATAGCTGCAATAGGTCCAGGTTCCCTTCCCTTCGTCAACGGTCACTAGTCCACCCAGGTTGGGCTGCTCGCCCGGATCATGTGATTCGAGCAGCGGGACATATCTCTCATCGAAAGTCACGAGATTATAGGCGTTGCGTTCCTGGAGCCAGCCTTCGAAATCAGCAGACGTTATCTTATTCGGAATCGAAAAGAATGGATGCGAAGGCCGGAGTATCGCGACCGCGGCGTTCTCGTCGGTGACGCGTGCGATCGATCCGGCTGCTGTCCGCTGCGTGTCGGCTGTCGTGACCGGATACGGCGGCAGACCCGACGCGGCAAAGTTGGCGCGTTGATATTGGACAAGCAGATTGCCGCCGTCGCGAACGTATTCCAGAACCCTCGATCTGTTAGCCATCAGGTCAGGACGCGTCTCAGTAGCTCGGACACCGATGACAATAGTGTCAAAGCGGTTCAGATCGCCCACCGACAGATCCTTTTCTTCAAGCAGCGTGACAGTCATTCCAAGCTGGCGTATCGCCTCAGGAACCTCGTCGCCGCTGCCCATCACATAGCCGACCTTCCGATCCGCTGCGCGAAGATCGAGAATGGTCACCTCAGCGTCAGCACGCGTATAGAACCGATGCGTCTGAATATGCGGATACGCGACAGTGTGCATCGTAAGGTTCGCTATCGACTCGCCCACCATCGCATTGCCCGAGACACCATACTTGCCGGGTTTCGTACCGGCGGGGATAGTTATCTCGAAAGTGATCGTCGCTCTTTCACCCTTCGCTTTTAGAGCGAATGTAGGCGGCATTGCTTTTACAAGCCACTCGGGCTCGGCGTTGACATTGAGCCCAGCGACCCCGGTCGTCGCCCGATTTGTGTTATTGGTGATACTCATTGTCAGGCGGCGCACCTCGGCCTTTGCGCCGGTCGGGACCATGAGCACACTACGATCGAGGCTCACCGACAATGCAGGCACGACATTTACCTCGCGCCGGACCTCGCCTCGGGATGGATCGGCATAACGATACTCAAGCGGCCTCGTGAATTGAACCTCAGTTTCGTCGATCTTTATTGCTATCTCTGCATTGACGGCCGCTGGTGCAAATGGCAGTGTGCCGTCGCTACCCAGAGGCCACGCGTAAACATCGCCGTCTCGCGTGTCGGCCAGCCAGTACGGCTGCGTCGGGCGCTCATCTCGGGCTACCTTTATCTTGTAGTAGGCGTTGAACTTGCCGTTCTCGCGTCGGAATGGGCCGCTCTGCGGTGAGGCCGGCGGTTGTTGTTCCGCCACGGCCCAACGCGGCGGAACTATGATCTTTGCGGCAGCGACAGCAGCGGCGTCGGACGGCGAATAGACCCTCAATACGGCGTCAAATTCATCGCCCGGCACGACCGTCTCCGACTCGGCAAGCAGATCGATCTGTATGCCTGCAGCCAAACGGATCGCATCGGCCGTCTTTCGCTGAAGGTCGCTCATAAAGCGTTTTGATTCCGGACGGCGAGTTGACCACTCGGCGTCTCTCGCCAATTTGTAGATCGCGGCCAAGTCGGGAACGATCTCCGATGCAGCATCGGGACGGTATCGCCTAGCGACGGAAGCGACGGCATCGGCCAAGGGTTTTAGCCTCGAATTGAACGGTGCTTCGCTGCTCTCAGCCAAACGAGCGATACCCTCTATTGTCGTATCGATGCCGTCGAAAGGAGAAGTCTCCGGCCGCGTCGGGCCATCAGTCTGAAGGAAAAGGCCTGAGAATTGGTCGCCTTTTAGCTCGATGCGGCCCTCGCCCTGGCTGCGGTGCTGGCTGCGGCCTTCGATGGCTATCTCGAAATAGGAGCGGCCGTATATCGGGTCGAACCGGCCGGTATTGATCTGAAGCGGAGCACGATCGGTCGCGGAGAATCCCTGCTCGATATAGAACTTGCTCACCCGCCAGGCTTCGCCGGCGTCGGTGCACTGTCCCGGGTCTGCGGCCGCCTTGACGGCCTGCGGTGTGATCCAGCCTGCGTATTGATGATGCCCGTGACCATCAGCAGGTGTGCCTGAGAACCGCGAGATGACAACAAGCGGCCGGAAAGCCCTGATGCCGCGCACAACGTCGCACATGATCACGTCCGGCGGCCATTTTGACCTGGCCTCATCGAGCGTCTTTGAGAATCCATAGTCGAATGCACGTGCAAAATATTGTTCGGCGCCGTCCAGCCGCCGCGCCTGCAGAAGCTCCTCAGTACGCAGGACGCCAAGCGATTCGAATAGCTCAGGTCCGATGATGTTCTGGCCGCCGTCGCCGCGCGTCAATGAAAGATATGCCGTCCGAGCGTTCTCTCCCCGGGCAAGATACGCAAGCAGGGCCGAATCCTCGTCGTCCGGATGAGCTCCTATCATCATCACGCTGGCGGTCGTCGCCATACGTTTCAGAGCTTGCGTCAGGCCGATCGCTCCATAGTCATTTACCGGCCGAACTTGGCCGCCCGCCATGGTGACGCCAATGATCATCATCACGGCTATCCGCACAAAAATGCCGTGGAAACGAGGCTGATACCCGGCTGCTCGTTTTAATGCTTGGTCCATAATTGCTGATCCTCAAATGATCTTTTCAGTGCCGATCGAGGGCGGTTCGCCGCCTCGTACGGTCAGGCTGATCACGTAGCCTGCTGCCACTGTTACGACGCACCCGATCACGTTGAACCAGAGAAACTCGATCTCCGTGTAGATGCTGGCGATCCAGACCGATGCGATACCGAAAAGCAGCCCGAAGAAAGCTCCTCGGGCCCTGGCCCGTTTTACTACGAACGCAAGCACAAAGACCCCAAGCAATGAACCGTAAAAGAACGATCCGAACTTGTTGACCACCTCGATAAGCGAACCTAGATCGGCCGCAAAGATCGCGACCACACACGCAAAAAGCCCCCAAATGAGTGTCGTGATCCGCCCGACCAGCACGTATCGGGCGTCGCTGGCGTCGGGTGCAATCAGCCGCCGATAAATGTCGATCGTGGTCGCCGTCGCAAGCGCGTTGAGCTCGGCCGCGATCGACGACATCGCCGCGGCAAAAATAGCAGCGATAAGCAGCCCGATCACGCCGATCGGCATATTCTGCAGAATAAAGGTCGGGAAGACGTAGTTGACATCGTTAAAGCCGGGGTTGCCGCCCTGTTTTACTATCGCGATCGCAGCCTTGCGGCTCTCATTCACGGCTTTGTCTGCGGTTGCGTAGTCTGCCCTTGCGGCCGCGTCACCGTCCGTGTATCGCAGCGCCGCCTCACGGCGTTCGTCATATGCGGCGGCAAACTCTCGCTCGACGCGGACAAATTCCGCGTTGGACGAGGCTCTGCGCACTTCCGTTTCGTTAAAAACGATCGGCGGCGGCGTGAACTGATAGAACACGAATACCATAACGCCGATAAGCAGTATCAGAAACTGCATCGGTATCTTAAGGAACGCGCTCATCAGCAGCGACGTGCGGCCTTCATCGACGGAACGCGCTGTTAGGAACCGCTGCACCTGGCTCTGGTCACAGCCGAAATATCCCAGCATCAAGAACAACCCGCCGATCAGGCCCGACCAGATTGTGTACTTTTCCTTCAGATCGAATGTCGTATCGACCATGTTGAGCTTGCCGAGCGAACCGGCGAGCCTCAGCCCGTCGCCAAAACCTACTCCCGTCGGCAGGCTCCACAGAATTACGCCGAGACAAACGCCGAGCCCGACAAATATGATCACCATTTGCTTGACGTCGGTCCATGTCACGGCCTGTACGCCGCCAAACATTGTATAGACCGTCGTCGATAACCCGATCGCGAAAATAGTGGCGATCAGGTTCCACCCGAACACGATCGACAGTACGATCGCGGGAGCCGAGATGATCGTACCGACTCCCAGGCCCCTCGAGATCAAAAAAAAGAAACTCGTCAGCGTGCGAACGCGCACGTCGAATCGCCGCTCGAGATATTCATAGGCCGTGAAGACATTCGCCCGATGAAAGAACGGGACGACTGTCACACACAATATGATCATCGCGAACGGCAGGCCGTAGTAGAACTGGATGAACCGCATGCCATCGCTGTATGCCTGTCCGGTCGTACCGACGAGGGTGATCGCGGATAATTGGGTCGCCATCACGGACAAGCCGACGGCCCACCACGGAAGAGCGCGGTTAGCGAGGAAAAAGCCTTCTTTAGTACCGCTGTGCTTCGTCATCCGGATGCCATCCCAGATGACATAAGCCAGATAGGCGACGACTACGGCCCAATCGAGATAATGCATCGCAATTCAAGAAAAATAGCGTGAAAATGCCCAGAGCAGCGTAACGACGACAAATGTCCACACGATAACGGCGATATAGACGCGTCGCCAGAATTCTGCAGGTCGTTCTTCGACTTTATTCTCGTCCATAGATCATGTGCGGTGAAATCCGCGTTCGATGTCGCGCATGGTCAGGCGCAGCACAACCGGCCGGCCGTGCGGACAGGTCGTCGGCGAACTCGTGACCAGCAGGCGATCGATCAGCCAGCGCATCTTTTCGGGCGTCAGCTTCATATTGATCTTTATCGCGGCCTTACAGGCTAGACTGGCCGCGATATCGTCGCGAATCGATGTTTTCGCGCCGCCGCGCTTCCCGCGTTCGACCGTATCGAGCATCTCCGCAAGCAGGTTGCGGACCTCGGCGGCCGGCACGTCGGTCGGTATGCTTTTGATCGCAACGGTCCGCCCCGAGAGCTTCATAACTCCGAATCCGAGCTCCTCAAGATCGTTCTCGATCAAGGCGAACGCCTCGGATTGCGCCGGCGTTAGATCGATCGTCTCCGGCAGCAGCAGATTCTGCGATTCCACCGGCCGGTCAGTTTCACGCCTACGGAATTTATCAAAAAGTATGCGTTCATGAGCCACGTGCTGATCGATCAGGAGCAAGCCTTCATCATCGACAGCGATAATAAAACTATCGTGAAGCTGAGCCAGCGGCCGGATCGACGAACGCGAAAGATCCTCTACGGCCGCCTCTTTTACGAGTTTTGCGGCGGAATCAACCGGCGGGAGTTCGGCAGCGACAGGCCACTGCGAAGCTTCGTTGTTCTGAACTCCGGCGTCATCAGTTTCTGGTTCAGCGGCCACAGTCTCAGGTTCTTCGATCTCGAGCTCGAATTGGCCGATCGATATTGCGATATCGCCCGCGGCCTCATCGTCTAGATCGGTGAGAGGCTCTGAGAGGCTTTCAATAAGCGACTGCTGGGCCTCAACGACGGCCGCATCCGACGGCTTTGGCGGCGGCGCGATGGATACAGCATCAGGGACAAGCGATAGCGACGGCCCGGGGTCAGATCCGGCGGGCACCGAAGAAGCGGCGGGCTGCCACAGTCGATCGGCGGCCGAAGACACTCCGGCAGATACAAGCGAAGTGCGTACAGCCTCGGAAATGACATCTCGGACCGCATCGCTCCGCCGAAAACGCACCTCGGTCTTGGCCGGATGCACGTTCACATCGACTTCCTCCACCGGCATTTCCAGAAACAGAAATGCGACCGGATAGATACCGTGCGGCAGCACTGATCGATAGGCATCGCGGAGCCCCTCGGCAATGACCTTGTCGCGAACGAAACGTCTGTTCACGAAAAAAAACTGCGAATCCCTATTCGTGCGCCGTTCTCTCGGAGCCGAGACAAATCCGGATACTTCCGCCACGAACTGCCTGCCGCCCTTGACCGGGAGCAAACTCTCAAGCAGATCGCCGCCGAACAATTGGAACGCCCGCTCACGAAGGTCGCGGGCTGGAGCCGCTCGAATAACCTCCCTGCCGTTATTGTTGAGGTTGAACGCGATGTCCGGATTAGCCAGCGCATAATGGGTGATGATACTCGTCAGATGATAGTTCTCGGTCGCCTCTGACCGCATGAACTTCCGTCTGGCCGGCGTATTGAAGAACAGATCTCGGACCGCGATAGTGGTCCCGTTATCACGGCCGGCGTCTCTGACATCTGCTAGCCGGCCGCCATCGATATTCACTTTGGTCGCCGTCTCGTCAGGATCGATCTTCGTGATCAGTTCCACCTTTGCGACCGAGGCGATCGACGCCAGAGCCTCGCCGCGGAACCCAAGCGTCCCGATCCGGCCGAGGTCGTCAAGCGAAGTTATCTTTGACGTAGCGTGCCGTTCGAACGCCAGTATCGCGTCGTCACGTGTCATCCCGTGTCCGTCGTCAGCTACTCGGATCAATCGCCGCCCGCCGAGTTCTATATCGACTGCGATACGCCTTGCGCCCGCATCTATCGCGTTCTCGACCAGTTCTTTAACAACGGAGGCGGGCCGCTCGACGACCTCGCCGGCGGCTATTTGATTTGCAAGATTATCTGGCAGTATTCGGATCCGTTGCATCTCAGGGATAAAA
Organism: Acidobacteriota bacterium; assembly: GCA_019639115.1. Lineage (GTDB taxonomy): Bacteria > Acidobacteriota > Blastocatellia > Pyrinomonadales > Pyrinomonadaceae > OLB17. Next base: position 29,875 of record JAHBSM010000011.1, on the reverse strand, counting down.
GACCAAATGTCTCGACTCGAACGGATCGAGCCGCTGCGAAAGTTCCTCAATGAATCCGAGCCCGAGCTCCGCCAACATCTCAGTACTCGAGATCGAGCGTTCCTGGAGCGCATCGAATGGAAAAGCTTCGTTCATCAACGCGGTCAGCCTTCGTTCCGCGTCATCCGAACGGCGCACCAGGGCACGCTTCGTTTTCTCGCGAAGGGCGTCCAGATGGTATAAAATACGCGCCCTTCTACGTTCCAGATTTCTGAGGAGCGTCGTATCGGCAGCTTCAACGACCCGCTGCAGTTCGTCAAGCCGCAGTTCCACGGCCGCACGCGCCGCTTCGAACGCCTCGTCCGTCTCACCTGTGATAAGTGTTTCGCCCACCTTGTCCAGAACGTGCTTCCGGCCCTTCAGGACATCGGAGAACTTCAATTCGTAGCGAGACATAGCACGCCTATGGCGGGCGGCAAGCACCGTCACGCTCCGTCTGTGAATTATCGGCGTTCTCGGTCGGCCAAGCGTGTCATAAACGGCACTCGACTGTGCAAAGTATGCGATCTCAGCGGCCCCGCCCACGTAGCAGACCGTTGGGAAAATTTGATCCTGCACGACCGGCCTGAGCAGCGCTCCGGCACTGAGCCTTTCGGCCTCTGCGTCCGCGATCCGAAGCAATTCCGCACCGTTGATCGTCGCTCCGGTTGCACGCAATTTGAATGTGTCCGGCCCGCTTTTTCGCAACGCGGATCGCTGACCGGCCTCAGTTCTGAGAAACAGCGGCAGATGTCCTTCGTCAACCAATACTTGCGGCAAATAGCCGAGAGCGGCCAACTCAGCATCTCTGGCCCTTACTGCACCGTTGATCTCGGCTGCATTGCGTATAGCCTCAGCAATCAGGTCACGGGACGCGGCCTTCAGCCCCGGTTCCATCGGATCAGCAAATATAAGCCCTGTTCCACGAAAATACGAGGCAAGGAGTCTGCAGAATGCCGTACCGAAACGCTCGCCCGGTTCGTACGCCGCCAATGCCGCGTCGAGAATCGCATCCGCCGACTCCGATGGCCGGCAACGGCCCAACGCTTGACGGATAACCGGCCCGGTATCAGGCCCGACGACCAATTCGCCGACCGACGCTTCGGGCAACTCGATAGCAGGCACGAACCTGACATCGAAAGGCGTGCCATCCGCATCCGTGAGGTGAGCGACGGCTACCTCGTCCAGGTCGTGATCCTCTGTCGCTGCCCAAAAGATCGGTACTGCCTCGACCCCTGCGGCGGTAAGCGAATCCGCAAGCCGGATGGCTGACAATGCCTTGTAAATTGTGTAGAGCGGGCCGCCAAGGAATCCGGCCTGCTGTCCGGTAAGCACGGCGACAGTTCCGGGCGAGCGGAGCCGATCGACCGACTGGAGAGCCGCGGCATCGTTGCCGATGTTTTTATTTAACTTCTCGAGAGCGTCGCAAACCGACGCCCGGTCGGCGGTGTAGCTCGCGAGAACCTCTGGTGCGAACGATCCAAGCCCTTCAATATCTCTCGGCACGTCCGCATAGAATCCTCGTATTGCATCAACGCCGGCGAGATGGTCCAGGAATAGTCTCGCCTGTCCTCCGACGTCGTCGAACCGAACGAATTCGGCCGTGTTCTGGCCGTTCTCAACCTTCGGTCGGCAAGCAGTGTCGTTGTTCAATCTTTGGGCTCCTGTTGTTTCGATTATAGTTTCGCCTGCGGCCGAAACCAAACCTAACCGGATCGCCGACGGCACGCCCGGGTATGCAAAAAAGGCGGCCTCCGCAGGCCGCCTTCAGGGTAAAATTGGCAGATCGCCGAATCAGTTCGCTACGCGCGGCCGATCGCCCTCTGAATTGGACGCAGCCGAAGTGGGCCGCAGATCGATACGATAGATACCCGACGAATGCGTACCGGCGAAGATCCGATTAGGATTCTGCGGGTCGGCCGTCAGGCTCCAGACACGGCGGCTCGGCAATTGAAGTTCTTTGCCATCCACCCGGCGCCACTTATTCCCGGCGTCGGTCGTGATGAATATCCCGCCGTCCGACTCGAGAGCGTTGCTGACGACGATCTCGTCCGTGTTGACCGGATCGATCATTATGCTCGTGTAGTTGCCGAGAGGAAGATTGCCCCCACGCCGGAGCCACGTGGCTCCGTTATCGCGGCTAAGATAGAACGTCTGCGACGTACCGACGTAGATGTAATCCGGCCTTCTGGGATCAGATGCTATCGAGCTGACGGGTGCGTTCTCGGGTGCACCTGACGTCTTTTCCCAGGTCGCCCCGCGGTCGCGTGATACTATCACGCCTGAGACGGCGGTTCCTACCCATATAGTGTCCGGCCGGGCCGGCGACACATGGACAGCGAAGATATTGTCATTGATACCGGCGCCCAGATTTAGCCGCTCCCAGCCCTTTGCAAGGTCATAAGTGCGGAACAAACCTTTGTCAGTACCGGCGATCAGCCCATTCTTGCCGTCCTCGGTATGAGCCAGTACTTTGATCTTCTCATTGATGGTCGCCACGAATTTCGCGGTCGGAGCAGGTTTTGCCGCGGCTGATGCGGCCGCAGCAGGTTTCGTTGCGGCCTTTGTGGCGGGCGTGCCCTTCTTGACCGGTGTTCGTGCCGGGGCTCGCGGCGGAGCAGCGACCGCGACCTTGCCCGGCGGGACCGGAGCGAATGAGACCCCGCGGTCTGTTGAACGCAGCAATCCGATATTTGAGCCTATATAGATCGTGTTCGGATTCTGACGATCCTGCAGTATTGCGAAAGGAGCCACGCGCGTGACGTCAAAGCCGCGGCTCTGTTGCCAGCTATTGCCGCCGTCGCTGCTTACAAAGAAGAATCCGCCGCCGGTCGCGGTGTTTCGCGTGGCCGCATAGAGGCGATTCGGTTGTGAGTTGTCAGCGGTAACCGAGTAGGTGAAGCGGCTCGAGAAGTTAATGTTGGTCTGAGTAAAACTCCTGCCGCCGTCCTCCGAGACCATCACTCCGTAGTTGTTGGTACCGATAAATATGCGGTTCGGATCGTCTGGGTGCGCGGCGATCGAGTTGATCTCGATACTTCGCTGCGTGGTCAGCGACCACGACTTGCCGCCATTGGTCGTCATCCAAAATCCCTCGGTCGTTGCAGCGTAGATCGTGGATGAATTAGCCGGATTCTGCATAATGTCGCGCGTGCGACGCGATTGTGACGGTATCCCCTGGATCTTTGACCAACGCTCGCCCGCGTTATACGACTCGTAGATGCCGCTGCATGCCGACGCAATGACATGATCGGGGTTCGATCTGTCGATCGTTACCGCAAACACGTCCGAATCGTCGATCATGCCGTCTTTGATCAATCGCCATGTGCGGCCCGCGTCTGTGGTCTTGTAGGCACGCCACCAGGTGCCCGCATAGAACGTCGTAGTGCCGCGCGGATCGATCGCAAGCGAATCGATGTTGACCGGATTCGTCGGTGAATCGATCTTGACCCAATCAGCGCCGCGATTACGCGATATCCATACGCCGCTCACGGCTCCCGCGAGCATCAAATTCGGATCGACGGTCGATTGCGTCAGAGCGTGGATCGATTCCTTCTTAAGGTCGGACGAAGCTTTCCAGGTCACCCCGCCATCCGTCGAGCGAAAGAACCCGCCGGGTTCCTTGTGCCTGTGACCCGATGCAAAGATTATTTTCGAATCCTGAACGTCAACGAACAGGTCGTCGATTATAAGCTGCGGCTGCTCAAAATTGACCAGCAAACGCCATGAGCGGCCGCCATCCACAGAGGCATGGATATGTCCGTCCAATGTACTGATGTACATCTTGTTCTTGTCTCGTGGATCTATCGCAACGGCCCGGACATCTCCGCCTGACGGCCCCGTGATCGAAAAGCTTGTATATGGCGGAGTGTCGGCTCCGTCCTCGGACCCCGAGAGACCCGCATACGCCGTTACTGCAAAAGCTAAAGCTGCGGCCGCGGCTAAAATAGGCAGCCTATTCCATTTAGATACACTTCTCATGGTGGTCATTGAATATCAATCTAAAACGGTCTGATCTTGAGGGCTTCGAGGCATCTGAATACAGCGCCTCGCGACTATGATGCTGCCCGGGGATAGTTGGTTCGTCGGAGAATATGACCTCCATCGGTCATCTTTCGGCGATCCATTCTCTGATTCTAACCAAAGTGCTTAAGAATTCCAACCTTGGCGCTTAAATCCTGAAAATAAAAAAACCGGGGCCCGTGATGAAGGCCCCGGTTCGATAAATGTTCGCGGACCGGCTCAACGGCAGATCCGCGAAGCTGATCAGCGGTTAGATACCTGGCTGTTCTGCACCGGCAGGTACGAGCCAGACCTTGGTCCTCGGGCCGTCGCCGGTGTTCGGGCCATCGACGAAGCTTACGCGGCTGAGGTCCGTACCACGGAATCTCATGCCCTTGAGGAGCTGAGCCTTCTGTGCCTTGACCTGAGCAGCCGTGCCGTAGTTGACGACCACGATGCGTGCAGTTGGATCATTGCTCAACTGTACGTTGATCGCGTCAACGATGGCCTTGACCTCGTCGTCCTTCTTCTTGCCGTATTCGTCGATCAGCGTCGGCGGGCGAACCGGTGCAACGTCACCCGTGGCCGAGGCCGTGTTCGGGCAGTTGCAGTTCGGATCAAGTCCACCGATCGAGACCGTAGCGGTCACGCTTGCACCCGCCATCTCACGCGAAGTGGCGACGGTGATGTTCGGCGTGCCCTGGCCGGATACGATCGTTCCGTTCGAGACAACCCAGTTGTACGAGACACGCTCGCTGCCGCCGAGGTTGGCCGAGAATGACATCGTCGAGCCAGGAGCCGTCAGGCCATACGGGCCGCTTGCCGTGAGGCTCGGGCAGCTGCAGACCTGGACGCAGTCGTCGCAACGCTTGACAGTGACCGTACGCGTTTCGGTCTTACCGCATACGCCGCAGCCGTCATCGACGCCGGCGGTGATGGTGTAGGTGCCTTCGCCAACACCTGAAAGATCCCACTGGACGTTAGCTCCGGAACCGACAACACGTCCGCCCGAGACGGTGTAGTTGTAGGTCAGGACATCGTTCTCAGGATCGCTAGCCGAGGTTGCAACGTTGACCGTGCGGTTATCGGTACAGGCACCTGACCTCGAACGGGTTCCCGGAGGGCATCCAAGCGTTATGACCGTCGAGCTGAGGTTAACGGCAGATACCATCGGAGCCTGGTTGACCTGTTCGGTCGCACGCTTGTCACGTCGTCCGATCCAGAGTTGGCCGATGTAGCCATGCGGATCCGACGATTCGGCAAAGCCCTGCGGTTTACCCGTGAAGGTGTTGCGGATAGTCGTCGGCGTACAATTCGTCGATGTCGTCACACACGGCAGCACTACCGTGGCCGTATTTGTGTCGTTCTTGAAGCTGTCTGCATCCTGCTGAGTGAAGTTGTGCCTGTAGGCAAAACCGATACCTGCCCAGCGGGTAAAGAATATACGGGCTCCTACGATACCGTCGAGCGGATGATTCTCGAACGCATTCGGCGTACGGCCGCCGATGTAGCGGGTCGAACGAAGTTCTGCGATCGGCTGGAACCACTTGTTGACCGGGAAATCGACTCCGATCGAAGACTGGAGCTCATCGGGCCGGTCAAGCATCGTGTAGGTGCCGCCGGGGAATTCACCCTTCGCCTTGCTCGTGTAGTTGTAACCGATGTTTGACGAAAGGTTGGCCCATTTCGCGAGACGGGCATCGGCGAAGAACGTAAGAGCTATGTCGCCATTGTTGCCGCCGCCGCTTGCGCCGCGCTGGAGTTGGTTGAATCCAGCCAAATCGCGGCCGGTATCCGCAAACCAAGTATAGGACGCGACGATACCCATGCCGATCGGGCTGCTGTTGCGTGTGAAGCGGATCTTCGCTCCTGCATTGAATGTATTGAACGACGTTTCGCCGTAAGTACGGTTGATGAACGGAGCGTCAGGCAGGTACGAAGGAGCCAGCGTGAAAACAAGCGGGCCCTCGCCGGCCGGAGCACCGTTCGCCGTAAATAAGGTGGTCGTCTGCAGCACGACACCCGGCAAGATGCTGCCGTAAACCGAACCGATACCCGGGAAGTTGTCAGCACCATTTCCGCCGGTCCTCGGCGGTCCAAGCAGAGCGTTCGTGTTAGCCGCAAAACCAAAGACCGGGCCGCTGAAGAAAGGCGGCAGCAATCCATAGGTTCCGGCGTTGCCGTTCACATACGGGAACTGCACAAAGATCTGGTTGCCGGTCGGGCGGAAGACCGCTCCCTGGAACTGAGGCGTGCCCGTTCCGCGGGGCGACATTACGATTGCCGGAGCAGACGTCAAAGCGGCACCGATCCGGACCCTCGAATTCGGAAGATAGAAACCTGAAAGGTTACGAGGTGAATTCACCTTGATACCACGGTACGCATCCGTCGAGAAGAAAAGCTCGATGTGATCAGTGATACCGACCTGGAAGCTCAGCGGCACTGACGTGATGTCAACGTCGCCGGGATCGCGGTCATAGTTGCTGATCGCAGCCGAAAAGGTGTATTCACCCTTGCGGAGCGTCGAGCCGTCATAGACCGTGAACAATCCGGTCGGGCCGCCGATCGAACCGCCGGTCCCAACCGTAGGAGCCTGATTACGCGGATCCTTTTCCGGCCTTGCATTCTTCTTTTGAGCTGACGCACCGATGGCGAGCGTTAGCAGTAATAGCGTAACCACGTACGCTTTCATAGCGAGTTTCATCACATTCCTCCGCCGATAAAATAAATTGAAAAGTCAACAAGCAGCATGTTCCTTCAGGTACAGCTACGCAAAATTCAAACGCCTAGATTATTGCATACAAGCCAAGCCTTTCAAAACCCAAACCGCGGGCAAAGACCAGCAAGTCCAACAAATCAAAGTTCTGTATCGTTATACGAGAGAGGCCGCCAATTGTCAATTTTAACGACGGGTCGTACCTCTCTCAGCACTAAACACTAAAACAACTCGACCGCAAAAGCAAGTGTTTTTAATCAATTACGGGCATATGCCGACCTTGTTACAGCTAGGCGTAAATGCCGCGCATGCGTGTGTCGTAAGCGACGCGGTCGATCGCCAGCATATAGGCCGCCGTACGCGAATCGACCGAGTGTTTGTCTGAATAATGAACGAGTTCATTGAAGCTGGCGATCATCTTGTCCTCGAGACGTGCGTTGACCTCAGCCTCGGACCAGAAGTAGCCCATGCGGTCCTGCACCCATTCGAAGTACGACACCGTAACGCCGCCTGCATTGGCCAGGATGTCCGGTATGACGAAGATGCCCTTGTCGTGCAATATCTGATCAGCTTTTGGCGTCGTCGGGCCGTTTGCACCCTCGGCGAGGATCTTGCACCTGATTCGGTCAGCATTCTCCGAAGTGATCTGGTTCTCGGTCGCACATGGAGCCAGCACGTCGCATTCGAGTTCGAGAAGCGATTTATTGTCGATGGTGTCAGCCTCAGGATATCCTTCGAGGGATTTGTTCTGTTGAAGATACTCGAGCACTTTCGGAATATCCAGTCCGTTCGAATTGTAAATACCGCCGAATACATCCGAGATCGCGACCACTTTGTAGCCAGTCGAATGCATGAGTTCGGCGCCGATACCTCCCACGTTGCCCGAACCCTGTACGACAACCGATGTCTCCTGCGGTGTCTTGTTCAAACGCTTGATTGCCTCATTTACAGTAATCAGCACGCCACGCCCCGTAGCTTCGCGTCGGCCAAGGCTTCCGCCCAACGCGACGGGCTTGCCTGTCACGACCGCATTGACGGTGTGGCGGGCATGCATCGAGTACGTATCCATTATCCAGGCCATCGTCTGCTCGTTGGTGTTCATGTCGGGAGCCGGCACGTCCTTATCCGGTCCGATGAAATCTATCAATTCTGCCGTATAGCGACGGGTCAGACGTTCAAGCTCACCTATCGACATTTGGCGCGGGTCGCAGATGATGCCGCCCTTGCCGCCACCGAATGGAACGTTAACGACGGCGCATTTCCATGTCATCCACGCTGACAGAGCCTTGACCTCGTCAAGCGAAACGTCAGGAGCATAACGGATGCCGCCCTTTGCCGGGCCGCGTGCAAAATTGTGCTGAACTCGGAAGCCTTCGAATACCTGAATGTGTCCCGTGTCCATCCGGACCGGCACATACACTTTGATCTCGCGGCTCGGCACGCGCATGACCGCGTACAGGTCGTCGTCCAGACCAAGCAGCTTTGCCGCGCGGTCGAACCGTTCACTCATTGCTTCGAACGGATTCTTTTCGTCGCTTCCTTTGAATCGCCGCATTTCGTCGGCCATTGGATTTGCCATTAAATTTACTCCGATAGACTATTAGTTGAACCGTCTTGTCCCGGCCCGGTAAAAAATAACCGCCCGCAGACGGACTGGTCCGACGCGGGCCGCTGATATCATATCCAACAGTTCGCCGCCCTTCGGCATCGAATCGATATTGGACACGACACGGCCTGAGGCGGCACAAAAGGTTGACTTTATAGGATGGTTCGGTGCCATCAAAGACGGGATGTCGCTACTAAAAAGCGAACCGATATATTAGTTTACAATCGTCGCCTAAATCAAATCACGTCTGGCAATGACTAGGTCTAATGCTAAGCCTGAAGCAACATTCGATGATCAAAATATTCGCTGCCCGAGCTGACCGGGTCATTCCGAGCGTGCTCGTTTCGGCATCTTTGCTTTTCTTGCTTGCCGGGGCGTCGGCCCTCCACGCACCGGCCCAGGAACTGGCCGAAGATCCTGTTGCCATCTTCAACGCAGGACAGGACGCCCACGAAAAAGGCGATCTCGTAAAAGCAGTCGAGTATTATCTCAAGGCGATCGAGGCCGCCAAGGAATTCCCGGAAGCGGAGTTCCAGCTTGGCAACGCCTATCGTTCTATGGGTAAGGCCGACTTGGCCGAAGCAGCATTTCGAAAGGCAGTTGAGCTTCGCCCGGATTGGTCGCTTGCTCTTGCGACCCTGGGCGACTGTCTTGTTCGGAAACTTGCGAGTGCCGACGACAAGCAAAAGGCCGCGATCCGCTCGGAAGCTGAACGGCTGCTCGACCGGGCGGTCGAAACTGACCCGGAGAACTCCGTCGCCATTTCGGCAATGGCTGAGATCGCCCTGCTTCCGGGTTCGTCCGAATCCAGACGCCGACAGCTATACGCCGAGATAAAAACGATGACTGACGGCAAGATGAGTGCTCCCGCATCTCTTTGGACAGCTCGTTCAGGTCTGGAGATCGCCTTTGGTGATCGTGCTGCTGCCAGGGCAAGTCTGCGGCGAGCTCTTTCAGCAGACCCGCGAAGCCCCGAGGCATTGACGGCGGCGATCCGACTCGCTTTGAGTGACGGCGACACCGATCGCGCGGCTGCAATGATCGACGACCTCGAAACCATCTCCTCGGACAGGTCCGCCGTGTTGCTTTTGAGGTTCGATATGCTGCTCCGGCGCGGAAATATCGACGACGCGGCGGCGCTTGCTCGAAATGAAGGTGTCGCACCGAGCGATCGCCAGGTTATGACGACTGCGCTCGCTTCCTTGCGGAAACTATCCGTGGCCGATCTCGAGGCAGCGATAAGGTCCGATCCGAACGACGCCTCGGCGCGTGCCGCGCTGTGCGCCGAGTACCGTACATCTGATCCGGCCAAGGCGATCGAACATTGCAGGCGAGCCTCGGAACTTGAACCGAACAACGTCAGCCACATCGTCGGATACGCGGCCGCACTACTGCAGGCGAAACGGCCGGAACAAGCGATAGAGATACTCGTCCGCGTCATCAAAGTTATGCCGGACAACGCCACCGCACATGCGAATCTGGCCGCCGCACTTTTTCAGACCAAGCGTTATGCCGAGGCGAGGGATCAATACCGCTGGCTCATCGATCACGGCACGGGGCTCCCGATCGCCTATTATCTGGCCGCGATCACGCACGACCAACTGGGTGAGTACCTCGATGCGATGGCGAATTATCAACTGTTCCTAAAGTATGCCGATGCGCAGAAACATGCGGTCGAGATCGGAAAGGTCAATCTTCGCCTGCCTGCCGTTCAAAAGCTTGCGAGGGAAACAAAGGGCAAGAATTGATGTATATTTGACGAAAGACATTATGCGATACCCGTTATGCGATATCTAGGGCTCGTTGCCCATAAGTTCATAGCCATCGCTCTCCCGCAAACGGCTTTCGGCCGCAATGGTATCGTTCTGTTCGTTGCCGTCGCATTTATATTTAGCTCATCGGCGGCAGCACAGGACGAACTAGATACCGCTCCTCCTCCCATAAAAGCGATCTCTAAAGAAGAACAGAAACGGCTCGACGATACCAAGGACCCGCGCGACCGGCTCCAAACGGCGATTATGCTGATGGAACGGCGCCTATCGAATGCGCAAACTGAACTCGATGCCCGCAGCTATCTGAAGATGAATGACGAGCTTGGGGCCTATCACGGGCTGCTTGACGGAACTCTAACGCGACTGATTCGCGAAGCCGACGGCAGGAAGAGCTCCTTTGAGAACCTAAAGCGGTTCGAAGCCGCGATCCGCCCTCAGATCCTGAAGCTAGAGCTCATCCGAAGGTCTGCTCCGATCGAGTACGAGCCTTATCTGCGCAAATTGATCAAAGTGGCGCAGGACGCCCGGGGTAAAGCTTTGGAGCCGATGTTCTCGGACGATGTCGTACCGAATATGAGGCCAACCCAACGACCATGAAAAAATCATCAGACCTGGCCATCTTGCTTGTTTGGCTCGCTACTCTTTTTGCGATCGTCGGTTTCGGTACTGGTGACGCATCCGCACAGAGACGCGATTATCTTACCGATGCTGAGATAGAACTTGTCCGCGACAATCAGGAACTCGACAAGCGCATTGTTGTGCTACTTACGGCGATGGACAGAAGGCTCGCTGCCGTCGGGCTTGTTCCGGCTCCGTCACTCGGCAAGAAAGAAACAGAAAAGTGGGGCCCAACCCCGACGGGCACACGGCTGGAGCTTTTGACGGACGCAAAGAAGATCCTGCAAAAGGCGATCGATGACATCGACAACCTCGCCGAAAGGCCTGATGCTCTTGTCGTCGATCCTGACGTCAAGAATCCTAAGAAATTCAGCGACATCTTTCCGAAAGCTCTGCGAGAGTTGGCGGCCGCAGCCGTTAGACTTCGGCCCATTTTTGCACAAGAACTCGAAAAAGCGACCGACCGCCAGGAGATCGGTGTACTCTCCGACCTCGCCGACCTCTGCGACCAAATAATCGAAGCTTCCAAAAAGCCGCTGCCCGACGGAAAGCGAAAGAATTAGCCCATTTTCGAACGCGAGCGGGACGCGCGGGCTTGTGCTCGCGTCGAATGCTTGGCTACACTTCTGACATATATGACCGACACAGAGCTCAAACGTACGCCGCTCAATGCTGCCCATCGCAGCCTTGGGGGGAAGATGATCGATTTTGGCGGCTGGGATATGCCGGTGCAATACTCCGCCGGTGTGCTGGAAGAACATCTTCGATGCCGAAATGCGGCAGGACTCTTTGACGTTTCGCATATGGGCGAGGTCTGGGTCGAAGGACCGGGAGCGATCGCCTTTGTAAATTGGCTAACGACAAATGATGTCTCGAAATTGGTTGACGGCCAGGCTCATTACTCTTGCATGACGAACGAGAACGGCGGCGTGGTTGACGATCTGCTTGTTTATCGTTTTGGCCCTGAGCGATTGCTGCTCGTAGTGAATGCGGCGACGACTGACAAAGATCTATCGTGGATAAACTCACAGCATTCGACCGAGAGCGGCTGCACTGTACGCAACGCAAGCCCCTACTATTGCCAGATCGCGATACAGGGGCCCAAAGCGGAATCCATACTTCAGGGCTTGACCGATACCGACCTGTCGGCGATCAAATATTATTGGTTCACGGAAGGAGTGGTCGATGGCGTAGAGGCGATCATCTCGCGTACAGGCTACACCGGCGAGGACGGATTTGAGGTATATGCCGCTCCTGAGTTTGCTGAGCAGCTATGGAACAAAATGCTCGAAGCCGGACGATACGGTGAACCGGACGGAATCCTCCCATGCGGGCTTGCCGCGCGGAATACCTTGAGGCTCGAAGCCGCGATGTCGCTCTACGGACACGAGATCACCGACGATGTAATGCCGATCCAGGCTAACCTGAGCTGGATCACAAAACTCGGCAAAGAAGGCGGCTTCATTGGCCGCGACGCTATCGCCACAGCAAAGGAAGCCGGGCCTCGGAGCCTTATAGCTGGATTCGAAATGACGGAACCCGGGATAGCACGCGACGGTTACGATGTATTCGTCAACGGAGAAAAATGCGGGCAGGTGACGAGTGGTTCGCCGGCGCCTTTTCTCAAGAAGAACATCGGCTTCGCATTCTTGCCCGCCGAGTTTGCAAAACCCGGTCAAGAAATTAAAATCGACATCAGAGGCAAGCACGTCGGTGCCGTGATCGTGCCAACCCCGTTCTACAAACGCCAGAAATAGGCCAGATCAAATTATGTCAAACATTCCCGAGAATCTTCGTTACAGCAAGGACCATGAATGGGTCGCCGTCGATGGCGACCTGGCGACTATCGGCATCACGGATTACGCACAGCACAGCCTGGGCGATGTCGTCTATGTTGACTTTCCGAGAGTTGGCGATAATTTCGACGCCCACGCCGCATTTGGTTCGGTCGAATCGGTCAAGGCAGTGTCCGAGATCTTTACGCCGGTCGGCGGCGAGGTGACCGAGGTCAATGAAGGCCTCAATGACACGCCCGAGTCCGTCAACGGCGATCCGTACGGCGACGGATGGATGGTAAAGGTCAGGATGAGTAACCCGGGCGAAGCCGATGCTCTGATGTCTTCGGCTGAATACGAAGAGTACCTGGAGGCGTCGTCATAATATGAGGGCCTTGATCATCGCGATCATTCTCGCCGTGGCCGCCGGCAGTGCATTTGCGCAGAGACCTGAGAATGCAAAGAAGGCTGATGCGGCATCCGGCAGCTACATGGAGATGACCGTCGTGAGCGGCGGCCAGCGGACCGACATCAAATCGACCCAGTATCAGACTCACGACGGCTACGTTCTCAAGAATCCTGACGGCAAGTACATGCTCTTTTTTGGTGCCGGCAGCAAAGGTGACGGGCCGTCATTTACCTTTACCGGCCAATTGGACAAGGGAGAGGTCGGAACGTACAAGATCGGCGGTGAAAATACGACGAACGGCTTTAACCTGATGGCTACGGTACTTCAGGGGAATACGCTGCTGATGCCTCAAGAAGACGGCGAGATAGTCATCTCGGCTTTTCCGCTTCCGGGCGGATTCGTAACCGGCACTTTTCACGGCATCTGCCAGACTGTGACCGACGACGGAGAGGTCAAGAAGCTTGACGTTTCCGGCAGTTTCCGGCTCATTCGCCGGTGATCCGCAGCACATTTTTTCCGTCAAGCCGTCGGTCAGATCCCGGCGGCTTTTTCACTTTGCGGCCTTAACTTTGATATCATCAGCGCATACGAGTTTATTTCGATGAGATACATACCAAATTCACCCGAAGAACGATCCGAGATGCTCGAGATCGTAGGCCTTAACGAAGCCGCAGAACTGTTTCGATCTATCCCCGCCGACATTCAACTCGGCAGGAAATTGAACGTTACCGATCCGCTCGCCGAGCCGGAGGTAATGGCCGAAATGGAGTCAATGGCCGCCCGCAACACCGCTGCGACAAAGCCTTCATTCCTCGGCGCGGGCGTGTATTCGCATTTCTCGCCGACTATAGTTGACCATCTGATCCAGCGAAGTGAATTCTTTACGAGCTACACGCCGTATCAGCCTGAGATATCGCAGGGGACGCTGCAATACATATTCGAGTTCCAGACGCTTGTCTGTCAGTTGACCGGCATGGAGGTCGCGAACGCGTCGATGTATGACGGTTCGACTGCGATGGCCGAAGCTTATCTGATGGCACAGCGGGTCACGCGCCGCAACAAGATAGTGGTCGCCAGGTCGGTCCACCCCGAGTATCGTGATGTCGCCGTTACATATGCTCAGCACGGAGACACCGAGATCGTCGAGGTCGGGTATGACAATGAGACGGGCCGGGTCAGCGGGCTTGAGGCACTGGACAGCAATACGGCCGCTCTGGTTGTCCAGTCGCCGAACTTCTTTGGCTGTATCGAGGATCTCACGTCCCTCGCAGACGCTGCCCACGCCGTCGGAGCGTTGCTCGTTGTGACTGTCACAGAAGCGATCTCGCTCGGGCTGCTCAAGACGCCCGGCTCCTGCGGAGCCGATATCGTCGTCGGCGAAGGCCAGTCGTGGGGCGTTCCGATGTCGTTCGGCGGGCCGCACGTAGGATTCTTTGCGACACAAGAAAAATTTGTCCGTCAGATGCCCGGCCGGCTTTGCGGCATTGCATACGATAAGAACGGTAACCGAGGCTTTGTTCTGACGCTTTCGACCCGCGAGCAGCACATTCGCCGCGAAAAAGCGACGTCGAACATCTGCACGAATCAGGGACTGATCGCCCTTGCCGCCACCATTTATATGGAAGCGATGGGCAAAAAAGGATTGGAGGAGGTTGCCGAACAGAATGCCCAAAAGGCCGCTTACGCCAAATCGCAGATAGCTTTGCTCGACGGCTACTCGATTCCCTTTTCGTCGCCGACATTCAACGAATTCGTGGTCCGCGGCCCGCGTTCGGCAGCCGAAGTTCTAGAATCTGTCCGCGAGAAAGGCATCGTCGGTGGGCTGGCATTGGCGAAATACTACGGCGGACATGATAACGATTTTCTTGTTTGTGTGACGGAGACGAATAGCCGCGATCAGATCGAGCGGCTTTTGGCGGCACTAGGCTAATGGAGAGCACGATCTATCTCTTGAGCGAGGCGATCATTTGTTTCGTCCCGATCTTTATGTTGATCAGCATCATAGGCGCGGCCCTGCTTTGGAATAGCTGGCCGAGCAAGAAGGACGGTAATCAGAAATGATCTTTGGCGCGACAGAGATATTGCTGTGCCTAGGCCCGACCATGATCTTTATCATGGTCATTGGCATATCTTTAGCGATACAGAATGTTGCCATTGATCACCGAAAGCGTTGGAGAGGCCAAATTCCATGTCCGCATTGCGGCACACGGCTTAACGCTGAGGCATTCTTATGCCGATGTTGTTTGCAGGAGATCAGAGACCCGTTTGCACTGATGTGATATGAGCATGGACCGACGCAAATTCGTTTCACTCGCAGGCAAAGGCCTCGGCCTGGCCGCGCTCACATCGGCGACCGTCGGTTCGCTTTTTAACCAAGTCGTCGCGGCGGGTAAACACATCGAACACCTCTCGCCTGTAGAAGCCGCTCTTGACGAAGATTACTGGGCGACCATACAACAGGCTTTCTCGGTAACACGCGGCATTGTGAATCTGAACAACGGCGGTGTCAGCCCGAGCCCGCGGATGGTCACTGAGGCGTTTGTGCGTTACACGTGGCAACAAGAGGACGCGACGGCCTACACGATGTGGCAGATCCTCGAGCCGCAATCTGAGACGGTTCGCACCGGGCTTGCCGAGATTTTCGGTTGTTCGCCGGAAGAGATCGCGATCACACGCAACGCGAGCGAGTCGCTAGAGATCCTGCTGATGGGCCTCGACCTCAAGTCCGGCGATGAGATACTTACCACGACGCAGGATTATCCGCGAATGATCACCACTCTCAAGCAGCGTGAAATGCGCGAAGGCCTGAAACTCAACCTAATCAAAATCCCGCTCGCACCGCAGAATGTTGACGACATCGCGACAGCATTCGAGCGAGCCGTGACTCCACGGACAAAGCTCATTCTCGTATCGCATCAGATCAATCTCACTGGACAGATATTACCGGTCAAAAAGATCTGCGAGATGGCTCGCTCACGCGGCATCGAGACGATCGTTGACGGAGCTCACGCGTTTGCACAGTTTGATTTCAAACAGGCCGACCTTGGCTGCGACTACTACGGCACTTCGCTCCACAAATGGATCTACGCTCCAAAGGGAACGGGAATGCTCTACGTCAAGAAGGACAAGATCGCAAAGGTCTGGGCATTGATGGCGTCCGAGGATAAGAACAAGAACGACATACGCAAATTCGAGGAGATCGGAACGCATTCTGCCGCGATGCGGCTCGCGATCGGCGAAGCGATCCTGTTCCACAACGCGATCGGCGGCAAACGCAAGGAAGAGCGGCTTCGTTACCTCTCGCGGTATTGGATGAACCGCCTCAAGGACATTCCAAAGGTTGGATTCAATACGTCATTCGACCCAAAACAGTCCTGCGCGATCGCGAATTTCAAGATCGAGGGAGTTGACCCGGTCGCCTTGGGCGGATATTTGATGTCCAAACACAAGATATTTACGACGCCGATCGTGCATGATGAATTTACCGGCATTCGGATCACGCCGAATGTCTATACGACAATGTGGGAGTTAGATAGATTTTGCGACGCCATTGAGTCCGTCGCGAAAAGCGGATTACCGAAAGCGTAGCTATTTTAGAGAACTAATTGCTAATTAGTGATCGTCCGATTAGTAATTATTGCGATGAAAAATGAGCATTAAGAAAGTCACATCTCACCCAACCCAGAACGAAGCGTTGATATTTGAACGTTCTCAAACCGGCCGTGTCGGATATCGCCTGCCAAAGTTGGACGTGCCCGAAACGGACCCGATACCGGCCGATCTTCGACGCGATGACGGGCTAGACGGCGTTCCCGAAGTGTCTGAGGTTGACGTCATACGTCATTTCACGCGTATATCGACTTGGAACTATTCCATCGACCTCGGAATGTATCCGCTCGGTTCGTGCACGATGAAATACAACTCTCGGCTCAACGAGAAGATGGCACGTATCGCGGGTTATACGAACCTCCATCCGCTCGCCCCGGAAGAGGAGTCACAAGGTGCTTTGGAACTGATGTATCGGCTGCAGCAGGACCTGGCGGAGATCACGGGCCTTCCAAGCGTCTCGCTCCAACCGGCCGCCGGAGCGCAGGGCGAGATGACCGGAGTAATGCTCATACGGGCGTTCCTGGACAAACGCGATGGCGAGGCTTCGAAAGACCGCCGCGTAATGCTCATCCCGGACTCCGCACACGGAACGAATCCGGCCTCTGCGGCACTTGCGGGCTTTACGGTCAAGACCATTCGCTCGACAGACGAAGGACTGACGGACATGGAGCACCTTCGCGAGTTGTGCGGTGAAGGCGGTGTGGCGGGCCTGATGCTGACGAATCCGAACACTGTCGGTATTTTTGAGAAGAACATCCGCGAGATATGCGACACGATCCACTCGGCGGGCGGGCTCGTCTATATGGACGGTGCGAATATGAACGCTCTCGTTGGCGTCGCGAGACCGGGCGATATGGGCGTGGATGTGATCCATCTCAATTTGCACAAGACGTTCTCGACGCCGCACGGCGGAGGCGGCCCGGGCTGCGGGCCCTGTTGCTGTACGGCCGAGCTGAGCGAGTTTTTGCCGACCCCGCACATCGTGGCTGAACCGCCTCGATCGGCGGACGGAGTAACGCGTTATCGTCTGAACTACGACCTCCCAAATTCGATCGGTCGCGTCAAGGCTTTCTTTGGTAATTTCGGGATGATGGTCCGGGCGTTGAGCTATATCTACACGCACGGAGCCGACGGCTTGCGTGAAGCGACAGAAACGGCTGTGCTCAATGCTCGCTATGTCGCCGAGAAGCTCAAGGACACATATCACAAACCGTACGACGCGGATTGTATGCACGAGGCCATCTTTTCGCACAAGCATCAGTCGGCGAAAGGCGTCGTCACGCTCGATATCGCAAAGCGGCTGATCGATCATGGATTTCACCCGCCGACGGTCTATTTTCCGCTTGTTGTCGAGGGTGCAATGCTGATCGAACCGACCGAAAGCGTTGGCCGCCAGGACCTCGACGCGTTCATCGACGCGATGATAAGTATCGACCGCGAAGCCGGCGAAGATCCGGAACTCGTAAAGGGAGCTCCGCACTCGACCCGGATCGGACGGCTCGACGAGGCCGCGGCCGCGCGCAAGCCTGTGCTGCGTTGGCGGCCCGACACCGAGGCTTCCGGTGCCGGAGCCTGAATCAGCATAGCTTTTGTCACCGGTGGTATCGGCGGCGGATCAAAACAAGGACGAGCGTTAATTACGCCCGGGGTCAGTCGCGGGACAGGGCCGAGACCGCTCATGCCTGAGTACCCGCGTGTTGTTTTGCAGCTTACAACGGAGGTACAGGTCCATGCAGGTTCAGACACAGCAGTTGAACGAAGACAAAATGATGGCCTTTCTCGGAAAGGTCGTGGACGATTTCGGAGCGAGTCTCAGTACGGTGCTCGCTTACATGGGACACAAGCTCGGCCTATACGAGGCCTTGGCGGCCTCGGCCGGTATGACATCAGGAGAACTCGCGACGGCAACGGGCACGACCGAGCGTTACGTACGCGAATGGCTGGTCAATCAGGCAGCCGGCGGCTATGTGGCCTATGATGCGGCGACGGGCCGATTCTCGATGCCGCCGGAGCAGGCTGAGGCTTTGACCAATGAAGAAAGCCCCTTCTACGTCGGCGGCGGATTCTATGTGATCAAAGCGATGATGCAGGCCCAATCGCGGATCGCCAACGCATTTGAGAATGGCGGCGGGATGCTCTGGGGTGAACATGACCCCGACCTATTCGTCGGTACTGAGAAATTCTTCAGGCCCGGATATACGGCCCATCTCGTGAACGAATGGCTGCCTGCGATGACCGGCGTCGTAGAAAAGATGCAGGCCGGAGCCAAGGTCGCAGATGTTGGCTGCGGTCACGGAGCTTCGACGATAATAATGGCAAAACAGTTCCCGAATTCGCGCTTCGTCGGGTATGACAACCACGCTCCATCGATCGAGGTCGCCCGTTCAAAAGCGGCAGCCGAGGGGCTCAGCGATCGGGTCGCGTTCGAAGTGGCGACCGCTAATGATTATCCGGCGGACGGGTATGACCTGATCTGTTTTTTCGATTGCCTGCACGATATGGGCGACCCGCACGGAGCCGCACGCCACGCCGCAGGATCGCTGGCTCCCGATGGTACCTGTATGATCGTGGAACCGATGGCGGGCAATACGGTCGAAGAGAATTTCAATTCGGTCGGCAGGACCTTTTCAGGAGCATCGACCCTTTGCTGCACGGCCAACTCACTTGCGCTCGGCGGTCCCGCACTAGGTGCGGTCGCCAGCGAGGACGCATTGCGGGAGGTGGTCACAAGCGGCGGATTTGGTTCGTTCCGCAGGGCGACCGAGACGCCGTTCAATCGCGTGTTCGAGGCAAGGTTATAGGCCCCGTTGGCCATTTAAGGAGAAGATCGGAACTATGAAGATACGCATTGTGTTCACTGTTGCTCTGACGGTCGCGGTCCTGGCCGCGGCCGTCGCCACTGAGGCCGACGGCGTTACGAAACGCATTCGCTTCGCAAAAGGCAAGACGTCAGCCGTCGTCAGCGGAGCCGTGATACGCGGCGATGTGGACACATATATCGTCGGTGCCAAAGCTGAACAGATGATGACGGTCCGCGTCACTTCGATCGAAAAGAACGCCTCCTTCACGGTCAAAGGCCCCGACGGCGAGTATCTGCAGGATGCGGGCGAAGAGGACGACGCGACGCTCGTGACCAACACGCTGCCATACAACGGAGACTACCGGATCGAGGTCGCTCCGACGCGCGGCAATGCTACATACAAGCTGACGGTAAAGATCACAAACAATTGATCATCGTGCTGCCCTGGCTGCTCATAGGCGTGCGGCGTCCGCGAGGCCGTGTCGCGTCTGTCAGTGATCTATGTGTTTGACGCGGCTCGCGTTACCCAAATACAATTCGGACGTAACCACTTCTGCATAATACATTTATGACTGTCATCGGCATACCCAAAGAGATCCATCCCGGCGAAAAACGTGTCGCCGCGACGCCGCAGACGATACTCAAGCTCAAGAAGCTTGGTTTCGACGTACAGGTCGAGACTCATGCCGGCCACGGCATCAGTTGTATCGACAGCGAATACCGCGAAGCCGGAGCCACCGTAATTGATGACACGAAGGAGCTTTGGGCGACCTCGGACGTGATAATGAAGGTTCGCCCGCCTGAGCAAAATGAGAAGCTCGGCGTGCACGAAGTTGACCTGATGAAAGAAGGCGGCACGCTTGTTGGTTTCATTTGGCCGGCGCAAAACAAAGAGCTTCTCGACCGCTTAGCCAAACGCAATACAACCGTTTTCGGCATGGACTGCGTGCCTCGCATCACTCGTGCACAGAAAATGGACACGCTCTCGGCGATGGCAAATATCGCCGGTTACCGCGCCGTTATCGAGGCGGCAAATCACTTCCCGCGTTTTTTCACCGGACAAATAACCGCTGCGGGCAAGGTCGATCCGGCTAAAGTGCTGGTCATTGGCGCAGGTGTTGCGGGCCTGTCGGCTATCGGAGCAGCCAAAGGGCTGGGTGCGATCGTGCGGGCGTTTGACCCTCGTTCTGCAACGAAAGATCAAGTCGGGTCGATGGGCGCCGAGTTCCTCGAACTAGACATCAAGGAAGAGGGCGAGGGCAAAGGCGGCTACGCAAAACAGATGTCCGATGAGTTCCTGAAAGCCGAAATGGCGTTGTTCGCTCAACAGGCGATGCAGGTGGATATCATCATCACGACCGCACTCATTCCGGGCAAGCCTGCGCCGAAACTTATAACGCAGGGCATGGTCGAGTCGATGAAACCCGGCTCAGTTATCGTCGATCTTGCTGCGGAACAGGGCGGCAACTGTTCACTAACTGAACCCGGCAAGGTCGTCACTCACAAAGGCGTCACGATCATCGGCTATACTGATCTGCCGTCTCGTATGGCATCGACGGCGTCGCAGCTCTACGGCGCGTGCATCGTCGCGTTGCTCGACGAGCTGCAGAAGCCCGCACGTAGTAATGGCACCGAAGCTCCGGGCAAAATTTTGATCGACCTCGAAGACGAGGTCGTTCGCGGCGCTATCGTACTGCACGAAGGCAAGATGATGTGGCCGCCTCCGGTCAAGGAGATGCCCGCGGCTCCGCCGCCGGAGCCAGGAGTACCGACAAAAAGCTCTGCGGCTGTCGCAGCCAAGGCGGCCGCCACAAGCCATGGTCACGACGAAAGCAGCGGCTTGAATCCGTTCGTGTTATTAGCGGCGGGAATACTTTTGTTCGGGATCGCATACTTCGTGCCGACCACTGCCGAACAAGCGAAGGGCAGCCTGCTGAGCCATCTTACAGTTTTCATACTTGCGATATTTGTCGGTTTTCAGGTCGTTTGGAACGTCAAACCGGCACTGCACACGCCGCTAATGTCGGTAACGAACGCCATCAGCGGCATCATCCTCGTCGGCGGGATGCTTCAGCTCTCGGGCGAACTGAACGTAACCACGATCCTCGGCGCCATCGCGGTCCTGATCGCCACGATAAACATTGCGGGCGGCTTCCTGGTCACGAATCGAATGTTAGGGATGTTTAGGAAATGAAAACCAGCCTTATTACTGTTGCATACATCGCCGCAAGCGCTCTTTTTATCTTGAGCCTCGGCGGGCTGAGCCAGCAAACGACTGCGCGGCGGGGAAATCTGTACGGCATTGTCGGTATGCTGATCGCATTGGCGGCGACTGCAGCTGCGATGAACCCCTCGGGATGGCCGATTCTTGGCGGTGTCCTGATCGTCGGAGCCTTGATCGGTGCGACGCTTGCCGCTCGGGTCCAAATGACCTCGATGCCGGAACTTGTGGCCATACTGCACAGCTTTGTCGGGCTTGCTGCCGTTCTGGTCGGTTTCGGTACATATCTAGGTGATTCATCGATCCCGCAAAGCGAACTGCTGGTCCACCACATAGAGATATACCTGGGCGTCGTTATCGGTTCGATCACGTTCACGGGATCGGTGATCGCGTTTCTAAAGCTGCGCGGCTCTATCAGCGGCAAACCGTTCCTGCTGCCGGGCCGTCATCTGATCAACCTGCTCATGCTGATCGTGACGGTCGTGCTCGGAGTGATGTTCGTGATGGCACCCGGCACGGACGGCAGCACTTACCTGATCGCGGCGACGGTGCTGACCGGTGTGCTTGGCATACATTTCATTATGGCGATCGGCGGAGCCGATATGCCTGTGGTCGTGTCGATGCTAAACAGCTATTCAGGCTGGGCGGCTGCGGCTGCCGGATTTATGCTTTCGAACGACCTGCTCATCATCACCGGAGCGCTGGTCGGCTCGAGCGGTGCGATCCTCAGCTACATAATGTGCAAGGGCATGAACCGTTCGTTCGTGAGCGTGATGCTAGGCGGATTCGGCACTGAAGGAGGCAGCGTTGCCGCGTCAGCCGCCGGCGAACCCGCAGGAGAGGTCCGCTCCGTCGATGCCGCTACGACGGCCGATATACTCAAGCAGGCGAAAAAGGTCATCATCGTCCCCGGTTACGGCCTCGCGGTCGCTCAGGCTCAACATTCTCTTGCCGAGGTAGTAAAGATACTTAAAGAAGGCGGCACCGAGGTCAAATTCGCGATCCACCCGGTCGCCGGACGCCTGCCCGGCCACATGAACGTCCTGCTCGCCGAGGCGAACATCCCTTACGACATCGTCTTCGAGATGGACGAGATCAACGACGAATTCCCCTCGACCGACGTCGCCTGGGTGATCGGTGCTAACGACATCGTCAATCCATCCGCTCTCGACGATCCCGCGTCACCCATCGCGGGCATGCCCGTCCTCCACGTTTGGGAAGCCCGCGACACGATCGTCATGAAACGCTCCATGGCCAGCGGCTACGCCGGCGTCGACAACCCGCTCTTCTACAAAGACAACACGCTGATGCTCTTCGGCGATGCTAAGAAGGTCGTGGATGAGATACTGACGGCAATGCGGGGTTGATAGATGCGTTTGCCGAACGGAGAAAACGCAATTGTCGATATTCGTAAACTGACCGAATACTGTTTGAATTTCGATGATCTGCGGGGCAGACACAAAGCTCGCGTTTTCGCTTCCGCGTTGGGAATAACAGTCGCGAACGCCGCAGAATTTCGCGAACAGTTGCTTCACGTTGCGGCCACAACAGAATCAGCGGTTGTGGGCGAAAGTGATGCTTTTGGACAGCGTTATGTGATAGATTTTTCTTGGACGACGGCGGAAGGAACCGCGCCCATCAGAAGCACGTGGATCGTGCTAACGGATGAAGAAAATCCCCGTCTGACGAGTTGCTACGTACTGAAGAGGAGGCAAGATGCATAAGAATCAGATCGAATTACTCGACACCGTAGCCTTGCTTGAGGACGTGCCCGAACGGGGCCTCATTCGTGGTGAGGTCGGCACGGTTGTCGAACTTCTCGCCCCCGAGGTCTTCGAAGTCGAGTTCAGCGACGACGAAGGCCAGGCCTACGCCCAGTTCGCGTTACGAGGAAATCAAATAATTGCTCTCCACAACCAAGGCGAAAGTCTAAAACTCGCCGCATGAACTTACTGCTCTTCAATGACAACTCGCTGATGCTGTTTGGAATTGCGAAGAGGGTTGTAGACGAAATATTATCGGCAATGAAATCGTTGCAGCCGCGCTAAAAGCCGACGATCCATTGTAAGCCCGTCAACAATCTGACATTGGCCATCGTTGAAAACGCTTGGTACAACGGATAATCATTTGCTCGCTCCCGTTCTAGAAGCTGGCGAAATGAAGCTCCAAAATATTCGTCCTGTTCAATAACAGCGCGGACACCGTTTACAAATTCCTTTATGAGCTGGCGGTTCGTGAGATTGCTATTCAGTGATGTTTCTTGCTTAAGTTGTTCAATCGTTTCTAACAGATCTATGTTTCGAATTGTTTTTGGCTCGCTACATGCGACGGAATGAGTACCAGCATGCACGTATGTGTTGCGACGATGCCCGCTCAAATCCGCTGCCTTCTTAAAGTTAGAATTATTAATGATTGATCGCTCAATAGAACATTGAACAAGTCGATTTACGTCCACGGTCGCTGGAGCGGCGTAGGCGACCAAAACATTTGCTGCGAAGGAATGATGAATAGCCTCGAGAAGTTTCTGCTGATTTTGGTCAACATCATATCGAAAGTAAGGTACGTGCCAATGTTTCCATTCAGAACTTGTTGAACGTTCCATTCGTTCAGGACGCTTGTACTGGAACAACAAATTGCATCGAATCTGAGGTAAATCATCTAGAACTTCCCCATGGAATCGTTCCATTTCGAGAGTAACAGAGGCAAGGTCGGTACCGGAGAATGGAGGCCAAATCCAGAACGGATGTCCTAAGCGCCGCCAGAGTCGTCGGTTAAGCGAAAACGCAGCAACATCAAATCCAAAGTAACCTTCGGTAGCTTGGCCTGGAGCGAAATAAACTTCTGACAATGAGCTAAGCTCAGAATTAAAGTAACTCTCATAAGATTTCTCTTCAAAGTTAGCTTTCATAATCCACGTACCGTCACGTCCTAACCCTTCAGCTCGATCAACGCCAATCGCTCAACAACCGTTCCCTTCTCCAAATGCTCCTCAACGATCTCGGCGACGTCCTCTGGCTGGACCTGACCATACAGCGTACCGTCGGGATAGACCATTACGGCGGTGCCGATGGAGCAAAAGCCGATCGAGCCGCATTCTGTCAGGACGCAAGAGCCCATTGGGTTGCGGCCTTTTGATTCCTTTCCCTGACGGATGCCTTTTTCTTCGAGTATGCGGGCAAACTCGGCCATTACCTCTTTGCCTCCGACAGCTTCACACGATTTTCCTGTGCAAACGAACACTTGCCGCTTGATCGGTGCCTTGAGCATGGGTGCGAGTTTTTCCAGCTGCTCGCGGTCGGTTATGAACTTCTTCATATAGAACAACTTATACTATCGAAAGTAATAGTTTAATACGCGATGTTTTTGGTATGCTATTCGCGGTTGACCGATCGCGGTTGACCGATCGCTCTCAAGATGGCAGCCGGGATAATTATTCACATATCGGCCGATGGCGAAAAGCGGACTGAGTATTTCTCGGCCGAACGGGTCCGCATTGGCTCCGATGAGACCTGCGATATACAGATCCGCGGCAACATCCTGCCGGTCGAGGGTCCGTGGATAGACCTCGAGAATGCAGACGGCGTGTTTCGCGTTATCAACTTCGCCGATGGCATCGACCTCAGCATCAATGGCAAGCCGCTTCGCCGTTTCATCGGCATTATGGACGGCGACACTATCGCGGCGGCCGACGCTGACCTCAGCTTTTCGTTCTTTTCGCTCGAAGCAAGATCCGCGCTCATCACCACCAATCGCGAGCAGCCGCACATCTCCCGGTTCATCGAAGCCGCAGCCCTAGAGGCGGCCGCTTCGCCGAAACGTGACGATGCCAAAGCATTCCTTCGGGAGTTCACGCGCGAGCTGCTGAGCGAGATATCTTGGACGACCAAAGCGATATCGATCGTGTTGGCAACCGCGTTCATACTCGGGATACTTTATATCGGCTACTCGGTAAATCGTCAGCTCACCGACGCCCGTGAGCAGAACGAACGACAACTCGCGGTCATCACGAAACTCGAAGATCGCCTGGCCGAGACCAAAGACCAGCTTGGCGAACTCGACCGAACCAACAAAGATCTGATCAATACCGTTTCTCTCGCACAGAATATGCGGGTCGAATACGGCAATTCCGTCTGCTTGATCTTCGGCGTTTACGACCTTGTGGACCGCAAGAGCGGCAAGGTGTTCCGCTATATCGATCCGCAAACGCGGCCCTACCAGGTTGAGCCGACGGCACCGGAAGAACCCGGCTCGCCGCCTCCGGCGTTCGGTGTCACCACCGATGGCAACGGGCCTACGGTCGAATACGATTTCATCGGTACCGGCTTCTATGTCGGCGGCGGATATCTGGTGACCAACCGCCACGTCGTGCGTCCGTGGGAAGAGGACGATCAGGTCAAGCAGATCATTGCCGGCGGAGGCAGCCCGCGGGTCAAACGGCTGATCGTATATTTCCCGAGTTCGCCCCAACCCTTCGAATTGAAGATGCGCGG
Organism: Acidobacteriota bacterium; assembly: GCA_019639115.1. GTDB lineage: Bacteria > Acidobacteriota > Blastocatellia > Pyrinomonadales > Pyrinomonadaceae > OLB17. The sequence goes on along the minus strand of JAHBSM010000011.1, from coordinate 3,839 downwards.
CGTAGGCGCTCGCGAGGATATAGCCGTCGGATATATCAATCCCGAGCAAATTCCGGCTGACATCAAGCCCGTACCGCTCGATCTCGTCGGTGACGCGGCCGCCGTGGGTAAGACCGTCGTGACCATAGGCTATCCGAGCGGCCCCGACCGGCTGCTTGCGATGGTCGATGACGACGAAGCAAAAGCGATAAATCGCAGGTTTGGCAACTCAAGAAAGAATTTGATCGAGTTTCTTGCTCAATCTCGCAAGATAGTTCCGCTAACCACGCAGGGGGCTATCACCGATCTCGACGCTCGGCGTATCGTCCACGACGCTAAGACCGCCGAAGGCGGCTCCGGAGCTCCGCTTTTCGGTCCCGGCGGGAAAGTGATCGGGATCAATTTCGGCGTGTTCACTGAGAATACAGCGGCGAATATGGCCGTCCCGGTCAAATTCGCTGTCGATCTGCTCCGGACTGCCGGCTGGTCGTCACCTGAAGAACCCGCAAAGAAACCAGACGAACAAGGCCAGGTCTCGACCACAGACCCTGCTGCCGCATCTGCCTCCACAGTCAAACGTCCGCAGTAATTTCGCCGTATCTTTCCCTATCCGATCCGGCAAGGTCCGCTATTTTAGACATCAGATGATCGGCGATCTGCTTATGGGTGCGTAGCCGGTCGGGCATTCCTTCGAATTCACTTAGATCTATCGGGCTACCGAACCAGATCCTGATCGGCGGGCCGCCGGTCCAATTGCCGAGTATCTGCTTCGGCAGATCGTTGTTGAGGCCGGCGATAAAGACCGGCACGACCTGCGGCCTTGCAGATAGTACGACCTTGCCGATACCTGGCTGCGCAGGCAGCAGATCATACGGTCCGCCCTCCAGATTTCGCTTTCCTTCGGGATGGAATCCGATCACGTGGCCTTCGCCTTCGGAACAGATCTGGATCAGACGTCGAAGCGAATATTTGTCGAATTCGCGCTTTGCCGCTTCGCCCGATTCGCGAAAGAACGGCGGATACATTGACATCCAGCCCATCACAAAATTGACGAACCAGCCTATCGGACGATCATAAAAGAACTTTGCCCTTACCGGAAAAAAAAGCCTCATCGGACGCCGCGTCCGACGAAAAAGAACACTCGACACCGTGTACATATCAAAGTAGGACCTATGGTTGGCAACTAGCAGCAGCGGGCGCCGCGCATCGGTTCCCTCTACATTCTCTATGCCGTGGACATTCATTAGATTGTATGTCGCCAGATAGATCCAGAGGCTCCCGATATGCCGCTGAAAGAAAGTCATCAGCCTCTTCCAACGGCCGAGATTCATACGGTGCGCGAGCCTAAAGCCGGTCCTTTCCGTACGCCCGAGCACTGCGAGCTCTTCAGCCGAAGGCACGAGAGCAGCAATTTCCTTACCTGCTTCTGCGGTCTGCAATGCCATGTGATCAGCGTCGTTCATTCGTCTAAACGATTCTAACACTTGCCAATATCGGGTCGAAATCCAGGCCGGCGACCATTGCCTGATCGTTTCGAGGCGATACAACGAGCTGTGATAGTTGTTTATTTTCAGGTATTTGGGCGCTAGACACGACGGGATTGGGCTGTATAATCGTAATACCCTTTCTCTTGGGAAACCACGAAGTAAAAGCCATCTTACGCCCGAGCTATCGGCGCAAGCGGTTCATTTAAAAACCAATCAGGAGTGAACATGAAAGTTTTTCGTAAGTCCTTTTCTGCTGCAATGTTGGCGGCGGCTGCACTGACGGCACTTGCCGCGGGCGTGATCGCAGCCGACCACACAGGCTATTGGCGTCGAGCAGACGACGAAACGTTGAGCAAGCGCCCGCTACAGCGGACCGTTGTTCCGTCGTCCTACGACGTATTCTCGCTCGATCGCGAGCGGCTCCGTAGCATACTTTCGCGGGCGCCGCAGGAATTCTCGTCGATGAACGAACCCATGGTCATCGAACTGCCGATGCCGGATGGTACGCTTGCGAAGTTTCGCGTCGAGCACTCGCTGGTCGTCGAGCAGGGCCTAGCTGACAAATATCCCGAACTCGGCGAGACATACATCGGGCAGGGTGTTGACGACCCGACGGCGACCGTACGGTTCGATACCTTACGCGGCGGATTCCACGCCATGGTCCTGTCGCCGAAAGGCACGGTCATGATCGATCCATATGCCGAAGGCGACAACGAGAACTACATAACTTATTACAAAAAGGACGCGCCGCGCACGTCGGGTTTCCATTGCCTCGTTGGCGAGAGTGATTACGATTCGCTCGCTCGGCCAAACGGTTTCAGGTCAGAGGATGTCATACCCGATTTCTCGAACGAAGTGATCTCCGGCACACAACTCCGTACCTACCGGCTGGCGCTGGCGGCGAACTGGGAGTATTGCAATGCTGTCGGCAGCAATACTGTGGCGGGGTGTCTAGCCGCTCAGGTGCTGATCATGAACCGCGTCAACGGCGTATATGAGCGTGACCTGTCGATGCGTATGGTGATGGTTGCCAACAATAACCTCATCGTTTATGCGGGCGACAATACGACCTGCCCCGTCGGCACAGGCGGCACACCTTGCACATCGGCGAACGATCCGTATTCGAACGGCACTGGTGCTCTCAATCAGAACACCGCCAACCTGAATGCCGTTATAGGCTCGGCTAATTACGATATCGGGCACGTGTTCACCACAGGCAGCGGCGGCGTCGCATCGCTCAACGTGCCCTGCGGAGCGTCAAAAGGTGCAGGAACCACCGGATTGCCAAATCCCGTCGGCGACCCATTCGCTATCGATTATGTCGCTCACGAGATGGGTCACCAGTGGGGCTCGAACCACACATTTAACAGCACCATCAGCAACTGCGGCGGAGGCAACCGAAGCGCCGCTAATGCCTACGAGCCCGGAAGCGGGATCACAGTCATGGCCTATGCGGGCATCTGCGGAAATAACGACCTCGCGTCCAACAGCATCGACACGTTCCACGTGCGAAGCCTCGAAGTGATCGTCGCATTCTCACAGACCGGCAACGGCAATACATGTGCAACAACGACCGCGACCGGCAACACTCCGCCGAGCGTCTCTGTCGTCGGGGCAAACAACTGGAATATTCCGAAGCAAACGCCGTTCTCATTGACGGCCTCCGCTTCGGACGTGAACGGCGATACTATCACGTACGATTGGCAAGAGTATGACCTCGGCTCGGCGGCGACGACCGTGCCGAATACTGACGCTGACGGCATCAAGCCGATATTTAGAGCGTACCCGCCGGTGGCGAGCCCGACCCGGTTTTTCCCATCGCTTCAGTACATTTTGAATAATGCGAACGTACCACCCTCAACCCAGGGATCTTGCCCGGCCGGTTCATGTATGACCGGCGAACTGCTCCCGACGGTGACCAGGACGATGAACTTTCAGGTCATCGCTCGTGACAATCGTGCAGGCGGCGGTGGCATCAACACTGCTACGGCAACGGTGAATGTGGACGGCAATAGCGGTCCGTTCGTCGTCACCGCGCCGAATACCGGCGTGACATACAACGGCGGCTCGTCTCAGACCGTTACCTGGAACGTGGCAAACACCACGGCCGCACCGGTCAATGCCGCTACGGTCAATATTCTGTTCTCGTCGGACGGCGGACAGACGTTCCCGACCGTAATCGCTTCGGGCACCGCCAACGACGGAACCGAAACCGTCACTATCCCCAACGTCCAGACCGCTCAGGCACGTATCAAGGTCGAAGGCTCGAACAACATCTTCTTCGACATATCGGATACGAACTTCACGGTCAACGCCACAGTGGCTCAGAACCGTACCATCTCCGATTTCGACGGGGACGGTAAGAGCGACGTG
>JAHBSM010000010.1 GCA_019639115.1 Acidobacteriota bacterium | reverse complement strand
CCACCGTTCCCGGCCTCCTTACTAGATCCGGCGTCGGACCGTCAGACCTTGGCGAACGTGAGTCCGGTCTGGCCTTGATATTTGCCTCCGCGATCTTCGTATGAAACGGCGCAGTCTTCGTCAGACTCAAAGAAAAGTATCTGTCCGATGCCTTCGTTCACGTAAACCCGGAGCGGCAGATTTGCGAGGTTCGCGATCTCGACCACGAGCCGGCCGGTCCATCCGGCCTCGAGCGGGGTCGTATTGACCAACAGCCCGGCACGCGCATATGTCGATTTACCCAACGCGACGCCGGTCACGTTTCGCGGCATTTTGAACGTCTCGACCGTTACGCCGAGGCCGTAGTGATGGCCCGGCAGGATGTAATACTCGGAGCCGTCGTCGGCCGTCTGGAGTTCCGGTTCGATCAGCGAATACTGTTCGTCGAACCGCTTGGGATCGATCTCCTTGCCGTGAACCGACGAGAATATGCGAAATCCGTCGTCCGCCAGCCGCATATCATAGCCGTAGCTCGAACACCCGGCCGAGATGATCCGCCGGCCATCGGATTCGCGAACGAGTTCGGGGAGAAACGGCGTGATCATGCCGTGTTCTTCGGCCATTCGCCGCAGCCACAGATCGGATTTGATGGTCATAATTGTCTATTTACCAAGCGGAACGAGCCTCAGCTTTCCGTCGCCGACCGTGAATCGCATCGCAACGCCGCCGCTGCCGGCCCTTGCCCGCATCTGTTTTTCGGTAAATGGCGTGTTGCGGTCCCGCGGCTTTACGTTGCCGATCGAGTATTCGATCTCGCCGGTACGAAGTATGGTCGCGTCCAGCTCTGCACTGAGAGCCGCCGGCAGTTCGACGGTCAGGTCGCCGGTCGCCACCTGAATATCGATCGGCCCGCCGCGCCAGCTTCGATCCGGCATCTTTGCATTGACCGAACCGCCGCCGAATATCGCGGCCACGCTCCCGCCTATCAGGTTCAATCTCGCATCCGACGAGATCGCGTTCACCTTGATCGATCCTTCGACACCCTCGATGGACAGCGCTCCGGTGCCGATGTTCAGATCCAGATCGCAGAATCTCGGCACGGTGATCGTATAGTCGATACTGAATTTTACGCCTTTGAGGCTTTTGGCGGTCTTACTGTCGATCTTTTTCTGATCTTTCTTGATGCCGGGGCCAACGCTTATGATCGTCGTGCGGCCAAGCGATTCCTGCGTAACGAATCCCATCGATCCGCTGAATTTGGCCGCGTCTGCATCCGTCGGAGCCGTCAGCGTAGAAACTGCCGTGATCTCGATCTCGTTGCGGGTCCCGCTCCGTATCGTAACTGCTCCTTCGGGTGCCCCGATGAGAGTGACGCTTCCTCCGGCGCCGAAGTCGAACCGGTCGGTCTTAGTAACGCTGCGTCTAACCTGACCGGACGCTGCGATCGAAAACGCAAACACGGCAGCACAGATCAACGCCGCCAGCAGGTATTTCCGGTTTTTCATATTTGGGCTCAACGAAGCGAGTTCAATGTTATTGCAGGGAGGCAATTACGGTCAATCAGGGCAGGCCGGTCACCGTCGCAGGAACGTGATCGAGCCTTGCTGATTAGTGACCGAGAGCGTGGCCGAACCTTCGCCGAATTTCCCGACGACACGACGCCCGTCGCCCATGTAGTTGAGGCTGCCGGTGCCGAATGGGCCCATTGAGATATTCCGCGTGGATGGTGCGGTCGCAACCAGACGAAATGATGAATTGAAAGGTATGCGGAGATTTATATTGCCGCGCATTGACGAGAATCGATAGTTGCCGTTCTCCTGCATCACGCCGTCAAAGAATATATCGCCTATGACGTTCTCGGCGGATACGGCGCTCGATCCGATATTTGTCAGCGTAATGTCACCCTCGCTCGATATGCGTGCTCTTACCAGCCCGCCGCTTACGTTCGAGACACTTAGATTGCCTATCTTGGTCTCTATATCGACCATCGCAGACACAGGCACTCGGATCAGGAAATTTACGTTGCCTACCTCGGCCCGGCCCTGATTATCGCGCACCAGGTTTATCACGATAGTACCGGACTGGTTCTGTGGCTCCAGATTGGCGACGGGAGCCTCGAGTATCGCCGTGATCGAGATCTCGCTGCGGTTCCAGCCTTCGACCGTAACGGTACCCGTGCGGTTAATAAGCTGTATGCGGACATTATTCGAACCCGGATACATCCGCGAGAATTTCTTTTGAGCCTCGACAGAAGCCACGCCGATAAAGAGAAAGACCGCAGCCAGCACGGCCGCAGCCTTCGTCGCCTGCCGAACGGCAGTCAATGACCATCGCCAATAAGACATTTTGAGCAACTAAAGATCTGAGAAATCGCGGAGCAGGTTCATCTTGTCCCTCATTACGGCATCGAGCATCTCCGCTGAGATCTCGTCCTCCGGATTCTCCTTCAAATTCGAACGGTATTGGACCAGCGACTGTTCTATCACCTGCATATTTCGATCAAATGCCTCGCGTGTGCGCTTGTCCCATTGTGAACGCCGCAGGGCGACCCGCTGGTCCCAATAATCGATCGCCGCCTGCTGTTCACGCACCTGACGCTCTCTCGCAGCTTCCGGAGAATCTATCAGGCCAACCCTGCCGAGCAGTTTCTCAATGGTCGTCTGCTCGGTCTTCGTCCTCGTATAGATATCGTCACCGGTCGGCTGCAAGTAATTCCTGATCGCAACTATCGTGAGCAGCGAGCTTATTACGACGACAGCGGCGAATCCGGAAGCAAGCTGCAGGAACGTAAAATTCCACGACCGTTTTGGCGGTGTGCGTTCAGCCAACCTGCGGCGCTCCTGCTCGGCGATATCGGCATCTATGACGTTGCTGATCCGCAGCCACATTGCGTCGGCATTCGGAGGCGATGCATCCGCCGGATCGCTCTCGTGACATGCGGCCAGAACAGCTGCTATCTCCTCGAGCGCGAGCGCGCAGTCGTCGCACGCGGACAAGTGCTCGCGGACCTGTTCGGCCACCGTCTGTTCCAGATCGTCGTCCATGAAAGGACTCAGATGATCTTTGCAGGAAATACAGTCCATTGCCTAAATTCGACCGTCAAACACGTCGTGCCGGCCCTATGTAAGCTAGATTAACCGAAACGTCTTTTGGTTGCCTTACGGGCATCCTATATCTTGTGTGTTTTCCCAATGCACAGGGGCACAAAAAAAACGAACCGCCGCAAGGTGGCCCGTTCTCCTTTCGGCTTGCGGTCGATCATGAATTCGTCGTGGCAAGCAGCCCGCGAAGCTTCAGCCGAGCCTTGTGGAGCTGCGACTTCGACGTGCCGACCGATATGCCCAGCTTGCGGGCGACCTCCTCATGCTCGAGGCCCTCGACATCGTGAAGCACAAAAACACTCCGATATCCGTCAGGGAGCTGGCCGATTGCCTTACGAAGCGCGATGCGGTCTATGACCTGCATCTTACGCGGATCGGCCGAACCCGTCGTCGGACGATCGGGCATCTCGCCGTCCTCGCTCGTCCGTTCGTTCTTTACGCTTCGACGGCGGAAATGCATCAGCACCTGATTGACCGTAAGGCGGTGGAGCCAGGTCGAAAATGCCGAATCGCCGCGAAAGCTCGATATCTTACGAAATAGCTGGATGAATACTTCTTGGGTCAGATCCTCTGCTTCCGTCGGGCTCGACGTCATACGCAGCGTAAGGCTGTAAGTGCGTCGATAATACCGCTGATAGATCTGTTCGAATGCCTTTACGTTCCCGTCCGACGCCAAACGGCAAAGATCCAGGTCCGAAGCACCGGCATCCACAGGTGCGTAGGCCGATGCGGAGCGCGCTTCCGCCTCCTCCGGCTCGGAGTAGCCAAAGGCCGCCTGTTGGTCTAGCGCCAACGCGATTGGTTCCATACTTGCTCCAAATACTTCGTCGGAATGTAGAACTTCTTCGGGTGCTATGATGACCGGCCTCCTAAGCTGGTTGCTTCAGTACCCGAAAAGTTTATGCGCTAAATACAAAAAGGTAAAGGGAAAAGTTGGGCTTGGGTGCGAGGCCGCGAGTCGCGGTTCAATAGTTGCGGCCGGGCTCGAATGTCTCGAGCACCTGGGCGAGTTCGCCTTTGACTCCGACGTCATCGACGCCCGTCACCTCGGCCGACTTGGACGTCGCCAGCATCGTGATCTCAATACCGTTACGCACGCCGGGCCGCGCGGCAGGGACAAAGATGCGGCGTCCCCAGACCACGATCCTCTCGCCCGCCGGCGTTTGGCCGCTGCCCTGGAACTTTATCTCGTAAGCTTTCCATCCGCCGTTCAGCACGGTCGGCCCTTCCGCCACGACCTGAAATCCGGGCAGGAACTTTTTCAATGTCTCGCTAGACTCTCTCACCAGGTCAGGGAAAAAGACCTCATCGTCATTGAATGTCCCCTTGCTCGGGAAGTAGCTGATCAGCATCTGCTCTTTTAGCTTGCCGTCGGGTGCAGATGACGATATGTCAAAGAACTTGCCGCGCGTGCCGGGCGCGCTGCTCTCCATCGAGCCGTTTACGGTCCAAGTCTTTGGATAATAAAGCGAGAAGCCAACATAATTGCGAAAAAGATCGCCGCGGAGCTTCTGTTTATTGTTGTCAAAATAGACGAAATCCTCAGGCGGCGAGATCTTGCGCGGCTCCGGCATCAGGTCGACCGCGGCACCAGCCGACGGTGCTCCGGTATTTTCGCTTCCCGGAGTGTTTGCCGCCGGCTGTTGGTCAAGAGCCGCCGGACGGCTCAAAAGCAGATACCATACGCCGGCAAATAGCACGAGCATGATACCGAACATGACCGCCGCAGCTTTGAGCCAATTAGTATTTGGTTCGGCAAGCGGCTCCGGCGAACGGCGTGTCCATGCAGGGCCGTCTGCGGCCGGCACATTCGCAGCCGATACCGGCGCGGCCGGCACGCGATCGAACGTTGCCGCATCGCCCGTTCGCCCCGCTTCCACCCGCGCTTCCGTGCGTCCGAATTCGTCCGCCACCGGTAGGATCGCGGAGTAGAGAGCCTCGCCGAATTCTCTCGCAGTAGCGAAACGAGACCTCGGATCGAACGCCAGGGCCTTAGCCAGGACATCTCCGACCTCGATCGGGAACACCGAGGTATCGGCTCCTGCCTTCTGCCAGCGCAGCACTTCGCCCACGGTCTTTCCTTTGAACGGCGGTTCGCCCGAGAGCAGCTCGAATGCAGTCGCTCCGAGCGAGAAAATGTCGCCCGAGACCGTGACGACCCCGCCTTTGAGAACCTCAGGTGCCGTGAACGCCAGATTGTCAGGAGTCGGTGTTCCGTCCGCCACTCCGAATCCGACAAGGCGCACCGTTTCCGCGCCGTTCTCATCCGCTGCGATCTCGATCTGTGCGGGCCTTACGTCACGATGCAGAAGCCGTTCGTCGTGGACGTCGCTCAGCGAATGAGCGACGTTGCGGATGATCTTGGCGGCACGATGCGGATCGAGCCTTCCGTGTATCCGCAGCACGTCTTCGGCGGTCAAACCGTCGAGATGCTCTGAGATCAGATACTTTGCACCGCTCTTGAGTTCACCGCTGTCGAGCACCCGCGCAATGCCCGGATGCAGGAAATGTGACAAAGCAACACGCTCGTCCGAGAGTATGGTCGCGATGATGTCGTCGCGAACTCCTCCGTCCAGTATCCTGAGCGAAACTCGTCGGCCGTTGGCCAGCTTGTCTTCGCCCACGTACTGGAATCCGGCCGCGTCCTCGCCCAAGTATTCGATCACGCGATATCGGCCCTTTACTGTACTCGAGACGAACCAATCCGGGCGTTCCCTGTCGAAATCGTTCAGGTGGGCGACCGACTCGGAGTCGATATTGATATGAGCCGAAGGGATCTGAGCAGGATCGACCTTGCGTATCGGAGATCTTGCCGTTCGCGGGTCCTTGCCGGGCAGTTGGATCCGGATAGGCGGCTCCGGCATTTGGGGCGGCGGCGGCGAAGTTTCTTCTTTCTGCACTCGAGCAGACCCCTCGCGAAACAATTCCGCCATCTCGGCATCGCGGATGATCTCATCGTCCGGAAGCACGATATCGTCGGCTACGGGCTCGAACCGCCGCTGCTCGGGTATCGGTTCAGGCTGTTTCAGCGACGGGACCACGGGTGAGAACACCGGCTTCGGCTTAGGCGACGAACCGCTGCCCGCTGGCATAAGGCGTGCACCGTCCGTATCGCAGAATCGCTGAAAGCCGTTGTCATAGACAGTTCCGCAAGAAGGACATCTGAGTTTTTCGGACACAAGTTTTACCATTTGGCGTCCCATAGACTACAAACCTGCGGAATCAAATAACGAATGACCCGTAGATTTCAGGAACTCGGCTATTAGATGTTATTTGATCGAGGAGAGTTTCGCTTCGATCGACCCGCGTCCGGGTGCGAGTTCGAGAGCCTGCCGATACGCTCGCCGAGCATCGGCGGCGGAACGGGTCGATAGATACAGGTCCCCGAGCCTTTCGAGAAACATTGCGATCTCATATTTTTCGGCGGGAGCGGCGATCCGCAGTGCCGCTGCTAGCTCTTCTTCGGCCCTATCAGCCCGCTTTTGCCCGATCATCAGGTCGGCCAGCCCGAGTCGCGGCTGGATGCTGGAGCCCGCGGCCGCCTGCGCTGCTCTATACGCCGCTTCGGCCTCGACGACACGTCCAAGCGCGGCCAGCGCCCTCCCGCGTTGAAGGTGAAGCCCGGCTGATCTTGGTTCCGCCTTTACGGCTCTATCAAGCATCGGCAGCACGTCCGAGAACCGCCCGTCGCTCGCCAAGATCTCCGCAGCAAAGGCTGACGTGGCGGGCGTCGCCAGCGCCGCCGCACGGGCGTACTGAGACTGAGCTTCGGCATTGTTCCCGCGTCGTCGCAGATAACGCCCCAGAAGGGCGTACGCCGGAGCGAGGTCCGGCGCGGCCTGTATCGCCTTGCGATATGAATTCTCCGCTTCGGGGCCGATCATGCCCTGAGCCTCGAGCGCGGCTCCGAGCAGTACGAGCGCCAGAGCGTCGCGCCTGCCGCCTGCAAGCGCGGTGCGAGCCAGTTTTTCTGCTTCGCCGTAACGTTCGGAGAGGTTAGGAACGGAAACAGGCTGGATCAGCAAATAGCTCAGGGCGACCAAGATAGACGGGTCGTTAGGAGCGATCTTTAGGGCCGCTCGGTAGTTTCGTTCGGCTTCGTCCCAACGAAGCTGCTCGGCAAATACATTCCCGAGGCCCGCGAGCGGCCGTTCGTCACCCGGCCTGAGCCGCCGCGCCTCCTGATAAGCGGCTTCTGCGGCAGCGAGATCTCGTCGCCCGCGAGCCGTGTTTCCTTTCTCGATCAGTTGTTCGTAACGTTCGTCTGCGATCGCGATGTCGGGCTGCGGAGGCCGCTTTGCCTGATCTCCGGAACCGGCCTGCGGCTGCGATCCCGGCTTTGGCTTGGGCGTTTTGGCCGAAGCATCGGCCGGGCGCGCGGGCTGACCTACCGACGGCTTTGGCGCGGCCTTTTGAACAGTTGCTTTTTTAACAGTTGCTTTCGCGGCCGGCTTTGCCGCAGGTTTGGATCGCTTCTCTGCCTTGGGCGTCGGCTGCCCGCTGCCGAAAAGCTTGTTGCTGCTGCCGAGGTCCTGGCCGGATGCCGAGCCCGCTGCAAGCATGAACGTGATCGCCGCGACGCTCACGAGCGACGCGATGCTAGAGCGCGGGTCATTTCGCGGCCGTAACGAGCCTGAAACCCAATTCCTTGTCTCTTTTCGTCGGTGCAACACCAATTCTGATGGTAGATGACGCGGCATAGTCGCCCGAAGATTTTGTAAAGGCGGCTCCGCCCCGGATCATCCGATATCCGGCCTTGGACTTGTCCGTATCGACCTTGCTTCCCGGATAAGGTTCGGCCTTGGACGATGTCCATTCAAATACGTTGCCGATCAGGTCCACGACGCCCCAATCGTTCTGACAGGACGCGGTCCCGACCGCTTCCGGTTCATTGCTTTCCCTGTCAACTACGGCACATTTCGCCTCGAATTTGTCGCCCCAGGGAAATCTGCTGTTCTTAGCGCCGTTCTTTGCGGCATACTCCCATTCCTCTTCGGTCGGCAAGCGATACGTAACGCCGTCCCGATCTGAACGCCATTTGGCGAATGCGTCGATGTCGTCAAGATTGACGAATCTGACGGGCATCTTTTCTGTCCCGGGCACGGGTTTATCGTTGACCCAATGAGCGGGTATCGGACGATAACCGGTCGCGCTGACGAACGAGTAATACTCCGCATTCGTGACCTCGGTCTTGTCCATCCGGAAACCTCCGACCGTTACGTCATGTGCCGGACGCTCATCCTCGAGGCCGTCGTTCCGGCCCATCGAGAATGTCCCGCCGGGGATATCCGCAAGTTCGTTCTTGGCCGCCAACGGCGTCGGAGACGCAGACGGCGGCGTGTTCGACGAATTAGTGGCTACATTTGACCTGCCAAAGAACAAATATGCGCCGAGACCGACGGCTACGAGCACAATCAGCGCTAATAGGCCGCCGATTCCTAAAAGTATCGGCGACATTCCGCTTCTTCGCGGCGCGGCTTCGACCGCCGGTGACGAGATCGCTGCTGTCCTAGATGCTACGGCAGGCTCGACGAGGTCATTCCCCGTAGCCGTGCCGGCGATCATGGTTTCCGCCGCGAGTGCCTCGGGCGAAGGCATCGAGATAGCCATCGGATCAGCAGCCGATGTCCGAAGCTCAGCTACGATCTCCTGCGGTTTGCCGTCGCAGACGACGTCCCCGACCCAATCCCTGAATCCGGGATGGCTGACCCGCAGCAAATGATTGCCGCTCTGTATCCCCTCAAGAAGCAGCGAGCCGTCCTCGCGGCTCTCTCCGACCTCGATATTGTCGATCGACACCCTGGACCGCGGCGGCATCGTCTTGACGTTCAGCGTTGAGACCGGCAGAGCACTTCCGGCGGTCAAATGTATCGACGGCGTCGTGGTCATTCCGGGAGCGACCGCATTGGTCAGCTCTTCGACCATGTGCTCGACGGACGGGGTCCTCTCTCGCGGTTCTTTTGCCAAGCTATGGAACACTGCCTTTTCCACTTCGTGGGAAACGGCGGCTCCCAGCTCATTGAATCGCGGCGGCGGGTCCGAGATATGCTTTTTCATGATCGCCGGTATGGACGAGCCTTTGAAAGGCACGTCTCCGGCAAGCATCTGATACAGCATTACGCCGAGGCTGTAGATGTCAGCTCGCGAGTCCGGGTCGTCGTCCGACCATTGCTCCGGCGCCATGTAATACGGCGAGCCCATCAGCCCCGTCGTCTGAGCCTGTATGAACGACCCAAGCAGCTCGCCCGATTTGATCTTTGCGAGCCCGAAATCCAAGATCTTGACCGCTTGCGACATGTTGGGCTTGCCGGTGCAGATCATTATATTGAGCGGCTTGAGGTCGCGATGGACAATGCCCTGATGGTGTGCCGCACCTACGCCCGCGCAGATAGCAGACATCAGTTCCAAGGCACGTGCGGGTGACAGTTTCTTTTCGCGAGCCAGTAGGTCGTGCAGCGATTCGCCCTCGACAAACTCCATCACGAGGAACGGGATGTTCCCATTTATCACGCCATAGTCCGTGACGCTGACGACGTTCTGATGGCGGATCGCGGCTGCGGCAAGCGCTTCCTGACGGAATCGTGTAACGAGTTGAGGATCGTTGCCGACGAGGTCGGGCAGGATTATCTTGATCGCGTGCAGGGTCTTGAGGTACGAGTGCCGAGCCTTGTAAACGACACCCATGCCGCCCTGTCCCAGCCGCGACTCAATATGGTACTTGCCCTCGAGCACGGGCTCTCCCGCGATCGTGTGCGTCGTCGGGAGCCCGTCGTTCGGGCAAGTGTCCACCGTATCGGCGAAGCAGCTTTTGCAGTGTTGGCACTCTTTCATCGTCAACCAAGCACAAAACGATATTATACGCCTAAACGAACCCAAACCGAGAAGGTTCCGGCAGCCAACCGGCGAAATTTATCACGGGGTCCGTTTTTGGCCGGCCGTCAGCGTACGACGACATTTACCAAACGGCCCGGCACCACTATCACCTTGACGACCTCTTTGCCGTCCGTATATTCGATGACCTTTGCATCCGCTAGGGCCAGCTTTTCGATCTCGGCCTGATCGGCGTCGGGAGCGGCGAAGACACGCGACCTGAGCTTGCCGTTGACCTGGACGGCGATCTCGATCTCGTCCTCAGCCGCGAGTGCCTCATTCGTTTCAGGGAAAGCGGCACCGGCGGTCAACATCCCGTCTTCGCTGCCTGTCAACGCCGCATACAATTCCTCGGCCGTATGCGGGGCAAAAGGCGTCAGCATCAGAACGAGGTTTAAGAGAGCCTCTTGCACTGCAAATATCTCGTCGGGCGATGCGGTCTCGGGCTGACATTTTGTATCAGCTATCGCATTCGACAGTTCCATCAGCGCCGCGACCGGCGTATTGAACTGCAGGCTCTCGAAGCTGTCCGTGATGCGGCGTATAGTCTGATGCGTCTTTCGCCTCAGTCCGCGTGCCGTCGCCGACATCGAGCCTTCTTCGGGTTCTTCCGCGGGGCCATTCGCATCTTTCCACTGGAACACCTGTCGCCAGATCCTCTGAAGGAACCGGACCGCGCCTTCGATACCGGCCTCGTGCCAAACAAGTTCATTCTCGATCGGGGCCGCGAACAATATGAACAGCCGGGCAGCATCCGCGCCGTAGATATCCACCATTTCGTCGGGATCGACGCCGTTGCCTTTGGATTTGGACATCCGCTCGATGGCGAATTTGAGTTCCTTCCCGTCGGCCGACAGTGCACGCACGATCTTGCCTTTGGCGTCTCGTTCGATCGTGACCGATGCAGGGGCGTGATACACGCGTTTGCCCGTAGTATCGTCATAGAACGTCTCGCCGACGACCATTCCCTGCGTCAGGAGCCGCGTGATGAACTCCTCACCTTTGAGCAGGCCGATGTCGCGCATCACTTTGTCCCAAAATCGCGTGTAGATTAGATGCATCACCGCGTGGTCGTCGCCGCCGATGTATTGATCGACAGGCGTCCAATAAGCGGCGATCTCGGGCGAGAACGGCATCTCGTGATTGTGTGGATCGCAGTAGCGGAAGTAATACCAACACGAATCGACGAACGTATCCATCGTATCCGTCTCGCGCCGAGCCTTGCCGCCGCAGTTCGGACAGTCGGCCTCGTAGAACTCGGCCACCTTGGCAAGCGGTGACTCGCCCGTTCCCGTTATAGGCGCATCGCCGGGGAGCTCGACCGGAAGCTGCTCGTACGGCACAGGGACCGTCCCGCATTCGTCACAATAGATGATCGGGATCGGCGCACCCCAGAACCGCTGCCGCGAGATCCCCCAATCACGCAGGCGATAGGTCGTGGCGGCTTTGCCGAATCCATGACTCTCGGCATATTCCGCCATTTCGCGTTTTGCCTGCTCGCTCGTCTTTCCGTTCCAATCATCTGAATGGACCAGCACGCCATAGACCGGCATCGCTTGCTCGAGAGCAAGAGCGTGC
The DNA here is from genome assembly GCA_019639115.1 of Acidobacteriota bacterium. Taxonomy (GTDB): domain Bacteria; phylum Acidobacteriota; class Blastocatellia; order Pyrinomonadales; family Pyrinomonadaceae; genus OLB17. Next base: position 147,622 of record JAHBSM010000010.1, on the reverse strand, counting down.
ATCGTATGTTGTTCATGCGCTAGGTGCGGCTCCGATATGACCTGACGTATAGGCAGGCCAAATTTCGTTGCAAATTCGAAATCGCGTTCATCATGCGCCGGCACGCTCATAACGGCTCCGGTGCCATAGTCCATCATCACGTAGTTTCCGACCCAGATCGGCATATCGGCTCCGTTGAATGGATTCACAGCACGGAGTCCGGTATCGATGCCGTCCTTTTCAATCTCGGCCTCCAGGTCGCGCGGCTTGAGATTCTCTTCGCGTATCGCAGCGACCTTTTCCTTTACTTCATCTCGGAATTCTACGAGATGCTCCGAGACGACCGGATGCTCAGCAGCCAGCACAATAGCCGTCGCGCCGTATATCGTATCGATCCGCGTTGTGAAAACGGTTATCTTCTCGTCGCTCGAAGCCACCTTGAAATCGACAAGCGCACCTTCGGACCGCCCGATCCAATCCGTCTGCCGTTTGAGCACGTGCTGCGGCCAGCCTTCTTTTATAAGCTCCATTCCGTCGAGCAGCTCATCGACATAGTCCGTCGTCTTTAGGAACCACTGTTCGAGATCTTTTTTCGTGACGGGATTCCCGCATCGCCAACACAGGCCGCCGCTCGCCTGTTCGTTCGATAGCGTAGCCTGGTCCGTCTCGCACCAGTTGACCTGCGTCATCCGTTTGTACGCCAGCCCCATTTCGTACATCTTGAGAAAGAACCACTGGTCCCATTTGTAGTAATCCGGCCGGTGCGCATACATCTGCCGCCGCCAGTCATAGCTCAGGCCCAGACGCTCGAGCTGTCCGCGCATGGCGTTGATGTTCTCCTCGGTCCAATCGCGCGGATTGACGCCGCGCTTGACCGCTGCGTCCTCAGCGGGCTGTCCAAATGAATCCCAGCCGATCGGATGGAGTACGTTGAATCCCTTTAGCCGCTTGTACCACGCGAGTGCATCGCCTACGGAATAATTGCGCACGTGGCCCATGTGCAGGTTGCCCGACGGATAGGGCAGCATCTCGAGCTGATAGAATTTGGGCCTGGCCGCGTCGGGCTCTGCCTCGAATACTCGCGTCGAGGCCCATTTGACCTGCCATTTCTGCTCGACCTTTTTGGGAAAGTATTTCTCGTCCATGTTCGGAATGAATTCACAATTCTAGCGGATAGACCGCGGTCTATCCATCTGCCAATGTCTTATGTCGTTTTGGTCTGTTGGTCGGTCGTCGCCGCACCGCCGCGTAAGAGTGCACAGCAGGCGGCTAGGTAAGCGAGAGCAGTGGTCTTGAGAGCTTGAGATGAGTCATACAAGTAGTTAATCGGAGTATATCCAATTTTTCTTTTGAAGCAAGAAGAATTGTGTTAGACTGCGGTTATCTTCAGGCTCAAGTATAGGAGATACGCTACATCGAACCTTTGATGAGAACATCCGAATTAAAGCAGCCGGTCGCCACATGAGCACATAGTTCCTCGGTTTGACCGTCTGCCTCGAAAGAACAAGGAGGCTCAAGATGGTCAATCGCACCAACAATAATATCGCTCGCTCCCGCGAACACATCCACGATACATTTCCTCCTGACCGCGAACGCGTCATTCGGCGCAGGCCCGCCGGCACTGACGAGGATCTGATAGCATCGCTTGCAAACGCAAAAGAGAATCGACGCGCCAGGCAGGTCATAGAATGGGAAACCCTCAGGCGGCTTAGTTTCCCCGCTTCGGTGTGAATCTTCGTTGTCTTCTATAAGCGAAATATTGCCGACACCCGGAGGAATTGAGGACCGGGAAGATCTGTTATGACCGCTGCAGTTATTCAAGGCGCTTCTCACGCGACGCTCAAGGAGCGATTCCTTGCTGTCAGATCGGCGACGATGGCTCTCTGCGAGCCGCTCGAGACCGAAGACTACATACCGCAGCCGGTCGTTGACGTTTCACCTCCAAAATGGAACATCGCCCACACCACCTGGTTCTTTGAGGAATTCATACTCCGCCGGTTCGTGCCTGCGTATTCGGTCTTTGACGATCGATTCGCCTATCTATTCAACAGCTATTACAACACCGTCGGCGATCGGTCCGCACGCGACCGCCGGAGCCTGAGCCGTCCGACGGTCGAAGAGATCTTTGCGTATAGGAGGCACGTCGATGAAGCGATGTCCGGGCTTCTGGGGACGCTTGGCGACGGGACCGATCACGACGATCTGGCCGAGCTTACGACGCTGGGCATCAATCACGAACAGCAGCATCAGGAACTTTTCCTCTCGGACCTAAAATTCTCATTCGCCTCAGAGCCGTTCAAGCCCGCCTATCGATCGGGCTTCCATCCGGAGAATGAATCGGCTCGCGGATCGGTCGATCGCATCGCGATCGGCGGAGGCAATTTTGAGATCGGCCACCGGGGCGAAGGATTCTGCTTCGACAACGAATTGGCCCGTCACACCGTCTTTCTCGAACCTTTTGAGATATCGGGAAGATGCGTGACGAATTCCGAGTTCCTTGAATTCATATCGGACGGCGGGTATCGCACGCATTCGCTTTGGCATTCGGATGGTTGGGACTGGATCCGTTCGCAGGATATTTCGGCTCCGTTGTATTGGTCAAACGAAGACGGCGAGTGGTCACACTTCACGCTCGGAGGCATGGACCGCCTCGAGCCGGACGCGCCCGTTACCCATGTTTCTTACTATGAAGCTTCAGCTTATGCCGAATGGAGCGGCTTGCGGCTCCCTACCGAATTCGAATGGGAAGCTGCAAGCTCGTCGCTCGATTGGGGACAGCGATGGGAGTGGACGAACTCGGCCTATCTCCCGTATCCGGGATTCAGAAAACCTGCCGGTGCGGTCGGGGAATACAACGGCAAATTCATGATCAATCAGATGGTTCTGCGCGGCGCTTCGCTCGCGACGCCTGCCGGACACAGCAGGCCGACCTATCGCAATTTCTTTCACCCCCATCTTCGTTGGCAATTTACTGGAATAAGGCTGGCTCGGTGAACGATCTACTTCCGGAGATCCGTTTCACGATTTACGGGCTGCGTGCGGCGTACCTGGTTTCTTATGCAAACTTCTACTACGGCTGAGATGTCCCAATTTGCCGAGGATGTGCTCAAAGGGCTGTCGGCGAGCCCAAAATATCTCTCGTCCAGATACTTCTATGACGACGAAGGCTCGCGGCTATTTCAGGCGATAATGGACCTCCCCGAATACTATCTAACGCGTGCCGAAATGCGAGTGTTCGAGATGCAGGGCGACTCCATTTGCGACGTGATCGCCGACGGACACGACAGCATCGACATAGTCGAACTCGGTGCGGGCGACGGCTCAAAGACGGCCGTTCTGATAGATCGGCTGCTGCGGCTCGGTATCGGGATCACGTATTCTCCGATCGATATCTCGCAGGGGGCCAACGACGAACTCGCGACCCGATTCGCGGCTCGCTTTCCTACTCTGGACATCAAGCCTCACACGGGCGACTATTTCCGCGTGCTCGAAGGGCTTCGGTCCGGATCCGGCCGTCGCAAGGTGATACTCTTCCTCGGCTCGAATATTGGCAACTTCGGATCGTCACAGGCTCTTGCCTTCTTTCGCGAATTGAGGGCCGCGATGGAGCCGTCTGATATGCTTCTGATCGGATTCGATCTGCAAAAGGATCCGCGAAAGATCGTGGCCGCATACGACGACTCCGCTGGCGTCACGGCCCGGTTCAACCTCAATCTGCTCCGCAGGATCAACCGTGAACTGGGCGGCGATTTTGACCTCGCGAAATTCTCGCATTACGCTCAATATCGTCCTATAGAGTGTGCCGCGCGTTCGTTCCTGATCAGCCGCGAACGTCAGACGGTCGAGATCGCAGCGCTCGGGCGGAAGTTCGAATTTGACGCGTGGGAAGCCGTTTTCATGGAGATCTCACAGAAATACACTCGCGCGATGATCGCCGACCTTGCGTCAGAGAGCGGATTCAAGCTTGGTCCGGAATTCCTGGACGAGGAAGACCTGTTCCTGGATTCCGTATGGCTGCCCAACTAGGCATCTGATGCCCGCAAGCAAATGAACCTAACGATCCTGCGCCACGCGATCATCGATTCGACAAACGCCGCCGCAATGGAACACGCGCGTCGCGGAGCCGGCGAGGGCCTTGTCGTAATCGCCAGACGCCAGACCGCCGGCCGCGGCCGCCACGGGCGTAAATGGGTCAGCGAACCCGACGCCGGTCTTTACTTCAGCATCGTTTTGAGGCCAAAGGTCGATCCCGCGACGCTGCCGCTGATAACGCTGATGTCCGGCGTCGCCGTACACGACGCTCTAAGCGAATACGGCCTGCGGCCCGACGTCAAATGGGTCAACGACGTGCTCATCAATGACCGCAAGATCAGCGGAATACTCGCCGAAACGACGGAGACGCCCGACGGGCTAGCCGTCATCGTCGGCATCGGAATAAACATCAAGCGGACGGCCGTCCCAGTCGATCTGTCAGAGACAGCAACGTCGATCGAGGGCGAGACCGGCAAGGCACCGACAGCCGACGACGTATGCGAGGTTCTGACGCGTTATCTGACGTATTTCTACGGGATATTGACCTCGGATGACGGTGCCGCGGCGATACTTCACGAATGGCGGACACGCTCGTCGTACTATTCGGGCCGCAGCGTCCGCGTCGCAACTCCAGAAGGCCTCGTGATCGGTATCACCGATGGGCTTGAACCGAACGGTGCTCTACGCGTAAAATCTGCCAGCGGCGACGTTGCGATCATTCAAGCCGGCACGGTCGAACGTCTCCGAGCGTCGGAGCAATGAAAAGGCTTTCGGAGATCCATCCGATCATATACAAGGCCAGGATCAAGCAGAAGCGAATCGGCAGGCGATTCGCTGATGCGGTTCGCGGTGTCAGATTCGCCACACGGATCGACGCCGGCGACCTGCCGTTCCGCTGTACGCGGCATCAGTCGCTGCTGCGACGCAGGCTTGGCGACTCCGACCCGGTATTGCAGGAAAATAAGGTCGTCAACCTCGGCATCGCGTGTCCCAATATTGACGGCGTCGTGATCCGGCCGGGCGAGACCTTCTCGTTTTGGAAGATGATCGGTGAGGCCACCGCCGAGAAAGGATATGTCGAGGGAATGCAGCTCTCGCAAGGCGAGGTAGTTCGCGGCGTCGGCGGGGGGCTTTGCCAGTTGGCAAATCTTCTGTATTGGATGTCGCTGCATACGCCCCTCGAGGTAGCCGAACGCCATCATCACAGCTTTGATCCGTTCCCTGACGAGCACCGCGTGCTGCCGTTCGGCTCGGGAGCCGGCGTTTTCTACAATTATATCGATCTGCGGTTCTTCAACCCGACCGAGGCCGCGTTCCAGATCAGGGTGTCTCTGACCGATCAGCATCTTAAAGGTTCTGTTTATTCATCACACGAGCCCGGGTGTAGCTACCACATCTATGAGCGCGGCCATCGCTTCATCGAAAAGGACGGCCGGAACTATCGCGAGAACGAGATCTGGCGCCGTGTGACAGATCGGCGCACGGGCGATACCCTCGCTGACGAACTCATCGTCAGGAACCACGCCGAGGTCAAATATCAATTGAACTTTGCCGCCGCAGCGTGTAACTTGTAATTTATGGCTGACTTTGAGCTTGACGGACAAGACATCGACGATCTTTTCGACGGCGACGATGCCGACGGGATGTTCGACGATCTTGATGAAGACCTAGACGAAGAAATGTTCGACGGCCTCGATGCCGAGATCGAGCTGTCCGAAGTTGACCTGCGCACCGCCGTACTGCAAAAGAACGGCATGGTCGCTCTGCTCTGCATCAAGAAAGCAAGCGCCGGAGCCGCGATCTGCAGGGTCGATCCTCGGGAATCGCAGCCTTCGGTGCAGGTCTATGACGATCCAACGGCCGCCGAAGAATGGTTCACTCGGAGTCTAGGCACCAGTAGAAAGAACGGCTGGACGATCGTCTATGACGGTTTGCCGCTCAGAGGCTAGCCCGCCCCGGACCAATCACTTTTCTCCGCGACAATGCTTCTCGTCGTTGATATCGGCAATACGCTAACCAAGGTCGGTATCTACGACAACGATCTAAGGCTGGCGTCCGCGGCATTCGCGACCGACAAGACGGCCGATGCGGCCCGTTTCGGCTCGTCGGTCTCGTCGGCGGTCGGTTCAGATTTCACCACGTCGATCGTCAGCTCGGTCGTCCCTGAACTCAACTCTGCAGTGATCGAGGCTCTCGCCGATATCGGCGGCACCGAGCCGCTAGTCGTCACCAACGACCTCGATTTTGGATTTACGATCGAGTATTGTCCCCTTGAGGATGCCGGCTCCGATCGTCTGATCAATACCTTTTCTGCCGTCGAACGCTACGGCGTCCCGATCATTGTTTGCAGCTTTGGGACTGCGATGACGTTGGATCACGTCGATGCCGGGCGTGTGCTGACCGGCGGCCTGATCGCTCCGGGCATGAATACGCTTGCTGCTGCTCTCAAGCTCACCACATCTCGGCTCCCTGAGGTATCTATCGAGCTGCCCGCGACGCGGCTCCAGAATACGACCGTCGGCTCCCTCCGCTCAGGTATTGTGTACGGCTATTTTGGCCTTGTCGAGGGACTGCTGGCCGGCGTCAAACACGAGCTCGGATTCGACGGCAAAGTGATCGCGACAGGCGGATTCGCTCCGTTGATCGCAGAAAACACTTCGCAGATAGATATCGTTGACCAGGACCTGATGCTCGATGGCCTCAAAGCCCTGTACGATAGGAATTTCGCCGCACGACAAGCTCCGGATAAGCAGCCGATCGGTAGTTAAGCCGCATATGTCGTCAGGAACCTGGGCCTTCGGCGTGCCTTTGTTGCCTGCTCGAACGCGTACGCGAGTCTCAGCAGAACCGGTTCGCTCCAAGCCGTTCCGAAGAAAGATACTCCGACCGGCAATTCCTTGACGTATCCTGCGGGAACCGTGATATTTGGATATCCCGCGACGGCCGGCATCGATGAGCTGCCTACATAACCGCTTCCGCAATCGCCGTTGACAGTGTCGATCATCCACGTAGGAGCGTTCGACGGAGCGACGATCGCGTCGAGCCTGTTCGCCTTTACCGCAGCATCGATCCCCTCGTCCCTCGCATACTTCCTGCAGGTCGCGAGCGACTCTACATACTTGCTGTCGGTCAGTGGGCCTTTCTTTGCCGACGACTCAAATATCGTCTGCCCGAAATACTTCAGTTCCCTGTCCTTGTTCTCGTCGTTGAACCGGATAAGGTCGTCGATGGTCTTGAATTTAGCACCGCGGCCCTGAAGATACTGTTCGAGCCCGGCTTTGAATTCGTATTGCAGTACCTCGAACTCGGCCTCGCCGAATTTTCTCAGATTCGGGAAACTCACGTCCACAAGCTCTGCACCGCTTCGCTTCATGGCTTCGAGAGCCTCGTCCAGAACTTTGTCCACGTCTGACCTTCGGCCCCAGTAATCGCGTGCGACGCCTATACGCGCGCCCTTTAACCCGTCGATTCGCAACACGCTCATATAGTCCGCCGTCATGGCCGGATCACCCTGCCGCATCGATCCGTCAGCCGCATCGAAACCTCGGATCGCGGTCAACAACGCCGCTGCATCCGCTACCGTGCGGGTCATCGGGCCCGCAGTGTCCTGCGACGCCGCGATCGGGATTATTCCGTGACGCGAAACAAGTCCGACGGTCGGTTTGAGTCCGACAAGTCCGCAAATTGACGAAGGACAAACGATCGAACCGTCCGTCTCTGTCCCGATCCCGAGTGTCGCAAGGTCCGCGGCGACCGCGGCCCCGGTTCCCGAAGATGAGCCGCACGGGTTCCTGTCGAGTATGTACGGATTTCGAGTTTGCCCGCCGCGTCCCGACCAGCCGCTTATCGAATCGTTGTCACGAAAGTTCGCCCATTCGCTCAGATTTGTCTTGCCGAGCAGGACGGCGCCCGCCTCCCTCAGCCTTTTTACAATGAACGCATCTTCTTTAGGCGTAGGAGCGTCCATCAACGCCAGGCTCCCGGCGGTCGTTCTCATTCGGTCGGCCGTATCGATGTTGTCCTTGATGACCACCGGTATGCCGTGGAGCGGGCCGCGAACCTTGCCTGCCTTGCGTTCGCGATCGAGAGCATCGGCTATCGCGGGAGCATCCGGATTGATCTCGATCATCGAGTTGATCTTCGGATCGATCTCGGCAATGCGTTTGAGAAAGGCCCGCGTGACCGCACGCGACGTCGTGCGCCCGCTCGCCATTGCTTCCGCTAGTTCGCGTACGTCCATTGTCGTCAGATCCGGCGGAGCCGCATGCACGAACGATGCCGCCTGCGCTTCACGGCCCGACAACAGCACACCCGCGGCGGCAGCCGCCGAAACACCCAAAAAGTCCCTTCGCTTCATACCTTTGTCTCCCCTTAGCTAAATTCCGCTCGCTTCTCAGCGCCTCTCGGCGGCCTTGGTCTCGGCTGTCAGGTCCGATGCCGCAGAGACCTCTTTGTAATAACTGCTAACGATCGCTGCCCCTTCCGACGAAAAGATCCGCGGACGAAGCAACCCGAGCTTTGCGGCTCGATACCTCAGGGACTCTAAGACGACCCCGGTGCCGTATCTGATGCCGCGTGCAAACCCGATCGACGAGGCCTCCGGAAAATATCGTGTCGGGCATGATATCTCGCCGAGCCGGTACCGGAAGTACATTATCTGAGACAGCATTTGATTATCGAAAACGAAATCATCCGAGTTCTCGGCGAGCGGCAGCGTTTCCAGCACCTCGCGGCGAAACGCTCGAAACCCTGTATGGTACTCGGACAGCTTCTGTCCCATCAGGATGTTCTGAAAAAGCGTCAAGAATCGGTTGGCCCAATACTTATATCTCGGCATCCCGCCCTTGATCGCTCCCTTGCCTAATATCCGCGAGGCGATGGCTACATCATATTCGCCGTAGGCGATCATCGACGCTATTGGCACAATCAGCCGCGGCGAATATTGATAATCCGGATGCAGCATTACCACGATGTCGGCTCCATGCTTGAGAGCTTCGGCGTAGCATGTTTTCTGATTGCGTCCGTATCCGAAATTCGAGTTGTGAAGATACACTCGCAGGCCAAGCTCATTGGCTAGCGCAGCGGTGCCGTCCGAGCTTGCGTCGTCAACAAGCAGTATCTCGTCGACGATATCTCGCGGTACCTCATCGAGCGTCCGCGCAAGAGTCAGAGCGGCGTTGTATGCCGGCATCACAACAATTATCTTCTTGCCGTTGAGCATAGATGCGCGAAATTTGCGGAGATTGCGAGTATATCAGACCTCCGATGCCGTGTGTCCATTCGCCGCAAAGCCCGCACGCAGTTCTGCTTTCGGCTATACTCTAACGCAATGGACCCTCGGCAGAATGAGATCACGGCGCCCAAGCTGATCGGCGCTCTGCGTCGATATCGGCTGCTGCCGGCGATCGTATTCATGCAGACAAGGCGTCGATGCGACGAGGCCGCCATTGACGTCGCACACGATCTGAGCCAGCCGCTCGACACGGCTCGAGTTGACGCCCGACGCGAGTTTTTCGAACAAAGCATCACGAGCCTGCCCGAGATCGCTGCACATCGCCACGCCAAGGTGTTGGTCAACGCCGGAGTGGCATCGCACCACGCGGGTCATCTGCCGGCGTGGAAACTGACCGTGGAGAAGATGATGTCCGCCGGGCTGCTCGACGCGATCTTTGCAACCTCGACGGTCGCTGCGGGCGTCGATTTCCCCGCACGCACCGTCGTGATCGGCAACGCTGATACAAGGGGCAACGACGGATGGCGCCCGCTGACCGTGAATGAATTGAGGCAGATGACTGGGCGTGCTGGACGCCGCGGCCGCGATAACGTCGGCTTTGCCGTTCTCGTCCCGGGTCAGTTCCAGGACCCACGCCGCATCAGCGAACTGCTGCGTTCGGAACCTGAGCCCATCGTCAGCCGGTTCAAAGCTACTTACACCAGTCTTCTCAATCTTCTCGACGCGTTCGAGGATCTCGAACAGGTTCGTGAGATCACCGAAAAAAGTTTTGCTTTCCGTCGCAAATTCAAGCGTCCCGGCGGCCGCGACCGCCTGGCACGCGAGATCTGGGAGCCATTCGAGCGCAGAGCCCGTGTCCTCGACCATTTGGGCTATATCGAGCTCGAAGCGGAACGTGTCACCCCGGACGGCAAATGGCTGGCCGACCTTAGGATCGATCGTCCGCTCATAGTCGGCGAAGCCCTGCGTCGCGGATCGCTGGTCGAGATCGAGCCTGCAAGATTCGCCGGCGTTATCGCGGCGATCGCAGCCGATCCCGAACGAAGCTACGGCGAACTCCGCACTACGGCGGCCCTGGATGACCGATTATCTGAGATCGAGGACCTCATCTATTCCGTCGGGAATGTCGAATTAAGATTTGGGGTCCAGCCCGTTGAAGAACTGAATCTGTCTGCGGCCGCGGCCGCCGAACGCTGGGCTTCGGGAATGGATTGGAGCGAATTGGCCAAGCGGAGCCGTGCCGAAGAAGGCGATCTGATCCGTCTGATGTCGCGGACCGGCGAGGCTCTGCGGCAGATCTCGGACCTCAAAGAAGATGCGGCTTATTCGGCCTTAGCTCGCTCCGCTGCCCGAGCCGTACTTCGCGAACCGGTGCGGTAAATATTCCCCGCAGGTTCCCGGTCTGTTAGAATGTAAATGTCGAGGTGACGACGATATGAAGGTTTTGCTTGCCAGCGAATACGGATTCTGTTTCGGGGTCGAACGCGCCGTTGATATGGTCGAGGACGCCGTAGCCGCGGGCGAGACCGTTCGGACCCTCGGCCCCCTGATCCACAATACCCAAGAGATGGAACGGCTCGAGGGCGAAGGCGTCGCGACCATCGATGCTCCGGTACAAATATCACGCGGCGAAACGGCTGTCATCCGTGCTCACGGAGTAGCTCCCGACGTTCAGGCCGAACTCGAGGCGAGAGCGTCTAAGGTCGTTGACGCGACTTGTCCGTTCGTCACACGCGTCCAGCGTCTGACAGCGCGAGCCGCGGCACAGGATCGTGACGTGGTCGTGGTCGGCAGCCCCGATCACCCTGAGATGATAGGTGTCAAGGGTTACGCTCCTGAGCGAGCCTACATCGTTCGAGATGCTTCGGAGCTCGCATCGCTACCGATGCTAAAAGATCCGCTCGTCGTATCGCAAACTACCATCAAGGCCCAGACGTTCTTTGACACCGCGGATGCCGTACGTGCCAAAACGGACGGCACGGTCGAGGTGATCAACACCATCTGCTCCGCCACGCGCGACAGGCAGGACGCGGCTCGAGCTCTGTCGAACATGGTCGGGGCCTTCTACATAATCGGCGGCAAGCATTCGTCAAACAGCCTGAAGCTGCTCGCGGTCTGCAAAGAGAATTGCGAAAAGAGTTTCCTTATCGAGACGGAAGATGAGATCGACCCGGCGGACCTCGGCGGTGTCGAGACTGTCGGTGTCACCGCGGGCGCTTCGACGCCGCAGTGGCTGATCGACCGCGTGGTCAAACGACTCGAGGCTCTATGATCTCTGCCGTTCCGGCTTTTACTGGACTATCTCGGTTATGTCTGCTTGCGGCCCGCGTATCGGCACGTACGGCGTAGTCGCCGCAAGAAATTCACGAAGCTCGTCAAAACGCATCGGCGGGGCGAAATAGAATCCCTGGCCTCCGTCGCAATTCAGCCGTTCCAGTATCTCTAGCTGCTCCAGCGTCTCGATACCTTCAGCTATCACATTTAGCCTCAGGTTCCTGGCGAGCGTCACTATGGCACTGACTACCTCGTCGTTAGCACCCGATCCGTCGATCATCGAGACGAACGATCGATCCAGTTTCAGGGTCGAGATAGGCAGTTTTGTCAGATAGCTGAGGTTGGAGTACCCGGTCCCAAAATCGTCGATGTCGATCTGTATCCCGATATCGCGCATCTTGCGAAGCATCTCGACGGCTCGCTCAGAATGCTCAAAGAATACTGATTCGGTGATCTCGAGCCTTAGCCGCTCGGCCGGGAATGCGGTCTCGTCAAGGATGCCGCATATGCTGTTGACCAACGCCGGCTGTGCGAACTGACGACACGAGAGATTGACACTCATTTCGAGCCGTGGAGCATCGGATCGGCGGTCGTGCAGCGAGCCGATCTCGAGACAAGCCTGCCTGAGTACATTCTCGCAGAGTCTGTCTATCAGCCCGATCTCCTCTGCAAGCGGTATGAAGCGGCTCGGCGAAATGTGGCCCATCTTTGGATGCAGCCATCGGGCCAGCGTTTCGACACCCGTAATTATTCGGTCGTGCAGTGCATATATCGGTTGGTAAACAACGGTGATCTCGCCGCGTTCGACCGCTCTGCGCAGGTCGGTCTCGAGCTGGAGCGTTTCCTTCACGGACCGGTGCATCTTCTCATCAAACGTCTCGTGCCGAGCCTTTCCGGCCCGTTTTGCCTGATACATCGCCGTATCGGCATCACGCATCATCTCTTCCGCGAGCGAGTGCTGCTCCGAGGCATGCAGGATGCCGATGCTCGCCGACGAAAATACCTCGTGCCCGCGAAGGTCAAAAGGCGATTGGAGCCGGTGCTGGATACGATCGGCAATGTTTGCGACCTCGACCTCGTCGTAATTTCCTTCGACGAGGATCGTGAACTCGTCACCTCCGAGCCGTGCGACCATATCGGACGGCCTCATACATTCGCGGAGCCGTTCCGCAATGCCTTTCAGCAGCTCGTCACCTATCAAATGGCCCAAACTGTCATTAACGAACTTGAATCGGTCAAGGTCGATAAAGAGAATGCTGACGTGGTGTCGGCTGTCGGCCTTGAATTTTTCCAGTGCCTCGCCGAGCTTCGTCATGAATAGCGAGCGGTTCGGCAGGCCGGTCAGCACGTCATGTGTAGCCTCGTGCTGGAGCCTTTCTTCGGCGACCTTTTTGTCGGTTATATCCTGGATCTGGAAGATAAGGTTCGGTTTCTCGCCGTCGGTTCGGCTCGCCGCCGAAACGCTCCACGAGCCCCACACCGTTTTGCCGCTCTTGTGGCGGTAACGCTGCTCCATCTGATGGCTCTGCACCTTGCCGGACAATATTTCGTGGATGAGCACTAGCGCCGTCCCGAGGTCCTCAGGGAACGTCATGGTCTGAAAGTCTGTGCGCAGGAACTCGTCCTCGGAGTAGCCCAGGATCTGGGTCAGGGCCAGGTTGACCTTAAGCCATTCGCCCGAGGGCGACACGAGCCCTATCCCTATCGGCGCAAAATTGAACGCGCTTCGAAATCGTTCTTCGGATTCGCGCACCTTTTCGGCCTGTATCTCGAGCTTCTCCGCGTAGTCTTTCGCCTGTTCGGCCTGGTGCATCGACATCTCCACGTTCTGCATATACATGCGATATGAGTAGAAGACGAAGAAGAACACCGGGAACGTCGCGACCACGATACCTAGTCCGACAGTGTCCGTGACCTGGATCAGCAGTCCGGCTCCGGCCGCTCCGATAAAATATGTAAAGAACGTCCAGAGATACTTGGTCTTCCAGGTTTCCCAGACGTTTGCGGCGTCACGTATCGCCGAATATATCGAGGCCAGCGACGTATTGACTATGAACTGAGTGACGGCGATCGCGGACAGAGCGATGATGAAATGCTGGGGCTGCTCCCTGTACGAATGGAAATAGATATCGCCATATAGCCCGAGCGCTTTTAGCGCGAGCACGACCGCCGCGATCGATAGTGCCATCGTAGCCGCGTTAAAGACGACAGTGACCTTCTTCTTACAGAATCGCCACGAGGAAGCGAACGCTTCCCCGGCCGCCAAAACTATCGCAAAGGCTCCGCCGTACTGAAGCAGCGTGAGAAAGATAAAGATATCCGAAGCAGCTACATAGGAATTGAACCGCGGCAGCTTGATTGTGATCCTCGAGCCCACGCCGATCGTCACCGCGAATAGAGCGATCATCGCCAGGTCAACTCGGCTGGAATCCGCAGAATACAACGCGAATGCGACAGCCGCCGCTCCGCCGGCTATGACGGCAGGTATCAGCAGTTTTGCTAATGTCTCGCGGAACATCGTCCTAGTTCATCATTGACGCAACGGTTCGGGAGGATTCGGACCGGTGGGTTGGGGAGGCTGCGCCGCCGAACGTGGGGCTGACGGCAAAGGGAAATGGAGGCCGCAATGGGCCTCCATAATTATGAACGTGCAAAACATTTTTGTCTAGACTTATTTTCTACTAAACAAATAAGGTTATGCACTCGTCGGTACGCCTAAATCCCGCACGATAGTAGCTGCGGTGAGCCGATTCGAACTCCACATTGCTAAGCAAGCAGATGTTCTCCACGCGTTCGAGCAGCTTCAATGTAAGGGCGGCAAGGCAGTCCGAGCCCAATCCGCGGCCGCGGCGGTCCGGGTGGACATAGATGCCTTCAATGTAGATAGTATCCTCGGTCTCAGCGATGATATCAGCCTTGAAGATCAACTTGCCTTCCTCGTATATCGAGAATATCCGTCCCTGTTCGACGCGGCGCGCGACCCTCTTGAGGAAGCCCTCACGGTCGCGTGTCATCGGATCGACCCCGCATTCCATCAAAGCGATCTCAGCCTGTGCTTCAGCGATGGGAATGAGCTGATCGATGGTCGCAGCCTTTAGTTCCGTCTCCGTCTTGCGGACGGCGAACGGGAACGCGACCTCAAAGAGCGACTCCCGGCACACGAGCCTCGGTTCGCTGAGCCCTTCGGTCAGATGAGCGTAGAACTTCGCAGCCGCGTCGCCGCTCGACATTATCAGGTGAAGCGGCACTTCCGGCGACCTGGCCTTGATGGCCAATGCCCGCAGCGCCATGTCGGTTCTCGCCTCGACGAGTGTCGAGTGTCCTATCAGAGCTACGCCTTCGAGTTCGCCGCCGTGGCCGCGATAGCCGTAGAATGACCCGCGGTTCAGCTCGCTCTCGATGCCGTTGTCTGCTATGTAGCTTGCCATGACGACGGTGTGTACCGGTCTGACGGCCAGGAACGAGAGTATTTCCGCTCGATCGGCCTCCGTCAAACGTTCAGCCTTGCGATCCGGCTCGACCGGCATCGCGAAAGCGGATCCCACGGGTGGGCCGTCGCCTCGCCATGTTCGTGATCCTATTAGTTGGGGTAACATCTTTTGTCTCCTGTATTTGCCTTTGTTGGTCTTAAGTTCGACAAAAAGATCACTGCATACATGCAGTATTGTCACCATAGATCACGCTGTCACCGACAAGCACTCCGTCGCCCACAAGCACGCCGTCGCCGACGAGCACTCCGTCGCCCACAAGCACACCGTCGCCCACAAGCACGCCGTCACCCACAAGCACGCCGTCACCCACAAGCACTCCGTCGCCCACAAGAACTCCGTCGCCCACAAGCACGCCGTAGCTTAGATAAGGGGTTCCGGCTCCAAGCGGAAGGCCGGAGCTCGTGTTGATATTGCGATTGACCGAAAGCCCGGTCGAGAAGTGATTCGCCGTGTTAAGCGAAAAATTGCCGTTGCTGAAATTGACTCCGTTTCCGATCAGCTCGTTGCGTTTGTAAACGGTCTGGAACTGCGAAACGAGGTTCGAACCGCTGATGGTGGTGTATTTACCGATCACCATCTGCGACCAGTTGACCGCCAGGTTGTCGGTGAATGTCGATACCGTGCTCGGCATCACCCATAACGCGGGCACCATCGTCGTGCCCTTGGTCAGAGTATTGAAATCAACATCGGTCCTGAGCGAACGGGCGAGCCTGACCGCACCTTCGACGTTGAGCTGGCCCGCGCCCTGCTCGAACGTGTTTGCACCGATTAGCGGCTGGGCCGTGTATTGAAGCAGCATCCGGACCATGTTCGGCGTGAGGTTCGGATTCACCTGCAGCAGCAGAGCGGCCGCACCCGCCACCAACGGCGCCGACATCGAAGAACCGCTCATGTACATCATCGAATCGGACGTGTTCGTCGAATCCAGATTGAGCGACGCATTCGCGATCGACATCTTGTTGTTCGGCGCCTTGTACGAAACGAGCCTATTGCCCGGTGCCACGATGTCGGGTTTGATGAGATTGTCGTAAACGGCCGTACCGTTCGACGTACGGTAGAAGCTTCGCGTTGGGCCCCGCGAGCTGTAGGTCGCCATCGAGTCATCAAGCCGGCTCGCCGTGCCCATCGAGTTGCTGGCACCGACCGTTATCGCGTAAGGGCTGCTGCCCGGGCTGTGGATCTGGCCGTACATCTTGAGCCCGGCTGAGTTCTTGCCCAGGTTGCCCGACGCAGCGATCACGACCACGCCGGCCTCGGCCAATTGTTTGACCTTCAGACAGATCGGATCGTTGGTATAGGTATCGACAGCGGTCGTTCCGAGGCTCAGATTCACGACGCGGATGTTGTAGGTCGTGCGGTTGTCCAGTATCCACTGGAGCCCATTGAGCAGCCATGAGGTGTTGCCCACACCGTCGTTGTTGAGCACCTTGACGCTGATAATGTTCGCGTTCGTGGCGACGCCCCGATATGCACCGCTACCCTGACTCGAGTTGCCGGCTGCAAGGCCTGCCACGTGCGTCCCGTGTCCGTAAACATCAGCATTGTCCGAGATGTTCGAGTTAGTGAAATTGACGTTCGCTACGACCCGCGAGTTGTTGCCGCTGTTCTTGAAACCATTGTGGGACGCAGCGATACCTGAATCGACAACTGCGATGCCGATGCCGGTTCCGTCAAGCGTGTAGGCCGCACGGCCGTTCAATGCCGCCTGCGACCGCATCGCCGTTGTGCCGGTGGTGTCCTCGACATGGCCGGTCGTATTCGTCTGCCGATCCGGCGAAACGTAGTTGATCAGCCCGCTCGTTGACAGCGAACCAAGGAGCGAAAGCGGTAGATTCACTACTATTGTGTTAGACGTGCCGATACGATCCTTGATCCTGGCCTGTCCTGATGCGAACAGCGCGCGTAGGGCCGGATTGTCAGCATTCTTAGCCTGCAGTATGACATCGATCCGCGTCTTGCCCGACGGATCTTTCTGCATCATATCGCGGAGGTCCGGCGACACATTGTCTCCGCGATAGCCTTCGTCGCTCTTAGCAGCGGCAGCCGTGGCCGAGGCACTCGACCGCGCACGGTCCGCCACGAGAATACCGCTGAAATAGCCAGCGATCTCTGCATCCGCTTCGATCCGATCCGCATATTCGCCGGCTGAGCTGCCGCCGATGACGGCGATCTTGCCCTCGGCCAAAGCTGCGGTCAATCCCGTAGGTTCGCCGCGAAGGACAACGCTCGGCAGATCGTCGATGAACAGGATCACACCGCCTTTCGAGGACGCCGCATCCTTGATGATCGCAGCCAGCATCGAGTCAAGCTCCTCCGCCGTCGCCGCATTTGAGAACACGGCGTCGGCATCGAGCTTCAGAACTGTTCTGCCGAGCAGTGCACGAGGAGCGCTACCATTCGCTATTCTCAGTGCAAGCTGCTCGACTATGTTGTTCTGCGTCTGCTTTGCTTCATCGACGATAACCGGCTGACGAACTCCACCTTCTGCCAAGACGCTCATGAGGCGGATCATTTCGCTCTCATAGCTCAGGTCCTCGACCAGTCTTCCTTCACGGCCAAGCTGGGTAAGGTCGGTGGTGAATTTCGCAGTTATCGGCGAAACGGTGTTCACGCGGATCGTGTCCGTGCGAAACGTTGTAACGGCCATCGCGTTACCTATGAACATCGACGCAAGCACAAGCATCGCTGCCGCCTGCGTGATGATCGAAGATTTTCTACGTTCGGACTTCATTTCTATTGCTCCTATACCAAGGGCCAAATAAACATATGGACACAAACGTCCGCTTCCGGGTAAACAATTCGCGTGCCACGAATGTATATGTTGCATCTACACAACTTACGTGATATTCGCCGAATTTCTAGGTAGTCATATTCGGTCAAAAAGAGTGCGACGGACGGTCAAGCTGACCGAATATCGATCACCTGATCGAACGCCTCGCGGGGCCCGTTGCGGCAATTGAAGCCCGACGGCACGTCCGTGAGCGGAGGCCGACATTTGGCATACATCGCAAAATCAGCCGCCGACGTGTAAAATGTTGAGGTTCTATCATGCTTCGGCACCGGGCGGCGCGTGCTCGATCGGTCGCCTTGTCACCGAAGCGGACTTAAATTGGAGAATTCGTATCAAATAAATGTCATTAACTGTTGTAGGTTCTGTGGCGTTCGACGCTCTCGAAACGCCTTTCGGCAAACGTGAAAAGGTTTTGGGCGGAGCGGCCACGCATTTCGGCCTGTCGGCAAGTTTCTTTACCGAAGTGAACGCGGTCGGAGTGGTCGGCGGTGATTTCGGCGAAGCTGAATGGGACGTATTCCGTCGCCATCATATAAATACGGACGACATCGAGGTCGTCGCGGACGGCAAGACATTCTTCTGGAGCGGTCGATATGACTATGACATGAACACCGCACATACGCTCGACACGCAACTGAATGTCTTCGAAACGTTCGACCCCAAGCTCAGCGAACGTTCGCGCAACGCCAAGCTTCTATTTCTGGCAAACATTTTGCCCTCGCTGCAGCTCCAGGTTCGCCAGCAATGCGGTAATGCCGGATTTGTCGCGATGGACACGATGAACTTCTGGATCTCGTCGATGAAGGACGCGGTCATCGACACTATCAAGGCCGTCGATTGCGTCATAATCAACGACGCTGAGGCTCGCCAATTGACCGATGAACCGAATATCCATAAAGCGGCTCGGGCATTGATGGACCTTGGACTTCGTGCGGTCGTCATCAAACGAGGCGAATACGGCGCTACGCTATTTACAAAGAACGGCTATTTCGCTGCTCCTGCGTATCCGCTCGAATCGGTCTTTGACCCGACGGGTGCGGGCGACACGTTCGCCGGCGGATTCATGGGTTATCTGGCCAGCCACGATTCGATCACGGACGACGTGCTCCGCCGGGCTTGTATCTACGGTTCAGTGATGGCGTCGTTCAATGTCGAGCGGTTCGGCACCGAACGCGTGGACGCTCTCGACTATTCTGAGATCAATCAGAGATTCCGCGATTTCAAATCGATGACGCATTTCGACGATATCCCGTTCGAGCGGGTCAGAGCTGTCTAGGCGGCTGCACGATGAGTAAAGGTAGCGACAATTCGCTCGCTCGGCTTGACCGCCCGAAACGAAACATCTCGACGGCGGTGCTGTCGGCGGCCCTCTTGGTGCTTCTCGGCGGGCTGCTTGCGGCGTCTGCGGCTGAGGGCTTTCTGGCGGGAGTGATCCTGTCCGGCCTGTCGATCGCGGCCTTTATTCTTCTGAGCCTGCTTCATATCGCTCGGGCGCGGCGTGAGACGGCGGTCGATGACCGCAGATTTATCCGTTGGAACGCCGCCCTGCCCGAGATGCAGCGTCAGAGCGTCATGCTCGAGGTTCGCGAACTTGCCAGGTTGCTCGAGGTCGGGAACGAACAACTGCCTGACCTGCTTTCGGCTTATATCGTGGCCGAGGACCTTGCTCTTAGACAGATACAGCAGGAAGAGGACAGGCCGCTTTTGAGGCATGTAAGTATTGGCAAGGTCCCGTTCGACGCGATCATCGTGAACGGCGACCTGGTCACCTGCGTCGAGGTCGCATTCCTGGTCGCACCGGACCTCAGGCCGGACAAGATCGACGCAGTCATCCGAAAGATCTCCACTGCCAAGGGCAACCTCCACAGTATGCGGAGCAAGCTCCGCCTCGACCTTATGCTGGTGCTGGTCACACAGCTTTCGGCCACGGACGAGGAACTGCTCAGAGATGCTTTGATAACGCGGCGTTTCAGCGAGACGCCGGTCGAGATAGATATCAGAATGCTGGATTTCGAGATGCTTCAGAAGGTTTACCTAAGCGAAGGCTGAACTCCCATTATCTGAGGAGAAAATAGAATTATGGCAATGCTGGATAACAAGATCGGATTGGTACTCGGGGTCGCTAATAAGCGTTCTATCGCCTGGGCGTGTGCTAAAGCGTGCGCCGCCGAAGGCGCCCGTATGGCGTTCACATATCAGGCCGAAAGGCTCAAAGAGACGGTCGATGAACTTGCGGGAACCTTGAACGACTCGTTAGTGGTCCCTTGCGACGTGTCCGAACAAGAGACGCTCGACGCTGCAATTGACGCGGTCAAACAGCGCTACGGACGGCTGGATTTCATCGTTCACTCGATCGCCTTTGCGCCAAAAGAAGCTCTCGAGGGCGAGTTTGTAAATACCTCGCGTGATGCTTTCAGGATGGCTCTCGAGATAAGTGCCTACTCGCTTACACAGGTAGCTCGAGCTGCTCTGCCGCTGATGACCGAGGGCGGCAGCATCGTCACGATGAGCTATTACGGCGCGGAAAAGGTCGTAATGAACTACAACGTGATGGGTGTTGCAAAATCGGCTCTCGAGTCCTCGACCCGATATCTGGCGGCCGACCTCGGCAAGGACAATATCCGCGTCAACGCCATCTCGGCGGGCCCGATAAACACGTTGTCGGCACGCGGAGTTCGAGGCATGGGCTCGCTCCTCGGATATGTCGGAGAGCGATCGCCGCTCAAACGCAACGTCACCGCCGACGAGGTCGGCAACACGGCTTTGTTCCTGATCAGTGACCTCGCGAGCGGCATCACCGGCGAGACCATTTATGTGGATTGCGGTTACCACATAATGGGAATATAACCCGCCCCGGCGGCAGAGCCGGACCTTTGACAAAATGGCAAGAACAAAAGCGACAAAATCAGGCACGCGCAAGCGCCGCTCGGCAGCCAAGCCGACGGTCGTCGCGCCTAAGACCATCGCCGAAGCGCGTGAGATCGACGCAATGCCCGGCTATTGGAAATTGACCGACGACGAAGCTCTTTTGCGTTCGCCTGAGCTGGAGGACGACTTTCAGCGGTCTGATTCGTGGCGTGTATTTCGCGTGCTGAGCGAGCTGGTCGGCGGATTTGACACGCTGGCGACCGTGACGCGCGGTGTCTCGATATTCGGTTCGGCACGCACCCACGAGGACGACCCAATGTATAAGGCCGCTAAGGAGACGGCCTATTTGCTCGGCGCCGCAGGGTTTGAGATCATCACGGGCGGCGGCCCCGGCGTCATGGAAGCAGCTAATCGCGGCGCCCGCGAGGCAGGCACGGTCTCGATCGGATGCAATATCGAACTGCCGATGGAGCAGGAGCCAAATCCCTACCAGAACCGCTCGATCACGTTCAAATATTTTTTCGTCCGCAAGACGATGTTCATCAAATACAGCAACGCCTACGTGATATTCCCCGGCGGGTTCGGAACTATGGACGAACTCTTTGAGGCGTTGACGCTGATCCAGACCCGAAAGATCCGCAACTTCCCGGTCGTGCTCTTTGGATCTCAGTATTGGAAAGGGCTGCTTGCGTGGCTCACGTCCACGATGCTGAACGAAAAAATGATAAACAAAGAGGACCTGGGCTTGATCCATCTGACCGATTCGCCGCGAGACGCGGTCGATTTCATCATCCGAACGTGCTACGCCGGTATCGACAACGGCAAGTGATCCGTCGCGAGGCGACCCTCGCTCGCGAGCGCTAGCGCGTGACCGACTCGCCCAGCCACGACGCGTAGGCCTCCGAAACTCGGTCAGCTTCGACCGAAGCGATCTCAGGCACGTCGTAACTATGGCTGCTTTTTATGAATTCCTCGATCTCGTCGTATCTCCCGGCGTCGGATTTGATCAGAAGCAAAAGCTCGCTCTCGCGCTGTATCTCGCCTTCCCACCTATAGACGGACGTCATCTCCGGCAGAATCTGAACGCAGGCCGCAAGTCTGTGCGATATCAGTCCGCGGGTCAGTGCTTCGGCCTCGCTGCGGTCGGGAACTGTCGTCATAACGATGATCACGGCGTCATCCTCTCTTCATCAGATCGGCGTATTCGCCGCTATCGACCCAGGCCAGTATCTCCGAGACGCGCCACACCGGAAAAGGATGCGACAGGCCGGCATTTATGATGTCGGCCCAGAATTTGTCGAGCTTGTTCTCGTCGTAATTTTTCTGAAACTCGCGCGCCTGTTCGAGAAAGAGTGCGTAATCCACCTTGGACGCGAAGGTGCCACCGCCGAGTTTCATCATCGTCCGGCCGATCACATGCGGATCCTGTGTAACAAGCAGCGCAGCCCTGTCGCACGAAAGCTCGGCCCGACGCGACCATGCAAGCAACGCGCTTGATATGCCGGCCGAGACTATGAATTTGATGATCTCGCTGCCTGGTATCAGCCTGGCGACCGACAAGTTAGCCAGAGCCTCCATCAGCCGTGCGGCGGTTAGATAGAGCACGTGCTCCGCATGTATGTGCCCGACCTCGTGCGCGATCACGCACAGGGTCTCTTCATCGGTCAGCCGCTCGAGCAAAGCAGAGTGAAGCACGATCACCGGTCTTTCGACACCTCCGGTGAAAGCGTTAACCATCGGATTCTGCTGAACGAACATATCCGGCATATCGACACCGAGAGTAGAACACGCGATCTCGAGCTTTGCGTACAGGTCGGGGCACTGCTTCGGCGTGACCTTGATGGCCGACGCCATGAAAGAGACCCTGATCGCTGATTCGCCGGTAACGGCAAGCAGCTTCTTGAGCGCCGAATCGATCCCCGGTATCGCCCGCAGCGCAGCAAGCGCCCGACGGTCCTCGGGGTGGATGTAGTCGTTCTTGTCCAGATCGCCAAATTTGCGGTGAGGTTCGTTCGACAACGGCAGCTTGCATTTGCCGCAGTTTGCGTCGCGATCCTTGTAGCCTTCCTTTACGGCGTTTCGCTGGCCGCAATAACGGCAGCGTACATAGAGGCTTTTGGCAAGTTTGCCCGTCGGTTCGTCGTTGTTCTTTCGCGGCATATCGTATAGTTCCCGTCCAAGTTTAATGAACGTCGCGGCGAGCTCAAAGTTGCATATCGCTCAATCTGGCGACCGTCTCGACATGGTGCGTCTGCGGAAATAGGTCGATCGCCGTGATGCCATCGATCCGGTATCCGCCGTCTAGGAGTTTTCTCAGGTCCCGAGCCAGCATTGACGGCTCGCACGAAACATAGGATATCTGCTTTGGACGCACGTCGATCAAAGCCTCTATCACGCCACGCTCAGTACCCGAACGCGGAGGATCGAGCACCACAAGATCGGGCCGCGACCCGGCGGCCGCGTCGAGATATCTTATGGCGGTCTCGCAGCGGAGTTCGACGTTCCCGAGCCCGGCTCGATCCGCGTTCCTGCGTGCGAATTCGACCGACGTTCTGCTCGATTCGACCCCGGTCACCTCGTCGAAGGTTGTCGCGAGCGGAAGCGTCAGCAGCCCGACGCCGCAATACAGGTCCAATGCGGACGTGCCGCTGAGTCCGCCAATGGCGAGCTCGACGAGCCGCGGCACGGCTCCGGCGTTGCCTTGGAAAAAAACCTGAGCCGAATATTCGTATCGCAGGCCTCCGATGTCGGCGGAGACATCTTTAACGGCCGTTGCGAGATGCGGCGACCAAAGCGAAACGCCATCGGATCCCGACGCCGCATCGACCTCTGCCTTTTCATTCAAAAACCGGCCGGTCTCGGCGTCTCGCCGAATCTCGGACATAGCGTCTGCGAGTTCGTCCGCCAACACCGGACATTCGGTCACGTTCACGGCCTCATGCGACCCGAAACGCAGGTACCCGACCGCATTATGAGCAAGATCGACGTGCCATCTCGCTCGAGTCCGATACCGGAGTTCGGCCGGCCCCGGCTCGATGGCGATCGGTCCCGACTCGATCTTTCCGAGCCGCCTAAGACAGTCTTCGACGATGGAAGCTTTTGCCGCAAGCTGTGCTTCATAGGTCAAATGCTGCATATCGCAGCCGCCGCAGATGCCATAATGCCGACACGGCGGCACCCTGCGGCCGGGGCCGGCCTCAATGATCTCCGAGATGCTGCCAAATGCAGTTCGGCCGCGCACTTCATCCAGCCGTACCTTCACTCGGTCGCTGGGCGCAGCCAGCCTTACAAAAACGGTCAGTCCATCGGCGAACGCCAGGCCAAGCCCGCGCGGCACGATCCGTTCGATCGTCAATTCGATCTCGTCGCCGACCGAATATTTGGCTGCGGCCGGATCAGCGGTCAAAGGCTGCCTCCTCCATGATCCGGCGAAACGCAGCCAGGTCTTCTGCTCTGGTGTAGGCAAGCACGAATATCAGCGCCGACCCGTTTCGGACCGTCACATACATCCGCCGCTTTTCTGATCCCATGCTGCTGTCAAGGAACGCGAACTGCGTGGCGCCGAGCTTTTCCGCGTCCGTCTCTGAGTACTTGAATCCGGCGGGCAGCCGTGCATTTGCGTAGGACGCACGGACCGCGTCAACGTAATCGACAGCGTCCTTTATTTGGGGAAATCGCTTTATATCCTCAGCAGCAATTATCACATACGCGTTCTCCGGCGTCCCCGGCATGCTCCGATACGCCGTCAGTAGGTGCGTAACGTTCCGCTTGAAAGCCTGCGAGTACGCCGGCCCCATAGCTGAAGTATTTGCGACGCGTACATCGAATCCGCGTTCTCGCATGACCTTTTCGAAGTCAGGCCCCGGGATCAGCCACGAAGCGGGAAATTCAACGTTGAATCCGAAGTGCGGATTCGAATAAGTGCGGCCCTCGACGCTTCCCGCGATGCCCGAAACAGGCGGCGCTTTCTGCGTGGTCGCCGTGCCCGGCTTGACAGGGACGCTCGAAGGTATCTTTGTCGGCGTCACACGTCGCTGGCCGAATGAGTTCGCCGCTGCCGCCGCTGTGATCGCGATCAAAATAATTGCTTTCATCATATGTAGAACAGCCCCAGCCGCGGTATGCCTGCGTCCTCGCGAAGACGTTTGAGCAGCATCAGGTCGAACGTCGTCTTGTACGACTCAGCGGTCATTTCACGACGATACGAGCGAAGCTCGGCGGCCGTCGCTTTCTCCAACATCTTTAGATGCACGGGATCGCGATCCGACAGTATCGAACGCTCAAGCAGTTTTTCTATATCACCGAGCGAAGCGTCCATTGCCCCCGCGTCGGAGGTCACATTCTCACGGAGTTCGACGAGGCGGTCAATCGCACGGCTGATGCCCTCGGACAAATCTTCAAGCGTGACGCCCCGCAGCTGAGCGATGACCTTGTCAATGTGTTCGCGGATAGCCTGTGGCGAGAATTCATTATCGGAGCCTTTGTCCGCATCGGTATGCTTTCCCGCTTGCGAAGCTAGCCACTCAGTATATTGTGCCTCGACCTCTTCGCGGCAATAGAACAGGCTCTTAATGGTCCGCTTTTGCTGAGCAGGCGGCAGCCGGTCATAAACGTCAAAGACAGATTCGATCGCACGCAGAACGATGTGGAGCGGCACGCCGCGCTCCTTCCAGCCGTCGATCATCGCCCAGTCGAGCGGGCTCAGGAACAGATGCTTGCCCCGCCGCCTGACGAATGTATCCTCGATCTCAGTGAAATAATTGTAGTAGTTCAATACGGTGCTTTCGAAGATGTGATTGTATCGCGCAGCCTTGCTGCGGCGAAATGTTCGGGGCGGAAGCCGCAAAATGCGTGTTCCCCCGGATCACGCAGATGGGACCCACTTTCTCCGTAACCGTAGTCGGATCTGAGGTTTAGGCCGTCACGAAATATCGTCTAGAAGAGTCATTTCGGACGCTCTCGACCCAACGGCGCAAAAAACGGGTCCCGACCACGATCGGGACCCAAGGCCCAAAGGAGAAAATGATGTGCTCCCGTTCAGTGCACGTCGTAGCCGCCGATCGGTATATCGGTCGAGTATCCCCACTGGTAGCCGGAGACGCCGCTGTCAGAGCTTCTGAGTATGTAATTGACACCGTTGGTCTCGCGATAGACGGCGATGTCTGCCTTGCCGTCGCCGTCGTAGTCATTCTGGATCGGGGTGTCCCATTCGGTGATGCCGAAAGCTGCCGCCGTCAAGCCGCTGTCACTGCTCCGCAGTATGTACCAGACGAGGTTGTCGGTCGTCGTACCGCTTCGACGGACCACGGCAAGATCGGTCTTTCCGTCGCCGTCGTAGTCACCGGGAACCACCTGATCACCCAGGACGCCCCAGCTCCTCACAATAAGCGAACCGTTCGAGCTCGCGAGAACATAGAATGTGCTCTGCGAGCCTGCGGTCGTGCCCTGCCGCTGGACGGCGATATCGACCTTGCCGTCGCCGTCATAATCGCCGGGCGTCGCCAAGTCGGTCGAGAGTCCGAACTGGCCGCCTGAG
Organism: Acidobacteriota bacterium; assembly: GCA_019639115.1. Taxonomy (GTDB): domain Bacteria; phylum Acidobacteriota; class Blastocatellia; order Pyrinomonadales; family Pyrinomonadaceae; genus OLB17. The sequence goes on along the minus strand of JAHBSM010000010.1, from coordinate 121,418 downwards.
AAAGCACCGGTCGAGCTGCTGAGTATGTACCAGATCATCGCGCCGCCGGTTCGCCGGATCACTGCATAATCGGTTTTGCCGTCGCCATCGTAATCGCGCTGGATCAGCTCGTCGCCGACCGTGCCGAATTGCCTTGTTCTAAGTGCTCCGGTGCTGCTGTCGAGCGAATAAAAGACGCCGTTCGTGTATCGCCAGACCGCGATGTCGGCCTTGCCGTCGCCGTCATAATCGCCGGGAGCCGGTGTGTCTGTATGCAGTATCCCGAATTGTGTCGCGCTGAACACGTTGCCGTTGCTTCGATTGACGTAGAAGGTATTCTCCGAACTTCGCATTACGGCTACATCGGCCTTGCCGTCGCCGTCGAAATCCATCGCTCGGCGAAGCGTAGCCTGTCCAAACGCGTTTACCATTGAGGCCGCAAGCACGGCGGAAACCAATACGGATGACCGTCTCAAGATCTTGTTCATTGATCGTCCTTCCTTAGGCCGAGCACGTGGTCGTCGTTGTGCGTATGCCGATGGTCTTTGTCGCCTGCAGATATTTGCCGTTGACGAGTTTGGTGGTCATCAGATAAGGCATAACGCGAGCGAGATTCGTACTGCCGATGACGTTGTCGTTGGTATTGGTGGTGTCGCGGTTGGGCCGATGCGAATAGTTCGGATGGCTGCGATAGATGAACTCGGCCACGCGGTCCGCAAAGAAGAACTGCGTCGTCAACATCGCCGTCGTGCCTATGCGGATCGTCGCGTGTATATGAGTGACGCGGCCTGAATACCAGCCCGGAAAGAACGAATCGAAATAGGCCCAGCCGTCGGAGTTGACCGGCTGCACCCCGCGGCCGAATCGCTGCGTCTGCACCGTTGTGTCGGTGCCGTTGCAGAATGTGCTGATCGGAGCGGAATATATCCCGTTGTTGTCCGTGTGCCAAATATCAATGGTGGCGTTGGTGATCGGCTCGCACGTGTCGGCGTTGACAATACGAAATCCTAGACGCGTAGGCAGCCCGACCTTGCCGTTCGACACCTCGCGAATGTCGCGTCGTACGAGGCCTGTATCAAAATAGCAGGGCCCGAGCGTCATACCGCACGAGAGAACGCACGGCTCGACCGCTAAAAAATCGAGAGCACCGTTGGGTACGCTCGCCATCGCGCGCTCGACCACAAGGCTCTTGTCGCCCGGCGCACTGAGCGCCAACGCACCGACGCCGAGCAGGGCTCCGGCTTTGAGGCCTTTTACCAGCAACTCTCGGCGGCCCAATAGTTCCAACTTAGACATCCTTTCTACCTCCCATCCGCCTGCGCGGCCGACAGATGTGGAACGGCCGCGTGTTCGTTTCGATATTCAAGAACAGCGGACGACCCGTTCCGACTCCGCGTCGTCCGCTATCTAGTGAAGCGTATCTCGTGTCGTCCCGGCTGCTGCCATACTCTCGCGAGAATGGAAGCCGCAGCCGCAACGCGCCCGCGAAACGCTTCCGCGTCGCCGTGTCTCCGATCGCTTGCCCGTTGGCTGCCGAGCGTTCGGCAACCGGTCAAAGCGAGAAACGGGAATCGGCAACATTTAGGATCGTAACGCGGTTTGGTAAAGCAATTATTTAGTTCAAGGGAATTTTGTAAAGCGAATGTAAAGTGAGATCGCGGCCGACAAAAACTAAGCTACACTCGGCTTGTAAGCTATGAGAACGGCAGACGTTACAAAGATATTGATGATCGACGACGACGAGAAACTGTGTCGCCTCGTGCGGGAGTATCTATCACCGTTCGGATTCGAGGTCGTCGCCGAGCATAGAGGTGATACGGGACTGAAAGCGGTAACGGCACAGGAATTTGACGCGGTGATTTTGGACGTAATGCTGCCCGGCATGGACGGATTCGAGGTTCTCAAACAGATCAGGGCGGTCTCACCCGTGCCCGTCCTGATGCTCACGGCATTGGGCGACGAGGCCGACCGGATCGTAGGCCTCGAGATCGGCGCTGACGATTATCTGCCGAAGACCTTCTCGACGCGGGAACTGCTCGCTCGGCTGCGTGCTGCGACGCGGAGGGCTCGGATCGATGCTGCGACTGACCCGGACGAACTGGCCGCATCTGATATTCGACTCGATCTCGCGTCACGGGAAGCATTTCAGAACGGGGCCAGGATCGAGTTGACCGCGCTGGAGTTCGACCTGCTCGCATGCCTTATAAGGTCAGCGGGCCGGGTACTCGACCGGGACAGGCTGCTTGACGAGGTCGCCGGCCGCGATCACGACGTATTCGACCGGTCGATCGATGTGCATGTGTCGGCTCTGCGACGGAAGCTAGGTGACGATTTTCGCGAACCGCGTTACATCCGAACCCTTAGGTCGATCGGCTATATGTTCATTGCGGGGGCCGACGGGAGAGAATGCGGGTAAGGATAACACTTTTCACCAAGATCCTTGTTTGGTTCCTGCTAAATCTGATCCTGCTCGGGACGTTGTTCCTGCTTGCATTCGGGATCAGGTTCCGTTTCGAACCATGGTCGCCGCTTGCCGGCGGCGGCGCCAGTCGCGTCGATACCGTGACGCGGCTTCTCGCCTCGGAGATAGACGAAAAGGATCGACCTGATCGCGACGCGATCGTCGCGCGCTATAACGAAGCTTACAATGTCGATTTCTACGTATTTGACAACGCCGGCCGGCAGCTCGCAGGCCCCGCCATTGAACTCCCGGCAAAGGTACGCGACGATATCACCCGGCCGGAAGCCTTTGGCCCGCCGGCTCGAAACGCCAACAACCAGAACGCTCGCGAACCGCATCAGGTCGCTCCTCCGGGACCGCCTGCGGCTGTATCGATCACAACGGATGACCCGAGGACTTATTGGGTGATCGTTCGCGCCCTCACTTTTGAGCGCGGAGTGGATATACCCGTCCGGTCGCGATTCATCGTTCGGTCAGACTCTTACTCAGGCCACGGGCTGTTCTTTGACCCGCTGCCGTGGATCGCCGTTGGCGGCCTGGTTGTCATCCTGTCCATATTGCTCTGGATTCCATTCGTTCGCCACATCACCCGATCCATCGGACAGATGACATCGGCCGCAAAACGGATCGCGGATGAGGATTTTACCGTACGGGTCGATGAACGCCGGACCGACGAACTTGGAGTTCTGGGTTCCTCGATCAATCATCTGGCGGAACGTCTCGGCGGCTTCGTGACAGGACAAAAGAGATTCCTTGGTGACATCTCACACGAGCTAAATTCGCCGCTTGCAAGGATGCAGTTCGCTATCTCGATACTTGAGGCCAAAGCGCGGCCTGAGGATAAACGTCACGTCGAGGACGTGCGCGAGGACGTCGAGGCGATGACGAGGCTCGTCAACGACCTTCTTAACTATTCGAAGGTCGGACTCAGGGGAACTGAGGCTCAACTCGACCGGATCGAACTAAAAGAAGTGGTCGAGACCGCAGCCGCGCGCGAAACATCGGCCATGAGTCGATTCATCTCGATCGCAATTGAAAAAGAGGTCGTGGTATTGGCCAAACGCGAGTTGATAGACCGAGCGATAGCGAACCTCGTAAGGAACAGCATCAAATATACAGACGCGCTGTCGGGAAGGATCAATATAACCGCCGTGCTCGACGGCTCGCGTGTACGGATGACGATCGAGGACAATGGGCCCGGCGTCCCGCCCGATATGCTCTCTAAGATATTCGATCCGCTTTTCCGCGTTGACAGCCACAGGTCGCGTCAGGACGGAGGCACGGGGCTCGGCCTGGCGATCGTCCGTTCGAGCGTCGAAGCGTGCGGCGGCAGGGTTTCGGCTCGCCTGGCGGAGACGGGCGGGCTTGCGGTCGATATAGAACTAAATGCGGGCTAAGACCGCCGTTCTACCTATGATAATCTAACCCTAAATGGCGGAACGAAGAGATAGTTTTCGTACATCATCCGGTTTCGAGTTGCCGAATGATTTCAACCCAGGAAACACGGAACCGATCGAATATGAACGTGATCTGGGAGCTCCTGGAGAGTTTCCATACACGCGCGGCGTCCGGCGGGATCTATATCGCGGCAGGCTGTGGACCATGCGGCAATATGCTGGATTTGCGACCGCCGAGGAATCGAACGAACGCTATAAGTATCTGCTCTCGCAGGGAACTACGGGATTGTCGGTCGCTTTTGACCTGCCGACACAGATAGGACTCGACAGCGACGATCCGCTTGCGGCCGGCGAGGTTGGCAAGGTCGGTGTTGCAATAGATAGCATCGACGATATGTTGACGCTATTTGATGGGATACCGCTTGATCAGGTCACAACGTCGATGACCATCAACGCGACCGCATCAACGTTGCTTTGTCTGTACCTGGCTGTCGCTCGTAAGCAAGGCGTGGCTTTCGACAAGCTCGGCGGCACGATCCAGAACGACATACTCAAGGAATACATCGCGCGCGGCACTTACATCTATCCGCCTGCGCCGAGCCTCCGGCTGATAACTGACACCTTTGCCTATTGCGCGGCCGAAGTGCCGAACTGGAACACCATCTCGATCTCCGGCTACCACATTCGCGAGGCCGGCTCGACCGCCGCTCAGGAGATCGCTTTCACGCTGGCCGATGCGATCTGTTACGTCCAGGCTGCGAAGGACGTCGGGCTGGGAGTTGATGAATTTGGCCCGCGATTATCTTTCTTCTTCAACTCGCACAACAACCTCATAGAAGAGATAGCAAAGTTTCGGGCCTCGCGTCGTTTGTGGGCTCGCATAATGCGTGACCGGTTCGGGGCAAAGGACCCGAGGTCGATGATGCTGCGATTTCACACGCAGACCGCGGGATCGACCTTGACAGCACAGCAGCCTGAGGTAAATGTGGTGCGGACGACGATCCAGGCGCTCGCGGCAGTGCTCGGCGGAACCCAATCGCTTCACACAAACTCGCTGGACGAGGCACTCGGGCTTCCGACCGCGCATGCGGCGACTCTTGCTCTCAGGACTCAGCAGGTCATCGCGTATGAATCGGGCGTGGCGGATACGGTCGATCCGTTTGCCGGAAGCTATGCCGTCGAGGAACTCACGACGCAGCTCGAAAGGTCGGCGATGGATTATATCGAGAAGATCGATGCGATGGGCGGAATGCTTAGAGCGATCGAATCTGGCTACGTTCAAAGCGAGATACAGGATGCCGCCTTTGAATATCAGCGAGCGGTCGAATCCGGTAACGCGGTTGTCGTCGGCGTTAACAGGTTCACTGCTGATGAGGAGCCGATACCAATACTCAGGGTCGATGAGCGTGTCGAACGCGAGCAGGTCGAGCGGGTCAGATCAGTGCGTCAGAGCCGCGACGCCGTACAGGCCGGATCATCTCTCGCAGCGATCCGCGAGGCGGCTTCGGGAACCGCTAACCTGCTGCCGCTGATACTGGCGGCGGTTGAGGCCAGAGTGACTGTCGGCGAGATCAGCGGAACGCTGCGCAGCGTTTGGGGCGAATATCAGGAATCTATTACCGTCTGATGAGAAAAATCGCGTGACAAACGCTGTTTAATTCTGCTAGTTTTGTATGTGGGGCATCCGTCTGCCCCCGCCTTCCCCTCGTGGGAACATCCCTACCTTCTTTCACACCTCGGTCCGATGCGAATCGGCGCACCTTTATGGAAAAGCTAAATGACTACCTACGCCAGCTCTTGGCGTCATGCAGCGAGGAACTCCGCCTGGAACCTGACAAAAAGCCTTACCTCGTTACATCGAATAAGACCATCGATATCACCAACGTCCCGATCCTCGGCACCCAGATCAGCACGATGGTGTTCCCTCTGATACCGGCAGGCGTCCGCGACGTACTTCCGCACCGGGACGAGATCGAGTTTGTGCATCCGCATAGCTTAGGCAATTTCAGTTTCGTGGTCAGGAAATCGCCGGCAGGCTTCAATGTGACGATCCGGCCTTCGTTAGCCGATGGCGAAAGGCCGGCACCGGCTGCTTCGGCCCCTGCTCCGCTTCCCGAAGAGGCTCCTTCTCTAATGGCCGAACCGCCTGAGCGCGACATCGTCGACGAGATCGCTCCTGAGTACGTCCCATCGCCTGAGACCGAGACTCCCGAGTCCTCGCCATCCGTTTTCACATCCGCGTCCGCGTTATTGGAAAAGCCATCCGCCGGTTACGAATATACGATCGAAGAACTGGAGCCGGGCGATGAGGTAGCGACTGTTGCGGCATTAGAAGATTCCGGAGGCCCTGAGATCGAGATCGCATCCGTGAACGACCCCTCGTTCTCCACCGTTTTCTCAGACACGTCCACATACGAACCGCCCGGACGCAGAGACGATCTTCCTTCCAAGACTGACCAGACCCCTGCATTCGAACCAACGCCGGCACCGGCTGAACAAATGAATCAATACCTAGACCATCCTGCTCCGATCGCGGAACGACATTTTACACCGGCTCCATCGGTAGCGGCATCGACTAAGACCATGGACGGGCTTTTTGCAGCGATGGCCGATGCGGGAGCTTCGGACCTGCACCTTTCGGTCTCGATGCCGCCAATGGTTCGAAAGGACGGCAAAATGCGTTCCTTGCGCGAGGGCGACAGTGCCTTCACTCCGGAATCGATGCGCGAAACACTGATGCCGATAATGCCTCAGAAGAATCGCGAAGAATTCGAACAGCGGCACGACACCGACTTCGCTTACGAGATACCAGGGCTGGCTCGATTCCGGTGCAATGTGTTCATGGACAGAAAAGGCATGGGTGCGGTGTTCAGAATAATTCCGACCAAGATCCTTACTGCGGAGCAACTGGGACTTTCGCAGGCGATCATGAATCTATGCGAACTCTCTAAAGGGCTTGTCGTCGTAACAGGGCCGACCGGCTCTGGCAAATCGACCACCCTGTGCGCAATGGTCGATCACATAAACAAAAGCCGAGAGGACCACATTATCACGATCGAAGATCCGATCGAGTTCGTGCACGATAATCAGAAATGCCTTGTAAATCAGCGCGAGGTTCACAATCATACGGATTCATTCAAGGACGCTCTCAGGGCGGCTCTTCGCGAGGACCCGGACATACTTCTGGTCGGCGAAATGCGTGATCTCGAGACGATCTCTATTGCGATAGAAACAGCAGAGACAGGGCACCTAGTCTTTGGAACTCTGCACACGACGACGGCGGCTTCGACGGTCGATCGCATTATCGACCAATTCCCGGCCGACCGACAGCAGCAGATCCGAGTAATGCTGTCTGAATCGCTGAAAGGTGTGATCGCCCAGACTCTCTTGCCGAAGAAAGGCGGCGGCCGCGTTGCCGCACTTGAGGTGCTGATAGTTACCCCGGCCATCTCCAACCTGATACGTGAAGGAAAGACGTTTCAGATACCGTCAGCTATGCAGACCGGCAAGAATGTCGGCATGGTGATGTTGAACGATGCACTATTCGAACATGTAAAGAATGGGTTGGTAGAGCCTCGTGACGCATATATCAAAGCCGTGGACAAGACCGGTTTCGAGATGCTGCTTCAACGCGGCGGATTCAAGTTGTAGAAAGGAAGATCAGCTTGCATTAAATGGCGTCCGCGGAACGCGAGGGCGCCTTTTTTCGTCGCTTGTTTGCCTTACTTTGCCGGGAACTAGTGGTGATCAACTCGACTCACCTATCAGATATATAACGCTTTCTTCACCTAGCACACGAGCCGAGTGATAGGTACCGGCAGGGAGGTGATCGCGATCGCCCGGTTCCAGCACAAATGTCCCTACTCTCTCGATCGTGATCTCCAGAGTTCCGGAAATGACCCAATGAACCTGGTCGCTCTCGTGTTTGTGGAGCGGATACACACAGCCCGGATGATCGCTCCACTGATAGACGGAATAACCTTCGCCGACGAGTATATGACGCAGCATCGCCGGATTCGGCTGATGAACGTTGGGCCATTTCTCAACGCGGTATTCGTTCGCCATTACTTTCTATAGTGGGTTCACGGGCATACACTTAGCTATGCGTGCCCGGATGTTTTGCTAAACCGCAACTTTGGTTTAATATCACGCATTGTTCAACTGTATTCAAGGCCGAAAGATGACTCGTGCGGCTAATTGGAGCCGAAACGGTTCTAACCTATGGTTCCCACGGTTAATTAGATCGATTCTCAGGAGAAGAAAATGAAGAATACCCTTGGAATATTGGCGGCGGCGTTCCTTATCGTGGCGGCGATCGCGTGCAATCTAGATGAAACCTCGAAAGCTAACACTTTAGTTGACGAGGCGAACGTTCTGCTTAGGACCGCGAACGCCAGCGTCGAAAAGGCGACAAAACTCAGCGATGAACTTGATTCACAGCTCGGCAAGATCTCTGATAAATCCGATCTCGAAGACGCACGCAAGACCGCTAAGGATCTGAATGCCGAATATGATTCCATGGCTGATAACTTCAAGAAAGCTGCTGAAAAGTTCGAAGAAGCCTCAAAGCTGAAGATCAAGGATGCACATAAACAATATCTTGAGACCAAGGCTAAAGAGCTTCGTATCCGCTCGGACTATGCGATAGAACTCAAGAAGATCCCGACCGAACTCATTGAGAACGACAGCAAATCTCAATTCCAGGACGTCGTGTCCAAAACCATGGAAAAGGTCAAAGCTATGACCAAAGAAGCTCAAGAACTGAGCGAAAAGGCCGACAAGATCGTCAAGGACAATCCGGGCGTTCTTGAACAATCGCCGAAGAATTAACTTTGGTGTGGGGTGCACGCGCGTACAATTGCGTGCACCCTACAATACTTCGCGACCCGCGTTTGCTCTCCCGGCTCATCTCCGCATTTATACCCCATTTCGGTCCGATAACTCACGAAATAGTTGACCGGTCGGCTGTATCGTCCAAGCTTGAATGCCGTAAATCCCTGCTGCAGCAACATTTAGATGCGGCGGCACGGGCTTTGCATCCACCTATTCTGCAACTCTCCCGCGAATACGATCTCAAGGAGCGGAATTATGAAATACATCTACTCAGCATTGATGACAGCAGCCTTTTTTGGCGGAGCTCTGGTCCTAACGGCCAATTCTGCCAGTGCGCAGGGCCGATATTGTGATAACAATGGGCGCCAGGCAAGATACGAAAGTCGGGACGACCGGCGTTACCGCGAAGCGGCGTACAACAGAAGCGGCTATTACAACGACGGCCGGTATAATGACGGCTATTACTACGGCAGAAGACCGAGTTTCTACCAGCGGAACCGGAAGGTTATCAATGTGGCCGTGTCCACCGGGGCCGGAGCAGCAGTAGGAGCCATCGTTGGCGGCAAAAAAGGCGCGTTGATCGGTGCTGGTGCGGGCGCGGTGACGGGACTCATCATCAACGCAAAACAGAAACCCCGATACTAGATTCTTCCGCTAGTATGATCACACTAACGCTCCGGCTGCAGGCTTAAACCTGTGGCCGGGGCGTTCGTTTATCCGCTTTGCTTTCCGGATGAGTCCCGGCCGCGACATGCCTAAGTTGCGTGCCTTTACACTTACTTACGATTCTTTACCTTACGGATACGTCCGTTCTCCGGTCTGATACGTCTTAGTTCTGTATTCTCGACCGAATTTTCTACGGTCACCGGCCTTACCCGGAGGGATCAGGTTGTACCCAGCCGGGCTGTTGAGAATGAAGCAGAGTTTTGATCTTGGAGGTACTCCGCAGTGTCGGATCTAGTTGTTCTCGCTTCGTCCAATGCATCGATCTATTCGAGCATCGTCATTTCATTCTTTTTATACGGCGATCCAGGATCAGGTGCTATGTTGTGGCAGCTCGTAACGGCCTCGCTTGTCGGTGCAACCTTCTATATTGCGTTCGCATTTCGTAAATTGAAATTTGCGTTGGCAAGGATGGTCAAGCCCGCTTCTGAAAGCGAGGCCGATACAGCGGTCGAAGATCAATAACCGATCCGGCCCCGATCACGGCAATGAACATCTCCTTTCGTGATCCGGAAGGCCGCGTTTTCCGGCTCGACGGACGTATCTTACGGTTTGTTGAGCCTGACGCTTCGGCGCGCCTTTTTGACTTTCTCGAGAGCCCGGTTGCCGGCCGGTTTATGGCTGATCGGAAGATCGTCCCGTCCTACCGGCCGGACGATGTGGATTCACTTTTGTCGCAGGTGAAATATCTCGATCACGGCTTGTCAGGCCGATTTCGAGATGTAATAGAGCATCCGGAGATCGAATTCCCCAGCTATCCGTACGAGTGGCCGGCAGAGATGCTTTACGCCGCGGCGCGACTCACACTTGACCTTGCCCAGGCCTCAAGTCCCTCCGGCTACTGTTTGAAGGACGCCTCGCCTTACAATATTCTATTCGAGCACTCAAAGCCGATATTCGTGGATGTGTTGTCGTTCGAACGCCGCGATCCGCTCGACCCGACCTGGCTGCCGTATGCTGAGTTTGCGAGGACATTCCTTCTACCGCTCCTTGCCTATCGGTATTTCAAGGCAAAACTCAGCCGTGTCTTCGTAGCGAGACGAGAGGGGTTGGAACCGGAGGACCTATACCGAGTCTCCAGCAGAATTCGTCGGCTCACGCCGCCGTTCTTAAACCTCGTTACGATCCCAAAATGGCTCGGCGGCACAGGGTCAGCAAAGGTCTATCGCAGACGGGCCGCCAAGAGCCCGGCCCAGGCGAAATTCATACTCGATGCTCTGTTCAGGCGGCTTGGCAAACAGCTTGAGGCCGTTCGCCCGCCCAACGATGAGGAGTCGAATTGGACCGCTTACGCCGATTCGCTCGCTTGCGAAGAGCCGGACTATGTCACAAGCAAAAGGTTATTCGTCGAGGAATACTGCTCCGCATACGGGCCTCGCCGGGCACTCGACATAGGCTGCAATACAGGCATCTACAGCAAGATCCTCGCTCGAAGCGGAGCCGAAGTTGTCGCAGTGGATACTGATCAGGAGGTCGTGGGCAGGCTTTGGACCGAAGCCCAAAATGACGGGGACAAGATCCTTCCGCTAGTGGTGGATATCGCCCGCCCGAGCCCGGGGACCGGATGGATGAACCGCGAGAATCGGTCGTTCCTCGACCGCGCGAGAGGCCAATTCGATACCGTCGTGATGTTAGCGGTCGTACACCATTTGATGGTGACCGAACGCGTGCCGCTCAGCGAGATCATCTCCTTAGCTGCTATGCTGACGCGAGATCACCTCATAATCGAGTTCGTTGCGGCGGACGATCCTATGTTCGTGTCTCTGCTTAGGGGCCGAGATTCGCTCTACGAAGGGTACCGTCGAAGCGTCTTCGAGTCGACGGTCCAAGAGAAGTTCTATGTAGCCCGTATCGAGCCGACCCCTAGACCTACACGCTGGCTTTATCACCTCAGGAAAAAGCACGAAACGTCGGACCTATGAAACGCATTCTGACCTGCGTCGCTTTGGCCGATCTTTTACTTGCTCGCGTATGGCGTTCGCTTGTTTTCACTCCGTACGGTGGTTATCACCTTCCGAATACTCCGACATTATGGGACCATTTGGCGGCGTTGGCCCTATTGGTATCGATCGCGGCAGGGTTCTGGTTACTTTGGTCAACGATCGTCAAATGCAGACGTCCGTGGCTTTTGTCAGCAGGGCGTTGGCTATTCTTGACCTTGGTTGCCCTTGCCCTTAACAGCGTTCTATCGGCAAGCGGAATTACGATGCCGTCGATCAGTAGTGGGCTGGTAGCGATGCTGGGCTACCTGGTGGCGGCAGTTTGTCTCGTCACCGCGGTGTTTCTGATCCGGGGGCGATCAACGGCGGTCGCGAAATGGCTCCAGATCTTAGTACTGCTCACCCTTCCTTTCACAGCGATCACGGCGGGCAGATCAGCTTTGTTCGTCTCCGGGCTCACGGTAAACGAATCAGACGGTGCAACTGTCCGTCGGGATCCTCCGTCTCAAGACCGGTCGAAACTGCAGCGTGTGGTCTGGATCGTCTTTGACGAATTCGACAGGTCTGCCGCCTTCGATCATAGGCCTGACGGACTGTCACTTCCCGAATTGGACCGGTTCGCCTCAGGATCGCTTTTTGCCGAGAACGCTCTTCCTCCGTCATATGAAACATTGCGATCTATCCCGGCTTTGATCACAGGGAGAATGGTGAATTCGGCAACACCGCGGTCGCCATTTCGTTTGTCGCTAGATCTTGACGGCGATACCGAACCCAAGGATTGGCGCCATATACCGAATGTATTCACGGCGACAAGAGACCTCGGAGGAAAGGTCGGGATCGTTGGTTGGTATCATCCATATTGCCGGATTTACTCCGAACAGGTTGACCGCTGTGTTTGGCGGTCAAATTATCCTGATTCTGTCCCGGGCGAATTGACGGGTCAGTTTCGCAGCTCCATTCGGCTCTTCGCCCTGATGACGGGCCGTTCGATCCCTCTTGTACGCGAGATCCTCCCGAAATTTACTAGTTACAACGCGAATTTTGCGGCGATCACCCGGGATATCGAGAACGAAGCCAAAACCTATGCGGCCGATGCCGATCTCGACCTCGTATTTTTGCATATTCCGTCACCGCATTTGCCGTGGATCTATGACCCCACGACGGGAATGATCGACCCGCACCATACGGGCACCTATTACGAATCGCTGCAGTACGCCGACTCTGTGCTTGGAAAGATCCGTATGGCAATGGAAGCGAGCGGGTCATGGGAGAGTTCCGTTGTGATCGTAACTTCTGACCACTGGTGGCGAACCGGTCGTCCGGGCGAGCGTTCGCAATCGGATCCGGGCGGAGAACCCGATCACCGGATCCCGTTCATGATAAAGGCCGCGGTCACTAACCCTCAGCCGGTGCGTTTCGAGCAAGAATTCAACACTGTCCAGACAAAAGACCTTATCGACACGATCCGATCTGCCCGGGGGCTTACAAATACCCAGATCGCCGATTCACTTCAAGTTCTCAGCTTGCCACGCCAATGATCCCGTGACGGGCCCCGGCCAGGTGGACAAGTTTGCGTATAGCGTTCTAGAATGCCGCAACGCAAAAATCGATGGACTTACCGTCTTCCTAGTCGGTGCAACTCTATGAAGAATCTTTTTCGTACGAACTTGACGCAGGGCCTGCTATCGCTCGGGCTGCTCGTGACGCTCACCATGGGCTGCGGCGGCATCATCGAAAAATTGAGATCGTCGGCGAACAGACCCGCGAATACTGACGCAGGCAATCGGCAGCGGTCAACGACCGATACCGAACCGCCCAACGCAAAAAAGCCGACGCTCAGCGGCCGGCTATATGAGGATCCCGTTGGTATCGATGATTTTCTCTCTCAGCTCTACAAGGCAGCGGGCAGCGAAGACCTGAACGTGCTCAAGCTGTCCTTTTATGACTCGTACGCTATCGTCGAACTCCAGGACCCGGCTAAGCCTGAGAATGTAGATAGCTATACGTATCGCGATGGCAAACTCTCGCAGCCGAATCCGGTAAAGCTTATCGGCGGCGGCAAACTCAGCGACAATATCTATCCGATCAAAGACGTTAACCTAAAAGGCCTCCCGGCATTGACCAAAGAAGTAATGAGCAAGCTCGAGGGCGTCGAGGGCGGCCGCATGATCGGCTACGTCATAAGCCGCGGGCTTCCATTCTCAAAGGATGTTCGTATCGTCCCGCTGACCAATGCAACCCGCAAAAGCGTGAGTGCGGCAGCCGACAAGAATGCAAAATTGACCAAATTCGAGGTCCAGTAGAGATCCAGCCATGCTGGGCAGCCCGGGCTGCGGACTGACGTTGTATCCCGGCAATAGTTTGGCCCCGAAGCGTTGTTTGAACAGCGTCTCCGGGGCCGTCTTTCGTCCGCAATGCGTTCAATAGGTGTACGTATTTGCGGCGATCATCACGTCGGCGATCCGCTGGCGGGCCACTATCGTGTTGATCGGCGAGTTGTTCTTTGTGAATCGCTTGAGAGCGACGAGCAGCGTACGGCCTTCGTCGCCTTCGGCGATAGCGGCAATGGTATTCTTTGCTTTTGCCTCGATCCGCTGGATCGCGTCATTGCAATAAACGGCGGCCATATCGATGTAGCGTCCGGCGGCTTCCTCGCCATGTTTCTCCGCATACTTTTGAGCACGCAGGATCGCCGATTCCATCTGATACGCGTCCATGATGATGTCGGCACAATTGATCAGCACTTCCTGCTGTTCGGCCAATGCCATCATGTATTTCTGAGCGGCCGTACCGAGGACCATCAGAGCGATCTTTTTGCCATTCTGAGCAAGTTTGCTCTCTGCTGCGAGCAATCCTGTTTCTTCGTCAAAAGACATCTGCGGATTGAGGATCTCGTCCTGCAGAGCCTTGGCGGCCTGCAGCAAGCCGAGTTTGCCTTTCATCGCGCGCTTCATCAACTGTCCCGGAATGAGCATCCGGTTGATCTCGTTCGTGCCCTCAAAGATACGGTTGATACGCGAATCGCGATAAGCCTTTTCCGCAGGATAATCCGCCGAGTAGCCGTAGCCGCCGTAGATCTGGACCATCTCGTCAACTACATAATCGAGCGCCTCGCTGCACGCGACCTTATTGATCGACGACTCGACAGCGTATTCCTCGATCGACTGTAGCTTTTTCTCGCTCGAAGCTCCGTCGCCGATCAGAGCGTCGATCATCCCAACGGTTCGGTAAGTGATCGATTCGGCGACCCAAGTGCGGATCGCCATTTCGGCAAGTTTGTGTTTGATCGCACCGAACGACGAGATCGGCTTATTGAATTGATGGCGCTCGTTCGCGTAACGAACTGCCTCGTGAATGGCGAGCTTCGCGCCGCCGGTGACCGAGGCACCTAGCTTGAAACGACCGACATTGAGAACGTTGAAGGCGATCTTCGCACCGTCACCAACCTCGCCGATCAAGTTGCCTTTCGGTATCTTTGCATCCGAAAGGATAACGGCGGTCGTAGATGAAGATTTGATGCCGAGCTTGTGCTCTTCGCCGCCGGGGCGGCAGTTCTCGCTGCGAGGAACCAGGAAGCATGAGAATTTCTCTTTCTCTCCGTCAACCTTTGCGAATACGAGATAAACGTCCGCAAAGCCGCCATTCGTGATCCACATCTTCTCGCCGTTCAGTATCCAATGCTCGCCGTCGTCGCTGAGCTTCGCGACGCATTTGGCACCGAGAGCGTCCGAGCCTGAGCCCGATTCGGTAAGGCAGTATGCTGAGACAGCCTCGCCGGAAATGATCTTTGGGATCCACTCTTTCTTTAGCTCTTCCGATCCCCAATAGAGTATCGGAAGCAGGCCGATCGATGTTTGTGCTCCGTATGTTGAACCAAAACCGCTGCCGCGGCCGACCATCTCGGCAATGATGCAGCCAGAGACCTGGTCGAGCCCCATCCCGCCGTATTCCTCCGGAATATTTGCCCCCAAAAGTCCGAGCTCTCCGGCCTTCTTAAGAAGATCGCGAGCAACTTCCCAAGCGTGTCCCTCTAGTGCCGGAAGCTGCGGAGCCACTTCGTTGTCGATATACTCGCGGCAGGTATCGCCGATCATACGATGCTCATCCGAAAAATCTTCCGGCGTAAACACCGCATCCGTCGTTGTCTCGGCGATCAGAAACTCACCGCCTTTCATATATTCTTTTTCCATCTGTGGTTCCATTTTGTTCACCATTCATACGGGCCGCGAAATAGAGGTTCTGCCCGTGTGCCTTATTCTCTTAATCCAGTCTTTCAAAGATCCCAGCCGCACCCATGCCGCCGCCGACGCACATTGTGACCATGCCGTATTTGGCGTTTCGGCGTTTCAATTCCTGCAAAACGGTCGCGGTAAGTTTTGCACCTGTACAGCCGAGCGGATGCCCAAGTGCAACAGCACCGCCGTTGACGTTTACCTTGCTCGGATCCATTTCGAGGACCTTCATCACCGACAGGCCCTGAGCCGCGAAAGCCTCGTTGAGTTCGATCACGTCGATCTGATCTAGTGTGAGACCTGCAATTTTTAGAGCCTTCGGGATCGCATAGACGGGACCGATGCCCATTTCCTCGGGCAAGCAGCCGGCAGTCGCATACGACAAGAATCGAGCCAGCGGCTTCAATCCAAGCTTGGCCGCTTTGTCAGCAGACATAACGACTGCAGCGGCGGCTCCGTCCGACATTTGCGATGAATTACCGGCGGTTACTGTCCCGGCGGCGTGGAACACCGGTCGCAGTTTCGCCAGGCCTTCGAGCGAGGTGTCAGCACGCGGGCCTTCGTCCTGGGCAAAGACGATCTCCTTGCGTAGGACGCGGCCTTTATCGTCAAGTTCGTCAACATAAACATTCATCGGCACGATCTCATCGTTGAACTTGCCTTCGGCGATCGCAGCCAGTGCCTTCATGTGCGAGTTGTAAGAGAATTCGTCCGCCTGTTCGCGTGTGATCTCATACTTTTTCGCAAGGTTCTCGGCGGTCAAGCCCATGTTGAGGTAATAGTCTGGATACGTGTCGGCGAGCCGCGGATTCGGGCGAAATGTGTTGCCGCCCATCGGTATCGCGGTCATCGATTCGAGCCCGCCCGCGACTATCACGTCGGCACCGCCGGTCATTATGCGTTCGGCCGCCGTAGCAATGGTCTGAAGCCCGGACGAGCAGTAACGATTAACTGTCATCGCCGAAGCCTCGACGGGCAAGCCCGCGAGTATCGACGCCGTCCGTGCGACGTTCATTCCCTGCTCTGCCTCAGGGAATGCGCAGCCCATGATCACGTCGTCAACGAGCGAGGCGTCAACACCGGCACGAGCGACAGCTTCCTTTATGGCAGCAGCGCCCATTTCGTCCGAACGCGTATTCTTAAGCGTTCCTTTCGGAGCCTTTCCCACAGCCGTGCGTACGGCCGATACGATCACTGCTTCTTTCATATAAATTCAATCGCAACCTCAACTTTCTCGATCATCAAGACTTTTAGTAAATCTTTCGATTCGATCTCGACCAAAAACCCACGCTTGCCGCCGTTGATGTAAACACGATCGAGATCGAAGATCGTTTTCTCAGCAAATATCGGCATTGGTGTTCTCAAGCCGAACGGCGATGTGCCGCCGAACTGATATCCAGTCCATTTTGTCGCACGGTCTGCCGACGCAGGCTCGACCGATTTTAACTGTAAGTGGCGAGCGAGATTCTTTGTCGAGACCTCGCGGTCGCCGTGCATCAGTACGATCAGCGGCTTTTTCTCATTCGTTTCAAACACCAAAGTCTTTATTATCGCGTGTTCGTCCACGCCCAACTGTTTCGCTGACTCTCGCGTTCCGCCCTTCTCTACGTAATCGTATAGGTGCGGCACGAACTCGACCTTTTTACCACGAAGGGACCGCACCGCAGCAGTGATAGGAAACTCTACCGACATTCTCTATATCTGAAGCACGTCTCCTCATGATCATTGACCAGCCCGCACGCCTGCATATAGGCATACATGATGGTCGAGCCGACGAAGTTGAAGCCGCGTTTCTTTAGGTCCTTCGACATCGCGTCGGAAATATCAATTTTCGACGGTACATCGCCGAGCGTCTTTCTTTTTCCATCGATTGGCTTTCCTTCAACGAACGTCCAGATGTAAGCATCGAATGAACCAAATTCTTTCTGAACGGAAAGAAACGCCTTGGCATTCCGCACCGACGACGCGATCTTCAACCGGTTGCGTATCAGCCCTGTATTCAGTAGCAGCTTCGCCTGCTTCGCTTCCGAATAGCGAGCCACTTTTACCGGGTCGAATTCATCGAAAGCCTTTCGGTAATTCTCGCGTTTCGCCAGCACCGTTTCCCAGCTCAGGCCGGCCTGTGCACCTTCGAGGATCAGAAATTCAAAGAGCACTCGATCGTCGTGCTGCGGTACGCCCCACTCTGCGTCGTGATACGCAATCGCCAGATCGTTCCTCGCCCATCCGCAACGCTTCATCTCGGGAAACCCTCGGTTTCAAGCACCCGTTTAGCTTGGCGTATGTGTCGTTTTGTATGCTCAGCGATGATCGCAAGTGCGTCATCCAGCCTGTATGTCATCATCGGCATAAATGGCGAAGTAAGTACGGTCCGCTTGGGGTCGAGCACCTTCGCACGTTCTACAACGTCTTTGACGTCTGCGATATTTGCGCCGAACCGATCGACGATATCGCCGGGAAGATCGCTCGGCGGAACGATCGTTTCGGACGGCGCTTTGAACTTCCTACCGTCCGCTTTCATACTTTTCAACAAAAATCCACCAAGATAGCCCGAAAATGGCGACCAACTCTCCCAAAAGGAATTCGTTTCGCCCGCAATTTTTCTTTCGATCTCGGCGGTCAGTTGCTCGTTGGTCAAACGGATATGATCCAAACATTGAGCTACGCTCCAACCATCTTGCGAAGGCTTCCAATTCAATTGATCGCAGGAAAGCCGATCAAATGCAGCTCTCGCCTCATCGACGACATTCGTTAGATCCAGGACGATCTCATCGCGATCATTCATAAAGCGGTTTTATGTCGATGAAAACTCTTATTGATGTAACCTCGCCTTGCTTGTTTCTTTCAGTGATGGCAACTGCGGGACAAGTCACGCTGGTGCCGTCGTGCCTGTGGAATATATTCAAAGCCTCCAGCACAAAGTGCTCGTCTGTTCCAAAAATATTCTGCAACACATGCTCTTCGCCGTTATACGACTGCCAAAACTGAGACAAACCATCGATGATATTCTGTTTGCCTACGACCTTCGGTTGATTGCCGAACTGAAATTCGCAGTCGTCCGCCAAATATTCGCCGTATCTGTCAATGTCGGTCGAGTCGATCGCCTCAAGATAGCCTAAGTACCATTTGAATGCCTCGTCCGACAATTGGTTCACTCTCAATTCGTTTCGCATGTCAGTTCCTGAGCGGCTTGCCAGTTTTCAGCATAGCCGCGATGCGTTCCTGCGTTTTTCGCTCACCGCAGAGCGAGACAAAAGCCTCGCGTTCAAGGTCGAGCAGATAACGTTCGGAGACTTCCGTCCTGTGATTTATCGTTCCGCCGGCCATGATGTGCGCGAGTTTGCGGCCGATCAGTTCGTCATGATCAGAGATGAATCCGCCGCGTTTCATCATATGCAGGGCCAGCTTCATCGCCGATTCGACTGCCTCGCCAAATACCGGTATGTCCGTCCTTTCTACCGGCCGAACGTATCCGGACGAAGCTAGGTTCAGCACCTCTTGCTTTGCATCCTGGATCAGCCGATCGCCATTCATCGAGATGGCATCACCATCCCGAAGAAATCCGAAAGCACGACCTTCCTGAGCCGATGTCGCGACCTTCCCCATTCCTATGGTCTCGAAGGTCTTCTTTAGAAACGTTAGCGGGTCTGAATCCGGAGCCTTTGCCCAAGCATCCATCGAACGCATCGTCATCTCTTTCGTTCCACAGCCGGCCGGGATCACGCCAACGCCGACCTCGACGAGCCCGATGTAGGTCTCGCCCGCCGCACGAACCTTATTACCGTGCATGGCGATCTCGCAGCCGCCGCCGAGCGTCAATCCGTAAGGCGCAGTTACGACAGGCTTTGCCGAGTATCGCAGTCGCATCACGGCGTTTTGCAATGCACGCACCATCATATTGATGTCGTCCCACTCTTCTTCCTGAGCAGCAAGCAACAACATCATGATGTTCGCACCGGCCGAGAAATTGCCGCCCTGGTTGCCGACGACAAGCCCTTCGAAGTTCTTCTCCACTTCGTCGATCGCGAAGTTCATCATCGCGACCGTGTCGCCGCCGATGGAGTTCATCTTCGAGTGAAACTCCAGACACGCCACACCATCGCCGAGGTCTATCAGCGAAGCTCCCGGATTTGTCTTGATGACGCCCGTACGGTCTTTGACGTCTTTCAATATCAGAACACCGGGCCGTGCGGGAACGGGCTTATACCCGCCATTTACGAGGTCGTAATAGTAATGCTCGCCGTTCTCATGTTTGTAGAAAG
Organism: Acidobacteriota bacterium; assembly: GCA_019639115.1. Lineage (GTDB taxonomy): Bacteria > Acidobacteriota > Blastocatellia > Pyrinomonadales > Pyrinomonadaceae > OLB17. The sequence goes on along the minus strand of JAHBSM010000010.1, from coordinate 101,591 downwards.
CCAGAGCACCACTCGCCAGCATCGCCTCGACATTTGCCGGCACAGGCTGGCCTTCCATACGCATTCGCTCGACAGATTCCGAGACGCCGATCGCGTCCCACGCTTCGAAAACGCCGATATCCCAGCCGAAGCCCCATTTAATGGCATTGTCGATCTCGACGATCGTATCCGCGATCTCAGGGATGCGATTCGCTGCGTAACGCGACACGCGTGAGTGTGTTTTCCACAGGAATTCACCGACGCGATCTTCTCCCCAAACGAGCTGTTTCACGCGTTTCGTTGTGTCCTCGATCTGCTTCGCGGCGTCGAGCGACGGGAATTTTGTTTTCTCCTGCGGCTTATATTCAAAGGTGTTCAGATCAAGTTCAAGTATGATGCGTTTGCCCTCATCATCCTTTCCTTTCTTAAAAAAGCCGCCGCCTGTTTTGTCGCCTAGAAGTTTCTTATCGAGCAGCGTTTGGATCAGCTCCGGAAGCTTGAATACGTCTCGGTCCTCGTCATCGGGTACAGCAGGATAGAGATTGTTGGTGACATGCGCCGTCACATCCAAGCCCACGAGGTCGCTCGTGCGGAACGTCGCCGATTTCGCATGGCCGATAGCCTTGCCCGTCATCTGATCGACCTCGGTCGGCGTAAAGCCCATCGCGATCATTTCGTGGATCGTCGCCATCATTCCGAAAACGCCGATTCGATTTGCGATGAAATTCGGCCGGTCTTTTGCCGGCACAACGCCCTTGCCTAAACGCTGATCGAGAAATCCGGAAACCTTACACGCGATCTCGCCGCTTGTTTTGCTGCCGGGAATGACCTCGACGAGCTTCATATAACGCGGCGGATTAAAGAAATGTATGCCAACGAAGTGCTTCTTGAAGTCGTCCGAAAACGGTTCAGCGATCGAGTCGATAGGGATGCCGCTAGTGTTCGAGGCTATCACGGCTCCGGGCTTGCGATGCTTTTCGACCTCGGCGTATAGCTTGTGCTTGATCTCTAGGTTTTCGACGACGGCCTCGATCACGAGATCACAATCCTTGATCTTCGCCAGATCGTCGGTGAAGTTGCCCGTCGTGATCAGCTTGGCATTGTCAGCCAGCATGAATGGCGCAGGCTTCAACTTCTTAGCCGCTTCAAAAAGCGAATTTACTATCTGGTTCTTGTCCGCTACGCTTTCGTCTTGCGGCGCGATGTCGAGGAGAAGCACAGGGATTCCGGCATTTGCAAGATGAGCTGCGATACCGGCTCCCATGGTTCCCGCCCCGAGCACTGCGGCCTTTTTAATGATCATATCCATTTATCATCTCTGGTCTAACTATACGGTCGTGTGGCAAGAATTATACTGAATGAACGCTCATTCAGCAACTCCGGACGAGGCAGAGAAGTGATCTATTGCCTTGTCTTGTATGGTTGTAGGCGCGGTCAAAGCCCGAAAAATCCTTGACACACCGTCCGATTGCGTGGATACTTTCCACGTAATCCCGATAACTCTGACGAAGGTGCTCTTAAGCTGCTGAAAATGTCGCTCTTTGTGTGCCCTGCCGTCACCAGAATCCAATTTCTTTCAATGAGGAAAACCAGATGAGAAAACTATCCGTCGCCGCAATTGCGGTCCTTTTCCTTTTCGGTATCGCTGCTGCCCAAGGTACTGCCTCAGGCGATCAATCCGAGAAGCCAAAACGCGGCCCTGTGTTTCGTCCGACCAAGGATCAGATCGCTCAGGTTCAGAAGATATTGATCGATAAGAAGCTCTACACCGGCGAGGCTTCAGGCAAATATGACGAAGGCACGCGCGCCGGTATTCGAGAATTTCAAGGTCAGAATGGCCTCAAACAGACAGGCACGCTGAATCGTGCGACCCTTGAGAAATTCGGCGTTGCCCTGACCGATACGCAAAAAGCGATCCCTGTCGATCCGAGGTCTTACGCATCGGGCTCGGACGAGAAACCTGCAAAGAGCAACTCGGGATCGGGCAAGTCAGATCCCGGCGACCGCCCCAAGCGGAGCGCTCCGTTCCGGGCTACAAAGGAACAGATCCAAGCTCTGCAAAAGAAATTGATCGAATTGAAGCTCTATTCGGGGGCGGCAGACGGAACGCGGACGCCGGAACTAAAAGATGCTGTCAAAAAGTTCCAGGAGACTAGCGGACTTAAGGCCACCGGCGGCATCAACGCAGAGACGCTCAAAAAGGCAGGAGTGGAATTGACCGAAAAGCAAAAGGAACAGCTTTCCGGATCGTCAAATTGACCAGCCGATATTGAACCTCTGATACTCGGCCGAATGTGATCCTTTGCATTCGGCCGCCAAACCGGTCATGAGATATGAAACTCGTTCTGATACTAGCGTTCGTACTTTCCGCTTCACACGGCATTCAAGCTCAGTATTCCCAGGCCGAAGCGGATATCCGCAAGGTGATGGACGAACAAGTCGCTGCGTGGAATCGAGGAGATATTGAGGGCTTCATGGCCGGATATTGGCGGTCTGACAAGCTCACGTTCCTCTCCGGCACTACGGTTACTCGCGGTTGGCAGCAGACTCTGGACCGATACAAGAAAAGCTATGACACGCGGGCCAAAATGGGCGTGCTCACCTTTTCCGGGCTTGAGGTCACACTGCTTGGCAAAGATGCGGCGGTAGTTCTGGGGAGCTGGGCTCTCAAACGCGACTCAGACGAACCAAACGGAAAGTTTACGCTCACATTCAAACGGTTCAAAGAAGGTTGGCGTATCATCATCGATCACACAAGTTAAGACGCATTATGTTGATTAGGATCCTACCGGCCTTGGTCGCATTCGTATTTCTAGCTCACGTGGGCGTGCCCGCTCAGCGGTATTCGATCGAGCAGTATCTGAATATCAAGAGCGCCGCCAGTCCGGTATTTTCGCCGAACGGTAAGGAAATAGCCTATTTATCGAACCAGACCGGAACAACGCAGATCTGGAAGATAAATTCGGGCGGCGGCTCACCTTCCCGAGTAACTGACCTTGAAGATAACGTAAGTTTCGTCAAGTGGCTTCCAAGCGGACGGCTGCTATTCGGCAAAGCGAAAGGCGGTGACGAGAACACGCAATTTTATACGATCGAGCCCAATGGGACCGGCATGAAAGCGATCCTCGAGGAACCCGGTGTTCGGCACAATTTCGGCCTGCTTTCGGCCGACGGCGACGTGGCGGTGTATTCGTCAAACAAGCGAAACCGTAACTACTTCGACATTTACGCGCTCGACCTAGGCTCTGGAAAGGAAACTCTGCTATTTCAGTCTGACGCCGATAATTCGGCGCTCGCGCTCGGCCCCGAAGGCAGCAAGTTGATCATCTCGCGATCAGGCGGCGAATTGAGCCTTGACAACAATTTATATCTCTACGATCTTAAGGCGAAGCGCGAAACGCTGCTGACACCGCACGAAGGCCCGGCCGAGTTTGGCAGCGTCGGGTTTCTCCCCGACGGCAAATCGCTCTTGCTTGCACAGAACGACAAGCGTGAGTTCGTCTCGCTCACGAACATGCGGCTTCGCAACGCCGCTAATTCGTCTGATTGGAGCGATGCGAACCGGGAGATGCGTGTGCTGGATGAAACGGCTTGGGACGTCAGCAGCATCGAGCTTCCGCCGAACGCGGGAATGTTCGCCTATGCCATCAATCGCGAGGGTTATTCGGAACTATTCCTCAGGGGTATCGAGACCGACGGCAAGCCGCTCGTGACATTTTTCAAACCGACAGCTACCAAGATAGAACTGCCGGCCCGCGGTATAGTTGGCGGTCTGGAATTCAACGCTGACCAGACGAAACTCGCCTTCTCGTTCTCCTCGCCGCGGCAAAACAGTGATGTCTGGATATATGACGTCGTGACCAGGAAGCTCACGCAACTGACGCGTAGCGATCGGGCGGGAATTGACCCGGGCACGTTCGTCACGCCTGAATTGGTCAAATATAAAACGTTTGACGGGCTAGAGATACCGGCATGGTATTACCGCACGCCATCCAGGTCGAAGACGGCAAAATTACCCGTAATCGTCAATATCCACGGCGGGCCGGAGGGGCAATCACGGCCTGGCTTTAGTCCGCTGTTCCAATATTTTTTGTCACGCGGTTACGCGATACTCGATCCTAACGTGCGAGGCTCGACCGGTTACGGCAAGACCTACACGCATCTCGACGACGTCGAAAAACGCGAAGACTCGGTTAAGGACATTGCTGCGGGCCATTCGTGGCTCGTTACACGCGGAAATGCTGACCGGCAGAGGATCGCGGTGATGGGCGGCAGCTACGGCGGATATATGACCATGGCGGCAATTACTCTATATCCGGACCTTTGGGCCGCTGCCGTCAACACTGTCGGGATCGTGAACTGGGAAACGTTCCTTAAGAATACCTCCGGTTACCGACGCCGGCAGCGGGAGGTCGAATATGGGCGGCTCGATCGCGATATCGAGTTCCTCCGACGCATCTCTCCGCTAGGCAGAGTCGATAGGATACGGACCCCGCTTTTTGTAATTCATGGAAAAAATGACCCGCGGGTCCCATACACCGAGGCGGAACAGATCGTTGCGGCGCTCAGGAAACGTGGAGCGCCGGTCGAATATAAACTCTATGACGACGAAGGGCACGGCATCTCGAAACTCAAGAACCGGCTCGACCTCTATCCGCTTGTAGCTGACTTTCTTGACCGGCATATGGGAAGGCCGAAGCGGTAAACGTTTCGCGTTTTTTCGCTGTTTTGACTACGATAGACGCAGTGCGCATTCTAATAGTCAGGCTCGGAGCGATCGGCGATATCATCCACACGCTGCCCGCATTGTCAGCGATCAAGAGCGCCTTGCCCGGTTCGACCATTTACTGGGCCGTCGAAAAGAAAAGTGCTGAGATACTTCGCGGTAACCCGCTGATCGAGGACCTGATAGAGGTCGATACGCGCAGCCTAAAAGGCGGACGCAGGATCGAGGATATCTTTCTGGATCTTTCCCGCCAGATCAGGTCTATTCGACGGCACCGTTATGACCTAGCTCTCGATATGCAAGGCCTGATCAAGTCAGCTGTCCTTGCGAAGGCATCCGGAGCCGGACGTGTGGCGGGCTATGACCGAACCGGGTTGCGCGAGCCTGCCGCCAGATTCCTCTACAGCGAAAGATTTGCGGTTGGGCCGCAGATGCATGTCATTAGGAAGAGCATGGCCCTCGCCGGTGCTGCAATAGGAGTCGATCTAGGTGAGCTTCCTATTGATTTCCCCATATCAACTTCAGGATCGGATCGGGTCGAAGCCGCATCGATCATTTCGAATGCGGGCAACCGTATCGCGTTGCTCAACCCGGCCGGTGGCTGGGTCACAAAGCTTTGGCCCGCCGAGAATTTTGGTCGCCTTGCGGATCGGCTTCGTGACGAGCTCGGACTCGAACCAATTGTCGTTGCCGGGCCGACGGAGCGCGACCTAGCCGAGAAGGTCGCCTCGGCTACCCGAAACGGCGTAAAGATCGAGTATCCCGGCCTCAAAGCCTTTTACGAATTAGCACGCCGCTCACAGGTCTATGTAGGCGGCGACACCGGGCCGACACATCTGGCCATTGCCGCCGGAACTCCCATAGTCGGGATCTTTGGCCCGACGGAATGGTGGCGCAACGGCAGCCTCGCACCCGACGATATCTGCGTCGAAAGAACCGATATCAACTGCCGAATAGACTGTCATCGGCGAACGTGCTCGAATTGGATCTGTATGGATATACCGGTCGCGACGGTGTTCGATGCTGTTGTCAAAAGGCTTGCGGCTGCAGCCGGCAAAAGCACCGATACTGAAATTCGGTTATAATCTTTCGCGACGCAAGCCTTGATTCGGGCATCTAATTCTTTTGATGAAACGATCTGCTCTCATCCTATTGTTGCTTCTTGCTTTGGTCGCGATCACCTCCGGCCAGGCTCAGCTCGGTGATCGGTTCCTTGGCGAGACACTCGAATACGATGGCAAGCTCAAGGTCAGTCCGCTTCTGCCGGATATTTCGATAGGTGATCTCAAGTTCACCGTCGTAGCCGGCGACGATCCGGGTTCCGTAGTTGTTCGGTCAGAGGCAGTATCCAAAGGATCTCTTCTGCGTCTTTTCCGATTCAGTTTTCTACAGCAATACGGATCAGTGATGGATCGATCCAGCCTGAATATCCTCAAGACGACAAAACACGACGTCCAAAAGGAACGCATCCGCGATAGTGAAGCCGTATTTGATTACACCGCAGGTCGTGTGACATTTGTCGAGACCGACCCGGCCAGCCCAAACAGGCCGCCACGCCGCATCGCATCTTCGATCGGCCCCGAGATGAGCGACATTGTGTCCGGTATCTATCGCATCCGAACTATGCCTCTGATGGTCGGTAAAACATTTGAGATCTCGCTAAGTGATTCGGGCCTTGTTTACAGCGTCCCGGTCCGCGTGGCCGCTCGTGAGCAGCAGAAATACGCCGGCAAAAAGGTATGGTGCCTTCGTATCGAACCTGTCGTCTTTGGACCCGGACGCTTGATCGAACAAAAGGGCAGCCTCACCATCTGGCTGACCGACGACGACGCCCGTCTGCCCATTCGTGGGCTTCTGAACCTCGACTACGGGAAGCTGGATGTCAGGCTCAAGCCGCAGACGCCGAAATGATCCGGCCTTCCTGAGATCGCCTGTCGCTGTTCCAATAATGTTAAACCGCTGGCCGCAAACCTTGTATCTTTGCGCCTAAGGCCGCATACTACTAGTTTGTGGAAATTGTCATATGGCAGACAGAACAACAAAACGCGGTTCAAGCAGCCGATCAGTAAAACGTGAGAATGAAGCCGCGGCTCAGGCTGATCCGTTCGCGGAGGTCGCAGAGCCGGTCGCTCCGGCAAAAGGAACCGCCAAGCGGACCGCTTCGACACGGACAAAGAAAGCTAAAACCGTGCCGCCGGTAGTTAATGCGGCAGCTGCTCCGGCTGAGCCATTTGCCGCGACCGCCGATGAACCGTCGGCTCCTGCGAAGCCGAAACGCTCGCCCCGTGCGGCTTCAAAGACGGCAAATACGGGAACCGCCCCTAAAGCTTCTCGCGGCAAAACTCGCGTTTCTGAAACACGAACTGTTACCAGCCCGACCAGGCCGCAAAGGTCTGCAAAGCGTTCGGTAAAACAGCCCTCGACGATCGTAGAAGTAATTGACGGCCCGATAGATGCCACGACTGCCATCGCCGCAAGTGAACCAAAGGTCGAGCTATCACCTGTTTTTCGTGCGCTTGCCGACGTATCGCTGCCGGAGCTCAAACACGAAGATCGGGCTCAATTGCTTATGCAGTCACCCACACGACTTTATTTCTATTGGTCCGTGCGAAAAGACCCGTATCGAGCGCTCGAAAAGGCGATCGAGGGCGGCTCCAGCTACACTCTCGTGATCAAATTGAAGGAGATGGCTTCGGGACGCGAAGAGATATACCCTGCCGAGACCTCAGGGAACTGGTGGTTCAACGTCGAACCCAACGGCGAATATCAGGCGGAACTGGGTTTCTATGCCCCAAATCGGCCATATTTCCGTGTCATATATTCCAACACCGTGGCAACTCCTCGCCGAAGCCCAAGTCCGCGTCGGGCCGAGGACGCCAAGTGGAGCGTTTCGGCGGATAAATTTGCCGAGGTGCTGGACATGTCGGGGTTTGCACACGATGCCTACGACGTTGCTATCACCGGCGACGACACGGACTCCGCAGCGACGACGACCCACCAGGCTTTCACTCGGCTCGTGGGCAGCTCACACTCGCTTGCCGGATTGTCCGCCGATGAACTGCGTTACGCGATGTTGGCGTTGGCTGCGGGTTCGACACTTGAAAGCCTCCGTACCCGCGTCAGTTCGCGGATATTCGAGATCCTCTCTTCGGCCGGAGCCGGAGCGAATTCGGATTCCGCTCGGCGTGCATTGGGAGAATTCTTCGAGATCGACGGCCGCGATTGGGAAGAAGAGGAGTCTAGTTCCGCCGTTTTTGGGTTTAGCCTTGTCAATTTTCCTAAAAAGCTCAAACCTCGCAACCCGGTCTCTGAGTATTCGCCGCGTTACAACCCGGTGAGCTCACATAGCATTCGGTAGCAAGCAGTTAGCAGGGATCAGCTTCGAGTTGTAAACTACATCCGGCTGCGACTTTCTAGCTGCTTACTTTTATGCCGACCGGTTACTTCAGTCTGATCCTTCACGCTCATCTGCCGTTCGTCCGGCATCCTGAGTATCCGGAGTTCCTCGAAGAGGACTGGCTCTATGAAGCGATCACCGAGGTCTATCTCCCGCTTATCTTCATCCTCAATTCGCTCCACGAAGCGGGAGCTTCACCCAGGCTGGCGATAAATGTTTCGCCGCCTCTGTGCGAGATGCTCAGCGACGGTCTGCTGCAGGAAAGATATACTCGTCACCTCGAGAACCTGCTCGAACTTGCAAAAAAGGAAGAGCATCGCACACGGTCCGCCGATACCGAATTTCACGATGCTGCGAAAATGTATGTTGACAATCTGTCGGCATCGCTGGGCCTGTGGAATGACCGGTACGGGCGAAATCTGGTAAACGCATTTCGCGAACTGCAGAACGACGGCGTGGTCGAGATCATAACGTGCTGCGCTACGCACGGCTTTCTACCGCTTATTTCGACCGCTGAAGCACGCCGAGCTCAGATCGAGATCGCCGTCGCAAACTATAAGAAACACTTTGGCAGGCAGCCACGCGGGATCTGGCTGGCCGAATGCGCGTACGAGCCGGGCGTCGAGTCGCTGCTAAAGAACGCCGGCATTGAATATTTCGTCTCTGACACTCACGCTATCTTGTACGGCGATCCGCGTCCTCGCTACGGGGCCCACGCACCGGTCTCGTGCCCAAATGGTGTTGCGGTATTCGCTCGCGACGTGGAAACAAGTCAGCAGGTATGGTCGGCCGAGATCGGTTACCCAGGCAATGACCTGTATCGCGAATTCTACAGGGACATCGGATGGGATGCACCGCTCGACTTTCTGAAGCCCCACCTTCATGCAGACGGCGAGAGGCGACATCTAGGCTTAAAGTATCACCGGATCACAGGCCGCAATGTACCTCAGGATCGTAAGGCTCCCTATCTACCGGAACTCGCCCGCGAGAAAGCCGCCGAGAACGCAACGCATTTCATCGGCGAACGGATCAGACAGGCCGCGCAGCTCCGCGATGCCTTTGAAGGCAGGCCGCCGCTGGTTGTCAGTCCGTACGATGCGGAATTGTTCGGGCATTGGTGGTTCGAAGGGCCGCAGTTCATAGATTTCTTTTACCGTAAGCTCCACTACGATCAGAACGAGATCGCGGCGGTGACGCCGGGAGATTTTCTTGATAGCGGGCTGCCCATCCAGATCCAGCAGCCTACTGCCTCGAGCTGGGGCGAGAACGGCTACTACAAGGTATGGATCAACGAAGGGAACTCGTGGATCTACCCGTACCAGCATGACGCCGAACGCCGGATGACCGAACTCGCAGATCGATCCGTTGCTCAAGGCGCGGATCACGAACATACGGGCGTTCGATCACGGCTGTTGAAACAGCTCGCCCGTGAGCTTCTGTTGGCGCAATCGTCCGATTGGGCATTTCAGATCTATCAGGGTACGACCGTTCAGTATTCGTCTCGTCGGTTTCAGTCACACATTCAGCGGTTTGATATGCTCGCTAAGATGTTGACCGCGTCCGAGGCCGAACCGGGAACCGTCATCGATCAGAACGATCTCGAATTGCTCGAAGAGATCGAGCACCGAGATAACATATTCTCTGAGATCGATCCTGCCGTTTATAGATCAAAATGATGAGCTTTGCTCTCAAGTTTGCCTTAACAATTTGGTAAAGCTATCCTAATCCCCTTATGGACCAAGGTCACAAGAAAGGTCTCGACATCGCACCGGCTGACGGCAAACTAGGCATCCTACTGGTTGGCCTCGGAGCGGTCAGTACGACCCTGATCGCTGGAGTTGAAGCTATAAAACGCGGCATCGCGGAGCCAATAGGCAGCCTTACACAGATGGGAACGATCAGGCTCGGAAAAAGGACCGACGATCGTGTCCCCGCAATAAAGGACCTTGTCCCGCTCACACCGCTCGACGATGTGATCTTCGGCGCATGGGACATCTTTCCGGACAATGCATTCGAAGCAGCTATGAAGGCAGGCGTACTCGAACGTGCATTGATCGATCAGGTCTCCGAACCGCTTGCCAGCGTTGAACCTATGCCCGCGGTTTTTGAGCAGAACTTTGTAAAACGGCTGCACGGAACCAACATCAAATCCGGCAGCTCAAAAATGGATCTTGCCGAGCAATTGATGGCTGACATTGCTCGGTTCAAAGATGAAAAGGGCTGCTCTCGTTTGGTCATGGTGTGGGCCGCCTCGACTGAGATCTTTCTCGAGGAGGCTGAGGTTCACTTATCGCTCGATGCATTCGAGCGTGGGCTCTACGACAGCGACCCGCGGATCGCACCGTCGATGATCTATGCATATGCCGCGGTCCGTTCTGGTGTCCCGTTCGCCAACGGAGCTCCGAACCTCACGCTAGATATACCGGCCATAACTGAGCTTGCCGAACGCGAACGAGTTCCGATCTGCGGAAAGGACTTCAAGACCGGCCAAACCTTGATGAAAACGATCCTTGCTCCGGGGCTAAAAGCACGAATGCTCGGACTCGAAGGCTGGTACTCGACAAACATCCTGGGAAACCGGGACGGAGAGGTGCTCGACGACCCCGAGAATTTCCGAACCAAAGAGGAAAGCAAGCTAAGCGTGCTCGAACATATTCTGCAGCCCGACGTCTACCCGGAGCTTTACAAGGATTTCGCTCACGTCGTAAGGATAAATTACTATCCGCCGCGTGGTGACAACAAAGAAGGCTGGGACAATATCGACACATTTGGCTGGCTCGGTTACAAGATGCAGATCAAGATCGATTTTCTATGTCGCGATTCGATCCTGGCGGCGCCGCTGGCGCTTGATCTCGCGCTGTTCATGGACCTGGCCAAACGTGCGGGAATGAAAGGTATCCAGGAATGGCTTTCGTTCTATTTCAAGGCACCGCAGACGGCTCCCGGCCTTTATCCCGAGCATGATCTGTTCATACAACTGATGAAGCTCAAGAATACGCTTCGCTATATTTGCGGCGAGGAACTGATCACCCACCTCGGACTTGAGTATTACGATTGAATCCATGCACCCGGGCGTCACGCGATCTTGACATTGTCACTGGTGTTGCGTTTAACGTGCGATGTATGTTAAACATACGTCACGAGCGGGTCTTCATGCCTGCTCAGGGCGTCTTCTGGACCGCCCCTCCAATTCACGAGTCCAGCCAACTAACAGTCCATTGAATTCATCAGTACTCACGACGCCTTGTGCGTCGCGATTATTGACAGATGGCGAGACGGCATATCGTCAGAGCAAAGTTCGAATAGACGGAGCTAACGAGATGAAGCAGGAATCCGGAAAGAGAAAAGATGTTGACGGTAAAGGTATCAGGCTTGATCCGGACCGCAAAAGTCCGCGTGCCGCTGAATTCGAGAATAAGCTGTCGGAGCTGATCGTCGGCCAGGAGCGAGCCGTCAGGCGAATGAGCGGCTTGTTCCAGATCTATCTGGCCGGCATGAACAATCCGACGAGGCCGATCGGCACGATGCTCTTTCTCGGACCTACCGGCTCAGGCAAGACCAGGGTCGTCGAGGCCGCTTCGGATGTGCTCCTCAATGATCCGCACGCTGTGGTCAAGATCGACTGCGCTGAGTTCCAGCATTCGCACGAGATCGCCAAGCTGATCGGTTCGCCTCCGGGATATCTTGGCCATCGGGAAACGTCGCCGATGCTCACGCAGGAGAATCTCGATAAAGCTCACACCGACGACACTAAGCTGACATTCGTACTTTTCGACGAGATCGAAAAGGCCTCTGATTCCCTTTGGCAGCTTCTGCTCGGGATACTCGACAAAGCGACTCTCACGCTGGGTGATAATCGCAGGGTCGATTTCTCTCGAACGATAGTTATTATGACCTCGAATCTCGGTGCTCGGGAAATGTCCGAGATGATCTCAGGCGGGATCGGGTTCGCGCCGACAAAGGCCGATTCGAAAAAAGAAGACACCGAGATCGATACCAAGATATATAGGACGGCTCTCGAGGCGGCGAAACGAAAATTCTCGCCGGAGTTCATGAACCGGATCGACAAAGTGGTGGTCTTCCGCAGCCTTAAGGAACATCATCTGCGTCAGATCCTCGATATCGAATTGCGTGCAGTTCAGGATCGCATTACGGAATCTGCCGGCACTAAATTCGTTTTCGAATGTACAGATGACGCCAAGGAGTTCTTGCTTAACGAAGGTATCGACCTCAAATACGGTGCACGCCATCTGAAGCGAGCTATCGAAAGGTTCCTTGTCTATCCGCTGTCGAACCTCGTAGCGACCGAGCAGGTCACTACCGGCGATCTGGTCGTAGTTGATTACGCAGGCGAAGGAGATGCACTTATATTCACCAAGCAGTCCGGCAAGATGATAATCGCCGATGCACCGGTGACCCGCGACGAAGACGATTCGCTGCTCGTAAGCGCCGACGGCGTCGGCGTACCATTGCCTACCGTTGCCGCTGCGCCACAGCTTAGCCGTTCAAAGGGCGATGACCCGCGTGAAGGCTGAACGTCCAATTCCACTCGAACACAAAGTGCGAATGCAGCTCCGCAAGAGCTCCATTCGCATTTTCAATTATTGCCGTTATTGCCGTCGTCCGAGCGAACGCCCGACCGCATCACGCCAACCCGATATGCGCGTCTCAGCCTCAGCGGCAGAGATCTGCGGTTCGAACCGACCGTTCTCTTTCCAGTGCGACGCAAGCTCTGCCTCAGATCGCCATACGCCGGTTGCGAGTCCCGCAAGATAAGCCGCTCCTAATGCAGTGGTCTCGCTGACAGCAGACCGAACGACCGGGATCTGAAGTATGTCCGCCTGCGTTTGCAGAATCAGATCATTATCCGAGGCCCCTCCGTCAACTCTAAGTTCCGTGAGTTCTGAGCCTGAGTCAGCATTCATAGCGATCAGCAGCTCAGTCGTTTGAAAAGCCATCGATTCGATCGCGGCCCTGGCAATGTGAGCCTTCGTGCTGCCTCGTGTCAACCCATAGATCGTGCCCCGGGCGTCCTGATCCCAATATGGCGTGCCGAGACCTGCAAAGGCCGGCACAAAGAACACGCCTCCACTGTCGGCAACAGAACCCGCAAGCTCCTCTATCTCCGCCGACGACCCTATTATCCCGAGCTGGTCTCGTAGCCATTGGACAACGGCTCCTCCAATGAACACACTTCCCTCAAGTGCATATGTCGTGACACCGCCGATCTGCCAGCCGATCGTGGTCAGGAGTCGATTGTGCGACGCTTGCGGACGTTCGCCCGTGTTTTGCAGCATAAAGCAGCCTGTCCCATAGGTGTTCTTTACATCGCCGCGGCTGAAGCATCCCTGGCCGTAGAGCGCAGCCTGCTGATCCCCGGCGATGCCGCCGATCGGAACTCCGGACAATTCGTCGATCGCGACGGCCTCTGCGACTACGCCGGACGATGCGATCGGCTTCGGTAGCCACATATGCGGAATGCCATATATGTTCAAAAGCTCAGAATCCCAGGCCATTTCTTTAATGTTGAATAGCATCGTCCTCGACGCATTCGAGACATCTGTAACGTGAAGTCCGTTGGTCAATTTCCAAACGAGCCATGAATCGATCGTCCCGACCAAGGCGTCTCCGTTCTCTGCACGTTCCCTCAAGCCCTCAACATTCTCAAGAAGCCAATTGATCTTGCTCGCGGAAAAGTATGCATCGACCTCGAGTCCGGTCTTGTCTCGTATCAATTCGCCGTGGATCTCTCTGATCCTGTCGCACAGATCGGACGTCCTTCTGTCCTGCCAAACGATAGCATTCGCTAGAGGCTCTCCGGTCGTGCGGTCCCATACGACAACTGTCTCACGCTGGTTAGTTATGCCGATCGCCGAAACGTCGCCGAATGAGATCTTTGCCTTATACAATGCTTCACGAGCTGTATCTACCTGTACGCGCCATATCTCTGATGCGTCGTGCTCGACCCAGCCCGACTTTGGGAATATCTGGCGAAACTCACGCTGCCCGATGGAAATAGGTTGGCCGGTCTCGTCGAAAACGATCGAGCGGCAGCTTGTGGTTCCTTGATCGAACGCAAGTACGTATTTCATCTGTTCGAATTTGCAACCGCGGCCTTGAGCGCATCGAGAACGTCGTCCTTGAGATCGTCGATACATTCGATGCCTACGGACATCCGTACAAGCCCGTCGGGTATTCCCGATCGTTCCTTTTCTGAGCTGGACATGCCTGCGTTGGTCATAGAGATCGATGGTTGGACAAGCGTCTCGACCCCGCCGAGAGACGTTGCCAGAGTGCACACGCGAACACTGTCAACAAACCGTTTAGCCGCGTCGAGAGCTCCTAGATCGAACGAAAGCATGCCGCCAAAACCGCCTTTCATCTGGCGAGAAGCGATCTCGTGACCTTCGAATGACGAGAGGCCCGGGTAGAATACTTTTACAACCCCGGTACAGGCAGCCAACATATCTGCTAAGGCATATGCGTTTGAATTGTGCCGTTCCATTCTGATCGCCAAGGTTTTAAGGCCACGCAGCGCAAGCCACGCCACCTGGGGCGATATATTCCCGCCGAAAAGCTTGCCCGACGATTGTCGTATCGTCTCGATCATCTCTCGACTGGCTACCGCCACCCCTGCCGTCAGATCGCTGTGGCCGCCTATATATTTGGTAGCACTGTGGATCACAATATCTGCTCCCAAAGTCAACGGCCGCTGGTTGAACGGAGTCGCGAACGTATTGTCCGCGACCGTTATGAGACCGTTGCTTTTCCCAAACGCGGCCACTGCGTCTATATCGATCACGCGAAGCAACGGATTTGATGGCGACTCGATCCAGATCATTCGAGTGTCGGAACGCATCGCCGACCGAAGTGTGTCTGGATCCGTGCTGTCAACTAGCGTGTGTGCTATGCCGAATCGTTCTTCTATGAATCGTAGCAACTTGCCGGTCGTAGAGTAATGCGAAACCGGAGCGATGATATGGTCGCCGGTTTTGCACATTGAGAGGATCACGCCCGATATGGCTGCCATACCCGATGCGAATGCGATAGCGGAACCGCCGACCTCGAGCTCAGCTACAGCTTTCTCAAATGCCTCGGTGGTCGGATTACCTAGCCTGCCGTAGTAATACCCGGGCGTCCGTTCATTGTGTATCTCGTCGGCGGTCTCCGCATCCGGGAACTCATATATCGAGGTCGTGTAGATCGGAACGGCGACCGCACCGTGTTGGTCACCGCTTGGCATTCCGGCGTGAGCCGCTGTGGTAAATATCGATCTTAGCTTGTCGCTCATAGTTGAATTCACATTGCGGCCCGGTTCATCGGGCTCGCGGTCAAATGCGAAGCGTCGCGGTTGACATCGTCGGGCATTACATATATGGTTAGACGCATATATGATGTCTCATGACCCACATTCTCTTGCGGAAGATGATATTCTGGCGCTTGAGCAGCTATTCATAACTCTGGCCGACCCAACTCGTATTCGGATGGCCGAATTGATGGCCCAGGAAGAATCGGCGGTCGGCCAGCTTGCCGACGCCCTGGGCGAGAGCCAGCCTAAGATCTCGCGTCATTTGGCCTATCTTCGCAATCACGGGCTTGTCACATCGCGCCGAGACGGAAAGAATGTCTTTTATCGGCTATGCGAACCAACAAACGATATCGCACGCAAGACCATGAATTCGATCATCGGGACATGGTTCCGCGATGATCGAGCTTACCGCCCCCAGCATACAGAGCAACCGGACTTGTCGCCTGAGCATGAAACCCCGGCTCATAATGAGATCGAGGTCTTTCTACTCTAGTATCTTGGTACCGTATGGACAATGCCTGCAGTCATTGTCACAGCAATATCCTCGACGCTCGTGATAAGAGCGAGTTAAGACCATCAGCCCGTCCTCGAAATAAAAATCGCGGCCTTCGACGAACGTCTCACCATCGGCGGTTATGTGAATTTCTTCAATTTCGCTCATACAAGGCTAAAAATTCCCGGTTCCCTTCTGCTCCCATTATAGGGCTTTCGATCATGCCTTCGGCCGATAGACCGAGAGACACGGCAAATTCGGTCACCTCTTTTACGACGCGAGCGTGCTTTTCAGGTTCTCTTACGATCCCGCCCTTTCCGACCTCGCCTTTGCCGACCTCGAACTGAGGTTTGATCAGCACGATCAGCTTGCCGTTCTTTTTGAGTAAGGACATCAGATTAGGAATGATCTTTGTGACCGAGATGAACGATACGTCCATAACTGCAAGATCGAACGGGCCGTCAACATCCTGCGGGGACAATGTTCGGGCATTGGTCCTTTCCATCACCTTCACTCGCGGGTCTTTCCTCAGCCGCCAATCGAGTTGGTTCGTGCCGCTATCGACGGCAGTAACTTTCAACGCTCCACGCTGGAGCAGGCAATCCGTGAAGCCGCCCGTCGATGAACCTATGTCAATACAGTTCCACCCGTCCGGATCGATCTTCCAGGCATCCAACGCAGCCTCGAGCTTCAGCCCGCCTCGGCCTACATACCTAGACGCTGCCGACTCGCCCTTGACCCGGATCTGGTCGTCTGGATGCACAGCCTCAGACGAACGTTCAACGCGGCGATCATTTACGATCACAACGCCTGCCATCACCATTGCCTGGGCCTTTGCACGAGACGGAGCCAGGCCCCGTTCCACGAGGCATTGATCGATCCGCACCTTTTTCTCAACAGCCATCGACATGTTGTCGCGGTTCACGCTTTTGGATTGAAATGCTTCAGTCGCAAAATATTAGATGTTATTCTAACGTTCGGACCATTTTTGCGGCAACGTCGCAGACACTTCGATGACTTTCAGAATTGCACGTTCTAACGGTTTTGCTCGATTCACTCTCGCTGCGCTCGTATGGAACGTGGTCGTGATACTCTGGGGAGTTTTTTTGCGAGCCTCAAAGAGCGGCGATGGTTGCGGGCAGCATTGGCTGACGTGCCATGGCGAGGTGATCCCGTCGGCTCCGGAGTTGAAGACCGTCATCGAATTCTCACATCGAGTAACGAGTTTCATTGCGCTGCTGCTGGTCGTGATGATGGCCGTCTGGGCGTTTCGCAAGTTCGCAAAGGGTTCGCCGATCCGTAAGACCGCCGTGGGTTCCGTGGTGTTCATTCTTACTGAAGCTCTCGTGGGAGCGGGCCTCGTTCTGACGGGCAATACGGCCGAGACGCTTACCGCTGCGAGGCCATTCTGGATGGCCGGCCACCTGCTTAATACTTTCATACTGCTTGCGTTCCTCACGCTCACGTTCCGCTACGCGACGGGCGCGGGCCCTATGTCGTTCCGGGTCGAAATGAAATACCTGGCCGCGATCCTGGCGGGAATCGTGGGAATTGTCATCGTAGGCACAAGCGGATCGATAGCCGCTCTGTCGAACATGATCTTTCCGTCGGAGACGCTTGCTGAAGGCCTGGCCAAGGACCTCTCGCCGGCGTCCAACGTACTTGTCAAACTGCGGCTTCTTCATCCGGTCTCATCGATATTGATCGGCGTCGGGCTCGTTTTTTTGAGCGGATGGTTAAGGCGAGCGTCCGACGATGATACAGCCGTCAGGAAATGGTCCGATCGGCTCTCGGTGCTTGTGCTGATCCAACTGGCATTTGGTGCCGCAACTCTGCTCATGCTTGGCCCGATCGTGATGCAGCTCGGCCATTTGCTTCTCGCTGATCTGATATGGATCAGTTTCGTTATGCTGTCTGCTTCATTCTTGGCGAAGCAACATCAGATGGGCTAGAATCAGGAACATCGAAATACGGACTTTCGTCGTAACCTCTGCGGGTCCCCGTGTCTATGCAGCGAAACATATTGATCATCGACGACCACGACGACCTGGCGTCTGCGCTGTCAGAGGTATTTTCTTATGCCGGGCATATTATCGAAGTAGCCAAGGACCGGGATTCAGGCCTCCGCGTCGATAACATCGAACGATTTGACCTCGTTATTACTGACCTTGACGTGGATGGTTCGTCTGTCTCTGACCGGCCTGAACCCGCGCCAAATGTCTGCCTTCCCTCGGCTGTTGGCGATCCATTAGCGGGCGAGCACGTGAAGGCGTTCAAGATCTGTGCGGCGAACTATCGCCGGGACGATTTTGACGAAGGTGAGCTGCGCGACCTCGTAGCAACGGTGCTTGATTACAAGATCCGGTTCGTCGATACGATCGAAGCAGTCGCTGAAATGCACGAGAGTATCGAATTTGAGCTGCCGAGTGCTATCTCTACAATGCACGTCGTACTCGATTACCTAATGAAACGCGTCGAAAAGCTCGGTGTGATAAAACCCGAACAGTCCAATCTTTTTGTCGCTCTTGACGAAGCGTTTGTGAATGCGGTCAAGCACGGCAACAAATTTGACTCGACAAAGCTCGTCCGGATCGCTGCTGAGATCTCTAAAAAGGAAGCCCGTTTCACGGTCGAGGACGAAGGCGAGGGATTTGATGTAAATAAGATCCCCGATCCGCTCGACCCGGAGAATCTTTTCAAAGCTTCGGGCCGCGGTGTTCTATTTATTTACAATATAATGGACGAGGTGATCTACAACGACCGCGGCAATAGGCTCACGATGGTAAAAAAGGCGAGCGATGAGCCCGCCGAAGACGCGTAAAGCCTCCGGGCGGCACATTGATGAAAGTCACGATCGCTCAGATAAACACCATTAACGGCGACTTGCCCGGCAATACCGCAAAGATCCTATCAGCGATCGAGAAGGCTCGATCAGACGGAGCCGATCTTATTGTTTTCCCCGAGATCGCGACCCACGGATACACCTCACAGGACTGGTTCCAGGACAGCGACATAATCGGCCGCTCGCTCGACCCGCTTGAGGCTATCGTCCCTGCGACCGAAGGCATCACGGCAGTCGTCGGCACGATACGTCCAAATGACGATCCGCATGGACGGCGTCTCTTTAACACGGCGGCCGTCATCCATAACGGCGAGTTGGTCGGGTTTGCGGACAAGACGCTGCTGCCGGAATATGACGTTTTCGACGATCCCAGATACTTTGAACCAAGCGATCACCGGCGACTTTTTGAGATCGGCGGGATAAAACTGGGTGTGGTCGTGTGCGAGGATTTTTGGAACGACAAGACATTTTGGAGCGAGCGGCTCTACGAGACCGACCCAACGGATGAGGTGCTCGCTATGGGTGCGGACGTTATCGTTTCGCTCAACGCATCGCCCTACAACAAGGGGAAGATTCGTTTGCGATGCGATATGGTGGCCCATCGCGCGAAACTTCAGCGGCGGCCGATAGTCTTTGTCAACCTTGTCGGCGGGAACGACGGAGTGATATTCGACGGCGCCAGCCTCGTAGCTGACGAAGAAGGCGACATCATACTCCAAGCGCCGGCGTTCGAGGAGTTCGTTGAGACCGTCGAGCTCGACGCCGGGCGGCCCGACGCACGCGGCATCACCGGCGGCGAGATCGCATCGATCCATCGTGCGCTCGTGCTCGGGATTCGCGATTATGCAGTTAAGAACCGGTTCGAACGAGCCGTGATCGGGATAAGCGGCGGGATCGACTCGTCGCTGGTGGCTGCGCTGGCCTGCGAAGCACTTGGCCCCGAAAATGTGCTTTGCGTAATGATGCCTTCGCCTTTCTCTTCTGAGGGCTCGATCAGCGACTCGCAGTTGCTGGTCAGGACGCTCGGCTGCGAGAGCCGAATAGAGCCGATCACCGATGCTTTCGAGACCCTGCTGGGACAAATGGGACTCGACAAGCCTTCGCGAGGCGGTGAATCGCTTGCCGCCGAGAACATGCAATCGCGAATCCGCGGCGTCATACTAATGGCAATTTCCAACGCGGAAGGCAGGCTCGTACTCTCTACTGGCAACAAATCCGAGCTTGCCGTCGGCTATTGCACATTGTACGGCGACACAAACGGCGGGCTCGCTGTTCTCGGCGACGTTCTCAAGACCGAGGTTTGGGAAGTTGCTCGCTATATCAACGAAAAGGCGGGCCGAGAGATAATTCCGGCGAGTATCATCACCAAGAAGCCGTCAGCAGAGCTCGCGCCGAATCAGTTCGATCAGGATAGCCTGCCGCCGTATGAGGTGATGGATCCGATCTTACGGATGTATTTTGAGCAAAAGGCATCGCCTGCCGATATCATTGCCGCGGGCCACGATCCCGAAAAGGTCTATTGGATACTTAACAAGGTCGAGCATCCGGCGAACGAATTCAAACGGCGTCAGCTGCCTCCTACCCTTATTATCTCCAAGAACGCGATCGGGATCGGGCGTCGTCGTCCCGTCACCCATCGGTACCGCCGTGCATCCAATTGACCTCTCGACGCAACAAATAGGCAACTATTCCCAATCAAATCACCGGAGAACCAAATGAAAAGACTTTTACTTTTTTCGGCATTTCTTTGCCTGTTTTCGGCGGCAGCAATGTCACAGGAGAAGCCCGAGCGACGGGTCATCGAGGTCTCGGGTTCGGCCGAGAGACTCGTCACGCCGGATACATTCACTTTTAAGATCACGCTCGCCGAGCGGATCGATAACAAACAGAAGATCACGATAGAGACGCAGGAGGCCCAGCTCCGGACGGAACTCGAAGCCATCGGCGTAAATGCTGCTAAGGATCTGACGGTCTTTGACATTGCGGCCACATACATACGGCAAAAGAAAGTACGTGACACGCTTGCCGTTAAGGACTATCGTCTTAAGCTGCGTGATATCAACAAGATAGCGGGACTTCAGGACCTCGCCGACCGGCTGAACGTCTCAAAGCTTGATCTGATAGATACCGAACACTCGCAGATGGCCGAGATCCGTCGCGAAGTAAAGATCGACGCAATGCGGGCCGCTAAGACCAAAGCTGAGTACCTGCTAGGTGCGATAGGCGAAAGGGCCGGCAAGCCTGTATGGGTAAAAGAGGTCGAAGATGAGATACAGCTCAGGCCGGTTTCATCAAATTTTGCTACCTCGAATATCGTTCGCATTAGTGCCGGGGTATTGTCTAATGCGTCGGAACCCAGTGAGTTGAACTTCACTCCGTTCAAGGTTCGTTATGTGATCCAGGCAAAATTCGAGATCGAGTAACTTTCTTTCGCAAGAACATTCGGCGAACTCCGTTCTATTTTCATCAGCCAACGCTGAAGAATGAAGGAGCGGAGATCGCCAATGTCACAATTCTCATCACCACTGGACAATATCGAGGTCGCAAGCCCATGCTCCGCCGATTGGGAGCAAATGTATGGCGACGAAAGAACAAGATTCTGCGGCCAATGCGAGCAATATGTTTACAATCTGAGCGGCATGACAAGGTCCGACGCCGAACAGCTATTAGCCTCGACCGAAGGCAGAATGTGTGTGCGGTACTTTCGCCGTAATGACGGTACCGTCATGACCAAAGACTGCCCGGTCGGCTGGGCCGCACTTCGACAACGCACGCGCCACTACGTTGGTGCGTTCGCTTCACTTTTGCTGGCACTCTTATCCGGCATAATGGTCTTTTCGATGTTCGCCCGGCCAGAGTCAACAATTGGCGAGCTGCAGGTGCCGTTGGCCTCGCCAACTCCCACTCCAATGCCGCTGATGGGAGCCATTGCCCCGATCAAAGAAGTTGCACACCAGAAGCCTCACGCCGACATCCCTGAGCCGCCGACCGGCCCCTGGCGCGGCACGCCCGCCACGGGCAGAGAACGTTTCGAGATAGGGAAACGACGCGTAATGGAGAGCACTGGCGATACGGAATGAGACTAGGGCACCCGACTCCTACTGGAGTGTGGATGCCCTGATCGTCCCAAGTTCAGGCTGTGTTACAGACCTAGAAGCTCAGCTTGACGCCGACCAGTCCCCAGATCTTATAGATCTCCTGTTGTATGGCGTAATTGGAGTTACGGCTCTGATATACGCGATACGGCTGGTTCGCGAGATTGAGCACGTCGATAAACACCTTTACGTTCCGGGTGATCCTCTGGCTGGCCGAAAAGTCCAGTTGGATACGTTTGTCCAGCCAGTTGTCGTCATTCTCTGTAGCGCCAATCGCTAGAGGGAGCTTGCCCTGATAATTCATCGAGACCCTGCCCGAGAATCCGCTGCGAGTGTATCCGACCGCGACGTTGCCCATATTTGACGCTTGGCTGGGCAATTGGAATTTGCCTCTCGGAAGCGTAGCGTTCGAGCGTGTCCAGGTGTAGTTGGCGTAAACGTCGATATCCTTAAGGACACCCGGCAGAAAATCCAGACGCCTGACCAGCGAGAACTCGGCACCGTACAAATTCGCAGCAGCACCGTTTATCGGCTGTGTAATGCGGTAGAGGTCCGTCCCGATCGTTTGCTGTTCTGTCGCCGTGTAGATGTAGTTCGTTAGCCGCTTGTAAAAGAAGCCCGCCGACATGACGCCAACACTCTTGAAGTAACGTTCGACCGAGACATCGAAGTTGTCAGCGTTCGTTACCTTGAGCTCCGGATTTCCTCTGTTGATCGTTAATGCAGATGTGTCCTGGAGCTGGAAAGGAGCTAGGCTGTTATAGTTCGGCCGAGCAAGGCTGCGGCTGTATGAGATGCGGAAAGGCGTATCTTGAAACAGTTGCCGCCGAAAATGGATGCTCGGCAGAATGCTCAGATACTTGTCGCCACCCGTCACGAACGCTCGCGACAGCACCGCACCGCCAGTCCCCAGCCTGTATTGTGGAGCGCCGTATTTTGTATCCGTGTACTCGAATCGGACGCCGCCGAGGATCGTGGTCTTTTCACCAAGATAGAATTCCTGCATTGCGTATCCGGCCGTAACGCGTTCTTTTGCTCGATAGCTGCCGGAGTCGCCGGTCGCACCGCGGACCGTGTTGAACAGTGTCCCCTCGCGACTGAACTGCATCATCAGTTTGGGATCCGGAAACAGGTTGAGAAACTCAGGATATTTTCCGTTCAGAAACCCGTCTGGCGGATTGTAGCCGGTAAATGCCACATCAACGAGCCTTAGCGTTCCGGTTCTGAGCGTTTGCGTAAATGTCTCGACATCGCGGGTTCGGTTGGCATCGCGCCATTTTACGCCGAACTTGAACAATCCCCAGGCACCGTTACCGATCCTGATCGGGGCGGCGACATCGACATTACCTGCCACGTTGCGTTCGTATCCCTTATCGTTTTGGATCGCATTCTGATTGAAATTAAAAAGATTCGGGTTCTGGTTCAGCGGATTCGCCTGAATGTTGTTGCGGTCAATGGAGCTTGGGGTCACATTTGGTGAGAACGTGACGCTATTTTGCCTGAACGTCGATTCAAGCCTGTAGGGCGTTCTGAGCTCAGCATCCGAGAACGATCCGCGCCACGACAACGTCCAGTTATTCGGCAAAATGTGACGGCCCCCGAGCGAATACGCCGCCTGAGCGGAATCGTGATATCTCTGCCGCAGAGTTCGTTCGAGACGGCTGTTTGAGATCAGATCACGCATACGGAACCTACGCTCGCGATCCTCATATTCGGTAACGAGGCCCCTTGAGTAGATCTCAGACCGGGCGTCGAACCTATAATCGATGTCCCACGTGCCGCCGTATCTAGTGCGAGTTAGGCTATAATCTCGAAGATCTACCGAGTTCAAGCCAAAAGTCGAAGTATATGCCGGCTCCAAATCCTGAGAACCGCGGTCGGTTCTGTAAAAGTTAACTGAGCCGATAAAGCCGAGCCTGCCGGCAAAGAATCTTTGGCCATAGGTGCCTGTGTAGTTCTTTACGTCGTCACGGACGAGGGTGTTGAATCCCGAAGCAATGGTCAATGCGAACTGCCGCTTGGCCGGCGCTCGCTTGGTTATCAGATTCACCCGTCCGCCGATCGAATCGCCTTCCACATCCGGCGTGAACGCCTTTGTTACCTCGAGGGCACCCATTAGGTCGGCCGGGATAGTGTCTAGCGGGATCTGGCGCGACGTATTCTCGGTAGTTCCGATGCGGTCCCCGTTTATCGTGGTCGCGCTCAGACGAGGCTCGGTGCCGCGAATAAGCACATACCGCCCTTCGCCTTGGTCGCGTTGGACGGTAATGCCCGGCACGCGTTGTATCGCTTCGGCCGCATTCGGATCCGGAAAGCTTCCGATCTGGTCGGCGGCGACTAGATTGACCTGATTGATCGAGTTCTTTTGGTCGTTAAGAGCTCTAGCCTGTCCGGTCAGATCTGCATCCGACGTGACGGTGACCGAATACGATTGAGCAGCGACAGACATCGAAGGATCCCAGGTCGTGGTCTGGCCCGCGGTCACTGTCACTTCCTCGGTCACGTCCTCGAAACCTAGATACGAGACCGTCAGCTTGGCCTTACCTGCCGCTACGCCTAACAGAACAAATCTTCCCGACCCGTCTGTGACCGCGACATTCGGTGAGCCTTCGACCCGGACCGAGGCTCCGCTGAGCGCCAGGCCGCGGCTAGACTCGGTCACAGTGCCGGAAACGCTTCCGGACTGTGCAAGTACGGACGCAGATAGTATCAGGCCCAGCCCGAGAATGGCAGGCAGCACGTATATTTTTCGCTTCATAATGGTCCCTGCGCGGATCGACCTCTAGGGCCTCCGCAAATCAACTCCGATCTTGATGTTTGGATTCAAGTAAGGAGTCTATCGCCGGGATCTTACAAAGCGATTACAAGGTGGTTAAATCACGGTTAATTGCCGGCTGTTCATGGTCGGTAGAAATATCCCGATCTCGCACGAATGCGGGCTCCGGCACGTCCCGGGACGGCGACCTGGAGTTTCACGAATCGATCGGTGGGAAACTCGGCTTCGGAATAATATTGGATAAGATACTGGGATCTTAGTTCGCTGGCTAGCTGGCGAAAGATCCCGTCGAGCATTTGGTTGTTGCGACGTATGTTAGCGTCGTTCAGGTCCTTGTCGCCGGTATCGATAGGAAGAAATCTTGGGAGAAACGCCGACCCTCCGGTCTCGCCGGCAAATCGATCCATATTCTGCTGGCCAAAAACGCTCATTTGGTTGAGCTGGTACGAGCTGCCCGCCGGATTTATCGAATAGAACACCGTGTCAGCATCTTGAAGCGCTTTGATCACACGGGCCTGTTCGGACGATTTGGCTTCGTCCCGAGCCTTCACACGCAGCTCACGAAGTTTGGTTCCGCTCAGACCGTCGGCGACCTTGCGTTCGGCATTCCAGATCGCTCTCGTTACGCCCTCGCTGCTTGTGTCCTCGCCGTCCGAGATGATCACGACAACCTTTCGTGACCCCGGTGCCGCATTGGTCCGCAGATAATCGGCCGCCGATCTGACCGAATCGTAGAAAGCGGTCAATTCCTTTTGAGGTGCTACGCGTTCGAGACTCATCGCGGCCGTTGCTGAATCTGAACGCGGCTGTATCAGCAGACACTTTTCGCCGACCAAAAAGACCGATGCTCGGTCATCAGGACGCATCACGTCCTTGAGGAATTTAGCGGCCGTAGCTCGCTGAAACGGGAACATCGCATCGGTGCTGGCCGATACATCGAATAGCAATGCGATCTCGAGAGGCACCGAATCAGCGATACCCACGCGCTCGATTGTCTGGTCCCTGCCTTCCTCTGTCAGCCTGAGGTCGGCCGCCGTCAATCCGTTGATCGGCCGGCCTTCATTGTCGGTGATAGATACGGGTACCACGACCAATCTGGACGAGACACGTATCACTTCATCGCCGGGCGGCGTCGGCTGTGGGGTCTGTGCTCCCAACGAACCGGCGAAAACCAATAGAGCAGCAAGAGCGACGTAGGTTCGCATCGGGATCACCTCGGAAAATGGCGTGATTCTATCAGCGGAAAAAGAAAGGCGATGCACCTCGAGCATTTTGGCCTCGGGCACACCGCCAGTCTTCTCAACGAGATCTAGTTCGAAGTACCGCTCCGCACCTCGACATTTGTGTTTATACCACGGCTCACCAACAGCTTGATCTCGACCCGCCGATTCTGTTCGCGGCCGGCTCTCGAGGCATTATCGGCGATCGATTGAGCCTCGCCGTAACCGTAAGACGTGCTGAACCGTCGAAGCGGCACGTTGTGGGTCATGATGAGATAATCCTTCACGGCTTGAGCGCGACGTTCGCTTAGGACCTTGTTCGTTCGCGCATCGCCGTCAGAGGAAGCAAAACCTGTGACCTCGATCAAGTAGCCTTTGAGGGTCATCGCCTTCGCAGCGATCAGGTCAAGCGCCGCTTTGCCGTCAGGAGTCAGCACAGCGCTTCCCACCTTGAAATTGACGGTCGCCGTGGTCTGAACAACGTAATCATCAAGGTCCGAAATGCGGCGATTCGTTGCGTTGACACCTTCCACAGCGGCGTCTGCCGTGTCCTGGGCAGCTTTGGCTCCGCCTTTGGCCGCGTTCGAGATGGCCATCAATTCGTCGATCTGGCCTGACAGTCGCTGTGCATTCTGTTCAGCCGCCGAGATCCGATCTTCTGCAGGAGACACACGGGCGTCAATGGATTGAGCCGTGGCCAGATTGCTGCGGTCGAACCGGATCTTGGATGCCGAAAGCATGCCCGAATTGTCTCCCACGCCCTCGAGCTCAACATTAAGTCCGCGAACTATCGACCGTGATTGATAGCGTTCTCCGCTGCCAAACACGCTATTAGCTCGGATGCTTGCGTTGGGCGCAACGGCGACCTTTGTATCGACGCCGACCTGGTCGCGAACGAGAAAGGTCTCGTCGTCATATTTTTCCACGACCACGCCTTTTATCTTGTACTTCTGCCCGGCTGCGAGGCTTCGCGTCTGGGCATTTTGTGCAAGCACGCCGAGGGATCCTAGAAGGAATGTTGAAATGATTGCAAGTATTTTTAACTTCATAGCTTTACCTCCGGGGAACTACAGTGCTGCGACGTATGATAGTCGCCAACTTAGACGCACCGCTAAAGTGAATGGTTGTCGAAGAATTACGCAGCGCGCCTACTTGAGCAAAAGGCAACCGCTCCCGATTGATCTTCTCCGAAGTATATCACAAGCAGCGAGCAAGTTAAACGACATTTAACGCACTCTGCCGGTTGATCCGAACAAAGCAAAAAAGCAGACGTTAGGTCGCCCTAACGTCCGCCTTGATCCGCGTCAAATAATTATTTCAGATCTCGAACTGAGCCTGCTCGAGATATCGCTTCATGGACGATAGGAACTTCTCTGCATCCGCGCCATCTACGACTCGATGGTCATATGTCAGCGCAAAATAAGCCATCTGGCGGATAGCAATGTAATCGTCTCCATCAGGCGAGGTTAGGACCTTAGCTCGCTTTTCGATCGTCCCCACGCATAGGATCGCGACCTGCGGCTGATTGATGATCGGCGTTCCGTACAGCCCGCCGAAAACGCCGGGATTCGTGATTGTGAATGTTCCGCCCTGCACCTCGTCAGGATTGAGTTTCTTCGCTCGTGCACGATCGGCCAGGTCATTTGCCTTGACCGCGATCTCGGCCAAGGTCATTGTCTCGGCGTTCTTGATCACGGGGACGATCAGTCCCCAATCGAGGGCGACCGCCATACCAAGGTTGATATTACCTTTGTAGATAATGTTGTCGCCGTCAACCTGCGAATTAAGTATGCGATGCTCGCGTATGGCCGCCGTTACTGCCTGAAATATGAACGGCATGAACGTAAGTTTAGTACCGTATTTCGCTTGGAACGCTTCCTGATTCGCCTTACGAAACCTGGCGACGTTGGTCATATCGATCTCGTAAACGCTGGTCACGTGAGCCGACGTCTGTTTTGAGAACGTCATATGCTCCGAGATCTTTTTGCGCATCACAGACATTTTCTCGACGCGGTCTTCCATCGTGGTGGTAGGCGGAGGCGGGACAAATGTTGCAGCAACAGGCTGCGACGCCTTCGGCTGAGCGACGGGTAATGCAGGTGCTCCTTTAACGAGAAGATCTTGTGGACGCAATGCCGCACCCGTTTCTATAAAGTTGAGAATGTCGCCTTTGGTAACGCGGCCGCTGATACCGCTGCCGGCAATGCGTGTGATGTCGATGCCGTGTTCTTTCGCTATATTGCGAACAAGCGGACTCGATTTGATCCGGCGGAGTTCATCGACGGTCGAACCGTTCGACGATGCGGTTGCGGCTGCGGCGATCGGAGCCGGTAATGTTGGAGGTGCCGGTTTTGGAGCTTCGGGAGCCGATGCTTCAGGCGGCGCCGGTTTGGGCGAAGCTGCAACAGCAGTTCCGCTGCCAACCAGGGCGAGCACTGAACCAACCTCGACGGTCTGGCCCTCTTGCACGTTTATCGCGACGACCTTGCCTGCCGCGGGAGAGGGAACTTCAGCGTCAACCTTGTCGGTCGAGATCTCGAGCAGCGGCTCGTCTTTGTCTATATCATCGCCGACGGCTTTGAGCCATTTTGAGACGGTGCCCTCGGTGATCGATTCGCCCATTTGCGGCATCACGACCTCGACTGCACCTTCTGACGATGCAGGGGTAGCCGGCGCAGCAACCGGCTGTTCCGAAACAGGCTCAGCGGGTATCGCTTCCGGTTCGGGTTCTGACGCCGCCGTCATTTCAACGGGCGGCGGTTCCTCCGCTTGCGGTTCAACGGCCGGCTGCGGGGCGGCTGCAGGTTGATCGCCTGCTGCGCCTACGATCGCGAGCACGGTTCCGACCTCTACGGTTTCGCCTTCTTGATGCCTTATTTCAAGCAGAACTCCGGCTCCCGGGCTCGGCACCTCGGCATCGACCTTGTCGGTAGAAATCTCGAGGATAGCCTCGTCTTTCTCGATCGTATCGCCGACCTGTTTCAGCCACTTAGAGACGGTTCCTTCGGTTATCGACTCGCCCATTTGGGGCATCACGACTTCAACGCTCATAAAGACTCCTGACCGTTCGGATCAAATGATTAGGATACTAAAAATCAACGCGTTCTCGAAATTTGCCGCGAGCCCGCCGGGGAGGGTCATCCGCCGATCAGCCGCGCGATGCCAAACGCCACCGCAGCCGCTACTGAGCCGATCAGACAGGTTTGAAATGCGCTTTTTAGCGGCTTAGAACCAGTAAATTTGCCCTTAACAAAGCCAAATACGAACAATGCCACCACCGTTATGGCGACCGACCATCGCAGCGCGTCATGGGCTTCGGCAAATAGCATATAGGGTGCAAGCGGGATTAGCCCGCCGGCGATATAAGCGCCACCGATCGTTGCACCGCCCTTTAGGGCACGGCCGGGTTTGGGACGTTCGAGCCCGAGTTCGAATCGCATCATGAAATCCGCAAAATCCTTGGGCCGCTTTGCAAGCGATTCGACGATCGGCATGCTCTCCTCGACAGTAAGCCCATACTCTCGCAGTATATCCATGACTTCATCCTTCTCGTGATCGAGCATTTTATCGATCTCGAAGATCTCGCGATCATACTCGCTGTCGTAGTGCTCGACATCGGACCGTCCTGCGAGGTAACCACCCAATCCCATTGCGATCGACCCGGCGACGATCTCAGCCAAGCCGGCCGTAACGATGATCGAAGTCGATACGACGGCTCCAGATAGTCCTGCTGCTAGAGCGAATGGAACCGTAAGGCCATCTGCCATTCCGATAACAATATCGCGGACTATCTCACCGGAGGTGAAGTGTTTCTCTATGTGCGGCGTTTGGGGCATATTACGTTCGTTCAGATTTGACGAGTTTCGCGACTCGTTTAAGATAACTGATATCGACAAATGCTTGAAACCAGGACCCATCGCTCAAAGTAATAGACATCATGAAAAGACTGACCTTCTGTTTCGCTTTGGCGTTCATCGCCGTCTCCACCGTAGCTGCTCAGAGAACGACCTATACAGCAGACGACTATGCGCGTGCCGAGAAGATGCTCTCCTACAATACGGCTCCGCTGATCGACCGTGCCGGTGTCCAGCCAACATTCCTGCCCGACGGCAGATTCTGGTATCGCGTCCTGACGGCCACCGGACAGGAGTTTGTGCTCTTTGACCCGGCGACCGGCGAACGAAAGTCGGCCGGACGGCTAGCGGATCTCGGCATTGAAGGTTCAGCCCCTGCCGGCGGCCCCGGCGGAAGGTTCAGCGGCGGCAATGCCGTACGATCGCCCGACGGCACTAAAGAGGTATTCATCAAAGACTGGAACTTGTGGGTCCGCGACGTTGGTTCGAAAAAAGAAACCCAACTAACAACCGATGGTGTCAAAGACTTCGGTTATGCGACCGACAATGCCGGCTGGCGGAAGAGTGATCGTCCGATAGTGCTCTGGTCACCTGATTCTAAGAAGGTAGCTACATTTTTGCAGGACCAGCGGAATGTCAGCGATATGTATCTGGCAACGACCAACGTTGGGGCCCCGAAACTCGAAGCATGGAAATATCCGCTGCCTCAGGATAAGGAGATCATCAAGATACAGCGGCTCGTCATCGACGTCGAGAAAGGCTCGATGATCAAATTCAAGATGGCTCCTGATGACCGTCGCGGTACGCTCTGTGACGATATCGCGTGCGACGGATCATTTGGCGACAACCAATGGAGTCCCGACGGTTCGAAACTCGCGTTCATATCTTCTTCCCGTGATCACAAACAAGCGCTGCTGCGCGTGGCCGATGTGGCCACCGGTGAGGTGCGCGACGTGTATAAGGAGACCGTCGAGACGCAATACGAATCGGGCCAGGGCATGGCTAACTGGCGTTACCTTCCGGCTACGAACGAGTTTATTTGGTACTCAGAACGCGACGATTGGGGACATCTGTATCTTTACGACCTTTCGACCGGAAAATTGAAGCAGCAGGTGACGAAAGGTAATTTCGTCGTCACAAGAATGGTGCGAGTGGACGAATCGGCTCGGATGATCTATTTCGAAGCGAACGGCCGCGAAGCGGGACGCGATCCGTATTTCACGTTCATGTATCGAGTCAAGTTCGACGGTTCGGGTCTGACACTTTTGACGCCGGAGGACGGCAATCACCAGGTGACCTGGTCACCGGACCGCAAATACTTCGTTGATAATTACTCAAAGCCTGACGTACCGCCTACCGCGGTCCTGCGCGACGCTAACGGAAAGCTCATTGCCACGCTTGAGACCGCCGACGTTTCGCGATTGAAAGCGGCCGGTTGGAAGCCGCCGATGCCGATCTCCGTCAAGTCGCGCGACGGCAAATGGGACCTTTACGGACTGATGTTCACGCCCACGGATCTCGACACGAAGAAGAAATATCCGGTGGTGAATTATATCTATCCTGGCCCGCAGGGCGGCGGTGTGGGCAGCCGGAGCTTCAGTGCTAGCCGAAGTGACCATCAGGCTCTCGCTGAACTCGGCTTTGTAGTAGTCGTGATCGACGGGACCTGCAACCCAAATCGTTCGAAATCGTTCCACGACGTATGCTACGGCAATATGGCGGACAACACGCTCGAGGATCAGATCTCGGGCCTGCGTCAGCTTGCTGAGCGATTCGGCTACCTGGACCTCGAACGGGTTGGCATTTGGGGACACTCGGGAGGCGGATTCGCCACCGCGGCTGCGATGTTTCGATTCCCTGAGTTCTACAAAGTAGGCATCTCGGAGTCCGGCAACCATGATAACCGGAACTATGAGGACGACTGGGGAGAACGGTACATAGGCTTGCTGGCCGGCGACAATTACGACAAACAGGCTAACCAGAATTATGCCAAGAACCTGCGGGGCAAGTTGCTGCTCGCTCACGGTGCGATGGACGATAATGTCCCGCCGTACAACACTTACCTTGTCGTTGACGCTCTGATCAAGGCCAACAAGGACTTCGATCTATTGATCTTTCCCAATTCGCGACACGGATTCGGGCAGGATGCGGTCACCGGTGCCAATCCGGCGGCAAATTTCTATATGATGCGTCGGCGTTGGGACTATTTCGTCCGAAATCTCATCGGAGCGGAGCCGCCGAAAGAATACGAATTGAAACCGAGGTCCGATCCGAGAATGGCGCAGCCCGGACCGAGATAGCAGATCACCTATCTTGCGGGTCAAGCGGATTTGTGTCTGCTTCGCCCTCACCGAAAAGCGAAGCGGCAGGAGGCGATGGCAGAGGCGCTGAGGCTGCGTGCTCCGCCATTGCCTCGGTGAGGTCGCGGACCGCGGCAGCAGCTCGAGCGTGGTCGATGCGTTCTATCTTGAGCGTGATCTTGCCGTCGCTGATGGGAAGAGCCTCTTTTCCGATAAGCGAACGGAGCCTTATCTCGATCTTGGCGCCCGACTTAAGAAATCCCTTTCTAAATCGCACGTCGAGGATGTCTTCGATAGCAAGTCTCGCTTCCTTGACACCTTCGGATATCAGCCCCAGCAGCTTTGACTCGAATTCGAGAACGATGCCTGCAGGCGAGAACTTTGCGACGCCGTTGATCGACGTGAAGCCGCTCGAAGTGTTGGTCTTGAATGGAATGCTCGTGAAAGTGTTCATGTGTTCACGGCCGCACCGTCATTGTTGCCGCCCCGCATAAAGTAGCGGCCCAAACCGAATAAACTGATCAGCAGCCAAAAGAATTCTACGATAAATGCGGAAAGATTGAACTCGAAATATAGCGAAACAATAATTAGCGACGCACCCGCAGCATTGATCGCCGAGTACGCCGGCCGTTTGCCGTCCAGCCGCCCGACCTGGAGCAAAATGTAGGCACCAATTATCAGCGCAACCCCTACTCCGCCGGCAATGTCGTACCAGTTCACGATTTTTCTAGTTGGTGCCGTATTTGATCAGGAATTAACCCAACCAAAGATCGCTTAACAGCCCCCCCCCCACGACGCTTAAACTGGCGAAAATCTTCTGATTGGAGGCTTCGCATGATAAAGAGACTATTTCTTAAGTATATTATCCTTTTTGTTCTAATGGTAATTGGCTCGTCAACAGGAGTTCAGGGAGGTAATTCGTGCTTTGGGACTGACACTTGCTCAGACGTTCTCAACGCATGGTTCAATGCGAATATGACCTACACTTCAGCTTTTCAAAGCTACTTTTACGGCAGTCCGACGTCATGCGGCTATGAGTGTCAAAATGCCGCTAACGTGCCTCAATGTATCGAGGATTGCCAACTTAGACGCCGTAACGCCCTTGCGGGCGCCGAAATGAACCTGTTCAGCAAAGCGCTTCAGACCTGCACACCGATAACCATTGACCAATGTGCTGCAGCAAGTGCGATGGCCGAACAATGCATGCTCGACCATGACTATTTGAGCTACACCGATCCTGAGATCAGACTCGCAGTTTACTCACAGTACTCCGCTTGTCGCCTCGCAAGCAAGGTTGACCTTTGTCAATAGCGCGAATGTTGTTACGGACCAAATAGGTCCCGAGAAACGACTTTCAGCGGTTTACTTCCAGATCAAAGGTCTTTTGATGCAGCGCAGTCAATGATAGAATTGGCCGGCTTGCATTGCATGATGCGAGAGGTTGTATGTGCTCCCGTTCTCAGATCATCTCATTGTTCCTCGCCCTTGCGTTTGCCTCAGCGAGCGTATCTGCTCAATCTACAGATCGGCGTTCGAAGCCGGATTCTAACAAGACCGACGAATTTGGGCATAGTCTGAAACAATACGGCCGCAGCAAAAGACAGAAGTCTCCTAAACCGCAACCGAAAGCCTCTGAACCTGACGACGACTCGATCCGGATCGAAACGAATCTGGTGGCGATCGACTTTATGGTGGCGAATAAAAGTGGAAGTTTGATTCGAGGATTGACTCGAGATGACATCGTGATCACCGAAGACGGCGTTCCGCAAAAGATCGAGATGTTCTCATTTGCAAACAGCGAGTCTCGTCCTCGCTCGATCGTACTCATACTATGCAACCACCTAATGCAGGGACCAATACTGGAGACGAGCAAGGCGGCGACAAGGAACCTGATCCAACTTCTTGGCGATAAAGACGAGATGGCCGTTGTTACTTCAGATATGCGGGTTCGTCAGAGCTTCACTTCCGATAAGAAACGGCTCTATGAAGCCATCGACGCTGTTTCAGTAAATATAGACGACTTCAATAGTGAATGGGACGCACTTTTGGCTGTGTTAAATGAGCTTTTTGGCGAATCGGATCGCCAGCGAATTGTGGTCTTTCAGGGTGATGGAAGTAGATCGATCTGGTTAAAACCGGATGGTACGGAGCCTATTAAGATCTCCCGTTCAACAAGAGATCGGACCGGCTATCCGTACGGCAGAGAAAAAATGATCCGTCCGTTTGGCTTCCGTGATGTCGAAGACGCGATAAGTTCCTCTGGTGCAACTATTTACTCAGTTATTACCTTTGATCGAATGCTTGGGAAACCAAGCAAGGAACAGTTGGAAATTGCAATTAGGAATAGAACTCGAATTGGCCAACATTATGGCTGGGGTGACGCATCCGACCGTCCCGCGATCGCTGAATATTATAAATATGCCGATGTTGAAATTTATTTATCAGGCCAGAGTGCCATGTTCGCGATTGCCCAATTTTCGGGTGGTTATGCTGACTTTATTGAGAACCCGGCGGATGCTAACAGAATTTATTCAGACATTTCGAAAGTACTTGATAACCGATACTCCGTTGGTTATTATCCGCTCAACCAGGAACGCAAAGGCAAGACCAGGCAAATAAGGATCGAGATCAGGGACCACCCGGAATTGATTGTTTCCGCTCGTAAATCGTACGTATTTTAGACAAATTGACTGGCAGTTGAGTCTTTGAACAATATTACCCGCTAACAAGTTCACGGTCATGACCTATTGAAAAAGACTGTACATGTA
Source organism: Acidobacteriota bacterium (assembly GCA_019639115.1). Classification (GTDB taxonomy): domain Bacteria; phylum Acidobacteriota; class Blastocatellia; order Pyrinomonadales; family Pyrinomonadaceae; genus OLB17. Next base: position 66,832 of record JAHBSM010000010.1, on the reverse strand, counting down.
CGCGGAGTAACCAAACGTCAGCAGGGCCCCTTCGGGCCTTGCGAGCAAGAATCGGCGGCCAAGCATAGCCCAAACTATAACAACCGAACCGATAAACACCGCGATGTCCAAAAGCCTGATACCGTCGGTCGGTATCGGCGTAATGACACCGGCGATCCCCAGCACCATCAGGATATTGAATACATTTGAGCCTATAGCATTACCGAAAGAGATATCGCTTTCGCCCCTGTATGCCGCAACGACCGATGTAGCAAGTTCCGGAAGGCTTGTCCCGATAGCGACGATCGTGAGCCCGATCACGGCTTCGGTCAGTCCGGCCGCCCTAGCAACTGAAACAGCCCCGGTGACCAGCAGGTTAGCTCCGGCCGCAAGAGCCGCCAAACCTATCAGAAGCAGAACGACATCGGTAATGGCACGCCGCTTTTTGCCGCCTTCGGCAAGCTCGCCGACGGCAGCCCCGAACTCGTCCTCTACTTCTGTCGATTCGCGTCGCCGCGATAAATAATAGGCTCCGGCGGTATATGCCACGCCGCCTCCGACCAGCAGGATGCCGTCGATCCGATCCAGCTGCCCGTCATACAGCATTATACAGACGACCGCCGTCACACCCATCAAGACAGGCATCTCACGCCGCAGTATCTCTGCTTTTACCGACATTGGCCGCACAATTGCGGCTATGCCAAGGATCAATGCAAGATTAGCTATATTGGAGCCGATCACGTTGCCGAGAGCGATGCCGCTGCTTCCCTTTATCGCGGCATCCAGCGACACTACGAACTCAGGTGCTCCCGTGCCGAATGCAACTATCGTGAGCCCGATAACGAGAGGTGTCACTCCGAGCCGAAGAGCAAGCGAAGCTCCGCCACGAACAAGCATCTCGGCGCCTATGGTGAGTATCGCAAGCCCGCAGACGATGAGCAGTACAGCGACGGGCGTCTGTGTTATTTCCATTGCATTTTTGCTACAAGACCAGCGGGCCCGACTGCCCATGTGGACGATCTTCCTTTGGACGCGACCGCATTCAGGTTCTCGCTGCCGGTCCTTTTCCAGGTCTTCCCGGCGTCGGTCGATAGGTCGGTTCCGTTAGTGCCGACCGCGACGAGAGTTCTCCTATCGACAAATGCGACGCCCGAACGATAGCCGGAAAGCCCCCTTCCGGGCTTCCACGTCAAACCAAAGTCTGCCGAGAGAGCAAGATTATCAACCGACTCGTCAGGCTTTTCGTAGTCGCCGCCGACAACGACGATAAGCCGGTCGTAGGCCGCGATAGAAAAAGCTCCGCTTCCGGGGCTTCCGCCGGCGATGGGGATCTCGGATATTGACCACCTGATCTTCCCGTGGCTATCTAGACCGCCGCGAAAGAACCGCACTTCGGACCCGCCGGATACAGCCATTGGCACGATCGTTCCCTTCGGGATAATTAGACAAGTTCCGCTTGCCGCAAAGAATGCTTCGTTGGGTTTAGCGTCGGGCATCTCGTGCGGACTGAGCTTTTCCCATCCGATCCCGTTCTTTGTCATGATGAACACGGCCTTACCGTCAACAGGATCGCTCATCGCCATACAATGATCTCGATCCCAGCATGCAATTGCGTCGTAGAATGCCCTCTCATCCTGATTGCGAAACTGTTCGTTCCACGTCTTTCCGCCATTCGTCGTTTTATATATACGCGAGGATATGCCATTGCCGATAGATAGTATGTACGCCGTATTCGCGTCAAATGCCTCGATGTCACGGAAGTCGAGCTTCTCGGCACCGGGCACCTTTATGACGTCCCATTTCTTGCCGCCATCGATCGTGCGGATAACGGCCCCGCCGGTACCGCTGGCCCATATCACGCGTTGATCTACAACAGAAAGTCCACGGAATGAAGCAGATGTATCGACCTTCGAAGGCTCCCACTGCGCTATTCCCGAGACCGCAAAAAGCAAAACGAAACATAACGAAACGAATATCGAAATCAAGGATCTCATTTGGATAGGATACAACACCGCCTCGTCAGGAGGATCCCCAGCGACTCATCAGTTTCCGCTTGACCATCTCGACCAGCAGCAGATAGGTCGCCGTAGCTCCGGCCACGAACAAATAGAACTGCCATGTCATCGGCACAAATCCGATCAGGCGTCCCGGCGGCGTGAATGGCAAAATGCAAGCAACAAGCACGACCGCGATGACCGTAATGGTCAACGGACGGCTCGGTTTGCTTTTAAATGGGTTACCCGCGGTCCTGATCACGAATACGACCAGAGTTTGAGTCGCAAGCGATTCGATGAACCAACCGGTATGGAACATTTGCTCGGTCGCCCGGAAAACATGCAACAGTACGTAGAAAGTAGCAAAGTCATAGATGGAGCTGATCGGGCCGATGTATAACATGAAATCGCGGATCAGGCTGATGTCCCACTTTCGGGGTTTCCTAATGAACGAATCATCGACCTCATCGGTCGGGATCGTGATCTGCGCAAGATCATATAAGAAGTTATTCAGCACGATCTGCACCGGAAGCATAGGCAGGAACGGCAGAAACAGTACGGCAGCCGCCATACTGAACATATTGCCGAAATTTGAGCTGGTACCCATCAAGAGATACTTCATAACGTTGCCGAACGACTTTCGGCCCTCGATAATGCCGCTATGAAGCACGTCAAGCCCGGGTTCCATCATCACAATGGCGGCCGCATCCTTTGCAACGTCGGTAGCAGACGCGACCGAAATTCCAACGTCTGCCGTCCGCAGGCTCGGTGCATCGTTAATGCCGTCGCCCAGGAATCCGACAACGTGGCCTCGCTGTTTTAGCGCGAGAATTATGCGGTTCTTCTGGACCGGCGAGACTCGGGCGAATACCGTCACCTGCTCCGCCGTCTGTGCCAGTGCCGCATCATCCATTTTGTCGATGTCATCGCCGTTGATTATCCGCTTGGCGTCGAGCCCGACCTCGTTACAAACATAACCGGCAGCGAGTTCGCTATCGCCGGTAAGTATCTTTACTTCGACCCCGTCATCCGCCAATGACCGAAGCGCCTCAGCGGCTGATTCTCTCGGCTCGTCGGCAAAGACCAGAAAGCCTTCGAGAGTCAAACCTTGCTCGTCAGCCGCGGTGTACCGCTCCCGTGTCGCAACGGTCGCCGCCGCGACCGCGATCACCCTTAGGCCGCGCCTGCTCATGCCCTCGACCAGCTTTCGCGCTTCGTCGGCTGCACCGTCCCGCAGGTCTTGATCGCCTTCGGGAGTCCGGATGCCGGTGCATACCGACATAATGCTTTCCGGCGCACCCTTCGTAATGATCCGGGCTTGGCCGCCGTCAATTACAACGACCGAGACACGCCGCCGTTCAAAATCAAAAGGCAGCTCGTCGAGTTTCTCAGGCAGGCCCGCTTGAGGCGTGTCGTGCCCGATGATCGCGGCGTCCAGCGGATCGGAGATCTTGCTTCGGTCGAGTCCATGCGAGAGCACGTCCGTAACACCGGATTCAAGCGCACTGTTTATCCAGCCGAGCCTGAACACCTCTTCGGACGGCTTCCCTTGTGGATCCACGTGATCCTTGAGCGACATCTCACCTTTGGTCAATGTTCCTGTTTTATCGCAGCAGAGTATGTCGATGCTTCCGAAATTCTGTATGGCCTCGAGATTCTTGACTATCACTTTTTGTGCGGCCATTCGGATCGCCCCTTGGCCGAGCGTGACGGTCGTGATCATCGGCAGGAACTCGGGCGTAAGCCCTACGGCAAGAGCTATCGAGAAAAGCAGCGATTCGAGTATGTCTCGCTGCATCAATGCGTTAACAAGAAAGACAAAAACAACGAGAACGAAAATGACGCGGACGATGAAAAAACCGAACTTCTTAGTGCCTCGTTCGAATTCGGTCTCGGGCGGTTTCTGGACGAGCCGAGAAGCTATCTCTCCGAACCTCGTATCCGGCCCCGTTGCGACTACGCGCGCCGTAGCTGTGCCGCTTATGACAGATGTACCGAGAAAGACGCGTTCGGCATCGGTCGGTTCCGGGCTCGATGCGGCGGCCTTTTCGACCGGGAGCGACTCACCAGTCAGCGCGGCCTCTTGAACGTGCAGTCCACGCGTCTCGACCAATACAGCATCCGCCGGCACAAGCCCGCCGGCTGAGATCCGGATCAGATCGCCGGGCACGACCTCTCTCCGTGGTACTTCGCTCCATCGGCCGTCGCGGAGCACACGGGCTGAGACACTCACCTCACGTCGCAGCGAATCCGCGGCCTTCTTTGATCGTCGGGTCTGGAAGAAATTCAGAAATACGCCCAGAAGCACCATCGAGATGATGATCGAGGCATTGATCACGTCGCCAACCGCTAACGAGATCCCGCTGGCGACGATAAGCAGTATTATCAAGGGATTGGCAAAGAGCCTCAGCAGATCTACCAAGGCATTTGCACGCCTCGTTCTGATCGGCTCATTTGGCCCGTAAACCTCGAACGCTCTGGCAGCCTCGGTTGAGGTCATGCCGCGTTCCGGTGCCTCGCGAATAATTTCCGATGCTGTGGGCGTTTCCTTCATAAGGCAGCACCTCGGGGACCATCGACACGAACGCCATTAGTAGACCATTCGCAATTTCACCGTACCGGCTACATCTTTCAACAGGTCAAAGGCCTGCCGCGACAGTTTGGATTCGATGTCCAAGATCACATAGCCGATCTCAGCGTTAGTATTGAGATACTGCCCTACGATATTTATTCCTTTCTTGGACAGCTTCGAGTTCATTTCGCCAAGTACGCCCGGAATGTTCCGATGAATATGCAGTATTCGATGGGTGCCGGCTTGCGGCGGCAAACTCACAGGCGGGACCGAATGAGAACCTTCCGAGGTGCCAAAGTCCAGATATTTGATAAGTTTTGCTGTCACATCGAGCCCGATGTTCGCTTGCGCCTCTTCCGTTGAGCCACCGATATGAGGGGTCAATATCACGTTCGGCAATCCTTGAAGCTCAGAGGTGAATGGATCGCCATTCTTTTCGGGCTCTTCGGGAAATACGTCGATCGCCGCGCCGCCGAGCCGCCCCGTGACCAGAGATCTGCGGAGCGCCTCGATATCCACCACGTCCCCGCGGCTGTGGTTTATCAGGATCGCGCCTTTCCGCATCGATCGCAGCGTCTCGGCGTTGATCATATTGCGGGTGGTAGGGTGCGAAGGCACATGGAGCGTAACTATGTGAGACCGCTTTAGCAGGTCTCGAAGGTCGCGTACCTGCTTCGCGTTGCCATGCGGCAATTTGGTAGCTATGTCGAAATAGATGACCTGCATTCCCATTGATTCGGCCAGTATCGAGACCTGTGACCCGATGTTGCCATAGCCGATTATCCCGAGCGTTTTGCCTCGCAACTCAAAGGACCCTTTAGCCTCTTTGAGCCATTCCCCTCTATGGGCAGCGGCATTTTTGTCAGTGATGCGTCGTATCAACATCACGGAAAGCCCGATGACGAGTTCTGCGACCGATCGAGTGTTAGCATGAGGAGCATTGAAAACGGCAACGCCCCTCTCAGTTGCGGCGGCAAGGTCTATTTGATTCACGCCGATGCAGAACGCACCGATACCCAACAGTTTGTCCGCGTTTTGGATAACGCGGGGAGTGACCCTCGTCTTTGACCGAATGCCGAGGAGGTGTACACCTTTGACGGCTCGGGCCAATTCCTGCTCGGTCAATGCTCCCCCGACCCTTTCTATATTGACGTAACCGGCCGAACGCAGTTCTTCGGCGGCCGAGTCGGCAATATTCTCAAGCAGGAGAACTTTTATTTTCGCTCTGGGAAATGAAGTGTCGTTCATCGACATATCCAAAGATTATAACTCTCAAGTGCCGGCATCGGATCACGGCGGCTTCGATCATTCACTCTCGGCCTCAAGCAAAGTGCGAGCCTGAACCAATTCGGCCTTTCGCTCCTCGGAAAGCACCGGATACTTGAGATCCAGAGCCTCGAGAGTCTTTACGATAACCTCTGACACGGCAAGCCGTGTGAACCATTTCTTGTCAGCCGGGATAATGTACCAAGGCGCCTCCTTTGTCGATGTCGATTCGATCGCCTCCGCATACGCCTTCATATAATCGGTCCAGTATGTGCGTTCCTTAACGTCGCCCATCGAGAACTTCCAATTCTTCTCCGGTTCTGAGATACGTTCGAGGAAACGCTTTTTCTGCTCATTGCGAGACACGTTTAAGAAGAACTTTATGACCCTGGTGCCGTTCTCATACAAATGGCTCTCCCAATCACGTATGTGTTTGAACCGTTTCTCCCAGATGTCATTATCCGCCTTGATCTCCGATGGCAGCTGCTGAGCCTGGAGTATGCCTTTATGAACGCGAACGACCAGCACCTCCTCGTAATGAGAACGATTGAATATACCGATGCGGCCTCGTTCCGGAAGTGATCTCTGACACCGCCAGAGATAATCGTGATCCATTTCCTCGGCCGATGGCACCTTGAACGAGACCACCGAAACGCCCTGCGGATTGACGCCGGACATTACGTGCTTGATGACGCCGTCCTTGCCCGCAGCGTCCATCGCCTGGAACACGACAAGCAGCGAATAAACGTCCTGAGCATATAGAATGTCCTGAAGTTCGCTCATGCGTTCGATGTTAGCGGTCAGGTCTTTTGCCGCCGCATCTTTATCGCTATAATCTCCCGAGTGGTCTGTCGGGTGGTCGCGAAGGTCGAGTTTTTTGCCCTCTTTTACGAGGAATCGTTCGATATCCATAAGTCTTGCCTACCGGATCGGATTAAACGAATATCACGAAATATATGAAAAGGCTATTTTTACCGGTCGCAGCCCTGATCTTTTTGACCACAACGATTCCGACCGCGGCACAACTGCGCCTTGTACCGCAACGTATCGCGACAAAGGACGGCCGCACATTTACGCTGAACGTCGCGGACGGCTTCGAACTGATACCAGCAGCCGAAGGGCTCAAACGTGTCCGATTCTTCGCCAGATCGCCGGACGGCCGCATCTTTGTCACCGACATGTATGACCTGACCGACAACAAGAAAGGTTCGGTCTATATCCTCGACGGCTGGAACGAGAGAACCGGTAAATTCGCTCGCGTGATCCCATATATGACCGGCCTCCGCAACCCGAACAGCTGTCAATTCTACACTGACAACAACGGTCGGGAATGGTTTTATCTGGCCGAGACCCATCAACTCACCCGCAGGCGATTTACGCGAGGCGAGACCAAGCCGTCTGACACTCGTCCTGAGGTCCTTGCCACATTTCCTGATTACGGGCTCTCGTATAAATATGGCGGATGGCACCTGACCAGAACGATCTCATTCTCACCCGAAGGGCGGCTTTATGTGTCAGTCGGCTCATCGTGCAACGCCTGCGTCGAAAAGGAAAAGGTCAGGGCCAGCATCATCTCGATGAATCCTGACGGCACAGACCAGCGTGAATTCGCCCGCGGGCTCCGTAATGCCGTCGGAATGCGGGCGATCGGGAGATACGTGTTCGCGACTAATCAAGGCAGCGACCATCTCGGCCTTCAGAAACCTGACGAAACGTTCTACGCACTCAAGGAAGGAACCGACTACGGTTGGCCGTATTGCCACTCATCTAATGGGAAGATCTTCGCCGATCCGGGCTTCAAGCGACCGGGTCAATGCACTGGTGTGCCTGCTCCATATGCCTTTTTTCCTGCACATTCTTCGGCTCTCGGATTTGATTACTTTAACGACCCGGACGCTCCTGAGGTCATCCGTGACGGATTTCTCGTCGCTCTTCACGGGTCAACCAACAAAGCCATTGGCCATGGCTATCAGATCGTTCTGATGCGAAAGGGCGATCGCAATGAGAATTTCATTACGGGATTTCTGAATAAAGGCGTGGTCAACGGCCGCCCGTGCGACATTATGAAGATCGACGCGTCTTCATTTCTTTTCTCCGACGACAATAAGGGCGTGGTCTATCTCGTTCGATTGAAGGGCACTGAGCCAAAGATAGTTGCCTCGGCCGATCCGATCGAAACAGATCAGACCGCTGAGATCACCGCACCTGCGGGGCCGCAGGCCAGGTCATGTCTTCCTGCCGTGATCTTCATTTGGGCGGCACTACTCCGAAGCTATCTATGACCCGTCATTTGTAACATTATGTGTTACGATATCGGTTTGCGGCGTCGTTCAAAATGAATATCGGGATCACAGTTTATCCAACCTACGGCGGCAGCGGGATCGTAGGCTCCGAACTCGGCAGGGAATTGGCTGAGCGTGGGCATAATGTGCATTTTATATCGTCCTTTCTACCTACCAGGCTGACCGAACTGAGCGACCGGATCCATTTCCACGAGGTCGAGATGATGTCGTATCCGCTTTTCGAACATCAGCCCTACGATCTGGCCTTGGCGACGAAAATGGCCACCGTAGCACGTGCCGAGAAGCTGGATCTGCTGCACGTTCACTACGCCATTCCCCACTCGATCTCGGCGATCCTGGCCCGCGAATCGATCAAACAGAAACGTTATGTGCCCGTGATAACTACGCTCCATGGCACTGATATCACGCTCGTCGGTGCGGACCGGAGCTATCTGCCGATCACGCGTTACGGGCTTCAGCAGTCTGACGGCGTTACGGCCGTTTCGAAGTTCCTGAAGCAGGCGACGATCGAGACATTCGATTTTGACGAGATCGAAGTGATCCCTAATTTCATTTGCGGCAAATACTATCTACGCACGCCGGAATCGCCGCTGAAGAACGAACTCGCACCGAACGGCGAAAGGCTGCTCGTGCACGTATCAAATTTCCGCCACGTGAAACGTCCTGTTGATTGCATCGAGATCCTGGCGCGGCTCAGGAACGGCGGCACCGACGCCAGACTCGTGATGGTTGGCGACGGCCCGGAACTCTCGGCGGTCCGTTACCGCGGCGAGCAGCTCGGGATGAATGGCAGTGTTATTTACGTCGGCAAACAGGCAAACATCGCAGACTATCTGGGCGTAGCTGACATTTTTCTATTACCTTCGGAGCTAGAGTCTTTTGGACTTGCGGCCCTCGAAGCCCAGGCGTGCGAAGTGCCTGTGATCGCAACCCGCATCGGCGGCATTCCTGAGGTTGTGAACGACGGCGAGACCGGATTTCTCAGCGACATCGGAGACATAGAAAAGATGAGTTCGGATGCGGCCACGCTCTTAAGCGACGAGGACCTCAGGCGAAGCTTCGGAGAAAAAGGCCGCGAACTGGCTATCTCAAGGTATTCTACGCAGAAGATCATCCCGCAATATATCGCTTATTACGAAAGGATCATCGAACGCTCAGCCGCCGCCGCTGCTTGAGAGCGAACGCGGGCCGCATTGATCAAAGCCCCATAAATGCTTAAACGGTACATGCACGAACGCGAACGGCACTTCGCGATGTTGAACGACAACCGCGTAGTAAATCCGTTCGGGTGGGGCACGGAATTCGTCGGCGGCTCCGGCAGCGAGGCAGATCCGCGTTCGTTCTTTGCGGAATACACGAACAAAGCGATCGATTCGAGCGATGAATTCTTCGCCTTGCCGGCAAAGGCCTCGGTTGCCAACTTGGCCGAGGACGCCGACCCGGGATCCGGGTCTTCGGTTTCGTGGGCAAGCTCACTCGAAACCGCGTCTGTTGAGAACAACACGGTCAGGGCCCGATATTTTGCGGCTCGCAGCGGTAAAGGATCGGCGGTCATCGTACTGCCGCACTGGAACGCGAAAGCCGGCACCTATTTCGACCTTTGCAGGCTTTTTGCTCGTCTTGGCATCTCCGCGATGCGGCTGACCTTGCCCTATCACGAAGAGCGAATGCCACCCGAACTAGAAAGGGCTGAGTATCTTGTCTATCCCAATATCGGGCGTACGCTTCAATCGGTTCGCCAAGCCGTACTCGATACAAGGTCCTGCGTACGCTGGCTCAAGGAACGCGGCTACCAAAGGATCGGAATTGTCGGCACCAGCATCGGTTCCTGTACTGCGTTTCTTGCGTTCGTCCACGATCCGGATATCAATGCCGGCGTATTCAACCATGTATCCGGCTATTTTTCGGACGTGGTATGGAATGGCCTCTCTACGTATCACGTCCGCGAAGCGTTGGAGGGTAATGTCTCGCTCGATGAACTCAGGCAGATGTGGCTCCCTATTTCGCCGATGGCGTATATGCAAAAACTCGCTTCACAGCCTGCCCGGCCGCAAAGGTATATTTACACCCGCTATGACCTGACCTTTCCGATCGATCTGTCGATCGAGACGATGGCCGCGCTTCGGCGATACGGTATAGAGCATTCAGAGACCGTCTTGCCATGCGGCCACTATACGCTCGGAGAAAAGCCCTGGGTCTATATCGACGGCTTCAAGATCGTTTCTTTTTTGAGGAAACACTTGAGATAACCCCACGCAACTGCCGCAAATAACTTTTACATCCAATCGGTGCTAGAATCTTCGGAACAATGGCATGAGCCCACTGCCCGACAAGTATCTTCCGACCATTGACGAGGCCGCCGCACACCTTCTGGCTCGTGCGGAACAGGCTCGCGGACTCGATGTCCCGGCCATACGCTCCCGTCTCACCGGCGCGGTCGAAAAGTATCTTTTCGTCGGCGGCGAGAACCCGGAACACGCCGATATAATCGAGTTCATCGAAGGCATCAGAGCAGATGACCTATGCTTGATATTGGCCTGCGAACGAGGCGACGAAAAAGCGTGGGAAGACCTCGTTGCAAATTTTGACCAGACCGTCAGGTCCGCTGCAAGGAAGATCGCGTCCAACCCAGAAGACGCTGACGACCTTGCGTCGTCGATCTGGGCAGAACTCTACGGGCTGCGGACCGACAGAGACGGAAAAAAGAAAAGCAAGCTCGCATATTATTCCGGCAGAGGTTCACTGGCTGGCTGGCTGAGAGCCGTTGTCTCACAGCTTGCGGTCGATCAGTTCCGAAAGAGTTCACGTTTTGTCCAGATCGAGGAGGACCGTGAGTTCGACGCGATAGCTAACGAGGCGGCTTTGTCAGGGATCGACCGCCTTACCTCTTCGACCGACGACCCTGAGACGATGGTCTCCGACCAAAGCTCGGCGGACGACATCAGCGATGCTCTGAAAGAAGTGATCGGGCGGCTGGATGCTGAGGATCGGTTGTTAATGAAGCTCTATTATTTTGACGATCTGAAGCTAAAGGATATCGCGGCGGCGTTCGGCTATCACGAAGCGACCGCGAGCCGGAAGCTTACGCGTGTGCAGGACGAGATTCGAAAAGGTGTCGAGAAAGAGCTAAAGAACAAACACGGATGGACTGACAGCGAGGTCCGCAGACACCTAAGCGATACCGCTGCTGGACTTGGGATCGACTTGGAAACGATGCTGGCGACACTTGCGCTTTTGATATTGCTGCAAGATTACTGGCTCTGAACGTTCTTTTTTATGAGGGCCATCTAAGACAATAATTGTCCTTTTGCGGCCGGTTATGGAAATGGAATTCGACAAGGAGATGAACGCGATACTGCGACGTTACGGCGGACGGACGGACGGTTCCGCCGCTGTCGGCGAACATGTTGACGCCGATATGATCGCGGCATTCTCGGAGAATGCCCTGCCGCCGGCTTCGCGCAAGGCGATCATCGCTCATTTGTCGGATTGTTCTCATTGCCGCACGACCCTCTCCGACTCGATCAGGCTTGCGGGATCGGCCGATGAAGCTTCAGCCGCGCCCGCGGTCGAGGAAGTAGAATCTAAAGTTCCATGGTTCAGCAAACTATTTGCTCGTCAGATCGCGGTTGCGGTGATGGGCGTATTAGTGATCGGCCTGGCCGGAATTTTGATCTATCGGATCTCGAACCGTGTCGAGATAACGGACGTGGCGCGGATCAACGAAGCGCCTGACCGTAGCTACTCTGCATCTGCGAATAGCTCTGCCAATGCGGCACCGGGAAATAGCGAAACAGAGCAGAAACAGCTTTCTCCCGGCGCGATGAGCAATGTCTCTGTCAACGCGTCTCCTTCTTTGCCAACGTCGCGAGAGAGGACCGGCATTGCGGATGAAGATACAGCCAAGGACGCCCCGCTGCTCGCTCGCGAGCCGCAGGCTGCGCCGCCTGTATCTGCCTCGGGCGGGGCCGCACCTGAGCCGCCGCGTCCGGCTGCAGCGAAACCGGCGGAAGACGTTGCGGCCGACAAGGCCGAGACGGCTAAAAGAAAGGAAGATCTCGCAGCAGACGACCTAGCGCTACGATCCCAATCGACACGTCGCGATATGCCGCCCGCACCTGCAAACAGCGGCCCTGTGCGCTCAGGCCCCGCTCAGACGAAATCGAACCAGATCGGCAATGTCTACGGCGAGATGGCCGTTACGCGCCGAGTGGGCGGCAAATCGTTCGAGAATCGCGACGGCGCATGGTACGACTATGCTTATAAAGGACGGCCTACGGTAAATATCCGACGAGGCACTGACGAATATCAAAAACTCGACAGCGGCCTCCGCTCGATCGCCGAACAGCTTGGCGGTGTCGTCGTTGTCGTATGGAAGGAAAAATCGTATCGTATTCAGTGATCGAAAGCTTCACAGCATCAACACTGGATATATGCGACCATTTTGTATCGTATTTGCGCCCCTGGTTCTGCTTTTGATCTCCGCTGCGGCATTGCCGCAGTCTGTGGCCTCGCGGCCCGATCCGGAGATCGCAAAAATGGCCAAAGAGGTCTCAGCTAAAAATATCGAGGCCACCATCCGCAAGCTCGTTTCATTCGGCACACGCAACACATTAAGTCAACAGGACGACCCAAATCGTGGAATTGGTGCCGCACGCGATTGGATCTATGCGGAGTTCCAGAGGATCAGTGCGGACTGCGGCGGCTGCCTGGACGTGCAAAAGCAATCGTTTGTCCAACCTGCCGCTCCTCGCGTGCCGCAGCCAACGACGTTGACAAATGTATTCGCGGTCCTTCGCGGAACGTCAGACCCCGACCGTGTCTATGTTGTTTCAGGCCATTACGATTCGATGTGTTCGTCTCCGACCGACGCCGTTTGTGACGCACCGGGAGCGAACGACGACGCATCGGGGACGGCCGTCTCGATCGAACTTGCGCGCGTGATGTCAAAGCGAAGATTCGACGCGACGATCGTATTCATGGCCGTGCCGGGCGAAGAACAAGGACTACTCGGTGCAGCGTATTATGCTGAGCAGGCGAAACAGAACAAGGTCAACATCGACGCCATGTTCACCAACGACATCGTTGGCGGCGTAACGACTCAAAAGCGATCTCCATTCCGTAACAAAATGCGAGTCTTCAGCGAAGGCGTCCCTTCGAGCGAGACGGAGCAAGAGGCATCGACGCGGCGAAGCGTCGGCGGCGAGAACGACAGTCCGTCGCGGCAACTTGCCAGGTACATCAAGGAGCAGGCCGATCGTAATCTCAAAGGATTCGGAGTGATGATGATCTATCGCCGCGACCGTTATGGCCGCGGGGGCGACCACATTCCTTTTGTCGAGCGCGGTTTCTCCGCCGTGCGATTTACAGAATCTGACGAGGACTACGATCACCAGCATCAGAATGTCCGCAGCGAGAATGGCAAGTTCTACGGCGATACTCCGGAGTATGTCGATTTTGAATACACGGCCAACGTCGCCAGGGTCAATCTCGCGGCACTTGCAGCACTCGCAAAAGCACCCGCCAGGCCCCGGGGAGTCGGACTTCAGCAGGGCCTGAGCAACGATACCGTGCTTCGGTGGGAAGCCAACACCGACCAAGACCTCGCAGGTTACGAGATCGTATGGCGAGATACGACGGCGGCGGAGTGGACCGGATCGAGATCCGTCGGCAACGTCACTACCTATACAATGGCGGGAATGTCAAAGGACAATTTCTTCTTCGGCGTCAGAGCGGTCGATAAAGAAGGCAACAAAAGCCAAGTGGTTTATCCGCGCCCCGTTGCACCACCGAGGACGGCGGCCCCGGCCTCAAGGGCCCAATGAACTGCCGAGGTCCTGCAATTTATGAAAAGTCTGCGTGACCACGCCACGCGCCAATTGATCAAGCAGCGACTAGCCGGGCTTACGGCGGAAGCCAGGCCGCTTTGGGGCAAGATGGATGCGGCACAAATGGTTTGCCATTTGACCGACGGAATACTGATGGCTTCCGGCGACCGCCCGATCGATGATCGAAGCGATCTTGTCTCACGAACGGTCGGCAAGTTCATGGTGCTCTATGTCATCAACATACCAAAAGATGTACCGACGCCCTCAGGACTCGACCAGATGCAGGACGGAACTCGGCCGGGCGAATTTGATGCCGACGTTCGACGGCTGTTCGACGAGATGGACCGCTTATCGCAGCTTCCGGACGACCACTCGTGGGGTTCGCATCCATATTTCGGCCCAATGAGCGCCCGCGAATGGAAGATCCTCGGATACAAACATATGGACCACCACCTCCGCCAATTCGGCTTGTGATCCTGCAGTTGGTTTGTTAACCCAATATTACCTTCAGCATCCCATTGATTCCGCAGGACGGCTATTTTGTGATAGAACTATAGGTTCTCTAGGCAATAGTTTTCCGGACATAGGAACGAATTATAATGAAGCAGTACTTTCGAACAGCCGCCACCGTAGTCATGATGGCGGTCATAAACCTTGTTGGGATACCCGTCTCCGCTCAAAAGGAACAAGCACAAGGCTCGAACGCCGTATCGACCTCTCTTGTCATTAGTCAGATCTACGGCGGCGGCGGCAACGCGAGCGGGGTTTATACTCACGATTTCGTCGAGATATTCAACCGAGGCAGCCAGCCCGTGAATCTGGCAAACTGGACCGTACAGTATGCTTCTTCGGCAGGTACTAATTGGCTCCCTTCCGGACCGCTGCCCAACTTCAGCCTTCAGCCCGGACAATATTATCTATTGCAGTTCGCTTCATCGGGCGCCATCGGGCAACCGCTGCCGACGCCTGACTATATCGTCCCGATCTTGAACCCTGAAGGCTTTATTCCAAATCTGTCCGCGACCACCGGCAAGCTCTCGCTGGTGAACATCGCCGATAGGCTTCCGGCATTGTCGTGCCCGACGGATGCCTCGATCATCGATATGATCGGTTACGGCACCGCAAGCTGTTTCGAGGGCCAGGCAACGCCTGCACTCACCCAGACGACAGGCGCGATCCGCAAAGGAGGCGGCTGCCAGGACACCGATAATAACAACAATGATTTTCAGATCGGGCCGCCGGCACCGCGCAATTCGTCCACTGCGTTGAATCCTTGCGATCTGGGTGGTGCCCTTCAGGCCGGCATCAACGCCAACCCGAATTCGGTCGCACCAACACAGACCACTAGGCTGACCGTCAGTGTCGTCCCGGCAACCACGCCGCCAAGTACCGGCATTACGGTTACCGGCGACCTCACCGATATCGGGCTCTCGGCGAACCAGCAGTTCTTTGACAACGGCACTAACGGCGACCAGGTCCCCAACGATAACGTTTTCACTTATGACGCGACGATCCCGGCCGGCATTTTTGGAGGTGTACGCAACGTAACGGCGGTCGCAGCCGACGGCCAGGGGCGAACAGTAAATCTCAATCAGATAATCACGATCAATGCGCCTCTCCCGGGCGACGATCCGCTTTTGTTCGGCAATCCTTCAGGTGCCACGCCTGACATAGCCAATGAGAACAATTACCTGATGCCAAAACCGCAGTACACGCTCTCGTATAACCGCAGCAAGGCGACGCCGAATTGGGTCGCGTGGCGGTTGGATAGCTCATGGATCGGTTCCACTCCACGGCAGGATGATTTCCGCGCCGATCCGGCGCTGCCGGCGGGCTGGTTTGCGGTTGGTACAAATGATTACTCGGGCTCAGGCTACGACCGCGGGCATATGTGCCCGTCGGGCGACCGCACCAACAGCGTGCCGAACAATTCTGCGACCTTCCTGATGACGAATATGGTGCCGCAGCTGCCGGCGAATAATCAGGGGCCGTGGGAAGATTTCGAATCCTATTGCAGGACGCTAGCGAGCCAGGGCAACGAGATCTATATCATCTCGGGTCCTGTCGGCAATATCGGCACTATATCAAGCGGCCGCATCGTCGTGCCGCAATACACTTGGAAGGTGATACTCGTTTTGCCGAACGGAACGAATGACCTCCAGCGTGTGACCCGGCAAACGCGCGCATTTGGCGTAGTCGTGCCTAATTTTACGCCTCTGGATATCAACGCTCCGTGGCGTAATTTCCGCACGACGGTTGACGCGGTCGAGAATCTGACCGGATATAACTTCTTCTCCGAGATACCAAAGAACACTCAGGAGTTGATCGAACGACGCAGAGACACACTATGAGAACCGACAGAGTGCGGCAGCTGGCCGCAGTTTTTCTAGTTACCGTTTCGCTCGCTGCCGCGCAGTCGGCATTTGCCCAAAAAGAGTACGGGATCGCTCTCATCCAGGGCAAAGGCAACATTTCACCAAAGGTCCGGGAGGTCGTTCGGGTGACCGGCATTGTTACCGCCCGGACGCGTACCGGTTTCTTCATTCAAACGCCTGACGACAAGACCGACAATGATCCGGCAACTTCGGAAGGAATATTCGTCTTCACCCGAAGTGAACCGAAAGGTGAAGCCGCCGTCGGCAACATGGTCTCAGTCACCGGGACCGTAACGGAGTTCACTCCGAGAGCTGAGCCCTTCAGCCTGTCGATCACCGAGATCTCGATGCAGGACGGTCGGGATATGATCCAGGTACTATCAAAGGGCAACGAACTTCCAAAACCTATCGTCGTGGGCGCTGATGTCTTCAAGGCGAACAACATCGACGACATGGAGCGATTGGAAGGCATGCGGGTAGTTGTTTCGGAGTTGCTCGTCACGGCTCCGACGGGCGGACGCGTGGACACTGCCAATGAGACGGTCGCCTCGAACGGCACCTTCTATGGCGTCGTCAAAGGGCTGCGGCGTCCATTCCGTGAACCGGGATATGACCTTTATGAGTACATTTTTCTCAACGATAAGCAAAAAGGAGATCTGAAGAAGAATTTTCCGCAGTTGAAGCTTTGGGATGCTAACCCGGAACGGCTACGTATAGAGAGCACCGCTCAACTCGGCTCGCAACCGATCGACGTTCCGGCATTGACCGAACTCAAGAACGTCACCGGCGTCGTCCACTACAGTTATCGAACCTACAGCATATTACTTGACCCCGGCACCCGACCCGCAGTCGCTGGCTATCAATCGCAAGTGAATCTGCCGGTGGCAAATCCGAATGAATTTACCATCGCGGGGTCGAATATCGAGAACTTCTTCGATGACGAGGACGATCCGGACATAAAAGAAGAGATCGTCACGACATCCGCATTCGAGAAGCGGCTCAAGAAGATATCGAACGCATTTCGAACGATAATGAAATCGCCGGACATCGTCGGGACGATGGAGATCGAAAATCAGAAGGCGCTACAGCGCCTCTGCGACAAGATCAACGCCGATACGGCCGCTTCTGGCAAGCCGGATCCGAAATATCAAGCTATTGTCCTAAAGGGCAATGACGGCCGAGGTATCAATGTCGGGCTTATGATCAGATCGACCCGCGTCAAGGTGGTCGAAACGATACAGATCGGCAAGGATGAGAAATTCAACCCTCCGGGTGGATCCGAAGATGCGTTTCTGAACGATAGGCCGTCGCTTGCGGCCCGGCTCGAGGTATCAGGCCCGCAGGGCAAGGCGTTCCCGGTCACCGTTATCGTAAATCATCTCAAATCGTTCCTGGGTTATTACGACGAGAAGCGGCAGGACGCGGTGCGAATGAAAAAGCGCTTACAATCTGAGATGATCGCGAGATTTATTCAGCAGCGTCAAAAGGCAGACCCCTCGGAACGTATCGTCCTTGTCGGTGACTTTAATGCCTTTCAATTCAATGACGGCGTTGTAGATGTGATCGGAGCGATCAAAGGAAAACCTGCCGCAAAAGGCGAGGTGATGAATCCCTCCGACGATCTCGTGGACCCCGACCTTACGAATCTCGTGGATCTCATAAACCCAATGCAGCAATACTCGTATTGTTTTGATGGCAATGCTCAGGTTTTGGACCACGTGCTGGTCAATTCGGCGATGATGCCGTTCGCGGTCGGCCTGGGATACGGCAGAGTGAACGCCGATTTTCCTGAATCATTCCGGGCCGACGGCGACAGGCCCGAGCGTTATTCGGATCATGACCCGGCAGTAGCCTACTTCTCGTTCGAGGCGGCTCCGCCGTCTAAGTAGTCTTCCCCTCGATCACTACGAACGCCATAGCGTGAGTTTCGGTGTGTGATATAGAGAGATGTACTGACACGGCTCCTTGTTGATCGAGGAGCCGTTTTGCTTCGCCGACAATGACAAACGCGGGCTCACCCAGTTCGCCGGAGATGACCTCCATATCGTGCCATCCGATCTTGCCTCGCCAGCCGGTACGAAGAGCTTTGAGAAACGCCTCCTTTGCCGCAAATCGCCCCGCGAATGACTGCATCGCCGAACGCCCGCGAGAGTTGCAGTAACCCCGTTCGGCCTCGGTGAAAACGCGTTCGGCAAAGCGCGGCGTCCTAGTGATGGCTTCCGCGATACGATAGACTTCTATTATGTCAACACCGGTCGAAACGATCATAAATGCAGGCAGCAGCCCGAATGGAGAGACTCTAGCAGAAATCGGCTTCCAATGGCGAGAAGCGGACGGGGTCCTCGGGCTTTGCTGTCTCGCACTTGAAAAGGCCGGCTTTGCAAACGCGTTCTCTACACGGCTTGGCGGCGTGTCTCCGTTCCCAGACTCCGACCTCAATCTTGCCGGATTCAGCGAGGACTCGGCGGAGAATATCGCTGAGAATCGCCGCCGATTCCTAAAGCTCTTCGAAGGCGATTACCGGATCGCCGCCGTTTGGCAGGTACATGGTGACGCGATCAAGAATATAGAAAACGACGGCGACGTGGTGGACTCCGACGATCACGCGGACGCTATGGTCAGCAACCTTGACGGCGTACTCCTGGGCGTAAAGACCGCTGATTGCGTGCCGGTCCTGATCGGGGATCCGGTGTCGGGAGCGTTCGCTGCGGTGCACGCGGGCTGGAGAGGCACAGTACGCTCGATCACAGCGAAGGCTGTCGAAAAGCTTCGCGATGAGTATGACGCCGATCCGTCCGCGATGGTAGCAGCCATAGGCCCGGCGGCTTGTGTCGGGAGATACGAGGTGGGCCGCGAGGTCATCGAAGAGTTTGCAGCGAATTTCAACGGAAGCGAACGATATTTCGTCCCGACGCGTCAGGGCCATGCTCGGATCGACCTGCACGCCTTCAACCGTGATCAACTTATCGGGTCAGGCCTCTCGGCACAGAACGTTTTCGTCGCCCCGTTTTGCACAATGGAGCGGCCCGACCTTTTCTTTTCTTACAGGCTGGAGAAACAGAGATACGGCAAGACCGGCCGCCTGCTCTCTGTCATCGGACGCGATATCACTCGACCCTAGCCGTCAGCGTGATCTGCTTCGACGCAGGCGAATAACAAACTTCGTTCGTACAAGCTTGATAACGTACGGTGACATTTACGTTTAAAGTCGATGACCGATACCCGGCCGGGACAGTGACTGAAAATGTAAAGGGGACCCTGCCCTCATAAACGTTGATCGGCTTGTCTGAGAAACCGAATTTTCTATTGACTCCGCGAGGATAATTTACCGGCCCGATCCGCAAGCCTGAGGCCGAGACCCTTACCGTCGTGGGTATCGCGTACTCGCTCCCCGGCCTGTTCGAGTTAGCGTGAAGCCCTCCGGGCAGATTCAGATATACGGTGGCCCGGACCTGTTTTCCGCGTGCCGCCTTGCCGCCGGCGATCGATCCGGACACGGTCTGGCCGGCAGTCTGGCTATGTGAACCGGCGATCAACGTTATAACTGCGGCACCAATAAGTGATATAGCAATACGGCGAAGCCTGATATTTGTAGTCATTTGATCTTAAAACCCTCTATGAATGTGTTCAGCCATTCGGCCTGGTTGGCAGTGTCGAACGTCCGGATCTCCAGGGTCCAGATCCTGCCATTCTTGTCTGCGGTCTTGAACCATCTCGATCTGCCTTCGGTACCGTCAGGATCGGCGGCGGAGTAAACTTGATACTCAACTCCGTCGATAGTTTCTCGCGTGTTGCGTGAGCGTTGCTCCGTTGGCAACTCGTCTTTGGCCCGATCTGCGGCTATTTCGGGACTCCCTTCGAAAAGATAGACGTGGGCAAGCCGAGTATTCGCATCATCCCCGGTTCCGAAATCCCGGGAGTAAGCTTCATACGCGTATTTCGGGTCGCCGCCCAGTACGCTCAGGAATCCGTCCGGCTTTTTGATGATGAATTCGTCCGTTTCGATGGTCTCAGATTCGAATGCCGCAGCCGCCGACCTTTTGATACGCGTAGAGGCGTACACCATTAGTGCAACGAGTATGAGTCCCGGTATCAGGAGTTCCATCTTCTGCTTCTATATCGCCTTGGCCGCAAGCTGGCCGCACGCCGCAAATATGTCGCGCCCGCGCGGCGTTCGCACGTAAGCATCGACCCCTTTCGATCCGAGCCGCTGTTTGAAAGCCGCCACACGTTCCGGCGTCGAAGCTGCATAATCCAGTTGGTCAGCGCCGTTGTGCGGGATCAGATTGACTTTGACCCGCGACAACTGGAATCTATCCAGGAGCTCCGCGAGCCGGTCCGCATCACGGTCACTGTCGTTGACGCCTCCAAGCATCACATATTCGAACGTGAACCGCTCACCTCGCCTGAGCGACGCCTCAAATTCCTTTGCTGCCGACATCAGTTCGTTGATCGGATACTTCCGATTTATCGGCATCAGCCGGTCACGTAACTCATCATTGGCCGCCGTAAGCGAGATCGCAAGATGCGGCCGGTCAGGAAGCAGTGCGAGATCCCTTATCCTCGGCACGATCCCCGCCGTTGATATCGTGATCCGATTCGGCACTATATGAAGTCCGTCAGGCTCGCCCATTATTCGAACTGCCTTTATAAGCTCGTCAAAATTGAGGAACGGTTCGCCGGCTCCCATTCCCACCAGGTTCGTGCCATGCGGCGTTTCGGCGGCAACGCCGTAAACATCATTTAGAACGATCAGGATCTGTTCGACGATCTCGCCTGCGGTCAGGCTTCTAAGCAGCCCAAGCTTTGCCGTAAGGCAAAAATCGCACTTTAACGGGCATCCGGCCTGCGACGAGAAGCATATCGTGTCGCGGCCCTCCGACGGGATGAAGACCGTCTCGACCGGACGCTGATCTACCGTTCTCATCAGATACCGCCGAGTGCCGTCCTCTGAAACGTATCGCGATGTGACCGTCAATCGCTCAATGTCGGCTTCGGCAGCGAGTTTTTGGCGCAGCTTTTTGGGTAGGTCGGTCATCTCGTCAAATGCCCTTAAACGACGCTGATGTATCGCTCTGAATACCTGATCGGCGCGATAACGGGGCTCGCCGAACTCGAGAAACATCTCCTCAAGTTCGGCCCGCGTCATTCCTGCGATATGAGTCCGATCGGTCATGGCCAGATGCCGCGAACTCCCGCTCTACTCGATCCAGTCGGCGATGAATACATTCGTATCGCCTTCTTTGGCTGAGTTACGGTTGGAGGCAAATACGAACTTTTTACCATCGGGTGAGAACATCGGGAACCCGTCAAATGTATCGTTGTAAGTGACGCGTTCGAGTCCCGTACCGTCAACATTGATGATAGCGAGGTCAAAATTGCGCTTTCGGGGGTCGGTCGCGAAATAGTTCGTGCAGAACACTATCCTCTTGCCGTCAGGCGTAAAATAGGGTGCAAAGCTCGCCGCATTAAGTTTGGTGACCTGACGTTTGCCGGAGCCGTCAGCGTTCATCACAAAGATCTCGAACGTGGTCGGCACGATCAGATGTTTCGCCAGCAGGTCCTTATAGCGTTTAGTATCCTCCGGCGTGGTCGGATGGTTGGCTCGATAAACAAGCATCTTGCTGTCAGGTGAAAAGAACGCTCCTCCGTCGTACCCGACGTCGAATGTAAGCCGTTTCACATTCTTTCCGTTCGTATCCATCGAATATAGCTCGAGATCGCCATCACGTTCGCTGGTGAAAACGATCTTCTTGCCGTTCGGACTGACCGTTGCTTCGGCGTCATAGCCCGGCGTGTTGGTCAAACGCCTGAGATTCTTGCCGTCTGCGGTCGAACGATATATGTCGTAATCGGGATAGACTGCCCAAACGTATCCCTGCGAGAAATCAGGATTGGGCGGGCAATCCCTCGAACCGCCGTGCGTGGATGCATAGATGATGTCTTTATCCCCTCGGAGGAAATACGAACACGTCGTGCGGCCGAATCCGTTCGAGACCATCTTCATATCGGAGCCGTCGATATTCATGGTGAAGATCTGGTCGCATTTCAGATCGCCGTGCTTTGACTGGAAGACCAGTTTCTTGCCGTCGAATGAGAAATATGCCTCTGCATTCTCGCCGGTAAATGTTAGCTGCTTAAGGTTCTTGAAATGTTTTTCACCCGGAAAGGTTAGGGACGGCCCCTGCGAAAAGACTGAAGCCGAAATAACGATAATTACAAAGAAAATGCGAATCATTGATACCATAATTGAAAAATATAACATTTTATTGCGGTCCATTTCGAAACCGAGAGCCCCGTCGCGGCCGAGTCAACCGATGTCGGGTGCCCCTCCGGCGGTTCATCGCTTGTAAACCTCCACCCCCGCCGACACTTCGACCTCGATCTTTCGCTCGGCAGATGCGAGGTCCAGATGTGCGATAGCTTCCGATATTGCCAGAAATCGATGGACCTCGTGTCCGAATGAGTCGGGGAATAGTCGCTGGGCGACCTCAAATGCCGTGACGCCGCCCGGCGTAACAAGCGAAAGTACACGGCTCTGGCGATCGTTGATCGCTCGCAGATATCTTTGGAATATCTCTTCGAAATCCGTCACCGCTTCGCCGTGACCGCCGTGAACGAGCGTAGGGGCAAAGCTTCGTATCCTTGCGAGTGACACGAGATACTCCGAAAGCGAAGGGTACCGTCGCGTCGGGTCGATCGGGTCAGGAGAAACGATCGGATTAGGTGTGATCCGCTTTAGCACACAGTCGCCGCATATCAACGTGCGGTCGGCCTCGCGTACGAATGAGCAGGACCCGGGCGTGTGTCCTGGAGTATGTATGACCCTGAGCGCACCTACGTCGAACTCTAATTCCGTGTCGTCAACAAGTGATGAATACTCACCTTCGGCAAGCGAATCTGTAAGCAGACTTATTTCCTCATAGAGGGTCTGCATATCGTCAAAAACCTTGTCCGGCACGCCTGAACGCAGCAGCAATGCTCGATGCTCATCCTTTGCGAGGCGCCCGAATAGGTGCCCCGTCTCCCACTCGTGGATGAATACATCGGCATTGAGAGCTTCGTCGCGGATGCGTTTTGTCAAACCGCAATGATCCTCGTGTGAATGAGTGAGCACTATGCGTTCGATATCGGAGAACTTAAAGCCGTGCCGACCGAGGCCTTCCCGGAGCGCAGTTTCAGCCGCCTTTGTTTTCGGACCCACGTCGATCAGCGTCACAGGATCGTGCGGGATCAAATAAACGTTGACGTCGCCTACATAAAATGGCGTTGGGATCGACAGTGGAATGATCTTCATTTAGAGTAATTCGCCAATAACGGTCACGCCGGCCTCGACCGGCCGACATACAGCATTTTGATCAATGTTAGCAAAGTGTTCGACGTACTGCTCCCTTAACCAGACGCAACTGCCGAAACGGTCATCGAAAATCGGGTCATAAATTGGTATGACCAATTTAAATATGGTGGCAAACTTTACGAAAATATTACGATAATACTTGCCTAAATCCTTGATTTGGGGTAATAATTTCAAAGCAATTCAGGTCTGAATCTCAAAATTTGGCAATATTACGGCGGCAAAGGCTGCCCGACAGCAGCAACATTCCCCTTTTCGCTGTCGGAGATATTGCCAGCCAATATAGAGATCGAGAGATCGGCCCTAAGTTGGAGTACCAAGTCAAGGCATTTCAAAGGAGACACTATCAATGAGAGGATTACCGTCAATTGTGACAAGGACGGCCGGAATGTTGGCCCTCGCTTTCGCGGTGATGTTCACCTTAACAGGCCTGGTAAACGGCCAGGCTCAAGCAACCGCTGCGGACCTAACCGGCACTGTGACCGACCCGAACGGGGCGGTGGTATCAGGTGCGACAGTCCGCGCAAAGAACAACGCGACGGGGCTTTCGCGAACAACGACGTCGTCATCGGACGGCAGTTATTCGCTTATCGGTTTGCCTGCGGGCGAGTATGAGGTTTCGGCTGAGGCAGGCAGCTTCAAGAGGACAGTTATCTCGCCCGTCAAGCTCACGGTCGGGCAGAGTGCTGAACTTACGATCAAGCTCGAGATCGGAGCGCCTGATCTGACGGTCAATGTATCCGGCGACGAGATCCAACTCATTGAGACCGGCCGTACCGCGGTCTCGAATACGATCGAGCAGGCTCGTATCAACAACCTGCCGATCAACGAGCGTTCTGCGACCGGATTTGCCCTGACGCTCTCGACCGTCGGACGCGACAACGGCCGGCCCGTTGGCCCTGCTCCGACTTCCGGATTGAACATCGGCGGCCAACGCGGACGCTCGACACTTGTACAGGTTGACGGTGCCGACTTCACTGACAATTCTATCAACGCGGCCCGATCAACCGTCTCGATGGAAGCGGTTCAGGAGTATCAGGTCACTACCAATTCGTACATGCCTGAGTTTGGCCGTGCGACGGGCGGAATAGTCAACGTCGTCACCAAACGCGGCGGCAACAGCTATCGCGGTAACCTTTTCGGGTTCATTCGTGACAAAAGCATCCAGGCCCGCAACGCGTTCGCTCCTCTTATCGACAACGATCCAAACAAGAAGCCGGGATATACCCGCACGCAGTATGGCGGCACTTTCGGTGGTCCGGTCGCACGCAATCGCTCATTCTTTTTTGTCTCCGTTGAGCGGCGTCAGCGAAGCGAATCCGGATTCTTCACCGGTGATATTGTCGGCGGGGCGACCTCGAGCATTACGATCGGGACTCCTTTTCTGCCGTTCACTAATGTTTACACAGGGCTGACCCCGGCACAGGTCACATACGTTCAGGGGCTGCTCGCAACGGGTGTTCCGGCTAACATAAGCCAGGCGATCTCATACGCCACAATGGCTTCTGCCGGTACCCAAACGGCGCTCAACGGCCAAAGTACGCTGTTGAGTCCAGGCGGAGCCATCCCGGCGGGCACCCAGATCGGCCCGCGATTCTTCCTTTCGGGAGCACCTGTGCCGCTGACGCGGAACGCCAACGGCCAATATGTCGCGTTTCGCCCGCTCGCACAGCTTCAGACCGTTTTCCCACTTTATGAGAAAACGACCTACACGTCGGTCCGCTACGACCAGGCGTTGACGTCGAATAATCAGTTGAACATACGTATCGGCTACAATCCAAGCCGTATCACGGGTATTCAGGATGAGTCACAGAACCAGACGCTTGGCCAGAACGATTATTCCCGTACCGGTATCCAGCGACTAAAGGATTTCTCATTTGGCGCCTCCGTTACTAGCGTCCTGCCGAGGAATATGATCAACGAGATCTACTTCAATTACGGCCGACGCGACGCGAAATTCGATTCGCAGATACCCAGCGTCGCGTTGCAGATCGCCGGGACCGGCTTTATCGGTTCCAATCCGTTCTCGCCGGTTGACCGCCGCGAAAACAGGTATCAGCTTCGTGACAACATCACATGGGCGCCGAAGAATCACATCTTCAAATTCGGAGGTGATGCGAACCTTGTCTCCGGGCTCGCAAAGTTCGAGTTGAACTTCCCGGCGCTATTCAACTTTAGCCAACAGTCCTGCAGTGGCCTGATCTCGGGCTGTACAGGCCCGGCGTTCACGCCCATACAGGCTTACGGCCTTGGGTTCCCGAGCGTTTTCATCCAGGGATTTGGTGATCCGAACAGCTCGCTTCGCAATAAGCCGTTCGCATTGTTTGCACAGGACACCTGGAAGATCTTTCGGAATTTCACGCTCAACTATGGCGTCAGATATGACATCGAGCTCACAGATCAATATGCACCGTCACCTTTCCGCGATCCTCTGACGGGCATCACGCTAACTACGACCGACGTACAAACAGCTCAGGATGCTCTTGGTGTGACGCAGGGTTTCCCGCGTGACAAGAACAACATTGCTCCTCGCGTCGGATTTGCGTGGGACATTCAGGGCAATGGCAAGACGGTCCTTCGCGGAGCGATCGGCCGATTCTTTGACCATCCGCTCCTCGCGGTCGGATTCAATTCGAACATTGCGGACGGCTCGCAGCAGCAGCAGGCCACCTTGCTTCCGATCGGCGGACCTGCGTCAAATGGATTGCTGAATGCGTTCCAGGTCATGCACGGAACCGTCTGCGGCGTTCAGGGTTCGGTCCCGGCGCTCTGCGGCGGCGGCAACACGGTAGGTATCGCATCCAGTGCTCAGTACCAATACGGATACATGCGGTTCAATCCGTCCACGTTCACCGGATTCGGGCCGATCCTTCCATTTACGCTGCATGTGGCCAAAGACTTCCAGTATCCTGACGCGATCCAGGCCAACCTCGGCTTTGAACGCATGATCAACAAGGACACCGCTATCTCGGTCAACTTCATCGGCGTCCGTGCCTGGCACCTTGCTCACCCGCAGGACGTCAATCAGGTCAACCTGACGGCGTTGATCGATAACTTCAGACGCTTCACCGCCAATAATCCTGTTGCATGCGGCGGTCCGTGCGGCCCGAACGGTCGCGCTCCTACGAGCCTCTCCGAAGCGGCGTTCTTCTATTCATCGGTTCCGACAACGAGCAATCCGCTCTACACGGTGCTGATCCCTGGATTTGTCGCGGTCAATGCGACCACCGGACAGCGGATCATCAATCCGATCGCTGCCAACTATTTCCGCAAGCTGGGGCCGAATTACTTCTTCGTCCAGGCTTTGACGGGACTTAACAAGGCGACGTTCGACACGTTCCTTCCCGGGACGCTGCGCACGCCGGGCCCGATCAATCCATATGCCGACGTGAACGCTCAGATGTCGGATGGCCGCTCGGAATACACGGCGATGAATGTCGAATTCAAAAAGCGGTTCACCAACAATATGCAGTTCCTTGCGACATATACATGGTCGCATTCGATCGATGATTCGTCTGACCTCCAGACGCTTCTTAAGCCGCAGGACAACAACAATTTCCGTGCTGAGCGTTCGAACTCACTTTTCGATCAGCGGCATAGATTCGTTTTCAGCGGTGTCTTTGGGGCTCCGGATACTTGGAAATCAGGCAACGGATTCCAGAAGTTCATGCATGGATTCTCGTTCAGCCCGGTATTCGAATACGGTTCGGGCCGCCCGTTCAATATTCTGGCGGTCGGCGATAACAACGGAGATTTCCAGAGCACTAACGAGCGTCCGAGTGTCCGTTCGGACGGCACGCTCTGCGCCACGGGCGTTGATGCCAATTGCTTCACCGGACAGTTCGGCTTTGCCGGCAATCTTGGCCGCAATATGGGCATCACGCACAACTTCATCTCGCTCGACGCGCGGATCACTCGCAAGATCAAGTTCAACGAGCGTTTCAGTCTCGATCTGATCGCCGAAGGCTTCAACCTCTTCAACCGATTTAATGAAGCAGCGGCGAATCCGTTCTATCAGGTCGTAAATGCCTTCGGCCAACGAAAGGGCGGCCGGTATTTCAGCCGCTCGACGGCAGCTTTCGATCCGCGACAGTTCCAGTTCGGCTTCAAGCTGAATTTCTGATCCCGGACCTGATTCGTGGTTTATGATCGAACGGGTGGCTTGTCCGCCCGTTCTTTTTTTGACTTTCGGTCTTACCGCATAGAATAGGCTGGGTATGTCACTTCGCGACGACATCAAGCAATACGGACGAGAACTCGGATTTCACCGGGTCGGCATAGCTCATCCGGATGTTTTGCAAAATGAGCGTGCCCGGCTGAGCGAATGGCTGCAACTCAACTATCACGGCACGATGCATTGGATGGAACGCGATCCTGAATTGCGTTCAGACCCGTCGCGGCTAATGGAGAATATCCGCTCGATCGTAGTTGTTGTTCACAACTATTACACCCCGCATGAGCATACGCATCGGCCGGGCACAGGCAAGATCTCGCGATACGCTTGGGGCGACGATTATCATGATGTCATCCGCGACAAACTCGACGACCTTCTTTCATTCATAAAAGACCGGGTCGGCCAAGCGAACGGAAAGATCTGCGTCGATACGGCTCCGTTCATGGACAAGGCATGGGCCGTACGGGCCGGGCTTGGATGGATCGGCAAACACTCGAACCTGATAACACGCGAGGTCGGCTCGTGGGTATTTATCGGCTCGCTGCTGTTGGATATTGAACTTGACCCGGACCCGCCGATGGCCGAAGACCACTGCGGAACCTGTACGGCCTGCATTGACGAGTGCCCTACCGGGGCGATAGTGGAGCCATACGTTGTTGATTCGCGTCGATGCATATCTTTCGGGACCATTGAGTTCCGCGGAGAGACATTGCCGGATGGTATCACCAAAGACCTTGACGGCTGGATCTACGGTTGCGACGTATGCCAAGATGTATGCCCGTGGAATCGATTCCAGGAACCGTCGAATGAAAGCAGATTCGAGCCGCGGAACCAAGAGACTTCGCTTGACCTGGCCATGATCGCCGACCTCACGCACGAAGAGTATCTCGACCGATTTCGAGGTTCTCCTATAAAAAGGGCAAAACTTAGCGGGCTGAAACGAAATGCGGCGGCTCTGCTCGAATGTGACGATACCCCGATCTCAGACTCGAAAGAGTATAATCGTGCCAATGGCTCTTCGTGACAGTTATGGCCGATCGATCAGCGATCTTCGCGTATCGCTGACCGACCGATGCAATTTCCGCTGCTTCTATTGCCTGCCTAACGGAGAACCGGCTCACGCTTGCCGCGAGGACGTCCTTACGTTTGAAGAGATCGAGTACTTAGCGGCGATATTCGTTTCCCTCGGCATCACAAAGTTGAGGCTCACGGGCGGCGAACCCTTGATAAGAAAGGACGTTCCTTTGTTGGTCCGGAAACTCTCGGGACTCAAACCGCAGCTTGAGGACATCGCGCTGACTACGAATGGATTTGACCTGGAGCGGCATGCAGCGGCTCTCCGAGAGGCCGGATTGGATCGATTGACCGTGAGCCTTGATAGTTTGGACAGGCAGCGTTTTCGGGAAATAACCGGCGTGGATGCCCTCGATCGGGTCTTGAATTCAATAACGACCGCACAAGATGTAGGCTTCTCTCCGATCAAGGTCAATGCCGTCATTGTCCGCGGACGAAATGATGACGAGATCGCCACACTGGCTTCCTTTGCCCGCGAGCAGGGAGTTACAGTTCGGTTCATTGAGTATATGCCGTTGGACAGCGGACATGGCTGGTCGAAAGATCTGGTCGTATCCGGACGGGAGATACGCAACGCGATCGAAGAGGCCTTTCCATTGGATCTTATCGATGAGACGCGCGGAAGTAGTACTTCGTGGAGGCTGCGATTCGCGGACGGTTCTCGCGGCGAGATCGGCATCATCGCCCCCGTGACCGAAATGTTCTGTGGTCAATGCTCACGCATCCGGTTGACCGCCGACGGCCAGCTCCGGACCTGCCTGTTCTCAACTGTCGAACATGACCTCAGATCTCTTTTACGATCCGGAGCCCACAGCAGCGAGATCGTGCAGTTCATCGAGGAAGCGGTTGAAAAGAAAGAACCGAGACACTATATCAACGATCCTGACTTTGTTCAGCCGGCTCGCACAATGAGCCTGATAGGCGGCTAGGCCTGCTTTTTTCCCATCATGTCCAGCCCGACCGCGGCAACAAGGATAGAGCCTTTGATAATGTCCTGCAGGAAATCCCGAACATTGAGCAGCGACATACCGTTGTCAAGACTTGCCATCACTAGAGCACCCAGACATGCACCGAATATCGTACCGCGGCCGCCCATCAGGCTGGCACCTCCGATCACACATGCGGCGATCGCATCAAGTTCTTTGAGCGTACCTGCATCCGGGGCAGCGCTGCCAACGCGGGCCGTGAATATAAGCGAGGCAACTCCGATGAAGGCACCCAGAATAGCGTAAACCTTCAGGATATTGCGACGATTGTTGATACCGGATAGCCTCGCCGCATCCGGATTGCCGCCGATCGCGTAGAGATGACGGCCGAATACGGTCGAGTTCATAATAAACCCTCCGATCGACGCGACGATCAGCAATATCAATACCGGAACCGGGACACCCTGCCACGCGTTCATAACGGAGATGAACGCGACGATCCCGATCACCGGCACCACAGCCCTTGCAAGTTCCTTGACCAAGTTAGATCCGCCCAAACCGTCGTTCAGATCGGAGCGAGACCGTCGGATCGCTCCTATTACGACAAAAGCGATCCCGCCGGCGGCGAGCAGCCATCCGGCAGTGACCGGAAGATTCGCATTCCCGATCGCCTTAAAAGTATCGTCGGCGACAGGTATCGTATTGCCGCCCAAAAGCCATTTGACTGCGCCTCGCCAAGCCAGCAAGCCTCCAAGTGTTACGATGAATGCGGGAATGTTGAAATAAGCCGTCAGCACGCCGTGAAACAGTCCGATCGCCACCCCTACCGCGATAGCTGCGAGTACAGATAACGGCAGCCCGACGTCATGGGTCGTCATCAGGAAGGCGGCGATACCGCCGGCAAATCCAAGCACAGATCCGGCCGACAGGTCTATATTCGCCGATACGATCAGCATCAACATCCCGACGGCGATTACGCCTGTCACCGACATTTGCGTCATCAGGTTCGAGAGGTTGCGCGGAGTTAGGAACGTATTACCCGGTGTCGCCCAATGGAAATAGATCCAGATGACGGCAAGCACGGCAAGCATTATGTATGCTCGCAGTGCCGTAGTGTTCAGCTTCGGTCGTTGATTATCTGACATAGGGATGAAAGTGGCCTCTGCCTCTTCGGTACGCTTTACAAATTGCCGGTTGCGGCAGCCATCACGGCTTCAGGCACAGCATCTCCCCGTGCGAACTCCGCGCTGATACGTCCCGCATGTAGCACAAGCACACGGTCCGACAACCCAAGCACCTCCGGCAGTTCGCTTGAGACAAGTACTATCGCCATACCTGCTTTTGCAAGCTCGTGGATCTCGTTGTATATCTCCTGCTTTGCGCCGACATCGATACCTCTTGTCGGTTCATCGAGGAAGAGTACACGCGGCCTGGTCAACAACCATTTCCCGAGTACGACCTTTTGCTGGTTGCCGCCGGACAATGTACCGGCCACGGTCTTAGCCGAATTCGCTTTTATCTTAAGCTTTGCCATTGTCTCGCTGACGGCAGAGTATTCTCGATGCCGGTCGGTAACGAACCTGCCTGAAACATTTCGGAGCGCGGCCAACGTCATATTGTCGGCGATCGTTTGTTCCAGGATGAGTCCGTATCGTTTCCGGTCCTCGGTCACAAAGCCGATACCTAGCCGTATCGCGTCGGCTGGCGACCTGATCGAAACTGGACGTCCTTCGATCGAGATCTCGGCTTTGCATCGCCCCGGCCACGCGCCGAAAAGCGCTGTCAGAACCTCGGTCCTGCCTGCGCCCATCAATCCGGCAATGCCGACGACCTCGCCGCTCTTTACGTCAAATGAGATGTTGTCTATGACCGGCCGGGCCGGGTCATCCACATCGAATGCACTAAGGCCTTTGACCGAGAGAGCCGCGGAGCCCAGCTCGTGCGAAAAAGCCGGGAATACATCCCCGACCTCACGCCCGACCATTTCGGCAATTATCCCGTCTTTGTTGATCTCCGACGGCAAATGCGTACCTACGGTGCGACCGTCGCGAAGAACCGTGATCCGATCGCTCATTCGGAACACCTCATCGAGCTTATGCGAAATGTAGATGAGGCCGACACCGCGTCTTTTCAATCCTTCGAGGATATTGAAAAGGGTCTCGACCTCAGATTCAGTTAGGGCCGCGGTCGGTTCGTCAAGCACAAGGATGCGGGCCTCCTGACTCAGTGCTTTAGCGATCTCGACCAACTGCTGCTGCCCGATCCCAAGAGTACCGGCCATCGCCTTCGGGTCGAGCGGGAGCCCAAGTTCGCGAAGCAAGCGAGAAGCGTTTTGATACATTTTGCCCCAGTTCACAACGCCAAAATGCGAAGGCTCCCGGCCGAGAAAGATGTTCTCGCCCACGGTCAATTCCTTGACCAATGACAGCTCTTGAAAAATTATCGCGATTCCCGCAGTTTCTGAATCACGAATACTTCGGAATCGGCGCGGGCTCCCGTCAACGGCGATCTCGCCATCAAAGCTCCCATACGGATAAACGCCCGAAAGCACCTTCATCAGCGTGGACTTGCCCGCTCCGTTCTCGCCGACGATCGCGTGAAACTCACCCACATCCAGATCGAAGGACACGCCATCGAGGGCTCGCACTCCGGGGAACTCCTTTACGATATTGCGCATTTCGAGCAGCGGCATAGATCGTTCTTGTATCGGATGTCACAGGAATTTTACACGAGTTTACCCAGCCGGTAAATTTCAGGACCACACCCGTCCAATAAAGAGCGAGGCCATTGTATTCGCCTCTTTTGCGGTCCGAACAGGTCGTCTATAATGTTTATATATGCCAGACGCGAACTCTATCGAATCGATCCTGAGTGAGACTCGGGTGTTCCCGCCGCCCGCCGACTTTGCGGCGGCCGCTCACATCAAGAGCTTCGATCGATACGAGACGATGTACCGCGAGGCCGCTGAAGACGTTCCGGCATTTTGGGCCAAGCAAGCCGCCTCGCTCGATTGGTTCGAGCCCTGGCATACGGTCCTTGAGTGGAATGAACCTTTCGCAAAGTGGTTCACCGGCGGCAAGATCAACGCTGCATACAATTGCATCGATCGACATTTAGAGACGTGGCGTCGAAACAAAGCAGCATTCATATGGGAAGGCGAGCCGGGCGAGCAGCGGACGCTGACCTATTTGCAGCTGCATCGTGAGGTCTCGCGGTTCGCGAACGTCATGAAAAAGCTTGGCGTTGCAGCAGGCGACCGCGTGGCGCTTTACATGCCGCTCGTTCCGGAACTCGCGATCGCCATGCTGGCCTGTGCACGTATCGGAGCGACGCATACAGTGATCTTTGGCGGATTCTCGTCCGAAGCTATACGCGACCGGGTGAATGACTGCAGCTGCAAGCTGATCGTTACCGCCGACGGGGCTTTTCGACGCGGGTCGGAGGTCAGGCTCAAAGATGCGGTTGACGCTGCCGTTGCTCACACGCCGTCAGTTGAGAACGTCGTCGTATTTCGACGGACCGGGTCCGACGTCTCGATCCGGCCCGGTTTCGATCACTGGTGGCATGAATTGATGGCTGCGGTTTCCGACGATTGTCCGCCCGAACGTCTCGAAAGCGAGCATCCCCTCTACATCCTCTACACATCGGGAACGACCGGAAAACCTAAAGGGATCCTGCACACGACAGGCGGATATCTGACCCAGGCCGCGTTCACCGCAAAAATGGTATTTGACCTCAAGGACGAAGACGTCTATTGGTGCACTGCCGATATAGGCTGGGTCACGGGTCATTCCTACGTAGTTTATGGCCCGCTTGCCAACGGGGCTACGGTAATGATGTACGAAGGCGCGCCCAATTACCCGGACCTCGACCGATTCTGGGATATCATCGAGCGGAACAAGGTCTCGATCTTCTACACCGCGCCTACGGCGATCCGTGCGTTCATCAAATGGGGCGAGCAATATCCGTTAAAGCATGATCTATCGTCGCTCCGGCTGCTAGGAACCGTAGGCGAGCCGATCAATCCCGAAGCGTGGATGTGGTATCACAATGTGATAGGAAAAGGCCGCTGCCCGATCGTCGATACGTGGTGGCAAACCGAAACAGGTTCGATCATGATCAGCCCGCTGCCCGGGGCGACGCCTACCGTACCGGGAACCGCAACGCTGCCGCTTCCCGGCATCATTCTCGATGTCGTCACCAAAGGCGGAAAGCCCGTCGGCCCGAATGAAGGCGGCTATCTGGTCGCCAAACATCCGTGGCCATCGATGCTTAGGACGTTATGGGGCGACGATGAGCGATACAACAAGGCATATTGGTCCGAGATACCCGGGCATTACTTCGCCGGTGACGGCGCAAGACGCGACGATCGCGGTTATTTCTGGATCATGGGCCGCGTCGATGACGTAATAAATGTTAGTGGTCACAGGCTTGGCACTGCCGAGATCGAATCGGCATTGGTCTCGCACGAGTCAGTCGCGGAGGCTGCGGTCGTCGGTCGGCCCGACGATCTCAAAGGACAGGCAATATCAGCTTTTGTTACTCTTGAAGGCGGCCGGTCGGGTTCAGAGAGCTTGAAAGACGAGCTTAGGGCCCACGTTTCAAAAGAGATCGGGGCTCTAGCCAAACCCGACGACATCAGATTCACCGACGCCTTGCCCAAGACCCGCTCCGGCAAGATAATGCGACGGCTTTTGCGAGAACTGGCATCCAATGGAACGGTTGCCGGTGACGTTACAACACTAGAGGATCTTTCAGTGCTCGAGAAGCTGCGAGAGGACGAAGAGTAGTCGCTTTGATCGGCAACGACCGAGGATGTTTGTCTGGAGGATGACCGCGAGGAGGATGATCTAATATGCCAAGCGAAGGATCCGGAATGAGTCCGGCGGCGGAAATGGCGCTTGCGGGCCGCGAATTTTACCGGCGCGGATGGAACCTCGGCACGAGCGGGAATTTCAGCGTTCTTGTGGCACGCAAACCGCTCAGGATCTGCGTTACAGCCAGCGGCATCGACAAAGGCAGCCTCGACGAGACCAATTTCCTTGAGATCGACGAATCGAACGAGATCTTCTCCGGTTTTGGCAAACCGTCTGCGGAGACTCTCCTGCATTTGACCATTTATAGGTTCCTTCCGCGGGCGAGGTCGATCCTGCACACTCATTCCGTGTGGGGAACGATACTTTCTGACGCATTTTACGAAGACGGCACTATCGAGATCGAAGGTTATGAGATGCTCAAAGGCCTCTCCGGAGTTACGACACACGAGCACACTGAAAAGGTCCCGATCGTTGAGAATTCGCAGGACTACGTAGCGTTGGCCCATGTGATCGAGAACGTCGTACGCGACAACGAAGGACTCCACGGCATCTATCTGAGGCGTCACGGGCTTTACACCTGGGGAGAGACCGTGGCCGAGGCAAGACGCCACGTCGAGATATTCGAATTCTTGTTTGAAGTGATCGCAAGGCAAATAAGATAATAATGGCTATTGTAACTATTCCAGCCACCGGAAAGAGAATATCTGACCAAGCTGAGGTCACCGATTTTCTCAGATCGGCCGGCATCGATCACGAGACCTGGATCGGCGATGCGAACCTAGGCCCTGACGCGTCGGACGACGAAATACTCGCCGCCTATCAGGTAAAGATCAACGAGCTGAAGAGCAAGGGCGGATACGTTACCGCAGACGTGATAAACGTCACGCCCGCAACGCCCGGCCTCGACGAAATGCTCGATCGATTCAACAAAGAACATTGGCACGACGAGGACGAGGTCAGATTCATTGTTGGAGGGAGCGGCCTATTCCATATTGCGCCTCCGGGCGAGGATGTATTCAGCGTCGAAATGTCGACCGGCGACCTGATCCGCGTGCCTGCCGGTACGCTGCATTGGTTTGACCTCTGTTCGGATCGGACGATACGGGCGATCAGATTGTTTCAGGACCCTGCGGGTTGGACGCCGCATTACACCGGTTCCGGAGTCGATTCGGGATTCGCACCTTTGTGTTTCGGTGATCGTTACTTCCCTGCCGCGGGACAAGCCTGACCAATGAAAGCTCTCCTTCTGGATATCGAAGGGACCCTAGCCCCGCTCGACTTCGTTCATGGCACTCTGTTCCCGTACTCAGCGGAAAGAATGGCCGACTTTGTCGCTAATAATTTCAATGCACTCTCCGTCACGATCGAACTCTTAGCATCCGAGGCTCGCTCCGACCCGGATGCGGATGATCGGATCGACTTCGGATCACCCGGAGAAGTAGCCGAATATCTAAATGAGCTTATAGCCCGAGACCGTAAATCCACGGCACTGAAAGAGATACAAGGCCGGATATGGCGATCGGGATTTGAGAACGATGAACTAACGGCGCCACTTTTCGACGATGTGCCCGGCGCACTTGCGAGATCACACGGTCGCGGCGAGCTCATCGCAATATTCTCGTCCGGCAGTATTCTTGCTCAGAAGCTTTTCTTTTCGCACACTACTTCAGGTGACCTCTCGGGTCTTGTCGATGCATATTTCGACACAACGACCGGCCCAAAGAGGGAGCCGTCTAGCTATATTAAGATCGCCGAAATGCTCGGGATCGGTCCTGCCGACATTTTTTTCATCTCTGACATGCTTGCTGAGCTCGATGCGGCCGCGGCCGCAGGGATGCGAACTGCTCTGGCACTGAGGCCCGGCAACGCCGTGATCAACGACCCGGGACCCCACAGATGTATTGGCACATTGGACGATCTGGAATAACCAAGAGCTGTCGTTGAATTAAATACGGGAGTTTGTTCTCATTGTTGATATGGAAAAGATTCTGGAGACCGCAACCCTTGGGGCAGGCTGTTTTTGGTGCGTCGAAGCGATATTCGACGATCTTATGGGCGTCGAGGACGTAGTATCGGGCTATTCAGGCGGGCATAAACCGGATCCAACCTATCAAGAGGTTTGCAGCGAGACGACCGGCCACGCAGAGGTCGTAAATATTACGTTCGACCCATCGGTCATATCATTCTCGGATATTTTGCGCGTCTTTTTTACGGTTCACGATCCCACGACGTTGAATCGTCAGGGCAACGACATCGGGACGTCGTACCGATCGGCTATCTTTTATCACTCTGAGGCACAACGGGAAGCTGCCGTCGCAGTTATCAAGGAGATCACCGATGCCGGACTTTACGATGACCCGATCGTTACTGAATTGGCACCCTTTGATGCGTTCTGGCCCGCCGAAGATTATCATCAGGAGTATTTTGCAAACAATCCGAACCAGCCGTATTGTTCTGCAGTTGTGGCACCAAAGGTCGCTAAGTTCCGCAAGCTGTTCGCCGCGCGGCTGAGGTCGACGGCCCAAGCGTAGATCGAGTGTTAAAAAATGTTTTGACATCTCTGCCGAACATTTGCTAGCATCTGTTTGCGGCGGACGTGTATCCGCCGCAATTGGCCCACCCAAGTTCCTCACCTTCCAAAGCTCCAACCCGACTCCAAAATATCGACTAACAGGTCGATGTACCTTTATCTGCATATGAAACCCGTCAAGACACTATTCAGCCAACGAGCCGTCCTCGTTATCGCATTCACCTTTGCAGCGGTCGTAACCGCAGTTTGGTTCGCATTCCCCTCATCAGCCCAAAAGAATATTTTCACCGGCAAAACGCTAGCCCCCGAGGCCGGGAATATAACCGGACGAGTATTTCAAGATTTTAACGGAAACGGCACATACGACACGACCGCCACTTGGACGAACAACGGTTTCGGATCTGTCGCGGCCCCGATCGATCGTGGGATCTCGGGTGTCCAAGTTCGTGCCTATAGTACCGCCGGCGTAAATGTCACCTCCGGCGGCGTAGCCACAACAGACGCGAACGGGCAGTACACATTGACCACGAGCGACGCCGGCACAGGGCCGTACAGGGTCGAGTTCACCAGCCTGCCCAGCGGATATCTTCCATCCGCTCGCAGCAAATCGTCAGTAGGTGCCGGCACAGCAACGAACGCGGGATCTACGGTCCAGTTCGTCAGCAGCGGAGCAACGAATGTCAATTTGGCGGTCAATCATCCGTCGGACTACTCGCAGGACAACCCGGAGGTGGTCGCTACCCTTTTCCGCGAAGGCGACCAGATAAGCGGCGGCAACAACGGACTTTCGACAATGGTCAGCTTTCCATATGCGGCCGGCAGTTCGGACACCAGCACGAGCGCAACGACCTCGCTATACGATGCACCTACGACCTATCCGCTATCGATGATGGCGAACGAGATCGGGACTACGTTCGGGCTGGCATATGCGCGTAAATCAAGGCGCGTCTATGCCTCCGCCTATTTCAAGCGACACGCCGGCTTTGGCCCACAGGGGCCAAATGCGATCTACGTCATCGATCGGGCCGGTGGCGGCTCTGTGGTCAATTTCTTTACGGTTCCCGGCACGGCGACAAACTCGCACGATGCATCGAACTGGGCTCGAGACAATGGCAACACCGGCTGGGACGCAGTCGGTAAGACAAGTCTTGGCGGTATCGCGTTGTCCGAGGACGAAACCGTTCTGTACGTATGGAATCTTGCGAACAAGACACTATACGCCCTGAATGCTACGACGGGCGCACTCATCACGAGCCAGGCCGCTCCGACCTCACTGCCTCTTCCCTCGGGCACATGCTCTGCCAATGAGATCAGGCCGTTCGCTCTGCAGATGTATCGCGGACAGCTCTATGTCGGCTTCGTATGCAGTGCCGAAGGCTCAACGAACGTCGATTCATATACCGATTCAAACAGCAACGGGCTCTGGGACGGTGGCGATTATTTCGTCGATTACAACAACAATGGCACTCGCAACACGGGCGAGCCCTATGTCAATTTAGTTGGCGGGACCGGCTACACCGCTCCCGAGACGTTTACTGACACTGATGGGAACGGCGTGTACAACCTGGGCGACGCACGACGGCTTCGAGCGTATGTATATACGGCGAACACATCAACTTTGGCCTTCAGCGCCTCGCCGGTATTCCAGATGCCGCTCAATTACCGCCGCGGTTACACGACTCGCGTCGAAAGCTCATCAGGTGTTTGGCGGCCATGGTCGCCAATCTATCGGAACGCGGCCAACAACGTTTGGGTGACCTATTCACAGCCTATGCTGACGGACATTGCGTTTGATAACGGTAACCTGATCCTGGGACTTAGGGACCGTCTGGTCGATCAGGTCGGCAACGGTTCGCTTTCGAATCCGAACGATTCGAGCAATACGACGTTCTACCAGTCGCGAGTCGCAGGCGACATCATCCGAGCGTGCGGTTCCGTGGGATCATGGACCGTCGAGGATAACGGCCGATGCGGCGGGAACGGAACGGCTCCTCAGAACGTGGCCGAAGGCCCGGGCGGAGGTGAGTTCTATTGGGGCGATGCCTATACCACATCGGGCGCATTTACGAATCCGACCATAACGATAAACGGAAAGGGCAGCAACCACGATGACACCGGTTTTGGCGGAGTGGAGCAGCTTGCCGGAGCGCCGGACGTAATGATCTCCAACATGGACCCGATCCCGAACGTCACAAATATGACCTATGACGGCGGCATCCGGTGGCTTAGCAATACGACCGGCGGATTCTCTAAAGGCTATCGCCTCTACGACGGAGCCGGAAATAGCTCCACGACATTCGGTAAATCGGGCGGCGTCGGAGGCAGCTTCGCAATACTCTCCGACCCGGCCCCGATCGAGATCGGCAACCGTGTTTGGTTCGACTCGAATTCCAACGGCGTTCAGGATCCCGGCGAAGCAGGCATAGCGAACGTGCGGGTTCGACTCTATTCTGGCTCGACGGTCGTCGGAACTGCTTTGACCGATGCCAACGGCGAATTCTACTTTGTCGGGAGCACTTCCTCGGACAGTAATACGAACGACAACATCGGCCAAGTACTGGGCGGCCTCTCCTATAACACTTCGTATTCGATCCGTCTCGACAACGCCGCGGACTATGGACTCGGTGCACCGCTAAACGGTCTGGCGAGGACGATACTTGATCAGAATACTCAAGCGGGCGACCAGGACGCCAACGACTCAGATGCGGATATGGTCACGAATCCGTCCGGCTCCCCGTCGGGTACTTGGCCTGTTATAAACCTGACCACGAGCGGACCTGGCGCCAACAATCATACGTATGATTTTGGCTTCGTGCTTGCCCCGTCGGCTGGCGACGTAACGGTCGAAGGCCGTGTGGTGACCAGCAGCGGCGCCGGCATCCGGAATGTGTATGTCATCTTGGTCGAAGGGGACGGTACCGTTCACCGTACGATCACCGGCAATTTTGGCTACTTTAGATTCGACGACCTTGAGGCTGGGCAATCGGTTGTGCTCAGTGTTGTTTCTAAGCGGTTCACCTTTGCCAATCCGACTCGGGTTTTGACCTTGAAGGAGAGTATTGGCGACGTGAATTGGATCTCCAACGAATAGGCCTCCCGACATGGGCAGGTTTCTGTCGGCCTCGCTTTATGCGGGGCCGACTTTTTTTGTGCGCAAATTGCGAATTTCGTATACAATAGTCTGTCTTTCAGCAAATATTTGCGCTAGTTCCGTCTTGTTCATTACGGCAAGGAGCCTGCAAACGATGAGCGACGAATTCCGAACCCCTTCCGTGGTCGATCTCGATGCATTACTGCAACCGATTTCGGACGAGGAACCGTGCGGCGAAAGCCTCCGCTACTCCGGCATTTATGACGAGATAGCTGAGGCAAGGAGATCGGACGATGTCCTCAATCAGGGTGAGTGGCAAACGGAGTTGAAGACGGCCGATTATCGAAAGGTCGTTGACCTCGCGACCGAAGCCCTTCGTTCGAAGACCAAGGACCTGCAGATCGCAGCTTGGCTCTCCGAGGCTCTTGTCAAACTGCATGGATTTGCCGGCCTTCGCGACAGTTTGCAGCTGCTCGCGGGGCTGCAGGATCGATTTTGGGATGGTCTATTCCCGCTGATCGACGAAGGCGATATGGAAGGCCGTGCGAACGCGATCTCGTGGGTTGATAACCAGGCCGCCGCGGCGCTCCGCACCGTACCGATGACCGCCGGAGCAGGCTACAGCTTCAATGATTGGCAGGACGCAAAGCGTTTTGACATACCGCCAAACCTTGATTCGCTTGACGGCGACGCGCAAGCCCGATTTGCCGATCTTAAAGCACAAGCAGAGGCCGAGAACCGCGTCACGGGCGAACTATGGAAGGTCGCCGTCGCACAAACGCGGCGCGATCATTGTGAACGCAATGGATTCGCTCTCGACGAGTGCTGGACAGCGTTCCACGAACTCAACGACGTTATAGAGCGAAATTTTGACCGCAATCAGATGCCTGGTCTTGGCACTTTGCGAAAGTCGATCGACGACGTTCACACTCAAGTCAAAAAACTGCTTGAAAAAAAGCGACTCGAAGAACCGAGGCCTGAGGATCTGATGGCTGAGGCCACTTCAGATTCTGAGGTGTCGGCCGACGGTGCGTCGGCAGCGTCCGGGAGCGGCCCGGCCGGCCCGGTTCGAAATCGAGCCGAGGCGCTGGCTCGTTTGGCGGAGATCGCGGCATTTTTTCAAAGGACCGAACCGCACAGCCCGGTCGCGTATCTTGTTCAGCGAGCGGTGAAGTGGGGCAACATGCCGCTGGAGAATTGGCTTACTGACGTGATCAAGGACGAAGCCGTTCTGTCGCAGCTCAAGGAAACGCTCGGGTTGGGTTCTTCGGGCTACTCATCGGGCGACTCGTGGTCGGACGATCAATATGCCGCCGAGCCACAGGAAGACAATTCCGCCTCAGCCAGCGACGATTGGTAAGCGATATTTTGTCATCAATAAAAGGAGAATACGTTAATGCCTAAAAGAGAGAGCTTACAACACAAGATCGACCGTGTGCGTCCGCCGCGTGTCCAGATCACCTACGATGTTGAGGTCGGCGGCGCCATCGAGCTAAAGGAATTGCCCTTCGTGGTCGGAGTAATGGGCGATTTTGTCGGCAAGCCCGATGAACCGCTTCCGGCGCTGAAAAATCGCAAGTTTGTCGAGATCGACCCGGACAACTTTAATCAGGTGCTGGCCGGTATGGCACCTCGCCTTGCATTCACCGTGGATAACAAGATGCAGGACGACGGCAGCAAAATGGGCATCGAGCTAAGGTTCAAAGATATCGAGGATTTTGAACCCGACAAGATCGTTCAGCAGATCGAGCCTCTGCGCAAACTCGTAGAAGCCAGGCAAAAACTTGCGGACCTCAGATCTAAAATGGACGGCAATGAGAAACTCGAATCAATGCTTGAAGATCTGATAGCGAATGCTGACAAACAGAAGGCCTTGAGCAGCGAGCTCGGCCTCGACGCTAAGGAGGACTAGTATGGCCAAGACCAAAGAACAAGACGCAGCGGTCGAAACCGTCACAGCCGATGCCGGCGGCGGCCTGCT
This sequence comes from Acidobacteriota bacterium, assembly GCA_019639115.1. GTDB lineage: Bacteria > Acidobacteriota > Blastocatellia > Pyrinomonadales > Pyrinomonadaceae > OLB17. Next base: position 24,568 of record JAHBSM010000010.1, on the reverse strand, counting down.
GGATCAGATCCTGACCGAAGGAAAGATGGCCCGTGACGACTATCAGAAAGAGCGGGCCAAGGACATGATAGGCGAATTCGTCAATCAGGTGATGAGCGGCGAGCTGACGATGTCCAAGAATATGGACGTTGCGATCAATTCTCGTATCGCTGAGATCGACAGGCTCCTGTCCGCTCAGATGAACGAGATCATGCACCACGAGGATTTTCAGAAACTGGAAGGCTCGTGGCGTGGCCTGCATCATCTGATCAAGAACAGCCTGACGGGCCCGCAATTGAAGATCAAGGTGATGAGCGTCACCAAATCCGACCTTCTTAAGGACTTTGAACGCGCACTTGAGTTTGACCAGTCCTCGCTCTTCAAGAAAGTTTACGAAGAAGAGTACGGTACCTTTGGCGGAGCGCCGTTCGGCGCACTTATCGGGGATTTCGAGTTCGGCAATCATCCGCAGGATATGGCGTTGCTCGAGAGCATTTCGCAGGTGGCCGCCGCTGCCCACGCACCGTTCCTGAGCGCGGCCTCTGCGGGCATGTTCGGGTGGGATACTTTCTCTGAGATGACCGAGGTCCGCGATATATCGAAGATCTTCGACCGGACCGAATATATGAAGTGGCGCAGCTTCCGCGAATCGGAAGATTCGCGTTACGTCGGCCTTACGATGCCACATGTATTGATGCGCGAACCGTACGGGGCGGCGACCAAGCCGACCGAGACGTTCCGTTTCGAGGAAGATGTGGACGGCAAGGACCACAAGAAATATCTGTGGGGCAATGCCGCATATACGCTCGGCACATGTCTGACCGAGGCATTCTCGATGTACGGCTGGTGCGTTGCGATCCGCGGCGTCGAAGGCGGCGGACTCGTTGACGGACTGCCGACGCATACGTTCGAGACCGACGAAGGCGAGGTCGCGATGAAATGCCCGACCGAGGTGGCAATAACAGACCGACGTGAGAAGGAGTTCGCCGATAACGGCTTCATCCCGCTCGTTCATTGCAAGGGCACGGATTATGCGGCTTTCTTCGGCACACAGTCGGCCAATAAGCCCAAGAAGTACGATTCTGACGCGGCGAACGCCAACGCTAGGCTCTCCTCACAGCTGCAGTACATTTTCGCGGTATCGAGATTCGCGCACTATCTGAAGGCGATGATGCGGGACAAGATCGGGTCCTTCATGTCGCAGAAAGATTGCGAACGATTCCTCAATCAATGGATCAACAACTATGTGACCGACGACGACAATGCTTCGCAGGCTACCAAAGCACAGTATCCTCTCAGAGAAGCTAGGGTTGACGTCGCCGAGATACCCGGGAAACCGGGCTGCTATCGTGCGGTCGCTTTCCTGCGTCCGCATTTCCAGTTAGACGAACTATCAGTCTCGCTCAGGCTTGTGGCCGATCTGCCGCAGCCTGCTCAGGGCTGACCACCTCGAACGGCCGAAGCGAGGGCCTAAGCTTTTTTATGCAAAAGGTGCCTCGCTTCCCGTCTTATTTCTGAAGCTGATGAACGTCAAGGGTCAGCTATTTTGAGAGGTTGAAAAAGGAGCAAAACAATGGCAGCAGTAGATTATTTCTTGAAGATCGAAGGCATCGAAGGCGAAAGCCAGGACCACAAGCATAAAGGCGAGATCGAACTCTTGTCATGGTCGTGGGGTGCATCGCAATCCGGTTCGCATTCATCTGGCGGTGGCGGCGGAGCCGGCAAGGTCGTGATGCAGGACTTCCACTTCGTTATGAAGTGCAGCAAGGCATCGCCAAAACTCATGCTTGCATGTGCCACAGGCGAGCACATCAAAAAGGCGACGATCGTTGCCCGAAAGGCCGGGACCGAACAGCAGGAATTCCTCAAGTATACGCTCAGCGACGTACTTGTGTCGGGCTATCAGACCGGCGGCAGCGGAGCGGGCGACGTGATCCCTACTGACCAGATCTCGTTCAATTTCGCCAAGGTCGAGATCGAGTATAAAGAGCAGAAGGCGGACGGCACGCTCGGCGGCACTGTCAAGGCCGGATACGACATCAAGCAGAACAAGAAGGTCTAAGTCACCTTCGGGTTCACTCAGGCCCCGTTCATGTTATGCCGCACTTCGATCGAATCGAAAGGCGGCATAACATTTCCATCAATCAGTACATTCTATGGCCCGATGGGGAGACAACATAGCGATCACGCCTTCGGTGCTTGACCGGTTGATCGATCTCGACCCGTCGGCATCCGCGGACCCGCCCCGTTCTCGTCAGATCGGCCTTCGCGAACTTAGACAATCCGTGCGGCGCGATCTCGAGTGGCTGCTCAACGCTCGCTGCTACGGGGACGAAGACCTGGCTGACGACGCTGAGATGCGCAGATCCGTCGCTTTTTACGGCATCCCCGATATCATGGGAATGAGCCCCAAGAGCCCTGCCGAGCAGAAACGGCTGAGTAAGGCGCTCGAGTCCGCGATAAGACATTTCGAACCGAGGCTGCTCGACCTCAAGGTCACTCTTGACACGGTCGGCCACCTTGATCGTGATCTGCGATTTCGGATCGAGGCGAGACTCGATGTCGAGCCGACGCCCGAGCCCGTTGTGTTTGATTCGGTACTCGAGAACGGCAGCGGCGAGTTCTCGGTCGTCGAACGGTGACGGCTTTTATTTCCTGATAAAATGCGAGACGAACTACTCGGATATTACGAACGCGAACTCGTTTTCCTACGGCGTATGGGTGCAGAGTTCGCACGGCGATACCCGAAGATCGCCGCTCGGCTGCTCCTCGACGAGGAAAAGGTAGAGGATCCGCACGTTGAGAGGATGATCGAGGCGTTCGCTTTTCTTACCGCCCGGGTCGGCCTCAAGCTTGATGATGAATTCCCCGAGATAACCGAAGCGTTCCTTAACACGCTCTATCCGCATTATCTGGCTCCGATCCCATCGATGGCGATCGCTCAGATCTCGTTCGGCACACCCAACGACCGCCTCACGACCGTGCAGAGGATGGAGCGCGGAACGCGGCTCAATTCCAGGCCCGTTGACGGTACGCCTTGCCGGTTCAGGACGGCATTCGAGACTGACCTGTTCCCGATCGAGATAGAATCTGCGGCCCTTGAATCGGACGCACCTAAGGATGGCCTCGGAAAGTTCGCGTCCTGCCGGATACGGATCTCGATGCGATGTTATGGCGATGCCTCGCTTTCTGAGTTTCGGATCGACGGCAACTCGGTGCCGTCGTCGCTCCGTTTCTATATTGACGGCGACCCGCAGCTCACGTTTCCGCTTTACGAGATCTTGTTCAACCATGCGGTCGCGATCGAATTTCGGCCTAAGGATCCGCCGATAGGCGAACGGTCAATGAAGACCATGACGAATGTCATGGCTAAGCTTCCGGATCCGATCATTTTGCCCGCCGCCGAACACATACGACAGGTGGGTTTTGCCGACGACGAAGCCCTGCTCCCTTTCTCCAAACGCTCGTTCATGGGATATCGGCTGCTGACCGAGTATTTCGCATTTCCTGCAAAATTTCTGTTCTTTGATATTTTGGGCCTTGAACGCGCCATCGACCAGAAGTTCGGGAGCCATTTTGACCTTTTGATACATCTCCGCGACGTCACGCCTCCTGTTGCGCCGGTCACAGCCGAAACATTCCGGCTCGGCTGTACCCCGATCGTAAATTTGTTCTCGAAGCTCTCTGACCCGGTCTATCTGTCGCAGCGGAAGTACGAATACCAGGTCATCCCCGACGTCCACCGTCAGTCGGCGACCGAGGTTTACTCAGTGGACGGCGTCATCACCTCGGACCCGAGGACCAACGTCACGCGCGAATATTCGCCGTTCTATTCGCTGAGACACGCCTATGATGACGATCTGGAGAGATCCTATTGGACGGCCGTCCGACGCGATTCGCAGCGTCCGGACGACGAAGGCACCGAGGTATTTTTGTCGCTGGTAGATGAGCATTTCGATCCACATGTTCCTGCCGTTGAGGTTCTAAATGTGCGCACGACATGTACGAACCGCGACCTGCCAGCCCGGCTTCCTTTCGGAGGCAAAGAGGGTGATTTTGAGGTCGAGGGCACTGCCGTACTTTCGCGCGTCCGCTGTCTGACAAAACCGACCGAGACGATCCGTCCTCCACAGCGTCGTTCTGCACAGTGGCGGCTGATCTCGCATCTGAATTTGAATTACCTGTCTCTGGTGAATGACGCCGACGGCTCGCCTGAGGCCCTACAGGAGATACTGCATCTATATAATTTCACCGATTCGTCGGTGACGCGAAAGCAGATCGTGGGGCTGACATCCGTGACTTCGCGAAAGGTTGTCAGACAGCTCGGGGCCCGTATAGGCGCCGGTTTTGTCCGCGGGATCGAGACGACCGTCACGATAGACGAGGACGAGTTCGTCGGCAGCGGATATTTTCTATTCGCATGTGTTCTCGAGAGATTCCTTGGATTGTACGCGTCGTTGAATTCGTTCAATCAGATGGTTCTCCGGACAGTCCAAAAGGAGAATGAGGTTCGCCGCTTTGCCCCGCGGGCCGGCGAAAGAGAGTTGCTTTAGATAATCGTGTCAAAGAAACCGCTTGAGCAAAACCTATTCGAGGAACCGTTCGAATTCGAGTTCTTCCAGGCCGTGCGCCTGCTCGAAAAGCTCTATCCTGAGCGGCTCCCCGTTGGATCTGACGCGATGCCGTCGGATGAGGTGGTCCGATTCCGATCAAGGGTTGGCCTCGATTTTCCGTCTAGCGAGATACATCAGATCGAGCGCGTTAACGAACACGACGAGTCCGACACGCGCCTCGAAATGATGGTCAATTTTATGGGCATGGTAGGCGTTAGCGGTGTGATGCCGACGCACTACACCGAACTCGTACTCGACCGGATTCGCCACCGCGATACTGCTCTTTGGGCGTTTCTCGATATCTTCACTCATCGGGCGGTCTCATTATTTTATCGTGCGTGGTCCAAGTACAGGTTTCCGGTCGCATTCGAACGCGGCGACGATAACTTTACCGCATACCTGTACGACATCGCGGGACTCGGAACTAAAGGGCTGCGCGGTCGGATGGCGGTCGAAGACGAAGCTCTTCTCTCGTACGCCGGGCTCATCGCTCAATTACCTCATTCAGCATCGGCGCTTGAGAACATTGTGAGCGACCACTTCGGCATAGAAGCCCGTGTAGAACAATACTCGGGCCAATGGCTGCCCATCGAGGAGGCTGACCTCACCAATCTCGGAGTTCGCAATAGCGTACTCGGCCAGAGCGCTATTGTTGGGTCAAGCGTTTGGGATCAGCAGTCGAAATTCAGGCTTAGGCTCGGCCCCTTGCCGTTCAATAAATTCAGAGCGTTTCTGCCGGATGGTTCCGCCCACGCTTCGCTGCGCGATGTCGTGAGGCTTTTTGCCGGCGACGAATTCGATTCAGATGTGAACTTGGTGCTGAATAAACGCGAAGTGCCGGCGACGATCCTGACCACTAGGGCCGTCCGTCGTCCTGCACTCGGCTGGACGACTTGGCTCAAGACCAAGCCGGTTGAGGCCGATGACCGTCAGGTCGTGCTCAATTAATGACATTTAGATCGTTTCAAGAGGAAAGTAATGAACGTAAATCTCAAATCACTTGTCGGAAGGCTGAATGACACTTGCCGTAACGCTCTCGAGGGCGCGGCCGGGCTCTGTTTGACAAGAACGAACTACGACGTCGAGATCGAGCATATCCTATTCAAGCTCATCGAGATGCAGGACACGGACCTCGCACGCATTTGCACCCATTATGAAGTAAATATGGATCGGCTCGGCCGCGACGTATCCGACGCCCTCGGACGACTAAAGACCGGAAACTCACGCACGCCCGGACTTAGCGACCGTATTCCCCGCTGGCTGCAGGATGCTTGGCTGATCGCGTCGGTCGAGCACGGCGAGGCTCGCATCAGGTCCGGACATCTGGTTCTTGCCTTGGTCGCTAACGAAAGCATGGCTCGTATAGCGAGAGATATCTCACGGGAATTCAACCACATCTCTCCTGAATCACTGCAGGCAAAGATTGGGGACATTACGGCGGATTCTGTTGAGGGCCGCGAGGCAGTAGCTCTCGGCGAATCAGGTGTCTCTGACGGCGCGCCGGTTGCCTCCGGCGTCCCCGGAAAGACAAAAGCGCTCGACCAATACACCGAGGACCTCACCGCTAAAGCTGCCGCAGGCAAGATAGACCCTATCTTGGGCCGCGACGCCGAGATCCGCCAGATCGTAGATATACTCACTCGTCGTCGCCAAAATAATCCGATACTCACGGGTGAGGCCGGTGTCGGCAAGACTGCGGTCGTCGAGGGATTTGCTGCTCGCGTCGCGTCGGGCGATGTGCCTGAGCCGCTCCGCAATGTTTCGGTCCGTTCGCTCGACCTGGGGCTTTTGCAAGCCGGCGCTGGTGTCAAGGGCGAGTTCGAGAATCGGCTGAAGTCAGTGATCGACGAGGTCAAATCATCGCCTCAGCCGATAATAATGTTCATCGATGAAGCTCACACGTTGATCGGAGCAGGCGGCCAAGCCGGACAGAACGACGCTGCCAACCTGCTCAAACCCGCCCTTGCTCGCGGCGAACTTCGCACGATCGCGGCGACCACATGGGCCGAATACAAGAAGTACTTTGAGAAGGACGCGGCTCTTGCCCGCCGCTTTCAGGTCGTCAAGGTCGAGGAACCGGACGAATTAAAAGCGGTAGCGATGATGCGCGGACTCGCAGAAAAAATGGAGTCACACCACGGCGTGCGCGTGCTGGACGAGGCTATAGTCGAATGCGTCAAACTCTCGGCTCGTTACATCACCGGGCGGCAGCTTCCGGACAAGAGTGTTTCCGTGCTCGATACAGCGTGCGCCAAGGTTGCCATAGGGCAGGGAGCCACTCCTGCGGCAGTCGAAGATACATCGAGAATGATCGATGACCTCAATGCCGAAATAGCCGCTCTCGAGCGCGAAAAGGTCACCGGTGCTGCACATGACGCTCGGCTCGAGGAATTGAATGCCAAACGAATTGCGGCAGAGGAGCGGCTTGCGGCACTCAACGAACAGTGGAACAAGGAAAAGGAATTGGTCGAGCGGATACGGAATATCCGTTTCAAACTCGAACAAACGCGGCTTCCGGCCGTCGATGCTGATCCCGAAGAAACCGGTGCAGAGCCTCCGATCGAAGAACCCTCTGATGCCACTGACGGGAACTCAGAGAGCTCCGAGAATGGCAGTGCCGGGTCCGGATCCGCTCCTGTTGATGTCGAAAGGCTCAAAGCAGATCTGCAGACGGCGATGTCCGAGCTAAAGGACATTCAGGGCGAAGCTCCGCTCATGCATCCGGTCGTGGATGGCAACTCGGTAGCTGAGGTCATCTCCGGATGGACAGGTATCCCGATCGGGAAAATGGTCGCGGACGAGATAAACGCAGTTCTCGACCTGGCCAAAACCCTTCAGGCTCGCGTGCTCGGCCAAGACCATGCACTGGACGCGATCGCACAACGTATCCGCACCTCCCGTGCCGGCCTAACTGACCCGAAACGCCCGATAGGAGTGTTCATGCTGGTTGGAACCTCGGGCGTCGGCAAGACCGAAACGGCCCTTGCTCTTGCCGAAGCTCTATACGGCGGCGAGCGAAACCTCATATCGATCAACATGAGCGAATATCAAGAAGCCCACACCGTTTCAAGCCTTAAAGGTTCGCCGCCGGGATACGTCGGTTACGGCGAAGGCGGCGTACTGACCGAAGCCGTACGGCGGAAGCCATATTCCGTCGTGCTCTTGGATGAGGTGGAGAAGGCCCATCCCGATGTGATGGAGCTGTTCTTCCAGGTCTTCGACAAAGGCGTGCTTGAGGACGGCGAGGGCCGCGAGATCGATTTTAAGAACTGTATCATTCTGCTTACTTCAAATGTCGGGACCGATACCATCATGAAGCTCTGTGCAGATCCTGAGACGCGTCCGCTGCCCGAAGGCATCGTCGAAGCAGTTAAGCCCGAGCTCAACAAAGCGTTCAAACCGGCCTTGCTTGGCCGCATGGTGACGGTTCCCTATTATCCGATCTCGGATGAGATCCTGCGGCTCATAATCAAGCTGCAACTCGGTAAGATCGCTCAGCGGATAAAAGACAATCACAATGCTCAGTTCACGTATGACGACGCTGTGATAGATACGGTTGCGGCCAGATGCACGGATGTGGACAGCGGTGCACGCAATGTGTACAACATACTAACCGGGACGCTGCTCCCGGATATGTCCGGTGAATTTCTGGCAAAAATGGCGGCGGGCGAAGCGATCAAGAGCGTCAATGTTGCGGTCGGAGGCGACGGAAGGTTCGTCTATACATTTGCCTGAAGGTAGCCGGGCGATCAGAACGATATGCCGATAGACATACTTGCCCATGATACTAGGCTCGCAGGCCGTACTCCGGCCACGACGTCAGGTCGTATCAGCTTCGAGGTCTCCGAATCCACGCCCATTGCTGATTTCTTTACGCGAGTGCTCGGGCTCGCACATCAACACGGCGGGATCGGTCGGCTGTTCCTTATGTGCCACGGTGTTCGCGTATTGCGGGAGGATACTACTGCGCTGCAATTCTGCCGCGAGCTGATCTCGTATCGCAATGTACATCTGTTTCAATCTCTGAGTGGAAGGGTGGACCGCATCATTTTGTTCGCATGCCACGCAGCGGAGATCTCGATGACACGAGGCGGTGACGGCGACGAGCTTTGCCGACAAATGGCTCGCAACGCCCAAGTCGAATTGATAGCCGCACGAGAGGATCAGACATACTATCGCGAAGAACATTGCCGGCTGTTCTTTTGCGAAGAGACGGCTATTGACTACGGCGATTGGGAGGGCGAGGTCGTCGTGTATGGCCGGGACGGCAATGTGATCGCTACATTTAGCAACCCCAGCCCTTGGTATGATGAGCGAGGAACCATACACGACCCGCGTCTCGAACCCAGGCCCGGGGTGTGGTACGACAGCAGCGGAACGCGTCACGCCGGGCGCTGAGCTTTCGACGGGTACTGCAAAAACTGCGGCCACTTTACGTCAACAACCTGCGAGGCCCGATCGGCCCCCGATCTGCCTCTGATAGAAGCGATATGCCGACAACGCAAGTAGGAAGACTATTAAGGGTAACCACGCCGCTCGACGACGATTTCTTGTTGATCAAGAGGATCCGGGCCAGCGAGGGCCTTTCAAAGCTTTTCCGGTATGAACTCGAACTTCTGCACGAGGAGAACGAGGCTGGCGATGCTCCTACCCTTGTCGATCCACAGCAGATACTCGGCCAGAAAATGTGCGTTTCGGTCACTCAGGATGACGGAGCCCGACGATTCTTTAACGGTATCTGTGTCGACCTGGTCCAGGGAAATCGAAACGAACGGTTCACCAAATATTCCGCTGTGCTCGTCCCGACGTTCTGGCTGTTGACACAGAATTGTCAGAGCCGTATCTTCCAGAATCAGTCTGTACCTGAGATCTTGCGTCGCGTGTTCGAAGGATTCGAGTTCGATATGGAGGTTCAAGGTACGTTTGAGCCCCGCAATTACTGTGTTCAATATCGCGAATCGGACTTTGATTTCGCCTCCAGACTAATGGAGGAAGAAGGCATCTATTTTTATTTCGAGCATACCGCTGATTCGCATCGAATGATAATCGGCAATTCTGAGCGGTCGCATCGTGAATGCCCAACAAAATCGCAGATCCCGTTTTCGCTGGACGTATCGACGAACCCCGATGAGTGGCAGGGCTGCATCCGTTCCTGGCGGAATGCGAACAAACTGCGAACCGGGAAGTTCACACTTCGCGATCACAACTTCCAGCTGCCGACGAATACGCTGGAAGCTGTTGAGATGAGTCGATTCAGCATCGGCGGAAACCAAGATCTCGAGCTTTATGATTTTCCGGGCGAATATGCAAAACGGTTTGATGGCATCGATCCGTCGGGAGGCGAGCAGCAGTCTGTCTTGCAAAAGGTATTCGAGGACCGCCAACGAACCGTCTCGATCCGTCAGCAGGAAATAGATGTCGCCTATCGGAGCAGTATCGGCCGCTCGGATTCGTGTGCGCTGACGGCGGGCTATCGATTCCAAATGACCGAACACCCGGAGAGCTCGAACAATAGGAATCACACGATAGTGACTCTTCAGATCGAGGCTGTTCAGACACCGTCATACAGTTCCAACGAGAGCTTGTTCGACGCATACGTTGTCAACTTCTTTTCTATTCCGCAGGGAGAAGGACAGGCACCGTTCCGGCCCGCTCGCACAACTGCCAAGCCTATCGTCCACGGCAGCCAAACCGCAGTTGTGGTGGGCCCCTCCGGCCAGGAAATATTCACCGATAAGTTCGGGCGCGTCAAAGTCCAGTTCCACTGGGACCGTGAGGGCAGGAACGACGCTTCGTCGTCTTGCTGGCTTCGGGTCAGCACGAGCATCGCTGGCAACAAATGGGGCACGATGTTCATACCGCGCGTCGGACAAGAGGTCATAGTTGATTTTCTTGAAGGCGACCCGGATCAGCCGATCATTACGGGCTCCGTTTACAATCCGGCCACGATGCCGCATTACGAGCTGCCCAAGTTCAAGACGCTGTCCTATATAAAGACCCGCACCTCGCCAGATGACGGCAAGGGCTTCAACGAACTGCGTTTCGAGGACAAGGCCGGCAAGGAACAGGTTTTCGTTCGGTCGCAAAAGCGTTACGACCTGCGGGTCCGCGGCTCGATGTACGAGACATGCGGCGGCAACCGCCAGGAAGTGATCGGCGTCCGCTCCGACAACCAGCCGGGCGGCAATCTGGCGATCACGGTTGGCGGAAACTATGACCTGCACGTCAAAGGCGATGAGTACTTTGGCATTGACGGAAAGCTGAACGAAGGCGTCAAAGGAGACGTGGTCGAAGGCTACGACGGGAATCAACAAACGGTCGTCAAAAGCAAGGTCGAGGTAAACGCACGCGAGATCACCCTCGAGGCCCTGACCGGTATCACGCTGAAAGTAGGCGGCAGTTTTGTAAAAGTTGACCTTACCGGCATTACTATCCAGGGCCCGATCACAAAGATAAACTCCGGCGGGGCTGCGACGGGAACCGGACCGGCGACCATAGACGATCCGCTCGATGCCGAGACAGCCGACACGGGAGAGCCCGGATTTCTTGATCGTCCGCGGACCGGCGGAGGCCGCGTCGGACGCCGGCGTCGAACCTTGAACGGACAGCACGCACCTGAGAATATAGTCCGCAATGCGAACGGTACATATCAGATGGGCAATATCGTTGTCCAGGGCAACGAAGCCTATCAGCAAGCCGTGCTGAGCGACCTTGCGACAATGTCCCAGACCCCGTCGGGTCAGAATCTGCTCAATCAATTGAATTCAACCGGGCAGACAACAACGATCAGGCCGCTCACACCGCCAGCCAATCCGGCCAATGCATTCGCCCAGCCGGGGACCGGACTCGTGTCCGATTATCAAAACGCAACTCCCGCGGGACAGCCGGTATTTGACGGAAACGGGAATCCGCTCAACGATGCTGCAGGTAATCAATTGATCGGGACCGGTACGGGTGGCCCTGCTGACATCCAATATAATCCGGGTGACTGGCCGTCACCTACCAGTGCCTCACAGGCCCCCGGTGACGTGATCCTGTTCCACGAGATGCAGCATGCAAATAACCAGGAACGCGGACAGTATGACGGTTCGCCCCGTACTGATGGTTTTGACACAAATGAAGAGTTCAACGCGATAGGGCCGGAGAACCAGTATCGCGATGAGCGAGGCGTGCCGAGGCGTACCAATCACCATGATCTATGATCGCCTCATCGTGCTGGCAATTGGCTTTTGGATGCTCATTGGCTCCGGCTGTCCGGCAGCAGCAACCGGACATGGGAACTCAAACGAGAGCGAGGCAGGAAAGTATATGACCGAAGTAACCGAAAGCGGAGCACCCGCCAACGATATCAGACTGGAGGTCAGATCGGCCCAAACGGACGATGCAGTGACGCTCCGGTACACCGTAACCAATACGTCGGGCGGCGTCATCTACCTCATGGATGCCTTCCCTGCGGTCGATCCGCAATCTCGTGAACCCTACGCGGACAATAAAGGGTTTTATCTGTGTAAACGAGGCGAGGATGCAGCGATGGTTCTTCGCGGCATACCTCCATTGCCGATATTCCCGGTCGCCGTCCGCGTCATGCCGCTTGCGACCAGGCTGGAGCCCGGTGCTAAGGTCGAGCGGGAGTTCTCGATACCTGTACCGATGCGCGAGAGGAATGATTGGTATTACCCGCCGGTTTCCATTGAGGAACACACGGTAGGCTCGGTGTCAAAACTGAACTTTGCCGTCCAATTCATACGCGAATCGATCGATGGCTTCCAATCGGCACCGGTGCCCTACGCTCCGGAGTACCTTAATGTGTCCGGAACTTCTACCGTTAAGCAGGCCGAGATGTTGACAACCGAATTGCCTATTCGGCCGGTACACTTATTCATTCGGAAGGATATCTTTACAAGGATCTAAGCCATGTTTCCAGCAGCAAGAAAGGGTGACCCGATCACACACGACCTAATAGTGCCGTCCGGTATCATAGGTATGCCGGCGGCCGGTCCCTGTCCGCAGCCGCCGGTCCTTATCGAAGGCATGCCCGCGGCTCACGTCGGCTGTATAGCGATCTGCTCAGGCGTTACCGCTGGAGGACCGATACATCCTCCGGTGCCGACGCCGCCCTTCGGCACTCCAATAGTGAAGGGCTCCTTGACCGTCATGATACACGGGATGCCGGCTGCCCGGTGGTTCCCGGCTCCGGATCTTGCCGGCTGCGGTGTGATGTTAGGCATGCCGCCGCTAGCGGCTGCCAGGACAACGCTAATAGGCGGCTAACGTTCATGGGTGGGTCATATCTTCGGCAACGACGAGTTCGTCAAACTGCTCGGCGGTCAGCAGGCCCAGTTCTACCGCTGATTCCTTAAGCGAGATACGCTTTTTATGTGCGTTCTTGGCTATCTTGGCCGCGTTATCGTAACCGATGTGCTGGTTGAGAGCGGTGACGAGCATAAGTGAATCGCTAAGATACTTGTCTATCCGCTCGCGATCAAGCTCGATCCCCGCTATACAGTAATCGACAAATCCGTGGCAGGAGTCGTGGATCAGCCGGACCGAGTGCAGGTAATTGTGGATCATTACCGGTTTGAACACATTTAGCTCAAAATTGCCCTGAGACCCTGCGAATCCGATCGCCGCATCATTTCCCATTACCTGGACGGCGACCATCGTCATTGCTTCGGACTGCGTCGGATTCACTTTACCCGGCATAATCGACGACCCGGGTTCGTTCTCGGGAAGTGTTATTTCGCCGATGCCGCATCTGGGGCCGGACGCAAGCCATCTGATGTCGTTGGCGATCTTCATCAAGCTGGCAGCCAAGGTCTTCAAAGCCCCCGAGGCAAAGATAACCTCGTCGTGTGCGGAGAGAGCAGCGAATTTGTCGGGATGTGCGCGAAACGGCAAACCAGTGATCTCTGCGATCTTTGCCGCCGCCCTGTCCGCGAACTCAGGATGCGAATTCAGTCCCGTTCCGACCGCCGTACCGCCGATCGCGAGATCCATCAATCCGGGCAGCACGGCGTTTAAGCGTTCGATATCGCGTTCGATCAGGCTTGCCCACCCGCCGAACTCCTGCGAGACAGTGACAGGTGTAGCGTCCTGCAGGTGCGTGCGGCCTATCTTAACAACGCCTTCGAACTCTGCTGCCTTGGCCCTGATCGCCTCGGCGACCCGCCGAAGTTCGGGCAATAATGCCGTAGTTCGCTCGGCAGCAGCTATATACATTGCCGTGGGAAATGTATCGTTCGACGACTGCGACTTATTAACGTCATCATTTGGATGGATCGGCATTTTCGAGCCCATCTCGCCGCCTGCGATCTCGATCGCCCGATTAGAGATGACCTCATTAGCGTTCATGTTGGTCTGAGTGCCGGAGCCCGTTTGCCAAACCCGAAGCGGAAAATGCTGATCCAGTTTGCCTTCGATCACCTCGTCGGCGGCCCGGATGATAAGGTCGCATTTATCTGCAGGCAGTTTGCCAAGATCGCGATTTACGATCGCTGCGGCCTTCTTCAGTATGCCGAGCGCCCGTATCACCTCGCGCGGCATCACGTCAGATCCGATATTGAAATGCTTCAGGCTGCGTTGTGTCTGGGCTCCCCAATAGGCATCGGCCGGTACTTCGATCTCGCCCATCGAATCTGTTTCAATGCGGTAGTTCATAATTTTGAACCTAAATTTTATATGAAGCCGTGTAGATGGTAAACCTGCACGGTCTCTCAGCAATTCGATACGGCTGACGAAACCAGATCGAGATCCGCCGGCGTATTGACGTTAGTAAAGAACAACTCGTTTCGGGGCAGCGTCGCATACTCCGTCGGCTCGACGATCAAAGTATCGAGCGGATCCAGGATCCGTTTGATCTCATAATTCCCGCTGATTATCGCATCTCTAAATACGGGTAAACAGGTTGGCCCGTAAACTCCGCACAAGGGCTGCAGGCGCCCGTCAGATTGGCGGGGCAGCACAGCGCTCGTGCGGCCATCCCATTTTCTCGCGAGCAATTCGACCAACTCGACCGTCACGAGCGGCATGTCGCATGCAAGCACGAAGACGCTCGCTCCATCGGCATCTGCAAGAGCACTGTAAATTGCAACGGCCGGGCCGCCTGCGTCGGCTGAGGCTCCTGCGGGCAAGATGTCAGGTATCGAACGGACCGAATGTGAGGACGGGGCCCGGCTCCCGATCAATGAAACTCTATCACCAAAGGCTTCACGAAGTGTGTCGATCGCGAAGTCCTGCATAGGACGGCCTTTGATCTCGACCTGACATTTAGGGCGCCCCATACGACGGCCTTTTCCGCCGCTGAGGACATATCCGGTCACCTCGGGCATCTCGTTCCCCTGTTTTCAGAAATGCCACCATAGAGCTCCGGCTTGTCCCCGCTTGGTTCCGGCGTCATGCATTTCAGATCCTTTTCTATCGTTATCTGCACTTCTTTTCCGGTCCCGGTCTGAATATTCTCGTAGATACCTATCTGAGAGCCGGCAAGCTCCTCGGCACGCGAGCGAGGCACCGAGACCCTCATCCCATTTGCAGATATGATCGCAGTAACGCCGGGACCATCCGTGACGACCAGTTCATATGTGAAATTCCCGGCCGCTCCGCCGAGTTCTATGCCGCCTGCAACAAGGCCATCGGTCGCTAGACGATCAATATCGGCCTGAGTAAGTCGGAAGCGGATTGAATCGTCGGCAAGTCTTAGCTTCATATCGTTGACTACTTCTTTTGCTCATCGTCGTCACGAACTATCGGGAATCCGGCTTCCGTCCACGCATTCATACCGCCTCGCACGACTACAACATCCTTGAATCCATTCCGGTGAAGCAACTCTGCGGCTTGCCTGGATCTGTTGTCGGTCCGACAGATCAAAATAACCGTTTCGTTCTTTTCTAATAGGTCGAGGTTGGCCGCAAGAGTATCGAGCGGTATGTTCCGGGAGCGCGGGGCATGGCCGCTTTTGAATTCGTCGGCTGTCCTGACATCGACGAACTGCGAATATGCGGCGTCAACCATCGGCTTAGCTTCGGATACTGTTACCGATCTATATCCATCAACGGTCGAAGCAGCGGATCCGCACGCTGCCGCGAAAAGAACAGGAACGATCGCCCCCGTCAAAAACCTGCGAATTCTCATTTTTTCTCCCTCGTGATCTATATGTTTCAAAGCGTGAATCGCAACGTTGTACCGATTCCATTTACCGACGGAGGCGGCCGAGTGCCAAGATCATCCTGGCGGACATAGAAAATGTCGATAGCTGCATGCTTGTTGAACGGGTGAACGATGCCTAGCCGTTCCTGATATCTGTACGGCTGTTCGCGATGCACGCTATAGAATTGTTCCGCGGTTGCGTACATTTCGAGTTTCAATTTTCTAACGTCAAAGACACGCTTCAAACCTGCTTTTGTTCTAAAGATAAGGTCGTTCTGCCGTGACAGCCGGTCTTCGTATTGAGCCATCTCCCTCGCAGTAACGAAGATCTTGTTTCCTATCGGAATATTGGCGTTGGCAAAAAGAAGGAAACGATGCTCGTAACCGACACGGCGAAAGGTCGTATTCGAATAGCGATAAAGATATCCGCCACCGGCGGAGAATATCTTGTTGACGCGCCTGGTTACGTTGAATCCTGCTCGGGCGTCCGTCACGGTCTCAGCCCCATTGCCGAGCCTGCCGGTAAATATCACCGTTGCGGTCCAATCCTTTTTCTTGTCCAACGGATGCGAGATCTGAATTTCGAACCAGCCTTGAGTGTCAGGTTTGTTTTGGCCAAGCGCTTTCGAATTGGCCCCGAGCAGTAAGATAAAGATCAAAAGAGCCGGACAAGTAATTCGACTGCGACCGATAGATGTCGCCAGATGGTTTAGAAATTGTAAGCTGGATCTCATTCGGACGGTTCGCTCTACTTGAACAATGTTTCCCTCGCGATCATATATATACCCATAGCAAGTACGAACCAACCAAATGCCTTTTTCAATTTATTACCGTTGACGTAGGCCGCAAGCCATGAGCCCAAAAAGATCCCAGCGATCGAAAATCCTGTGAACAAGGCCAGGAACGGCCAGTCGATGACCTCACCGTTCTGGACATCTCCGATGAAGCCCGTCAACGATTTAGCTGCAATGATGAACAACGAAGTGCCGACCGCCACTTTCATTTCCAGGCCGGCAAGCAGCACCAACGCAGGAATTATCAGGAATCCGCCGCCGGCACCTACCATCCCTGTCAAGACACCGACGCCTACGCCTTCGGCAAAGACATAAAGAATATTTCGCCCTTCGTGATCGGCGGCTGCCTCTTCGGCCTGTACCTTTTTGTCTCGTATCATCGAGAGCGACGTCGCCACCATCAAGACAGCAAAAAGTATCAATAGACCGGTGCCTTTCGACAACGCGAAACCGCCGACGGAGAAGAGAGTCTCCGGTATGACCGGCATAAGCCACAGCCGGGTCGCATAAACCGCCAATATCGAAGGCACGCCGAACATCACGGCCGTTCGCAGGTTGACCATGCCGCGGCGTAAACTCTTGACGCCGCCGACCAACGCTGTCGAACCGACAACGAACAATGAGTAGCCAGTCGCGAGAACGGGCTCGACGCCGGCAAGATACACCAAGACCGGAACGGTTAGAATGCTGCCGCCGGCACCGATCATTCCAAGCGAAAGGCCGATCAGCGTGGCCGCGAAATAAGCTGCGATCTGCATAGGATCAAATAATCAGAAATAATAGATCGCATGCGAACGAGCCCGCTCGGCCGCCCGCACGCGATCGCGGTTAATCGGGTCACAACGAATTCGCACAAGCCGTGGCCGAAGCTTCGCTCTCTAGCCCTGCATCGAGCCAGGCCGCTGTACCGCCCGTGACGTTATAGATCTTCTTGAAACCTGCATTCTCAAGGATGCTGGTTCCTATGCTGGACCGATATCCACCCTGACATATTACGTAGGTCACCTTTGTCGGGTCGAGTTTGTCCAGATCCCGCGGCAAGCGGTCAAGCGGTATGTTCAAGGTGTTGACCGCGTGGCCATTTGCGTGTTCGGCCGGGCGCCGAACGTCAACGAATTGAACGTCAGGCAAAGCTGTGGCCGATCGAGCGTCGTTGACCGACACTTGTTCAACAGAGCGAGATTCGCCCGCGTAATCTGACATCAGAATGTAGCCCTTGACGGTCTCTATGCCGACGCGAGCGAGCCTTACAAAGGCTTCTTCCGCCTGCTGTTCGGTATCAGCCGCGATAGCGACCGGTGTCCCGACGCTGACAAGGGTTCCCGCCCACGAAGCGAACTGACCACCCAAACCAATATTTATCGCGTTCGGAATGTGCGAAATTCCAAATTCCGACGCCGACCGGATATCCAATACGACACCGTCGAAATCTCTTGCCTGCTCTGAAGTGAGCCGGACAGGTACGGGCAGATCACCGATCGGAGCCGATCCCTTGAGGTTCTGCGAAGCGCTAACCGGGAAATAAGCGGGAACCTCCGGCTGGTCCGCAGCCACTACCTTGATGAACTCCTCTTTGGTCATTGGCTTGAGTGCGTAATTGTATTTCTTCTGCTCACCGAGGGTTGACCAGGTCTCTTTTGATAGGGACTTTCCGCAGAGCGAACCGGCACCGTGCGCCGGATAAACTTCGGTATCGTCGGGGAGCGGCAAGATCTTCTCGTAGATCGAATCGTAGAGCATCGAGCCCATCTCCTCGGCAGAGTATCCTTTTGATCCGACAAGATCGGGCCTTCCGACATCGCCGATGAACAACGTGTCACCGGTGAACATCTTTTGCGGTGCGGATTCATTCTCAGTGTCTTTGGCCAGTATCGTGATGCCTTCGGGAGTATGTCCCGGCGTCTCGAGGAATCTCAGCCTTACCTTTCCTAACATGATCTCGTCGCCGTCGCTAACCTTATGTGCCTCAAAGGAAGTGTTGGCGCGTC
This sequence comes from Acidobacteriota bacterium, assembly GCA_019639115.1. Classification (GTDB taxonomy): domain Bacteria; phylum Acidobacteriota; class Blastocatellia; order Pyrinomonadales; family Pyrinomonadaceae; genus OLB17. The sequence goes on along the minus strand of JAHBSM010000010.1, from coordinate 6,049 downwards.
GGCCGAATATGATCTCGGCTCCGGTTCTCTTGGCAAGTTCAATATGCCCCGATACAAAATCTGCGTGCGAATGCGTTTCGATAACGTATTTGATCTGGTCGCCGTTCGCATCAGCCTCATCTAGATACTGTTGAACGTCACGCTGCGGATCGATTATCGCTGCTTCGCCCTCCGACGAAATGTAATACGAAGCATGCGATAAACACCCCAGATAGAATTGTTTGAATTTCATTGCTCGACTCCTGATATTCTCCACAAGAATGTGTCACTGACAACAGGCAGCACCGTCCGACGCTTTGTCTTTGTTGGCCCTGTCAGCTCCCCGGCTCTGATTCCACGGCATACGGGCAAGCACCATCGCCATCCCGCAGGTGTCCGTCACCGCCGCGAATACGAGGCCCACACCTATGAATCCGCTCAAGATAAAGATATACGGTGAATACACAAAACCGAGAATGACGCCCAGAAGCACCAGTGATCCGGCGGTAAACCGAACCTGACGTTCGAGCGACCAAACTTTCGATCCGCCTTTGACTATCGGCAGGTTGGCGCCTGTCCAGGCGGTCATTCCGCCCTGGATGACGTGTATATCGGTGAATCCCTTCGCCGCAAGCTTATCCGCAGCCTTCGCAGCTCGATTCCCGGAACGGCACATCAGATATACCGGTTTTGAATGGTCGATCTCGTCCGCGTGCTTTTCAAAATTAGAAAGCGGCATAAGCTGTGCATCCGCGATCCTTTCCGAGTTGAATTCCGAGAACTCCCGGACGTCGATCACTTGGCATTCGCCGCCGGCGTCAAGAAGTTCATTTATCTCATGTACGGTTGCCTGCTTGATCATAGGTCTTGAATCTACTTCTCCTTAGGTTTATAATCAACCTGTGTATAACGATATAACTATATGGTTATATTGTCAAGTAATAGAATGCAAGGTCACAAAAAAATGTCGGATGAGGCTGTCAACATGGTCGCGGCGCGATTCAAAGTACTTTCTGAGTCTATCAGATTGAGGATATTGCAGTCTCTCGAAAGCGGGCGGCTCAGCGTTTCAGATCTGGCGGATGCTGTGGATACGTCGCAGCCCAACGTAAGCAAACATCTGAAACTGTTGCAGGATGCCGGCTTGGTCGCACGCCGACAGGAAGGCAATAGCGTCTATTACACGATCGCCGACGAGTCCGTGTTTGAGCTTTGCGACGTTGTGTGCGGCAGCCTGAAAGAGAAATTCGAGGAGCGTTCCGCAGTGTTCAACTGACCGCCGGTCTCAGATACTCCGCGACGAACCGAAAGGGTTCTCCTTCCTCTTCGGACGGCATTACCACAAGCTCAGTTTCGATCAGCCCGCCCGCGGTAAAACGGGCGAGTTCGCGCCGCGAAACCGGCCAGGGCAGCTCATCGACCTCATCGTCATCTTCACGACCGCGTGTGACAACAACTAGCCTCCCGCCCGGCTTGACGAATGACGCAATTGCTTCGATCGTCCGTTCTCGCATTTCGATCGGAAGCGGCTGTATGGTGTAGATCTCCAACACGAACTCAAATGCTCCGAGCCATCCGCGAAACGGCTCAAATAGATCAGCGGTCTCAAAGTCTATATTGCGTCCCGCGTTGAGTCGCTTTGCCCACTCGATCGCGGTGGGCGAAATATCGAAAGCTGTAACCCTGAAACCAAGATCGTCCAGGTACGCCGCGTCGTCTCCCAACCCGCAACCGACAACAAGCGCGGTTCGCCCCTCGCCCTTGAGATGTTTGGACTCAGCCCACTGGCGGAAATACCTGTTCGGCTCGAGATCGGCCCAGGGAATGTACTCGTTGTCGCCCTCGGCCTCTTTGTACAGAGCTTCGAACCAACCTGTAACGTCGCCTCGTTTGTAATGCTCCGACGCTATCTGACGCACTCGCTCGCGTTTTTGTTCTATCGTCTCGCCCATCCCGAGGTTACCTTACCGCAAACACGCTCGCATTTGAAATGATCGTCAATACTGATCACAAAACGGTCCACATTGGTCGGGATTTGTGACCACGAACCGCACTCCGCTGCGGCAAGGTCGAGATCAACTTCCTCGTCACGTTGATAACCGGTGAACCTTTGTCGGACATCGTCTTGCGATGAGCCGTAGTTGAGCGCGGCAGTTCTGTTTCCGACGCCGATGTAGAGTTCATCGCCTAAGGGGTGGAAGTCGTGTCTTGATGTTACGTTGCCGGCGCGGTCGGTGTTTATGCGGGGTGAGCCGAGGTGGTCGATGGTTAAGTACGCGACCTTCATTCTAGCTTGTGCAAAATCCAATTCACTTTCGACGTCTCGTTCATAACCGGTAAACTGCTTCCCTACACTTCGAGCTCTAAGACAATCCGTAAAGCCTCGTGAAAAATACGAGATATCCGACAATGATGACTAAAGCAATGGCCACGAAGCCGCCTCGTCGTGGCAGAGTGAGCAAAGCGAGTGCGAACGCGGCGAGCGCCGTGATGAGAGAGGCCAATACTAAGCTGGTGGCCCAGTCTCCCGAGTCGAACGTGAATTTACGCTTAACAAACAAGATGATGAAAAGGGAGGCCAACGCAAGGGCCAAGGCAATCGCCGATAAGCGCTTCTTTGCCGTTTCCGAGATCATAGTTTTATCGTGATTTCCACCAAGCTAGTCTGGGAGCCCTAAACGTGTAGTGTTGGTTACTGCTACGGGGCTGCCCGGTATCCACCTCTTTTCGTCGCCAACCACGCTCTCGATCTTCAATAACGGTCGTCAGGCGCGCCTGTCGCCTTTGTTCAGTGACTTCACGTCCGAACGTCCAGTCAAAATCTTTCGCTGTCATCGTGGGGTGACGAGCGCTCGGATCCGTGTTCATCAACGTAAATCCGGGTTTGTTATCAACTCCAAGCAAGTGACCAAATTCATGCTGTGCGGTCGTCCCGCTCATCACAGAGTCAATGTTCCATCTGCCTGCGTCGTGACCTGTGAAGAACCCCCCAGAACCCGCATTTGAATCAACATTATTGTCAGGGTCAATCGGACCCTTAGCCATCTCAATTATGTTTCCTGAACCGTAATCCTCCGCCGCGGCAGCATCCTTAAATGCCCGGACGGAAACCACAGTACTAACTTCATATTCAATTCCGTCCTTATTGACAGCTCCTTTCCAAGCTCCTTGAATATCCTTTTGGATTTTCTCGGCAGCCTTTTTCATATCTGCCTGACTTATCCTTGTATCCTTCGTCCAGATACCGATCGTTGCTGCAATGACGATTTTTCCCTTTTTCGTTTTTTCATCGACCGTTATATTTACGACCGCTTCTTTACCGGTAGGATCGGTGCAACCTAGGGGATTGTTCCGGCAGTAGACATACAAGTTCCAACTCTGCGGGTCCGCTACATCTGAGTCGTTAAGAAAGTCATCTGGACTCGTAAAGCGCCAGTGGCCGTAACCGTACATTCTGGCTTTCGCGTAGTCGAGATTTAATTCATTATCACGTTCATAACCGGTAAACTGCTTCCTCACGGCATCGCCAACATAACCCACACCTGTTGTTCGTTGAGCTGTAAGGGCCGGGGTGATCTCTTCACCAAACGGCATATAGTCGTGGCGAGCAGTGACGTTGCCGTCGCGGTCGGTGTTGATGCGGGGGGAGCCGAGGTGGTCGGCGGTTAAATACGCGACTTTGGCGTTCTCGACAGATTCGACGACGGTTGAGTATTCAGCCACTAACTTACCAGACGCATCATACACAAAAACGGTTGTCTCGCCCGAACGCCCGCCATGTTCTTATGTGATCACATGATATACGCACCCTCAATCTCAACTTTCGGTCTCCGTGCCATATGTGGAATATACTACCCTAGAATCACAGAATCGCAGGTCTGACCCCATACTCCCACTCTAGTTTGATTTTTTTCGACAAACGTCAATTACTGCCATAAAACCTTTTGCTTTCTGCTCAATCATAAACTCGTTTTCGATAAAACCGAACGCCAGCCGCGAATAGATGATAAAGAGTTGATACGAAATTGGGAAAAAGTCGAGAACCTGCCCGAAGAAGACAAACAAACCATCAAAAAAATCGTCTCGGCTCTGCTCGTCAAACATTCTGTGGAATCGGCTGTTAGGTAAAAACTACGACTTCTTAATCTCAATAACGAAATTTCCAAGTGTCAAACTTTTTGACTTTTTATAAAGTTCAAAAAAGCAAGGGCGCACATAAGTGGCTTGCTTACAATCCTCAAGATTTGTTTTATCAAACAAATAAGAAAAACCAACTTGTATTTTAGCTATTGAGAAATCATAGTCCTTATTTTCCAAATAGTATTTAGCCTTGATTATTAGGTTTCCTTTGTAAACTTTTTGAGGGGAAATCTTAATCAAATCATAATCATAAACCCTATGATCATCGGGTAGTCTTACTGGCTTCATCAACTCGATGATAAAATCTTCGTTAATAAATATTGGTTGTGATGGCTCACTAACCAAAAAAATAGTCTTTTTATTGTAATTAGCAATTCGATAATTTATGACAATATCATCCCCACGAACCAAAGTATTTTTCAAAGTTGTGACCTCTATTGTAATTAAGTCATCTGTCTGAACTGATAATTTGGTCATTTTTGCATCTGTGTTTTGCGAATACGCAAATCTCAACCCCATAAATGTAATTAGGCAACTTATTGCTAAAAGTAATTGTAAATAGCTGAAAATGACCTGCTTTACATTAAATGTTTTTCTACTCATAAGTTTTTTAATTTTGTTTCAGAAGTCCTCCGGCAAAACCGCCATTAATTGTTGATAAATCTCGCCTAATCTGAATTTCTCTTCTAATTGCAGACTTATGGGCTCTTTCATAATCAACTGCCCCAATATGTAAATTATATTGTTGTTGGTATAAGGCTCGGGTCGCTTTTTTCTTGTAAAGTTTTTTGTCAGGAGCAGGATTTCCTGCTCCCGTGCCATTGATGGAAAAGTCAAGATTCTCGGCGAGTTCGTGAAGCAAAAGGCTGACAGGTCTTACTCGTTGACCGACACCAGTTTGTAAGGTTTCTGTTTCTACACCATAACTCCCAACTCCAATTTGATTATAATTGTAAGTCGCAGGATTAATTGCTAATACTGTAAAAACATCACCATTTGGTTGGTCTGAAAGTGGTCTTCCGTTTGTTCCAACAATAGAACCTTCTTTAAGAAACTTTTCTTTTATCTTTTTGCCTGCATCATTTAAACTACCGTCTTCATTCGTCGTGCCAGCAAACATTTTGGCAACTGCGTCGGCATCCGCTCCAAGATAAACTAGAAAAGAATCATCACGTCCAACTAATTGATTGAGAAACTGAACGCCCTGATTTCCTTTTGAACAATCAGCTCCGGTTTTACAACTAACCAAGCCGTCCTTTACCTCAAAGTATTCGTCAAAAATCGCCTGTCCACCGACAGACTCGTAAATTTGATCCATTGAACTGCCTTGAGCTATTCGGACTTTTTCACCACTAGGATCAAGCCATTTCAGAGGATTATTTCTTGTGTAGACATAAAGATTAAATCTTTGCGGGTCAACGATCATTTCGCGTTGAAAATAAATCGGGTCGGTTGTCGTAAATCGTCCGTGATTTTTGTTATACATTCTCGCCTGAGCGAAGTCGAGGTCGGTTTCCGCGTCTCGCTCGTAGCCGGTAAATTTTTGACGAATCGAATCTTGTCCGTCGTAGCCTTGTGCGGTCGTGCGTCCGCCAGTGCCTGATGTGATTTCCTCACCGAAGGGGAGATAGTCGTGGCGGGAGGTTACTGCTCCGTTGGCATCCGTGTTGATGCGAGGGGAGCCGAGGTGATCGGCGGTCAGGTATGCGACCCTTGCGGTTTCGATCGGTTCGACTTGCGTTGAGTATTCAGCCACTAACTTACCAGACGCATCATACACGAAAACGGTTGTTTCGCCTGTGCTTGGGACAACTTTCTTGACGCGCTTGCCATCGCCGTCGTAGCTGTATTGGCCGATCACGGTGTTGAATTGGTCGCGGACTTCAGTTTGCTTGTTCTCGGCATCATACATGAACTGGCGGCCTTCGGG
>JAHBSM010000001.1 GCA_019639115.1 Acidobacteriota bacterium | reverse complement strand
AGCCCGTGTATGCATATATCGAGATGGGCAGCAATCGCGAGTACTACATTGCTTCTGCGGCTGAAAAGATCTTTGTCCCGCCGCCGGGTGAATTGTTCGTGAACGGATTTGCCGCCGAGGCGATGTTCTACAAGGGAACGCTCGACAAGCTCGGCATCGAAGCAGACGTCATACAAATTGGCCCGAAGTACAAGAATGCCCCCGACCGCTACACCCGAAAGGAGATGTCAGATGGGCAGCGTGAAGTGATAAATGCCGTACTTGACGAATATTTCGGCCGGTTCACTTCGGCGGTTGCTGCTGCGAGAAGCAAATCGGAAACAGATGTCAAAGCACTCGTGGACGGAGCTCCCTATTCGGCAGCTCAGTCAAAGGATCTAGGCCTGATCGACGGCGCTTTGTATCGCGAACAGGTCGAAGACGAGTTCAAAACACGGCTTGGCTACAACGCGGGCGACAAGCTGCGAACCATCCGCGGCGGTAAATATGCTGAGATACCATCGGATTCGCTAGGCCTAAACAAAGGCGAGAAAGTTGCTGTGATATTTGCGTCGGGCGCCATCAATTCCGGCAAGTCAAGCGGCAGCGGGCCGTTAAGCGGCGAAACGGTAGGCTCCGACACCATCGTCAAGGCTGTCAACGACGCCGCACGAGACGAATCTATCAAGGCGATAGTATTGCGAGTCGATTCGCCCGGCGGATCCGCCTTTGCTTCTGACCTGATGTGGTATGCGCTCGAGAACGCGAAGGCCAAAAAGCCCATCGTCGTCTCGATGTCAGATGTCGCAGCTTCAGGCGGTTATTACATTGCCTGCAACGCCAACAAGATCGTCGCGGAACCGGCAACTATAACCGGATCGATCGGTGTATTCCTAGGCAAGCCCGTTGTCAAGGGAATGTATGATTGGCTTGGTGTCACCAACGAGTATGTGATGCGTGGTAAGAACGCCGGCATCTTTCGCGAAACGGAGAAATGGACACCGGACGAACGCGCAAAGATGACCGAGTTGGCGAACAAGATCTATTTCGAAGACTTTGTCCCCAAAGTGGCCAAGGGCCGAAACATGTCTCCCGAGCAGGTCAACACTCTCGGCCAGGGCCGTGTATGGACCGGAACGCAGGCCAAGGCGAACGGCCTAGTGGATGAATTCGGCGGGCTCGAACGTGCTATCGATATGGCCAAAGAACTTGCCGGCCTGGCTGCTGATAAAGACGTCAAGCGCATCGTATTTCCGGCACCTGAGCCATTCCTCAGATCGCTGTTCGGCGGAGACGATTCTTCGATCAGCAATGAAGAGCAAGCGCGCAATGCTTTTGTCGCCGCCTTGCCCGAGGATCTTCGCCGAGCGTTTCGTTACGCAGCGATCCTCGACCGTATGAAGAACGGCGAGGCTATGATGATGATGCCTTTCTCACTCGAGATCAGATAAAAGGTCTCAGATATTCCTGTCCTACTTGGGCGGCTCCGTTGAGTCGCCCGTTTTTCTTTTTGCGTGATGCCGCTCTCGCGCAGCGAGTTCATCTGCTATCGCGACGGGCAATGGCAGCCATCTGTGACCTCGCCCGAAAGCGCGGTCGTTCAGACGGTCGATCCTTGTTTCAGCAATAGACAGCGTCTCGTCGGGCGGAACGTCCTGGCGACGCTCGTAACATGCATGGGTCAGGCACGGAAATGGCTTTCCGTCGTTGTGGACAAGACACCCAGTGCCGCGTTCGAACAACGGGCACGCAAAGGTCCGGGCAAAGGTATCGCCATCGTCGGAAAGTTCATATCTGAGGATCGCTCCACGGATCCGATCCTTTACTCGTTCCCTTGTTGGGGCATCGAGACGATCGATCAAATCGGCAATATTGACAGATTCGAGCCGTGATATATGAACATTGACGAAATGCTCATCCAAACAGCATGCGCCGGGGTTCGAGCATTGCGAGCATGGCAGGGCGGCGTGCTCGAATCGGGAAACGATATCCGATCGATACTCCTCGCGAAGCTCGGCGAGTCGTTCGAGTGCGGTCATGATGCCAAGACGTTTCATTGCTTTGAGCCTTGTGCGTGATAAAATCAAGCTGCAAGACAAATTATTAACGAAAGAGGACTTATGCTCAAAGAGGGAGACAAGGCGCCGGCATTTTCTTCAAAGGACCAGAACGGCAACACTGTAAAATTAAGCGACTTCAAAGGCACCCGTGTGGTCCTGTATTTCTACCCAAAGGACGACACTCCCGGATGCACGAAAGAGGCTTGCTCGTTCCGCGATGCCGACGACGTCTTTCGACAAAAAGGTATCAAGGTACTCGGTGTCTCTACCGATGACGAAAGATCGCACCAAAAATTCATAAACAAATTCCAGCTTCCGTTCGATCTGCTTGCCGATACTGACAAAAAGATCGTCGAAGCCTATGGCGTGTGGGGCGAAAAATCCATGTACGGCAAAAAGTATATGGGCACTATCCGAAAGACCTTTCTAATAGATGAGAAAGGCAAGATCGTTAAGATATTCGATAAGGTGAACGTTTCGGAACACGCCGGCGAGGTCCTGGAGGCATTCGGTGAGAACTAAGACGCTTGCCGTCATTGCGATTGCCATCGCGACCGCTTTCGGCTGCAGGAGCGGCTCGGCGCCAGCGGAATATACAAAGTTCAAGTCGCCTGACGATGTTCCTCGGATCACGGTCGAGGATGCCAAGCGCGAAGCGGATGCCGGTACGGCTGTCATAGTTGACAGCCGCAGTGAGGACGCCTTTCAGGTCGAACACATCGCCGGTGCGATCAATATGCCGATCGGCTCATCCGAAGATAAGCTTCGCTCCTTACCTAGCGATAAGAAGGTGATAGTTTACTGTTCGTGCGGAACTGAGGGAACGAGCATGCGTCTCGCGTTCCAATTGAATCAGATGGGTTATCCTCGAACCTTCGCTTTGCATGGCGGCACCGTCGCCTGGCACAACGCCGGCTACCCGATGGAACGCAACAACTAAGCCGCGGCTAACGCATCGCATATTCTGGCGGACGCCATCCCGTCCCACAGCGGCGGCTTTGGCCTTTCACCTTCCGTCTTTATTTCAAGTGCGTCTTTGGCCGCAGCCAAGATCTTATCAGGGTCAGTGCCGACGAGTGAGTTCGTCCCATGCCTGATCGTGATAGGCCTTTCTGTATTGTGCCGCAGCGTCAGGCATGGGATGCCCAGAAAGGTCGTTTCTTCCTGCAGCCCGCCGGAATCGGTCAACACAAGTTTTGCACCGCTGTACAGCCTCATAAAATCGACGTATCCGAGTGGCTCGATCAAGCGAATGTTTGAAGCGGCAATTTTCTCGCCTAGGCTAAATTCGTCGATCTTTGCACGAGTTCGCGGATGCACAGGAAAGATGATCGGCAGCCGCTGTGACACATCGCAAAGCGCCTCGATGATGCCGGTGAATGTTGCTTCATCGTCAACGTTAGAAGGGCGATGGAGTGTGCAGACGGCGTATTTGCCCTCTACTACGCTGACGGTGTCGCGAATGTTCGATGTCGCGGCGACCTTGAGATGCTCAAGCAAAGAGTCGATCATCACGTTGCCGACAAATCGAATTTTCTCGTCAGGAATGCCTTCAGCGGCAAGATTTGCGTCAGCGTCCTGAGATGTCGTCAGCAGCAGATCGGATATCGCGTCGGTCAACAATCGATTGATCTCCTCCGGCATAGCACGGTCACGCGAACGCAAACCGGCCTCGACATGAGCGACCTTGATGCCAAGCTTTACAGCGACCAAAGCACACGCGATGGTCGAATTCACATCGCCAACGACCAGAACCCAATCGGGCTTTTCGCTCAGTACGACGGGCTCGAACTCGGTCATGATCTTCGCCGTCTGAACAGCGTGCGACCCCGAACCAACGCCCAAATAAACGTCCGGCCGCGGCATCCCAAGATCGTCAAAGAACGCATCGGACATCGCCGCGTCATAATGCTGCCCCGTATGCACGATCACGGGCATGAACTCGCCGCTTCGCCGCTTCATCTCGGCGTAGATCGGCGCGATCTTCATAAAGTTTGGCCGAGCTCCCGCAATGAGAAGGACTTTTAGCATTTACAGTCTTACCACTCGCGCATTGCAGTTCTCACGAACTTCATTCGACAACGCATTCCTTGTATCTACAACCAATTTCGCTAGGTTGCAAACGCGGGCGTAATCGACGGTCGAGTGTTCGGTACAGATGATAACGCAGTCGGACGATGCGATCAGATCATCAGTAAGGTCTTGATTATAAAGCGGTTCGCCGTCGCCGATCGTGTATGCGTGGTCGAACGTGACCTCGGGGACGAACGGATCATGATAGACAACCTCGGCTCCGTCGGCACGGAGCAGGTCTATGATCGATAGTGCGGGCGATTCGCGCATGTCGTCGATGTCTTTCTTGTAAGCGACACCGAGAATGAGAATTTTTGAGCCATTGACGGCCTTTTTATCGGCGTTCAGGGCTTCGGTCGCAAGTTCGACGACATAGTTTGGCATTGTCGAATTGATCTGTTCCGCGAGCGAAATGAACTGCGAATCGAATCCATGCTGCCGAGCCTTCCACGATAGATAATGCGGATCGAGCGGAATGCAGTGCCCGCCGATGCCCGGCCCGGGATAGAACGGCATAAATCCGAACGGCTTGGTCGCCGCTGCACGCACCACCTCCCACGTGTCGATGCCGAGAGCATTGCAGAGCTTAGCCATCTCGTTCGCCATGCCGATATTTATTGCACGGAACGTGTTTTCCCAGAGCTTTGCCGCCTCTGCAACCCTTGCCGACGAAACCGGGTGAACGTTATCGACTATCTGTCCGTAAAGGAACGCCGCGACCTCGGTCGAATCTTGCCCGACGCCGCCGACGACCTTTGGAATATTGTGCGTCTGAAACTGCGGATTGCCGGGATCGACGCGTTCTGGCGAGAACGCGAGCAGAAAATCCTCGTCGAGCTTGAAGCCTTTTTCCTCGAACATCGGCTGCAGGACCTCGTCGGTCGTGCCCGGATAGGTCGTTGATTCGAGAATTACGAGTTGGCCGCGACGCATATATTTCTGTATCTCGCCGCCCGCGGTCAAGATATATGACATGTCGGGGTCTTTGGTCTTGCGAAGCGGCGTCGGCACGCAGATTATGATCACGTCACACTCGGCCAATCTGCCGAAATCGGTCGTAGCCGAAAGATGGCCGGATGATATACAGCCCGCTACGGCGTCGTTTGTGACGTCAACGATATAGGACTTACCGTCGTTTATCGCATCAGCCTTTTTTTGGTCCACCTCGAATCCGATCGAGGCAAACCCTTTGCCGGCGAACTCAACGATAAGAGGCAACCCTACATATCCAAGCCCGATCACGCCTATTCGTGCGCTTCTCGAATCTATCCTCTCGATTATCTGATCCTTTAGCATTTTCTATTGAAGGTAACTGGTAATTTTTGTGCAGTTTTATGGGACGGCTATGATCGACAGCCGACTTTTAACCTAGGCGATACAAGTATGTTAGTCAAGATGTTGCCCTCATCGTGTTAATATCGTCTTACACTTCGACGTGAGCTCCGCCAGATGTTTTATAGACGCTCAATCGGATGAATTCTCCGCAGACCTATGAGTTTTGACGTCCATTCGTCGAATCCGGTGGTGAAAGCGGTCATCGAGGGCACAGCCCCGAGACCGGCCCGTCTGGCTGCATCGCGCGGTATCCTTCCCTTGCCTCAGGCCGACCTGTTGGAGGTTCTCGCTTCGCTCGCGCTTGGCTCCGATGCCGAACTCGCAGCGAATGCCCGAACTGCATTGCGCGAGCAGGCGTCGGATATGATCGAGCCGATCCTAAGATCACCCGAAGCCGCACCGGCAACGCTGGCTTATTTTGCCTCGGCAGATGACATGCCTGAGTCAATCTACGAGGCCGTCGTGACCAACGCGGTAACGGAACCCGTGACCGTCGCAGAGCTTGCACGAAAAACAAGATCGGGGCCGCTTCTTGAGCTAATTTCACTGAACCAGCAGCTCCTGATCCGGGAACCGGCGATAATCGATGCGATCATCGAGAATCCTCACCGGACCGGCGAAGCCGAGCGGAGGGCCGCGGAAACAAGGCGTGAATTTTTTGAGAAAGAACGCGGAGCACAGCAGATCGCCAACGAGTTGCGCGCTCAGGGCCGCGATGCGGCCGCAGAGTTTCTCGAGTCGGCCGAGTTTGCGTCTGAACCGAATGAAGGCGGGCTCTCGGCAGAGGACATGGCCGCTTTAGCGGCTCACATCGAAGTACTCGACCGCGAGACTGACGATAGCTGGCTTGGCCTCGAATTCATAGAGGAGATCTATGAAGAGTCCGAAGAACAGCGGCGGGCGGTATTTGAGAAGATACTCGGCGAGATATCGTCAGAGGATGAGGACGATGTTGCCGCGGAACGCATCTCGATGCTCAATCGCATCATAAAGATGGGCGTCAAGGACCGCGTAAAACTCGGTATGAAAGGCGACCGCGAGGCTAGGAACATACTCATTCGCGACCCGAATAAACTCGTCTCATCCGCTGTAATAAACAATCCTCGCATCACCGAGCAGGAAGTCGAGCGCATATCGCAGATGAAAAGCGTTTCCGAGGACATCCTTCGTCAGATCGCAATGAACCGACAATGGGGACGCGTTTACAATATCCAGCTCAACCTTGCCAAAAATCCGCGGACGCCCATAGGCAACTCGATGTCAATAATGAATCGGCTCCAGCTTCGCGATCTTCTCGGCCTTCAGAAAGATCGAAATGTCCCCGAAGCGGTTCGCCGCCACGCCCTCAGGCTAGTGAACGCGCGTACCGGCAGAAAGTGATCGACCCTCGGGTCGGCTCATGCTGCGACGCTTTGTCGTGATAGGATTATCGCTTTCGCAATGGCGGGCATCTTTTCTAAGATCAAGACAACGCTCGAAATGATCAAGTTCGAGCACACTCTATTCGCTCTTCCTTTCGCATTCCTCGGAGCGATACTTGCAGCCGGCGGACTGCCGGGCTGGCGCCAGCTCCTCTGGATAACTGTTGCGATGATCGGTGCCCGATCGGCCGCGATGACATTCAATCGCATAGTTGACCGCGACATCGACGCGCGAAACCCGCGGACATCCGGCCGCGAACTCCCCAGCGGCAAACTCTCTGTCACGTTTGCCTGGGCGTTCCTCTATTTTTCCATCGGCATATTCCTTATTGCATCGTATTCGCTCAACTGGCTCACGTTCGCTTTGTCACCCGTTGCGTTGATCTTCGTCCTCGGTTATTCCTACGCCAAAAGGTTCACTTCGCTTGCGCATCTGCTTCTCGGGCTCGCTCTGGCTATTTCTCCGTCTGCTGCTTGGATAGCCGTTCGCGGCGACATTGCCCACGAGGTTCCCATTTTGCTCTCGTTGTTTGTTCTGATGTGGACCGCTGGATTCGATGTCCTTTACGCTTGCCAGGATATCGAGTTTGACCGAAAGGCAGGGCTCTTCTCGATACCTGCGAGGTTCGGCATCGCTCGGAGTCTCTGGATAGCAAGACTGTTCCATTTGCAGGCATTCCTGGTGCTGGTGCTGCTATACGTGGTTTCCGAACTATCGTGGCCTGCCGCCCTCGGGGTCGCAGCCGCCGGATCACTCTTGGTTTATCAACATACGCTCGTAAGGGCAGACGATCTGTCCCGGCTTAATGCCGCTTTCTTTACGACGAATGCCTTTGTAAGCCTGATACTCCTTGTATCGTTTGGTTCGGCGGTATTGCTCGGATGAAAAAACAAACGGATCAAATTTTGACCGAACGGGTCGCCGAGATCACGCGGCGGCTCAGAAAGCTCTATCCTAAGGCTCGCGTCGAGCTCGACTATGGCAACGCATTTCAGCTAATGATCGCTTCGATATTGGCGGCACAGAATACCGACGTGAACGTCAACAAGGTCACACCCGTGCTGTTTCGCAAATACAACGGGCCGCAGGCGTTCGTCGATGCCGACACAGCTGAGCTCGAAAAGGATATCTACACCTGCGGATTCTACCGACAAAAGGCGAAAGCCATCCAGGCCGTAAGCCGGATGCTGATCGAAGAATTCGGCGGCGAGATGCCGACGACGATGGACGAGATGCTGCGGCTGCCCGGCATTGGCCGCAAGACGGCGAACGTCGTGCTCGGCGAGGCTATGGACATCGCATCGGGCATCGTTGTTGATACTCACAACCTGAGGCTGTCGCGCCTGCTGGGCATTTCGGAACAAAAGAACGCCGATAAGATGGAACGCGAGCTAATGCAGCTCGTCCCGCAAAAAGATTGGATCAAGTACGGCCAATGGATCACGTGGCACGGCCGCCGCGTCTGCAATGCAAAGAAACCAAAATGCGGCGAATGCGTGCTCGCCGACATCTGCCCTTCGCGTCGAGTCGAATGAGTTTAGTGATAGAATTTAGTTAGCTATATGCAGTTTTCATTTGACAAGAATCTGATCGACATCGCCTTCAAAGTAGAGGACGGCGAGCGGCTGACGTTTGACGAAGGCCTTGCTCTCTACGCTACGTCCGACCTTAACGCACTCGGCAAGCTCGCCGATACTGTCAGGCGACGTAAGCACGGGCTGACGACGTATTACAACGTCAATCGGCATTTCAACCACACAAATATCTGCGTCGCGGATTGTAAGTTTTGCGGGTTTTACCGAAGGGCGAGGCAAGAGGACGCATACACGCATTCGATCGAAGAAGGCATCGAGATCGCACGAAACGCGGTCGCCGAAGGTGCGACCGAGCTGCACATCGTTGGCGGGCTCAACAGCAAGCTGCCCTTCGAGTACTACACCGAACTTTTTTCGTCGCTCAAACGCGAATTTCCGAAGCTGCATCTCAAAGCCCTGACGATGGTCGAGCTTGATTTCTTCGCACGTTTTTACAAGATGTCGGACGAAGAGGTCATTGAGAAATTGAAAGCTGCCGGTATGGATTCGTGTCCCGGCGGAGGAGCCGAGATCTTTGCCGAGCCGACACGTAGTAGAATTTGCGATCACAAATGCGACGGCGACCGCTGGCTCGAATTGGCTGGCAAGGTCCACAAAGCCGGCCTAAAGACAAACGCCACAATGCTTTACGGCCATATCGAATCCATCGAAGACCGCGTCGACCACTTCATCAAACTCCGCGAACAGCAGGACAAGACCGGCGGCTTCCAGTGCTTTATCCCGCTCGCGTTCTATCCGCCGGGCACGGCTCTCTCGTCGCTTCCCGGCCCGGACGCGATCGACAATCTCAAGACCATCGCCGTCTCGCGGCTGATGCTCGACAACTTCGACCACATCAAGGCCTACTGGGTCATGCTCGGCAAAGCTACCGCCCAGACCGCTCTCCACTTCGGCGCCAACGACCTCGACGGCACCATCACCGACGGCGGCGAACTGACCCACGCCTACGCCGCCGAAGGCGAAGTGAAAATGACCAAACAAGAGATCATCGAAATGATCGATCGTGCGGGGTTTGAGGCTGTGGAAAGGGATACGGTCTATAATCGGGTGGAGAAGGCGGCTGTGTGATGGGTAATGAGCGAAACTCTCGATCAGATTCGACAGTTGATTTTAGAAGGCAAAGTTCGCATTTCCGATCATGGCTACGATGAACTTGCCGCAGACGGTATACTCGCTCGCGAAGCTGTCGAAGGAATAGCGGACGCCGCATTAGTTGAGGACTATCCCGATTACCCGAAGGGGCCATGCGTTTTGCTGCGGCAAACGGACAGGACAGGGGAATACATTCATGTTTTGTGGGGCATCCCGAAAGGTAAAGCCAAACCGGCCGTACTCATAACAGCCTATCGCCCGGACACCGAAATGTGGGACAATGACTTACTAAAGAGAAAGCGATGAAAAAGGTTGCACGAACTAAACTGATCCAAGAAGGCGAATACGTCGCAGAGGTCTCAGTGGAGCTGACCCTTACCGAGGACGAATGGTCTCCTTACCTAAGCGTGGAAGAGGCCTACAAGCTAGATATTGTCAGAGAAGCACTCCGACGTGGAGATGTCCGGTCGGCTGCTCGCTACGGACGCGTTTTCACGTTGATGCCGGTGGCAGCGTGATGGTCATGCTCGGCAAAGCCACCGCCCAGACCGCCCTCCACTTCGGCGCCAACGACCTCGACGGTACCATCACCGAAGGCGGCGAACTCACCCACAGCTACTCCGTCGAGTCGAATAATGAAGTGAGGATGTCGAAGGTTGAGATCGTCTCAATGATTGAACGCGCGGGTTTTGAAGCCGTTGAGAGAGATACGATCTATAACCGCGTGGAGAAGATTGCAGCTTGAAAATCAAAGATCTGATCAAGATGATCGAGAAAGATGGTTGGGTTTTGGTTCGAACCCGCGGTAGCCATAGGCAATTTCACCACCCGACCAAAACGGGGGAACGGTAACGATAGCGGGAAAGGAAAGTCTTGACATGCCGGTCGGTACGATGAACAATGTTCTGAAACAAGCGGGGCTCAAGAAATAATCATGCGATACATGGTGGTAATAGAGAGAGGGGAGACAAGTTGGGGAGCCTACGTTCCCGACCTCCCGGGATGCGTCGCAGTTGGAGAAACCGAGGAAGAGGTGAAAAAGCTAATTCATGAAGCTATCGAATTTCACCTCGAAGACCTGACGGAATCCGGTGCACAAATTCCACTGCCAATGTCCAGAAGTGATTACGTTGAAGTCCTGGCAGCATAGTCGAATTTCAGCCCCGTCGGCCCGTTCAACCTCGACTTACACCTCAACGAAGGCGGCGAAGTAAAAATGACCAAACAAGAGATCAGAGAAAAGATCCAACGTGCCGGTTTCGACCCCGTCGAACGCGACACCGTCTACAACCGCTTGGAGAAGGTTGGTGCATGACGCTTTGAAGAAAAGTGAATGAATAAACGGTATTGGGTAATCGGCTCTCTTGCTATTCTTGCATTACTTGCACTTTATCCTTTTGAAAGCACGGTAGTGCCTGAGTGGAAGTTAGAAGTTCGTGATGTGAACGGCAATCTTTGCCGTGACATGCGGGTTACGGAAAGTCATGCTCATTACTCCTTGTTCCTGGGTCCGAATGGTGGGACGGAAGATCAATACACTGATTCGAATGGCATCGTCGTCTTCCCGGAGAAAACGGTCCGAGCTATTGGACTTCGACGCGTGGTAGTACCGATCATCGCCCACATCCTCATCATTGCCCATGGAAGCGTCGGCCCAAGCGGGGCTGTATGGGCCACGGGTCTCAAAGACGTGGCGTGGTTGAGTTACAAACCGGGCAAACCCCTTCCGTACAATATGAGAGTCGAAGAGTGTTTGCCCCGCGTTGGTTCGGAATGAACGAACCCGCGCCAGTCTCAGACGAAGCGGTGTAAACGCCCCACGAAGCCCTGCAAGTGCTTGACGAAGCGGGAATAATGGGTTGCAAAACGGTAACAGTTCCACCCGAAGCACTACAAGTCGCTCCCGACGGGTGACGAGTCCCTCACGAAGGGCAAAAAAGTGCCGCCCGAAGGGCCGCAAGTGCTTTACAATGCCTCAACCAATACGAAGCCTGAAAAAGGCAACGATGCCTTGTCAAAACCCGAAGCGACAGTGATGCTATTATCGGATAGTAGCGGGCAGCTAATGACTCCTGAGAACTTCGAGCACATTTATTATCTTGAGCATCCGCACTTTACGGTTGGGCACGTCGATCAATGGGGCGAGAGCGGATATCTGTATTTTGAGGGAAAGGTCTATTGTTACGAAGAGGACCGCAAATGCCAATATGGCCGGACACATTCGCCAATGTCCACAAACGAATTCATTGCGTTTGCAGCGAAGAATGACATCGAAATTCCCAGGTTTTTTGTGGAGATTCTCGATGCTGATGCTGGGCGCAAGCTGACCGATTAGCGCTGCGGCTGCATATTTTGCGATAATGTCGCCGCTATGAAGAAAACCCTCTCCGCCGCCGAACGCAACGCCCTCATCGAAACCCTCAAGAAACGCTTTGAGGAGAATACTCACCGCCACAAAGGCATCAAATGGGCCGGCGTCGAGGCAAAATTAAGGAATGCTCCCGGCAAACTAACTTCGCTCTTTACGATGGAGAGCACCGGCGGCGAACCGGACGTTACCGCCTTTGATAAGAAGACAGGCGAATTCGTTTTTGTCGATTGCTCGCCCGAGAGTCCTAACGGCCGACGGAGCGTTTGCTTTGACGCCGCAGCTTTGGCGTCTCGCAAGGAACACAAACCTGCCCACAGTGCACTCAGCATGGCCGCCGAAATGGGCATCACGATCCTCGACGAAGCCGAATACCGCAAGCTTCAGAGTTTCGGCCCCTTAGATACAAAAACCTCGAGCTGGATCGCGACCCCCGCCGATATACGCGAACGCGGCGGAGCGTTGTTCGGCGACTGGCGCTACGGACACGTTTTCATTTATCACAACGGTGCGGAATCTTACTATGCCGCAAGGGGATTTCGCGGATCGCTCCGCGTCTGAATGAGGAAAGGCGGCCCGTGATCAGGCCGCCCATCTGAGCATTTGGCAAACGCCTAAATGCCTCACTCTGAACAGTTTATGCGACGTCGAATCGGTCGGCGTTCATTACCTTGTTCCAAGCGGCCACGAAGTCGCTGACGAACTTCTGCTTGCCGTCCTCACAAGCGTAAACCTCCGCCAGGGCACGCAGCTCCGAGTTCGAGCCAAAGATCAGATCGACACGCGTCGCGGTGTACTTCATCTGCCCCGTCGCTCGATCGACGCCGTTATACAATTGGCCATCGCCATTCGCCGGCTCCCAACGCGTGCTCATATCGAGCAGATTGACGAAGAAATCGTTGGTAAGCTGACCCGGTCGATCGGTGAATACTCCGTGCTTCGAGCCGTCCCAGTTCGCACCCAGGACTCGCAGACCTCCGACGAGTACGGTCATCTCAGGTGCCGTCAGGCCCAACAGATTTGCCTTATCGACGAGCATTTCTTCGGCCGGAGTACCGTGGTGGCCTTTCTTGTAGTTTCTGAATCCGTCTGCCTGCGGTTCGAGATATTTGAAAGACTCGATCTCGGTCTGCTCCTGCGTCGCATCTCCGCGGCCCGAAGTAAAAGGCACAGAGATATCGGCTCCGGCATCGCGAGCGGCCTTCTCAACAGCTGCCGTACCGCCAAGCACGATCAGGTCGGCGATCGAAACCGATTTACCGCCGGCGTTGAACTCCGATTGAATGCCTGCGAGCGTGTTCAGCACCTTTTCGAGCCTTACCGGATCATTGACCTCCCAGAATTTTTGCGGCGAGAGCCGGATCCGTGCTCCGTTCGCTCCTCCGCGGTAATCAGTGCATCGGAACGTCGAGGCAGAGGCCCATGCCGTCGATACAAGCTCCGAGATAGTCAGGCCTGAAGCGAGTATCTTCTCCCTCAACGCGGCCTCGTCGCCGGCGTCCAACCGGGTGCCTGCCGGGACAGGATCCTGCCATATCAGGTCCTCCGATGGGACAAATTTGCCCAGGTACCGAGCCTTTGGACCCATGTCGCGGTGAGTCAGCTTGAACCACGCCCGGGCAAAGGCATCGGCAAACTCTGCCGGATTCTCCATAAAATGACGCGAGATCTTCTCGTAGTCCGGATCCATCCGCATCGCCATGTCGGCGGTCGTCATCATGGGGAGATGCTTTTTGTTTGGATCCGCAGCGTCAGGAACGTTGGGTTCAACACCGACGGGACGCCATTGATTTGCTCCGGCAGGGCTCTTTGTCAATTCCCATTCGTTGCCGAACAGCGTCTCGAAATAAGTGTTGTCCCACGTGATCGGCGTCGGGGTCCAGGCTCCCTCGATCCCGCTGGTGATCGTGTCGGCACCTTTGCCCGAAGCATATGTGCTAAGCCAGCCGAAACCTTGTGCTTCGATCGGAGCGCCTTCAGGTTCAGGGCCGACATTTGCAGCGTCGCCTGCTCCGTGAGCCTTCCCGAATGTATGCCCGCCCGCTGTCAATGCGACTGTTTCGTAATCGTCCATCGCCATGCGCGCAAATGTCTCGCGAACATCGCGTGCGGAGAGGAGCGGATCAGGGTTGCCGTCGGGCCCCTCAGGATTAACATAGATCAGGCCCATCTGAACCGCGGCAAGCGGGTTCTCCAGATCGCGGTCACCGGAATAACGGCTGTTCGGCTTGTCGCTGGTCGCAAGCCATTCGCCTTCTGAGCCCCAATAGACATCATCCTGCGCCTGCCAGACGTCCTTGCGGCCGCCACCGAATCCAAAAGTATTGAATCCCATCGATTCGAGCGCTGCGTTGCCGGCGAGAATGAAAAGATCCGCCCACGAGAGCTTGCGCCCATACTTCTGTTTGATCGGCCAGAGCAACCGGCGGGCCTTATCAAGGTTGCCGTTATCCGGCCAGCTATTCGTCGGAGCAAAACGCTGTTCGCCATTGCCGGCTCCGCCCCGGCCATCCGCTACGCGATACGTACCCGCGGCGTGCCACGCCATGCGGATAAAAAACGGCCCGTAGTGTCCGTAATCGGCCGGCCACCACTCTTGTGAGTCGGTCATCAACGCCTTGAGGTCAGACATCACCGCATCGAGGTCAAGCGTCTTGAATTCCTCAGCGTAATTGAAATCTTCGCCCATCGGATCGACCAGTTCCGAATTCTGCCTGAGCGGCCTGAGGTCAAGCGCGTTCGGCCACCAGTCTCGGTTAGTTCTGCGAGTGCCTGCGTTGTGGCGCATCGCGCCGCTCATATGCGGGCACCCGTTGGATTCCATGTTATCTCCCATAGCAGTTTTTCCCCTTTAATGATCTTAGATGTGATGTCAGAGGACGAACTCCGGTCGCCGGGCCGGTCCATCCCCAATTCCTATATGCGATATTTGGTGTTCGACATCGGAATTGGATTTAGAATAATTCCAATTCCGGACGCTGTCAAGCGGGCGCTTGTCAGTTGTTGCCCTCCGGGCGTTTCAGGCTATAACGGCGATCTCATTTGCAGACCGGAACCATTCCACGAACTTAGGAATGCCGTCGGCTATCTTGGTGGTTGGCGAATAGCCGAGAAGCTTGCGTGCCTTTGTGATATCGGCGAACGTAACAGGCACGTCCCCGGGCTGCATCGGTTTACGTTCAATTACAGCTTTTCGTGATAACGATTCTTCCAACAATTCGATCAAATGGGATAGCTCGGTGGTCTCGGATTCACCGAGATTGAATATATCGAACTTTGATCCACGGTAATCGATCGCTGCCCTGACACCTTGAACGATGTCTTCGACATAAGTGTAATCGCGGCGGGTAGTGCCGTCACCAAACATCTGGATCGGTTTGCCCTCCAGGATCTGACGTGCGAATTTGCAAATGGCAAGGTCAGGCCGCTGCCGGGCACCGTAAACCGTGAAGAATCTGAGACAAACGCACCTAAGGTCATAAAGATGCGAATAGGTGTGACACAGCAATTCGCCTGCGGCCTTTGTCGCAGCATACGGCGAGATCGGTTTGAAGATCGGATCCGATTCGTTGAACGGCACTTTGCAGTTGACGCCGTAAACACTCGATGACGACCCAAAGACGAACTGCGGCACCTCGAACTCGCGTGCCATTTCTAGCAGGTTCATCGTGCCGTTGACGTTGGTCTCGACGTAGAGCTCCGGCTCCAGAAGGCTCGGACGCACACCGGCGCGCGCCGCGAGATGGACGATCACGTCGAACGAATTCTCGTCGAAAAGTGATTCGAGAGCTATGCGGTCGCGAATATCGATCTCTGAAAATTGGAAATGGGACGAGCCGATGTGCTTCGCTATGTTGGCGCGTTTGAGCGCAGGCGAATAGAAATCGTTCAGGTCGTCGGCCACAGTTATGTGCCAACCCTTCTCGGCAACAAGCGCGTCCACTAGATGCGAGCCGATGAATCCTGCCCCGCCGGTGATCAATACTTTTCTGGTCATCTTTTAAGTCGGATTGCCGCTTTCTTGGTGGTTCGACTGCAGAGAACGACGCCGAGAATTATGGCCAAAACCATATGGCATTGCAACCGCTTCGGCGGTACTTTGTCGGCAGGATGTCCTCGCAAACTCGCTTTTTATTTGAGTTTCCGGCCGACCGAATACATAAGCTGCCATTTGCTGGCAATGGGCTGTTACGTATATTTTTTCAAACTTTTTTCAGAAATTGCAGAAATGGCTCGAAAATCGAGCTGACGGTGTACGAACCCGAGAACTAATTTACAGAAAAGCAAATCGTTCCCGTTCTGGCCGAAACGCTTCGAGTGGCTTCAATTCAATTGCGAACGCCGAGCGGCGACACGATGGACAAGTTCTTCCAGAAAGCCTTCGTATGTGAATTCGGCTAGATCATACTTGGGCTTGAGCTTGAACATCAGCGGCAGAGCGATGCGCCATGCCATCCATTCCCGCTGTTTTTCCGTCAGATCGAGTCGTCGGCGAAGAAATGTCTCGGCCACCTCGATCTCCGGATCGCTGACCCCTGCGAGATTCGCGGAAAATTCTACCGTCGGCTTGAAACGCGCATACGCCAGGTCAGGCGTCGTGGATGAGAACGTCTCGCGAAACGTGGGAGCTTCGTCAGTGCGTTCGCGGATGACCACCGTGCCGGCAAAAATGTCGCCAAGACGCTGATCGCGGCTATTTAGAAATGCCGTGATCAGGCCGACCGAATAGATCGGGATAATAAAGCCCGGCATCGCGTCCGCGATCCTAATCAAGTTTCTGGCTATCGCTTCCCACAGAGTGACCGGACGGCCGTCCTCACGAATTACCCGCAGTTTCATCATTCGCTTGCCGGGCGTCTGTCCGTTCCAGAGCCACTCGAAAATGATGAAATACGATGCAAATATGAAAAAGACCAGAAGTATGGTCGCCGCGAGCAGCCATCCGGGCATAGTTGTCAGCGTCTCTTCGGCCGTTTCGCCCAATGGCAGATCGGACACGGCGATCAGGAACCAGGCGATCGTGAACATTGCAAGGAACTGCAGGACGTGATCCACCGCAACCGCGAGAAAGCGGTTGCCGATCGAAGCCAGCGAAAACTCCAGCGGCACGCGCTCGGGCGTCTCGATGATGAGTGATTCTTCGGCTTGTATGATGTATTGCGACATCGACCTGATCGATTATTGCCGACGACCTCTGCGATAGCAAAATCTTGCGCGATTGCTTGTAATTGAAAGCGCCCGTTAACTATACTTGTTGGTGCCCGGACCCATGTCCCTGGGGCGTAGCAGTACCTTTGTGAAGACCGATCTTTATACTACCGGAGAATCGGCCGCGAATATGCGATTCGCGATCGTGGCCGCTCGTTGGCACGGCGAGATGACCGAACGCCTAACACTAGGCGCCCGCCGTGCATTTGCAGAACGAGACGCCGGGCCTGTCGAGACCATACAAGTTCCCGGAGCATTTGAATTGCCGATCGCGGCCCGAGCTGCGGCCATGTCCGGCCGCGTCGATGCTGTGATCGCCCTAGGCGTAGTCATCAGAGGAGACACGCCCCATTTCGATCATGTGGCGGGCCAGGCCGCCTCGGGGCTTATGAGTGTTGCTTTATCGACGGGCGTACCGGTCTTGTTCGGCGTGATCACGGCTGACACCGTAGAGCAGGCCGAGATCCGATCCGCCGACAATGATGATAACAAAGGTTACGAAGCCGCTATCGCAGCCATCGAGCTCGTTGCCGAACTTAGACGATTCGGTTCGTCCGATCCTAAAGTAGTTGGAGCTTGATCATTCATCGATCTCACCATGTCATTAGACCCCGCTGAGGCAAATACAGCCAATCGCCACAAGGGCCGCGAATGCGCTCTCCAGATGCTTTTTGCCGCCGACCTGACCGATACAGGCGCCGAAGCAGTGATCGATAATTATTGGCGTGAACTCGGGGACGGGGCCGTCGATATGGCAACCCGGGATTTTGCGGATCGCATCGTCGCCGGCACTCTCACCCACCTCGAGGACATAGACGAACTGATCAAGAAACGCACCGAACATTGGCGTATCGAGCGAATGGCCCTGGTCGATCGAAACATTCTCAGGCTGGCCGTCTTTGAATTTCGCTATTGCGACACGCCGAATCCGGTGGCTATCAACGAGGCTCTCGAGGTCGCGAGGCGATTCTCCACGTACGAGGCCACACAGTTCATCAACGGCGTTCTGGACGGTATAAGGCTCGATATCGAAGCCGCCGGCACGGCCGAGCCCGACAGCGGACAACCCGCAACTACGCAGCAATGATACCGACACGGATCGCAACAGCAGCTTTCGCCGCATTCATACTCGCAGCCGCGGTGAATGCCCAGGAGCTTCCGGGAAAGATCCGCGGCTATAAGGTTTACGACCGGGGAACCGTTATCGAGTCCCGCCCCACTGGAGCATCAGCTGCCGACGGCTCATATACATCGGGTGAACCGCCGTTGGTCTTTGGCGAGATCTCCGTCGAAGATGTATCGGCATCAGGTGTTACCTTGTCGGCTCCGGTGACACTGCGCGGCCTCGCGGCAAAGGGAGAGATACATTACATAAGTTTCCGCGACGTGACAGTCAATGGGCTGCCGTCCGACGTCGAGGAGTATCGCGGCCCGGTCAAGATACGTCCGGGCGAAAAGATCGTCCTATCCGACCCGATAAAGTTCCGCATATCTCACCTCAACCTCGCCAGGGCCGCATTCCGCGAAATGTTCGAGAAAAAGCCGCAATGGGAGATCCGCGGTACTATTTTCGTATTCGGCCGATTCACGCGTCTGATATTCAGTGCCAAGCGTGTGGTCCCGGTCCGCCTCTCGATCATGGTGGATAATCCCCTAATTTGACCGTTTGGCCGTTCGGCCGGCAAACATTACTTTTTCTTCGGCTATGCGTTAAACTATACGTTTAGCGAGGCTAAGCACGTGAACTCGAATACATCCAGCATTTCCGAATTCATTAAAGAGGCGTTCGGTTCGAACGCCAATTACGTCGAGGGGCTTTTGTCGCGATACAACTCGGACCCGATGTCGGTGGACGAGGCTTGGCGTGAGTATTTCGGCGAGCTGATCGCCGGCGGATCCGTTTCGTCCCCACAGGCCGCCGAGTTGGAACCAGCCGAACCTCGGCCGGAACAAAAGGCCAGCAAACCTGCGGCACCGGGCTCCGCAACCGTCCCGGCGGATGCGGCCGCTCGTCCGATCACCGGACCGGCAAAAAAGATCGTCGAGAACATGGAATCGAGCCTCGGCGTACCGACAGCTACGAGTTTTCGATCGATGCCGGTAAAGGTTCTCGAAGAGAATCGCAGATTGATAAACGATTACTTTGTTTCACGCGGCAGGGGAAAGGTCTCGTTCACGCATATCATCGCCTGGGCCATCGTCCGTGCCGTTCGCGACCTGCCAGCGATGAATGTCGGGTTCGGCTGGGTGGACGGAGTGCCATCGAGGCTCGAACACAAAGACGTCAATCTGGGTATTGCGATAGATATCGAAAAGAAAGACGGGTCGCGCAACCTGCTTGTGCCGAACATCAAGGCCGCAGACAAAATGAACTTCGCTGAGTTCTTTGACGCCTATAACGACAAGGTGCGTCGTGCACGTGACGGCAAGCTTGAGATCCCTGATTTTCAGGGGACCACCATTTCGCTCACTAACCCCGGCACGATCGGGACCGCTGCCTCTAACCCACGCCTTATGGCGGGCCAAAGCGCGATCATCGCGACCGGTGCGATCGAGTACCCGCCGGAGTATCAGGCTATGACGCCGGCCGCACTCTCGCAGCTTGGAATAAGCAAGGTAATTACGCTGACGAATACATACGACCACCGGGTCATCCAAGGTGCCGAGAGCGGGCTATTCCTGGCACGTGTGAGCGAGTTCCTGGCGGGCAAACACGGATTCTACGACGCTATCTTTGCCGATCTTGAGATCAATTATCCGCCGCTGCGTTGGGCTGAGGACTACAATCCGTCGCTGCTTGGTATAGACCGTTCTGCTGAGCAAGCGGAGAAACAGGCCAATGTGCTCCAATTGATCAACGCATATCGCATACGAGGGCACCTGCTTGCCGATATCGATCCGCTGAACATGACCTCACATCATGCTGCGGAGCTTGATCTTGAGAATTTCGGCCTTACGATCTGGGACCTCGACCGCGAATTCATAACGGGCGGGCTTCACGGCGAAAAGACCGCTACGCTCCGCCGCATCCTGGACATACTTAGAAAAGCGTACTGCGGCAAGGTCGGTATCGAGTATCGGCACATACAGGACAAAGAGGAAAAAGAGTGGATCAGACGCCAGGTCCGTGAGCAATTTGTCGATACCCAGCCGCTGGATAATGAGATCCGGAAGGAACTTCTGCAAAAGCTGATCGAGGCCGAGCAGTTCGAGCAATTCCTGCATAAGAAATACCTGGGCCAGAAGCGTTTCTCGCTCGAGGGATGCGAAACGGTGATCCCTATGCTCGATCAACTCGTCGAGGGAGCTGCGGCTCGCGGCGTTGACGAGATCTATATGGGTATGGCGCACCGCGGCCGGCTCAACGTACTGTCCAATATCATCGGCGACCCTGAAACGGGCGATATGGCGGAACGTATCTTTACCGTATTTGAAGGCACCTCGCATCCGAGTTTTCCTGCCGATGAAGGCGATGTGAAATACCATCAGGGAGCCGAGGGTCTGCGGAAAACGAGGTCAGGACGCGAGA
Source organism: Acidobacteriota bacterium (assembly GCA_019639115.1). Taxonomy (GTDB): domain Bacteria; phylum Acidobacteriota; class Blastocatellia; order Pyrinomonadales; family Pyrinomonadaceae; genus OLB17. Next base: position 418,979 of record JAHBSM010000001.1, on the reverse strand, counting down.
TCGCTTTGCGGCTTTCTTGCAATCCGAGCCATCTCGAGACGGTCAATCCAGTCGTCGAGGGAATGGCCAGAGCTCGTCAGGACGCGCTGCGAAACGGCGAACAGCGAACCCGTGAGGAGGTTTACGATCGTATCCTGCCCGTGCTGCTTCACGGCGACGCCGCGTTTGCGGGCCAAGGCGTTGTGATGGAGACGCTTCAGCTCGCGAGCCTGCCCGGATATAGGACCGGCGGGACCATTCATATCGTCATAAACAATCAGATCGGATTCACTACCGGAGTCGAGAATGCAAGGAGTTCGATCTATTCGACCGACGCAGCTCAGATAACTCAGACACCGATCTTTCATATCAACGGTGACGACCCCGAAGCAGCCTATCGCGTCATCCAAATAGCCTTGGCTTACCGCCACGAGTTCGACAAGGATGTGGTACTCGATCTTGTAGGGTTCCGCCGGCTGGGCCACAACGAGGGAGACGAGCCCAGCTACACCCAACCCGTTATGTATGCCCGCGTTAAGGCTCACCCCGGGACCAGGCATCTTTATGCTCAGCGTCTGGTCCGCGACGGAGTGATCTCGGAGGAAGACCTCGAGAAGATGACGTCGCATGTGGTCGAAAAATACGAGCGGGTCCTGGCCCGGGCCAAGCAAATTGCGGCGGAGAAACCGGCGAAAGCTGAATTACCGGCCCCGTCGGCCGAAGAGGACGGCTCGACCGTATTCCCCACGGGTGTCGCGCGTGAAACGCTCGCGGCGATCGCCGATAAGATATCGCTGGTCCCGGACGGCTTTAATATCAATCCGAAGATGGTTGGCCAGCTTGCTCGGCGTGCCAAGATGGGCGATGGCGAGGTGGCGATGGATTGGGGCTTTGCAGAAGCTCTGTCATTCGGTTCGCTGGTGGTCGAAGGTCACCCTGTTCGAGTCAGCGGCCAGGATTCCGGGCGCGGTACCTTTTCGCAGCGGCACGCGTCGATGTATGACACGATGACCGGCACCCGCTGGACGCCGTTGAGTGAATTGGGAAGCGATTCCAATCCGGCAGCCAGGTTCTATGTCTTTGACAGCTCGCTTTCTGAGTACGGTGTGTTGGGATTCGAGTACGGCTATTCGGTCGTCGCTGCTGATCAACTGGTCGCCTGGGAAGCTCAGTTCGGCGATTTCTCGAACGGAGCACAGATCGTCATAGACCAATATATCTCGTCGAGCGAAGATAAGTGGCAGCAGCGATGCCGTCTTGTGATGCTGCTCCCGCATGGCTATGAGGGCCAGGGCCCTGAGCATTCGTCTGCTCGCCTCGAGCGATATCTTCAGCTTTGTGCCGAGAACAATATGCAGGTCTGTTATCCTACGACTCCTGCCCAGTATTTCCACCTTTTGCGAAGACAGGTCAAACAGGATATTGTACGTCCTCTAATCGTGATGACGCCAAAAAGCCTGCTTCGGCTGCCGGCTGCAAGCTCGACGATGGATGAACTCGTCTCCGGCGGTTTCGATCCCGTTATCGACGATATTCGCGTGTCTGACCGCAACGCCGTGAAGCGTGTCGCCATCTGCAGCGGAAAAGTGTTCTATGACCTGGATGCCGCCCGCGAATCAGGCGCCGACGGGTCAGTTGCAGTGATCCGGCTTGAGCAGTTCTATCCGTTCCCCGGCCGGGCCTTGGCGGCTATCTTTGCTTCATATCCGAATGCCAAAGAGATCGTATGGGCCCAGGAGGAACCTCAGAATATGGGCGGCTGGGCCTTTGTCGAGCCAAGGCTCCGTTCCCTTTTGCCGATCGGAGCGACGCTCTCGTATGTAGGACGTTCGGCTTCGGCTTCACCGGCGACGGGATCCTACGCGATCCACAATCTCGAGCAGACAAAACTCGTATCGGAGGCTCTCACAGTCGGTGAAGGCGATCAGGCGGCCGCAGGCGGCTAATGGATCATTGACGCTTTCGCGATCTGAATCGCGGATCCATCTGGATCGCCATCTGAAATCGCTTGTCGGCAAGCTGAGTCATTCCAACGCCGTTCAGTCGGACGCCCAGCATCCACTGGAAGAAAGGCTCCTTTGGAGCAAGTCCGTCAGCGATACGTTCGTAACGATCTGCTTCGACGGCATCAAGCGAAGCGGCCGCGGCTCCCGCCATGAAATAGTTAGCCATGACCAGGTCCGGGTTTTGTGCGAGCGCATCTCGCCATGCTCCGGCGGCCTCCGTGCGACGCCCTTGCCGCCAAAGCGATACGCCGAGTTCCTCGCGCGCGGCCACCAGGTCATCTCGTTCGGCCAGCGCAGCATTCAACGAGGCTTCCCCTTCGTCAAAACGTCCGATCCGGTCAAGTATGACCCCGCGATAATACCTGCTCAGCACCCTAGATCCGGCCGGCTGCGACGCCGCTGCTCGCTCCAGGGTCGAAACCGCCGCCGCGGCATCACCGCTTAGGAATTCGAACCAGCCTAGCTTCGCCAATGCGTCACCATTGCTAAATAATCCATAGCGATCAGCTATACCGAATGCGTGCCTGCCGCTGTCGATCGCCGCTCGATCGGCGGCTGATATCCATTGAACTGGGTCGGCTTGCGCCAGGGCAAGCTCGTCCGGCACCTTGAGAGACTCGAATGACCTCGCTCCTGAAAGTTCGTAATAACGAATGAAACCGCTGTGCGCATTGAGACCGAGCCAGACGACCGCGAATGCAGCGAACAACCAGCCGGCCGAGGTCATACGCCCCGCGGAACGCAGCGTCCATCGATAAAATGCGGCGTCGCCCGAACGCACTATCTTGACCAGCCGCATAAACAGATAAGTGGACACGATCGCAATACCCAGAGCCATCAACATCGGCACCAATTGGTACACATCCCAGACGGCAAATAGGCTCGCAGCGAAGACCACAGCGGCTGCGATCTCCTCCGGCCACGTAAGCGAATACGTGCGAGACAACTTACCCTTTGCGGCCAGAGCAGGCTTACCAAATCCGAAATAAAGCGCGTCGTTTGGACATACCGAAACACAGTCCATGCATTTCATACAGCCCGGATCGACCACCATGCCGAACTCTTTGACCTCGCGATGCACTATCACGTTCGAGGTGCAGACAGCCGTGCAATGGCCGCATTCGTTGCACGCATCAGTTACGCGGATGCGGCCCGGGGCTGCTTTGTCCAATACTCCGAAAAAGCCTCCATAAGGACAGCCGTACGTGCAGAATCCTTTCGAGCCGAGAAAGTAAACGACCACGAAGCCGCATATGAATAGAAATGGGATCGCCACGGCGACAGGCGGAAAAGTCGCCCAAAACTCGGTCGTGATCAGATGGTTGGTAAATTGAGGAAAGAGCGGCGCGTCCTTAGGTTTCGATAGCCAACGGGCGACGGTCGGCCATACGAACATATAAAGCGCTATGACCAACGGCACAAATACCAGCAGCCGTGATCTGAAAGGCCGCGGTGTCATGCCCATCTTTTTTAGCAGCCAGGCGCAGAGATCCTGAAGCGAGACCACATGGCAGCCCCAGCCGCAAACAAATCGCCCAAATACCAGCGTCGCTATCAGCGCGGCCGCAAAGAATATCGCTCCGGCGTTGACTGCTCCGTTCTGGAGCGTGAACATCGTCTCAGACGGTTCGATCGGCGAAACCGTACGGCCGGTATAGACCCACTGGATGATGTGGATCGCCATTAGGCAATTCAAAGCGATCAATGCCGCAGCACGCCATTTCGCGGTCCGCGATACGGCGACCGGCGACCGCGTAGAATTACTCGTCGATAGCACCGGCAGTTCGATACTACGGCGAGGGCGCGCTTCGTTACTCTCACATCCTTGTTTCATTCGCAAAGAGCTTATCGGCAAAGGCTTTCCCAGTTTCTCAGGTTAACGGCACGTAAGGCAAATTCCTACATTTTGAACTTGCTATTTGACCCTCAAAGGGTGTAATAAAGTATGTTGGCTCTTATTTGCCCGACCCAAACGTAGGTCAAGCTTTACAACCCAAGTTCTAACAGGAAAAAGGTACTATGTTCAAAACGATAGCTATCGCGTTGCTCCCTTCTTTACTATTCTTCGGCAGCGGGGTCGATCAGATGATCAACTCGACCGCTTCGACCCGTTCGCACGATACCGGAACGCTCGAAAAAATGATCGTTGGGGGCGGAAGCGTCGCGATGGATATCGACGTAAACACCCTTAACGGCACAATATCACGTGGCCGGGCGTCACGGCCGGCTGCCGTCCGGTTCGCGGCTGTTAAAGATTCTTTCTTTAAGGCTCTGATCTACAACGGTGAGTTTCGCGGTCTTCCTCCGGGAACTCTCAGACTCGACCCGCAGGTCTCCGCTCCTTTGCCGGCAAAGCTTGCCGCATCGCTTAGGGATCTGACGATAGAGAGCCTGGAGTGGGGCGGGCAGTATGAACTTGCGGTCCGGGATGCCAATACGGGCTATACGTTCTTCAACATCGAAGGCTTTGAGACAAGTTATGACCAATACGGCAGGTCATTGACCTTGAGCGGCGGCCGGCTGCTTGTGTCGCCAGAATTCGCTTCCGAACTTGGTCGAGGCTCGCTTGCCAACAAGGCGATCGGTGAGATCACCATCTCGGTCGAAATGTATCCGATCGAGGTCACTCAGATCGTGGATGGCGAAACGACGCAGAATGTGCTCCCGCCATCAGGTCCGCTTGCGGGAACCGTTCCCGGCCCTGACGTTGTGGTCGGCGACTTGAGCGGTCTCGCGCAGTTTGGTAGCTCGGCTGGCGGTTTTGTAGGACTCGCAGTCGGTACCGATTCGTGTAATTTTGGCACGGTCAACCTCAATTGGTTTGCAAATCCTGCGAATGATCATCCTGTCATACCTCAGAACCTCTATCGTATGAGCGGAGGTTCGGGCAACACCGAGCGGTTTGAACAGGTTGGCCAATCGAGCGTAAAGCACGCATTTACTGCACTTACAAACAACATTTGCAATCTCGGCTGTAACGGGGTCGGCGGTTCCCAGCTCGGTTCGGGCTGCTCGGATCCCTATTCCGCCAGCTTGAACGCGGGGCCGAACCTCGGATCGCGTGCATGGATCAATCCGTATACGGGCTTCTATCCGCGAGACGATTCGGCGACGCGGAACAATGACCACACGGGCCATACGCATACCGGTCCCTCGCATCGGATCTATACGAACATCAACGATCTGAATACGACGCTCAACCCCGGAGCGACCTACTTTGCCGAAGGGCAGTATGTGACCCCGCACGAATATGCCTGGTGCCAGTCGAACCCAACGCAGTGCAATATGAACAACAACGTTTCATATCGCCAGTACAATGTATCGGGCACAACGTCGTTCTCGTTCACGGCTGCAGCAGCTACCGTAAGACAAAAGGCGGCCATTTACGCCTGGACCGGTGCCTCGTTCAGCGAGTTCGCACCTGCTCCGGGAGTCGATGGTATCGGCGTTGTCGGCTACAAGGTTACCAATCCTTCGGCCGGCGTTTGGCACTATGAGTACGCCGTTTACAACATGAATATCGATCGTGCTATCCAGTCGTTCTCGGTTCCGGTCGGAGCTGGCGTCACGCTCGCGAATTTGGGATTCAGTGCACCGCCGCAGCACCCTGGGTGGGCGGCCGACGGCACGACGGGCAATGCCGGATTCAGCGGGACTCCGTGGTCCCCTGTCCAAGGTTCGAACTCCGTTAGCTGGAGCTCTGAGAGCCTGGCTCAGAATCCGAATGCGAACGCGATCCGCTGGGGAACGCTATACAACTTCAGATTCGACTCGAATCGTCCGCCGACCACCGGCAATGCCACACTCGGCTTCTTCAAGACCGGCAGCCCGATGACCGTTGCCGTACAGGTGCCGAGCGCTGCCGCACAGTCGCAGGTCACGGTTACGGGACGCGTTTTCTCGCCCGGCGGCTTGCCGATGTCCGGAGTTCTGGTGTCGATAGCGGACATCGATGGCGGCACCTCGCGGCTTGCGACATTGACGAGTTCGTTTGGCTACTTTACCTTTACCGACCTGCCGGGCGGCAGGACGTACCAGATAACTCCTGTCTCTCGCTTCTATACCTTTACTCCGCAGACCATTCAGATCAATCAGGATCTGAACGATGTTAACTTTACAGGTATAGCTCCGTAGCAGGGGTTCAGATGCAGCTATCAAGGCGGCCAATTGGATTGGCCGCCTTTTTTCGTGCCCGCTGAAATGTCAGAACGTATTGAAAGCGATGACGACTTCGTGCGAAGATTACCGTCATGCGAAATTTCACCGTTCCCGTTCTGTTCTTTCCCCTAATGCTCGCCGCATTGATCGCTTGCGGCTCACCGGCATCAAAGACCGAAGCCGCTCCGACGTCCGTCGGAAATGGCGCACAGCCCGGGCCGACACCGCCTGCCAATTCTGAACCCGTAACCATCGCTGCCGTCGGTGATATCATGATGGGTTCACCGTATCCCAACGACACTAGGATGCCGCCAAATGACGGAGCCGACCTCCTAAAGGAGTTCACGCCGGTCTTGTCTGCCGCCGACATTGCATTCGGCAACCTTGAAGGCCCGATGACCGACAGCGGTACCTCTGCAAAATGCGGTTCCAACACATCGCGATGCTTCGCGTTCCGGATGCCTACTCGTTATAACGAGCATCTGAAAGCCGCCGGATTCGATGTGATGAGCGTCGCCAACAATCACGCGGGCGACTTCGGGGACAAGGGCCGGGCAGATACTCGCGCCGCGCTCGATGCGGTCGGCATCAAGCACGCAGGCAGCGATCGAGGCCAGTTCTCCAGCACGATCATTGAGGTCAAGGGCAAACGGGTCGCGTTCATCGGATTCGCACACAATAATATCGTTCCCAACGTCAATGACCTCGCGGCCGCTCGTCAATACGTACTCGATGCAAAGAAGCGCGCCGATCTTGTGGTCGTATCCTTCCACGGCGGGGCCGAGGGTACCGGAGCTCAACGAGTTCCGGACCGTACTGAGTTGTTCTATGGCGAGGCACGGGGCAATCTGCGGCAATTCGCACGGACCGTGATCGATGCCGGGGCCGACCTTGTCCTGGGACATGGCCCGCACGTGATGCGCGGACTCGAGATCTATAAAGATCGTCTGATCGCGTACAGCCTTGGCAATTTCTGCACCTATGGCTGGTTCCAGCTTGCGGCTGAGACCGCTCTGACCATGGTCCTCGAGGTAAAACTCGCTCCCGACGGCCGTTTCATCAGCGGAAAGATCCATTCGGGACGTCAAGATGGCCGCGGCGGACCCGTGCCGGATCCTACCGGCGAAGGGTTACGGGTCGTTCGTTCGCTCTCTGAACTCGATTTTGGAAACAGTGCCCCCAAGATCGCAGACGACGGTACCATCTCGACCCGCTAGGCCAAATGCTGTCGAGCCCGACTGCCGCGCGCGTTGACTCGTACCTCCCCTAGTTTACGCAGGTACGCCGGGACCGTATTTGAATACATTCAGAACCCCGAGACATTAGCGCAAAAAAAGGCCCGCTCCATAAAGGAACGGGCCGAAAAGTTTCTACTTAGCTCTAAAGCTTAGAAGAAGAACTTGAAGCCAAAGCGGACGTCACGAGGCGCCTGGTAGCTGTTGGCCAAACCGTAGGTGTTCTTGCGGCGTGATGCAAGAGCCGTAGCCGGATTGTCAACAAAGTTGACTACGTACTGGCTGATGCCGCCGTTGAAGATACGGACAAACGTCTGCGACTCACCTGTACAAGCGGTACAGCCGTTGGCTGCAAGCTGCGTCGAGGTAATGTTCGCAGTGCTGATGTTGTTGTCCACACCGAGGATATTCTTCTCATCGAATAGGTTGCGGATATCGACGTAGGCTTCCAGAGTGTAGCGAGCGTCGCGTCCGAACTTGTAACGATGCGAAACCGAGAAATCGGTCTCAGTGTAGGTCTCTGTACGGCCCAGATCACCACGACCGAAGAGGATCGTCGTACCAAGGTTGTACAGGTTGTAGAACGTCGTCAGCGGGGTACCCGACTGGATGGTCGTGAACGCCGAGAACGTCGTACGGTTGATGTTGTTCTTCCTCCAGTCGAAGCTGTAGCCGCCGTATGCCTTGAAGACATGCGGACGATCCGTTGCCAGCTTGCCGTCGTCGGGAGCACCATCAGCGGTGAATCCGAGCGGCGGAAGGTCGAAGAAGCGGTTCACGTTCGGGCTGGAACGGCCGGCTTCGTCAGACGAAGCGAGACCAGAGTAGTTACCGAACAGGCGGCTCCAGGTGTAGCTTGCATTGTAGAAGTACTTAGGAGCACGCTTGTCAACGCGAACCTCGACAGCGTCATAGTCGCGACGGGCCTTGGCGCACTTGTAGTTGTTCGCCTGGGCGATGCTGCAGTGATAGGCTCCACCAACGTTACCGATGATGTAGGCTTCGCTGCCCGTTGCGGTGTTGATACCGATATCCTCAATTGCGCGGGCGACACGTTTGTGCGTGTAGCGGCCCGACAGGAGGAAGTTGGAACCGAGGTTACGCTCGATACCGATCGTATATTCATCCTGACGTGCAGCCTTGATGCCCGGATCGATAGCACCGGTCTCATAGACGTCTGCGGTCGCGAGGTTGGTCGGGATGCGGAAATCGAACTGGCAGATCGACCAGCCGCCCGGCCAAACAGGAGCATTCGGTCCCGGGCAGCTGCCGCCGATAGGATCGGTTGCGTTGCCGAGGATCGCTCCGCGGGTGTAGTTCGTGTAAGCAGCTCCGCGACCCGGAAGGATCTCGAAGTAGTCACGACGATAGAAGTCACCGCCGAATGAACCGCGGGGCAGTTCATACTTGAAGCGGTCATAGAACCAACCGTAGCTGGCGAAGAGCTTCGTCTTGCCATTGCCGGTCAGATCGAACGCAGCGCCAAGACGCGGGCTGATCTTGTCACCCCAACCGAACTTGATCGCTTTCGTTGTCGAATCGCCGAACGACGGAACGCTCTCGTTCTCGATACGGAGGCCGAGGTTGAGCGTCAGGCGGTTCATGATGTTCCACGAATCCTGAACGAACAGAGCGTGGTTGTTGCTGCTGGCTTTTCCAACAGTACCGAAACGCTGCAGGTAGCCCGAGCCGAGGTTGCCCGCGGTCGGTGACTGACCCGTCAGCGACGAGATCGGGACCTGATAGAAAAGAACGACGATGCCCGTGTCGGTGTAACCCTGACGGGTGTCATTGAACAAGCGGTTCAGCTGATAGCCGAACTTGATGTTGTGACGGCCGCCTGCGTTGACTCCGACAAATGCTGCGTCGGCATCAAGCGTGTTGCGGGTCGACACGTCATAGTCGATCTGGAAGTTGCTGGCGAAGTTGGTGAAACCAGCCGAGCAGCCCGAACCGGCAACGCCGGCAGGGTTACCAGACGTCGAGCACAGGTAACGGACCGAACGCGGCAGGCCATATGAGCCAAGCTTTTCGTTCAAGTACGTGCGGCCTGCACGGACGTTGATGATCGCCCAATTGGTCGGGTTCCACGTGAACTGGCCGTTGATGTTGTTCGAGTTCTGGCGTCCGCCCTGCTTGCTGAGGAAGTCAGCACCGCGAAGCGTACCTACCGAACCGCCGAACTGAGCCGACTGCGGAGCACCGCCAAGGCCTTCAGTCGCTGACGGCAAAGCACCCTTAACGACGACCGGATTCCACAGGTAGGTCACGAATGCACGCGTCCTGTTCGACGGCTGAGCGTCGAGGCGGATCATTGCTTCCTGGTTTACCTGCTTAGCTTTGTACTTGATCGTCTCATTGACAATGCGGCCGTTCGGGTTGTTTGCACCGTTACCGGCAATGCTGTTGCCAAAGTAATCGATCGAGAGGTTCTGCTCGAACACCTGCGGGGCGTAAACAGCCGAGAACCACAGACGTTTCTTGACGATCGGTCCGCTCATGCTGGCAACAGGGAAATAGTTGGTGCCAAGCGTTTTCGGCGGATTGAAGTACTCGTAGTTACCCGTTGCGTTCGTCGAGTAGCGGCTCAGAACCGGACGCGGGCTGCCGTCCCACTTGAGCGGACGGAACGAGATGCCGAAATTGCCACGCCAGGTATCGTTACCACCGATGGTGACGACCTGGATGATACCGCCGGTAGCTCCGCCATTTTCGGCTTCGTAACCGGTCGATTTGATCTGAACCTCTTGGACGAGGTCGAAAGGCAGGTTGTTCGCCGTGTTCAGCTGACCGGTACGGAAGTTGGTAACTTCCTGGCCATCGATGTTGAACACGTTCTCGGCGCCAGAAGCACCGTCGATCTGGAAGCCGGCTGCGAGCGGTTCCGGACGAACGTTCGGAGCGATCTTGAGAAGCGAGGTGAAGGTCGTGCCTGAGGGCAGATCTTCGATGACGCGCTTCGTGATGCTCGTGTCGATCTTGGTGTCACCGAGGTCGATATTGACCGCGGCGTCATTGACAACATCAACTACGGTCTCGCCAACACCGATCTCAAGCTTAGCGCTGATGACTGTAGCTTTATCGATGTTAACGATGACTTCCTGCGACTGGCTCTTGAAGTTCGTGGCGGTGGTAGTGACTCTGTAGCTACCTACCGGGACCTGGGCGAACTGAAAGTAACCGTCAGAGCTCGTGGTGGTCGAGCGGCTCAAACCGGCCGTCGTACCCGTACTCGAGATCGTAACGGTGGCGCCGGCAACGACGGCTCCGTTAGGATCGGTGACAGTTCCTTCAATACCACCCGAGTTCTTTTGACCGAACGCCATCGCCGCAAAGGCGAGGACGAACGACAAAGCCAAGGTAATGAATTTGAAGTTCTTGTTCATCTTTATCTCCTGTGAAAAGTTGGGAAATCGAATTTACGAAAAGCGATCTGCATAATGACGGACAAGTCAGACTTGACAGGTCGCAAAAGGATCACGGGCACATTAACTGCAAATACCACGCCAAAGCCGAAGTTTATTCTCGAACGTGCTTATCTGTTGAAATAAAAGCGTTTAGGTTCGATGCTGAGGATAGGGAGTTGGGTGCGGAATGAACGCGAGATTACAACTTATCGTAATTTATTCAACAATTTGGATTTCAGACAGGGGAATCCAGCAAGTGCCCCAACTTCTCTTTTTTTGTTCGCATATATTGCTCGGCGGGCTCGGCAGGAGTCACCTCGATCGGAACTCGTTCGACGATCTCGAGTCCGGCGGCCACGAGGGCAGCAAGCTTTTCGGGATTGTTCGAGATCATTTTGACTCGACGCAGGCCGAGGTCCAGGAAGATCTCTGCACATTGCGAATAGTCTCTGGCATCGACCTCCAGGCCGAGGCGTTCATTCGCCTCGACGGTATCCGCACCTTCGTCCTGAAGCGCATATGCACGGATCTTGTTGATTATTCCGATGCCGCGGCCCTCCTGTTGCTGGTACACGATGGCTCCTCGCCCTTCGGCTTCGATCATGTCCATCGCACGATGAAGCTGAGGGCCGCAATCGCATTTGATCGAGCCGAACACGTCACCAGTCAGGCATTGGGAATGGATGCGGACAAGGGTAGGCGTTTCGGCATCGAAATCGCCCTTGTAGATCACGACGAACTCTTCTGGGCTAGTGCGCGACCGATAGCCGGCGATCATAAATTCGCCGCGTTCTGTAGGCAACTTTGCTTCTGCTATCTTTTCCACCGAACGAAACGGGATGACCCAATCGGCCCTCGCCTCACCGCACAACGAAACATTTTCGTCTAACATCGAAAAGCCCCACTTAAACGATAGTATATCGCCTGTCCACAGGCAATACACCTTGTTCGTCTAAAAAGGCCGATCGGTTTCGATCAATCGTCCTTAGCGTCGTTCTTGTCTTCAAGGTTGGATCTGTCTTGAGGGTGGCCCTGTACGTCGTCGTTGGTCTCGTGCGGTTCGTCGTCCTGATGTGCAAAAACCTCAGCTCCCGAATTGCTGAACAATCCCGCGAACCAGGAGCTCAGACTGCCGGCCAAGCCAGTAGATCCTTCGCCGACTCTCTCGATACCGTTCTCGATCGGCTCGGTTTCGGCCGCAAGCCTGACAAGTTCAGCGGAAATGTGTCTGCAGTAAGAGCATTCCGCCAGGTGAGCGACCGCTGCCGACGATTCACGCTTCGTCAACGCACCTTCGCAAAGCGCCGAAAGCGTGTCGTCATCCAGGTGGAGGGAGGCATCCGAGGCGGTGCTGCCGCGGGCAGCCCTCAGGCTGCCGGCCACGATCCTGACCAATCGTTCGTCAGTCCCTTTAATGTACTCACTCTCAGTCATTTTCTTTTGCCGGAACCTCCCGGCTATTTGACGATATAGGGCCGTTAATTTTGCGTAACCCGATCACGCCGGATCATGCTCCGGTAAGCTGCGAATAAACGTCCGGCCCGGCCAGATCATTCATCGCAAGCCTGATACAAACCTCGATCTCGTCTTCACGATAGCCGTACTCATCAGCAAGCGAACGACGAAAGCTGTCTGAAATGGAAGCATAAGTCTTTTCCAGCCAACGCATTACGGTCGATTCATGAGTTCGTGCACGCTCGCCTCCGCCGCGAGGACGGCGTTGGAACCAGCCTCTGAGCGGAGATCCGACATCCTCGACCAGGGTTGCGATCTCACGCAGTTTGAGCCCATCAACGTGGTAATACAGCAGAAGCAGCCTTTCGTGCGGTTCAAGCTGTGCCAACGCGTTTGTGATCGCCTTGCGTGCCGAGACTCGGTAACGTTCCTCTTCGATCGCTCCGAGCATTGCGGCTTCATTGTCTGCCTGCGGCCCGGCAAAGCTTGCGTGCGCCGCGCCTTCGCCGACGTTCTCCGTCATCTCGTCCAATGAGACCTCGTCGTGACTGGCACGATGCAGATCGACAAGAGAATGCCAAATAACGGTCCGGAGCCAGCCTCTAAGGCTTCCGCGGCCCGAATAGGTCTTGAACTTCGAAACGCGTTCTCCGTCAACGATCCTTGTGCCGTAGAGCTCAACGTAAACGCCGTCGATCACATCGCGAGCATCAACGTCGGTCTTAGCAAGGTGCCGAGCGACGCGTTCCATATAGCCGCGGTGTTCCTGATCGAACTCCCACCAAGCCCGTTCATTGCCCTGCGAACATGCGATGGCGAGGAACAGATCATGCGATTGGATGCCGGACAGGAACTCCGTCAACTCATCCTCGCTGACCGGTGCATCAGCGGCTCTGACGAGATATCGTTCGATCGAGTTGAACAGCGATGACGCCATTGCATCGAGCGCTACGCCAAAGTTAGGCTGCGCGGCCGAGCACTCGGCATGCATCGCCGCGATCATAGATTCGGCTTTCTGTCGGAGGGTATCGTCCATTGCCGGAGCTGCGAACTGTCGAATTATATGCCAAAAGCTTATCTTCCGTCATCCCGGTCAAGCTATCAGATCGCGGGTCGGCGACGGATCGCCAAGGCCGGGCTCGGAAATATGGAGCTTTTCGCCCGAATATTGAAGCTGATAGAGTCGCCAATACAATCCGCGCTCGGCGAGCAGTTCCGCATGTGACCCGATCTCGCGGATCTCGCCGTGGTGCATTACGATTATGCGGTCGCATCGTTGGATCGTTGACAACCTGTGAGCAACGACCATCGACGTTCGGTCTTCCATTACTCGGTCCACGGCTAGCTGGATCAACTGCTCTGTCTCGGTATCAATGGAACTTGTTGCTTCGTCGAGTATCAGGAGCTTTGGATCGAACGCCAGAGCCCTGGCGAACGATATAAGTTGTTTTTCGCCGACCGAGAGCCCGGCGCCGCGTTCGCGGACCTCGAAATCATATCCGCCGTCCAGTTTCCGTATGAAGCGGTCAGCCATCACTTCGCCGGCCGCCCATCGGATACGATGATCGTCGATCGCCTTATTCCCAAGACGTATGTTATCGGCGACGGTTCCGCTAAAGAGGAACACGTCTTGCAGTACTACCGCGAAATTGGACCGCAGGCTTTTGAGGTCCCATTCGCGCACATCGACTCCGTCGAGCAGTATCGAACCGCGCTGTACGTCATAGAATCGCATCAGCAGATTGGTGACCGTTGTCTTTCCAGAGCCGGTATGCCCGACCAATGCGATGCTCTCGCCGGGTTCGACCTTGAACGAAACGTCGCGGAGAACCCAATCCTCGCCCTTATAGGCGAACCAAACATTCTTGAACTCGATCCGCCCCGCTGCGCGGCCCGTTCGGGCAGGTGTTTCCGGGCTTGTGATCTCTATTTCGCGATCCAACAGTATGAAGATCCGATGCGACGCCACCACCGCGGCTTGGAATACGTTGAATTTATCAGACAGATCCCGGATCGGTTGAAACAATTGAAGAGAGTACTGTATGAACGAGGCCAATATTCCGACGGTGAGAGCCGAACCCGCTGCGGAGAATCCGGAAAGCGTCTCTGCTCCAAAGGCAAATATGACGACCGCGATACCGACCGCACCGATCAGATCGACAAGCGGGTAAAAGATCGCGTAGTAATAGATCGTCTCTATATTCGCGCGGCGATAGTCGTCATTGATCTTGCGAAATCTCGCTTTTGCCGTATCCTCGGCGTTGAAAAGCTGGACGGTCTGTGCGCCCGAGATGTATTCCTGAAGAAAGGCATTAAGACGGGCATTACGGGTCCTGACCTTGTCGAATCCGACCCTGGCGTGTTTCCGAAACCAGTTGGTAGCTGTGAACAATAGCGGTACCGTAACGAGCGATATGATCGCGAGCTTCCAATCCATCCAAAACATCAGTCCGATGATCGCGAATATCACTACAAGATCGCCGAGTACGTCGATCACGCCGGATGTGAATAGTTCGTTCAAAGCATCCACATCGCTTGTCAACCTGGTCATCGTCCTTCCGACCGGATAATTGTCGAAATAAGCGACCTCTTGCCGCTGCAGCTTTGTGAAAAGCTCCGTTCGAATGTCGAACATCACGCGTTGTCCGACGGTGTTTAGCAAAACCTCCTGAACATATGAAAAAACGAAGCGTAGAAGAAAAACGCCGAAGAACATGAACGCGAAGAGCCACAAGCCTTCGGTCCGCTTTGGTGTGATGTGTTCGTCCACCGCTACCTTGGTAAACAGCGGCTGGGTGGCGATCAGGATATTTGTGAGCAGCGTGAGTATGAGTGCGGCGACCGCCGTTTTCCAGTAGGGACGCAGGTACTTCAACAACCGTCGGGCGATCCCGGCATCGTAGGTCTTGCCAATGGCGTCTTCCTCGTGATATTTGCCTGCTTCGTCTGACATCCAGTCTCGATTTTACGTAACTTCGCCCCGGTTACATAACTCCCGAGCGACCTGTTACAAAATGGTTAAATCTACCTGAAGTGGCAACTGAATGGGCGGCGCGGTCGTATTGACATGTAAGCCCCCGAAGAACGAACAGGAGTGAGGACTGCGATGCCCGAACTAACATATCCGCTCGAAGGGTTGACCAGCATTATGCCCGGGAGCAAGTTCTATCACGTCAGAGACGTGAACGGAGATATTGAGCTGCTCCGCTCTCGCGTCGCGAACACGGTGGAAAAGCTCGGGTACACCATAATCGACAACGACGAAACGAGCTTGGTCGCTAAGCGCGAAGCGGTCGGCTGGGCTCCTAGTATGGCCTCGGCCAATATCCTGGACTACGGCAGGACATTGACCGTAAAGCTGCGAAGAAAGGACGATCTCAGGGTAAACGCAACGCTTGAATATCAAGTGCATTTCGCCGCGCTCGACAAGTACGACCGGACGGTGCTCTCGCGGGAAGCGGATGCGATATTCAACATGGCCGTTGCCGCACCGGCTGGAACGAATTGCGGAGGCTGCGGCACCGCATCGCTTGACGATTCACGGTTCTGCAGACGCTGCGGCGCATCTCTCTCGCGAGGCTCAGCCGACCTGGAACTCGCCCGAGTCTCCGGCGAGGTGCGAGCCGCACTAAGCTCGGCCGGATTTGCGTTCACTTCCTCGATCTTAGGGGTTCTGCTTGCGATCGCAGGACTGATCCTTTCGGTTCCGGGCGTCGAAGGATCACCAAAAGCAAGATTCGTGATATTTCTGCTTGCCGGTATCTGTGCTTTACTGATCATGCCCGCAGCGGGCTTTTGCTGGTACCGGCTGAGACAAATAATGGGCGGCCCATCGGTAACGGTTCCGAACCAGGCAGCAGAGCCGTCAATGCCGCCCATGCCGGCAAGAACGCTCGCTGATGAAGAGCTTGACGTCTCACCGGGCTCGATAACCGACAGCACGACGGAGCTACTCAAGAGCGACTCGGGTGCATCGTTGACAAACGAATTTGATTCCGGGGCCGGGAAACATCTAAATTAGTCAAAGCCCCGTGAACCGATTATTTGAGGACAAGAAAGACAATTGGCAGCGGCTCGAGGAATTGCTCGAAATGCAGTCGGGCCGCGGATTGCGCGGACTGTCGCGGATGGAGGTCCGCGAATTTGGCGAACTGTATCGCCGGGCCGCGTCTGACCTTGCGATCGCGAGAGCTGAGACACGCGACCCGAAGCTGCTCAATTACCTAAACAGCCTGGTCATCCGCGCCCATGGGTACGTTTACAGATCCGATAACGAAGGTGCCACGCTAGTCGCAGCGTTCTTCGGCCGCGACCTCCCGCGGACGTTCAGGGCTAATGGCCGCTATTTCATCACGTCGGGAGCGGTATTCATTTTATTCGCAGTGCTTGGGTTCGTCACCACATGGATGGACCTTGATTTTACTCATTACGTCGGCCTCGAGGGAATCACGGATCAGATCATCGCTGGTGATCGCTGGTGGCTCTCACTCAACGAGTCTAATCAGGTCGGCGCGAGTTTCATCATGACCAACAACATCCTTGTCATGATGCGGGTGTTCGCTCTGGGTGCATTCCTGGGAATAGGCGCCTTGTTCTCTCTCGCTTTCGAGGGCGCAAGGCTCGGAAGCGTTTTTGCCGCCTGTTACAAGATCGACCCTGCGTTCGGCAATGATCTTGCGTCGTTCGTGGTCGGACACGGCGTGGTCGAGTTGTCCTGCATCGTCTTTTGTGCGGCTGCGGGTATGATGATCGGCTACGCGATCATCGATCCGGGAGATCTGACCAGGTCGCAGGCTCTGAAGAAAAAGGGCGTCGAGGCCGCGCGGATCGTGATCGGCTGCGCAGCCTTCCTATTGGTCGCAGGCACCATCGAAGGCTTCCTTTCGCCGTCAGCCTTACCAGCCGCGTTCAAGATCGGCACCGGCTTGCTGACCGGTGCCGTTCTATACTCTTACCTCATGCTCGTTGGCCGCGAGAACCGCTAGTTGCGATCTTCGTTTGTATTTGAGTCTTCTCTTACCCTTGCAAATCTTAGAAAGCTGAACGTGACCGGATCCGTGATCGTCATCGTTTCCTCTTCGACGGTGAACTCCGTAGCCGCCTGAAGCACGCCGAGATACGAACGCTCGAACGACATCGCGGGCTCTTCGCAAGCCATCATCGTTGAAACGACCGGGCCCACCTTCAGCTTCCCTTCGTCGATCGTGAAGCTGCCACCGTAAACATTACATCCCGAACGGCCGCCAAGCCGCCCATCCTTGACGTTCATAGTGACATTGAGACTGTCGATCGGATATGCGATCTTCTGCTTGAAGCTGTACGAAGTGAGCTTCCATTTGCCCTCCGGCAGCGTCTGAGACGAAGCGGCAAACGAACCCGCCAATACCAAAACTATCGCGAATATGGATGTTGTAAGGGATCTTGTCATATTTTTCTCCGAGCAGCACTTCAGCCGCTCATTGAAAGAACGTCCGGCAAACGCGGGTCTTGCATAAAGATGGTCAGATCGAGACCTTTTGGATGGCCGTGACTTTGACGTCGAAGGCGTTAGCAGCAGCGACTCTCATAGCATCGGGATCACCGGTAGTCAGGAATACGTCGCGGCCAGTGCCGGCTTTATCCATAGGGACCGACCTCGCTATGTATTCAGCGGGATCGAGCAGCCTGGTCGTTGGCGAGACGATATCGGCGATGACTCGCGAAATTGCCGGATAGTGCGTGCACGCAAGCAGGATGTGCGAGCAATCCTTCAGCGGGGCGAGTATCGACTCGGCTGTGCGTATCAGCAGGCCGGACGATGTATCACCGCTCTCGATCAATGCTGACAGCGGCTGTGCGATACGCTGCCTGACGTCGATCCCGCGTGCGGCAAATGCCCTTCGATACACGCCCGACACGACAGTCCGCCTGCCGCCTATCAAGCCGAGAGACGAGGGTTGTTCCCACTCGGCCATCTCTACCGCGGGTTCAATTACTCCGCGCACGGGCAGGTTATGTTGTTTCAGATCATTGATCGCGGTGCTCGCCGCATTGCAGCCTATGAGGATGCTCGCGGCCCCGCAGGACTCAAGATAGGCAATGACGGTGTCGAGCCGGCCGGAAAGCTCGTTTCGAGACATTTTGCCATACGGCGTCGCACCCGTATCTGACAAATAAACTATCGGCAGCCCTGATCGTTGGCGGATCCGTTTGTAGATACCTATCCCGCCGATCCCCCAATCAATAATGCCTAGCGACGCGGCCTTGTCCATAGTGCGTTCAGGGATAGGTCAGTTTGGCCTCGACACATGCATCGACCGGACCGCTGTCGAAGGCAACGATCCGAGAGTGAAAGGCTATGTTCAGCGTTTCCATCTTCTGCCCGGGGAACCTGCTCTCCAGATACCATTTCATCTCATGTTCGCTCCGGATCGGATTATACTCGACCATTTTCTTCCAGTCCGGGTGGGACACAAGTCGGCTGAGAGCCGAATGGAACTCCGGCACGGAACGCTGATGTGCCGCGGACCGGACCTTGTCGGCAAGCAGCCTCGGATACTCGGCCAGCCTCGGCGGCACGGTCACCATATCAACTATCAGGAACTTGCCGCCGGGCCGGGTCACGCGTTTGATCTCGGCCATGAGCGGATCCCAATCCAAATACCTGAACGACATCAACGATGTCACCACCTCAAACGAATCGTCGGGAAACGGCAGGACCGGACCGTCGATCTTTTGGAATGAAATGTGCTCGTTGGCCGAGTTCTTGAGCCTCGCGCGTTCGATGATCGCGGCTGATTCATCTACTCCTCGGCCCGTGGCAACTCGTTCGCGCAATGCATAAAGCAGGGCACCGTTACCGCAGCCAATATCGAGCATGTCGAACTTACCTGCCGGTAGATGTTGGTTTATCCACTCCCACTCGTCACGACGAACTCTAATATCGACAAATGCCGCGTCGTACAGTTCTGCGACGTGATCGTATGACGTATCGCCATCGGGAAGCCGCGGGTCGAACCGTTTCATCTGCTCGGCGGGCATATACCCGAGTCGCTTCTGGATCGATGCGAGATATCCGTGCGATTTCCGCCCTTTGCAGCCGATCGTGTAAAGCGGCCGATCAGTGCTTTCGCCGGCAGCCAAATATCGGTCGCGGCTCTTGGAGAAAGTGGTGTACCAGAAAAATCCGTATGTCGTTACGCCAAATGTTCGAGCAAAGAACGGAGCGAACCATCTGGCCGACCGGCAGCAAAAGAAAGACGCGGCGGCACCTTCGGCAAAAGGAATATCCATCCGCTCCCATTCGTATGGCGAGAACTGTTCGGGAAAGGCGACGGTCCCGAACATAGGTCCGTACATTCCCGAATGACCGACAAAGACGAACTCCCGTAGTTTTTTCCCCGAGTCGCGGACCTCGGCCAGGGCCTTCAGAACATCGCGTTTGGATTCGACCGCCGTGCAGACGATCTCAACGTTCGGGTCGCTCCGCTTTTCGTCAGCCAGCGTCTCAGCGACTACTGGGAACTGGGCACCGCCAAGGCGGTATTTGGTCGTATAGATGATGAGTATCGCCTCATCCGGCGTATCTGCGTTGGTCATTACTCGATCGAGAATGAATCCAGGAACTTATCGATGGGCGATAGGTCCTCATTCGCCTTCCGGCGTCCGCCGCCGTACGTCAGCACGCCATTCTCGGTCGTTAGGATGCGCATCTTGAAAACGATCTTGTCTCCATTGATCTCTGTCTCGACCAGCAGCTCGCGGCCGACGATCTTGCCTAAGGTTATCTCAGACTGACGCAGCAGGGTGCCTTCCATTCCCTCGACCACTCCTCGAGTAAATGCATCGAAGCTTTCCTTCGTATTCAGGATCGGCAGCCCGATATCCTTGCGCACCAGATAGAGGCTCTCATCGGCGAGGCATGAATGCTCCACAGAACTTGTATTATTAGTCGGATCCGCCTCCCGGCGAACCGAGAAATTGCACGGAACGACCACGGAGAAACCCTCAGACTTCGAAGTGAACTTGCGGGGCACACCATCCTGGCCGTACGAGAGGCCTACAAGGCTTAATAGCAGCGTCAATGACAACAAGGTGAGCTTCATGATTCCGTCTCCTGAGAATGCTTTTGCGGTCTGGGCCCGTTTAGCGACCAGAAATAGTCTACATCGTTTGGCAGTGATTGTGCATACTTGATCTCGCCCAAAAAGATCGCGGCCGTCGAGACCGACGACCGCGCCTAATATCTCTTCGGTACGATCCTAGAAATCAAATCTTATCCCGAATCGCATCTGCCTTTGGCGGTATGTGCGCGTCGGAACCAGAAATCGCGAGCGTGCCGTCGAGTCCGTGAGTGTCAATCCGTTGAAGTCGATGAACGCCGCTCCAAAATTGAACACGGCAGCATTCAGGATATTGTTGACCTCCAGGACCGGACGGAGTCGCATTCTCTCGCGGAGTTTCCATTCGCGGGTCACACTCAGATCAAAGGTGAAAAAGCTTGGGCCGCGTCCGGCGTTACGCGGTAGATTGCCGCTGATCGCGCCTATGGTCGCCAACGAGAATTGCGATATCAAAGCATCCGGGACCGGAGAGCCGGGACGCCGCCACTTTATGTCCTTGAGGTTCCCGCTGAAGACCATCCTATCGGTCGAGCTGTCGTTCAGGTTTCGATCGGAGCCGCCGTTGCCAATATTGAACGGAGCGGAACTTCCCCATCTGAACAATGGCGATAACCGAACCTTGCCGAACCACCACGGTGTCTGGACTATACCTGATACACCTATTCGATGTCGGCGATCCTGCAGGCTGCGCGCCCATTCGCGGCTGAAATCACCATTCACCTCGGCATTCGCGGTATTATTCAGGCCGTCATCGCGGGTGCTCGATAGCGTGTAAACGAATCGGCCCGACATTCCCCATCCTTTGCCGAGCTGACGATAGCGGCGACGCAGCTCGATCACAAGTCCGCGATACTGTGCATTTCCACGCGAGCCGATCAACGATGTTTCCTGAACCGTCGGATCAGGCCTGAACTGTGCGATCGCCGCCTTAGCAATGCCAACAGGTCCGCCGGTCGCGTTCGTGTTCACACCCGTGACTGCCACGGCGGGAGTCGTGGTCGAAGTATTGGTCGTATTCAGATTGACGTAACAGATCGCCGTCGTGGTAGTACAAGGGGTCGCCCCAGTAGGCGAACTGATGTGCAAGCCCGATGTATCTGACCTATCGCCAAGGAAAAAGACATACCGTCGGGTCGGCGACAACACGAATTGATTAGCCAGCAAATATGCTGTCCAGTCAGCGTAACCGGCCGGCAGTCTTGGCTCGTTGCTATTGGTGTCGCGCCACAAGTGCGCTGTCTTGTTCCACGTAAAATTCGTCTCGAATACAAATCCTTTGCCCAGGTCTCGTTCGAACCCCACATTGAATTGATAGCTTTCCGGTATCCTGAGCCCGGCCTCGACAGACCTGAGCGGATTGCCGGCCGATGAGACATTCCCCTCGGAGAATCCTGTGTTGGAGTTACAAGGCGCCGGCGGGTTCACGACCGTCGCACACGCCTGTATGACGACCTGCCGAAGCGCGTCTATCGACGGATAAGTGGTCGGGAACGCATTCGCGATGGCCGCGAGGATCGCGACGCGGCGTGTGTCCGTCGCCGCCGTGCCGATCGTGGTCGTATCAAAAGCGATCCGGCCTGCCCCGATGTTCTGGATGGAATCAGCGACGGTTCTCAGCAGCACGCGATTGTAGAAAATGCCCGCTCCAAATCTAAGAACGCCTTTGCCGGACTTAAATGGATTCCAAGCCAAACCGACCCGCGGGCCAAAGTTATTGGAATCCTTGACCGCCGTCTCGCGCTCATATCTCAGGCCCAAACTCAGCGTTGCCTTGCTGGCCACCTGGATCTCGTCATTGAGAAACAACGACCAATAGGTGTTCTTAGCGTCTGCCCTGGTGCCGAAATTCTGCCGAAATCTGTTCAGAACGTTGTTCTGAAAATCCGCGATATTCCCGAAATTGTATGTTCCCGTCGCGTCGCCGAGCCCGAGGGCCTTTGAGTTCACCGTCTGGACGTCGCCGCCGAATTTGAGCAGATTCCGGCCCCAAACATATGTCATAGAATCCTGGAACTGCCACCTCCGCTCGCGTCGATTCTGGGGAAATGCGGTCGCGTCCCCGGTGATCGACGATGTCGAGTTTCCGGCGATCAGGGTCTGGCTCGAGAGCGTCTCGGGGTTGCGATAGGCAATGAGTACTACCGGTGCGAGCGGGTCGTCGGTCTGATAGCTCGGCTTGAATATCGACCACTGCGCTCTGAATTGATTCACGGCCTTCGGGCCAAAGACATAGTTGTGTGTGAAATTGATGGCATCCGTGTCGGCATTTCGCGACTGGAGAGCATCGTCCAGCCTTGTCGTCGATGCTCCGGTCGTCCGTCGGTTGCGTCGCCGCCCCAGTTGATATCCTACGGTCAGATCGTTGGTCTTAGAGAACCGATGATCCACTCTCGCGGTGAGAATATGGTTCACGTTCGGCGTATCGTAATAGACCTGATACGGCAATATCGGCGTAGTTGTCGAGCTAAGCCCATCAGTGCAGGTCAGCCCCGACGGACAGCTTGTATTTGACGCAGGTAGCGGGAACCGCGGATTTGATCCGACCGGCACCCACGTATTGATAAATGTCGTATCGAGTAGATTGTCCCATTCGTAGGCAACGGAAAAGAATGTGCGCTTTCGTCCGTTGTAGAACGGCAGCCGGATCGGCCCGCTGAATGTGAAGCCGGGATCGTATTGCGTTAGCGGCATCCGAGGCAGCCCGCGACTGTTGTTGTACCAGCTATTCGCGTTGAACTTGGAATCGCGGTAGAACATGAATGCCCGCCCGCGGTATCGATTGGACCCGGCGCGCGTCCTCAGATTGATACGGCCGCCCGATGCCCTACCGTATTCGGCAGAGAATTGGTTGCTGATCACCTGTACCTCTACGATCGATTCGAGCGACGGCTGGAATCGGTCGCGCGAGGAACGGTCATCGTTGTTGTCCAAGCCATCGATCGTTATGTTGTTCGAGTAAGCAACGCCCCCGGAAAGCGAGAAATTGCCTTGCTCCAGCGGTGCGGTCCTCGGGTTCTCGTTGCTGTCCTCTGCAAGCCCGCTGGTCGAAAGCTGCTCCTCTGAAGTGCCGCCGAGAGTCAGGACCAGATCAAGAGGATTTCGCGAAAAATTAGGGATCTCTTCGATCTCGCGTTCGGTTATGGTCCCGCCGACGATAGTTCTTGTCGTGTCGATCACAGGCCCGTCATCACCTGAGGTCGTGACGGTCGCCTCTGCGCGAACGTCGGCCAGCTTCATCTTAAAATCTACCTGGAACCGTTCTCCTGAAAGCGTCGGAAACTCCTTTCGCTCCTGCACGCCGAATCCGGGAGCGACGGCCGTGACCTTATACGTTCCCGGCCTCAGATTCAGAAAAGCATAACGGCCATCGTCATTCGTGGTCGCCGTTCGCGTGGCCTGGGTCGCGGTCTCGGTCACAGTGACCGTCGCACCTGCAATAGCAAGACCGTTCGGATCGGTCAAACGGCCGCTGATAGCAACGTTATCCAGATCCTGGCCGAACAACGAAAATGCCCCGGCGCAGAGTAAAAGCGCACAAAAGGTCACACGAATGGTCTCTCTAAGCATCAGACGCTCCCAAAAGTTTTTTTTGATTTGATCGGGGAATAGTAGCCGATGAATGCAGTGATTGCAATCCGGCCCGGGAGGCGAGTTCAGAGGAAATTAACTCAGCGTTTGCGTCGGGAGCGAACGCTGACGTCAACAATGCCCGGCTCCGAAGGGCGGTGCATACCGAAACGCGATACCGGGATGAGGGCCTCTGACGGATCACCCGATTCGGTACGACGGGCAAGGTCGAAAGCGTGATTGCGTAGATACTCAAAGAATCGCTCAAATTCTCTTTGCATCTCGTCCATCTTTTCACGCATGTTGAGTATCACTTCGACGCCGGCCAGGTTGACGCCGAGTTCTCGCGTCAGCGATAGGATCACCTCGAGACGTTCGAGGTCGGTGTCGTCGTATAGCCGGGTGTTCCCGTCGGACCTAGAAGGACGCATCAGGCCTTCACGTTCATACAGCCTCAGCGTCTGCGGATGGATGTCGTACATCTCCGCTACGGCACTGATCGTATATGTCCTGACCTTTTTTTTCACACCCAAAGCGCTTCTACTCTAATCCCATTATCTTTCGGGGTGACTCGTGGTTAAGACGCTCAAAATCCTTAAGCACCGCCTTAGTTTCCTCCGATATCACTTTCGGCAGCGTGATCTTGACCTCGACGAATTCGTCCCCGCGTAGGTTCGGATTGCGAAGCGAAGGGAACCCGCGTTCCCTCAACCGGAACTTTTGACCCGACTCTGTGCCCGGCGGGATCTTGAGCTGGGCCTTGCCTTCGACGGTCGGCACCTCTATACGAGCGCCAAGAGCAGCTTCCGGGACCGTAATAGGGACGGTCACATAAATATTGTCGCCTTTGCGTTCGAGAAATTTGTGCTTGCCTACATTGGTCACGATGAACAGATCGCCGGGCTCGGCGCCCAGCCGGCCGCCGTGTCCTTTCTTTGGAACGCGTACACGCGAGCCGGTATCGACCCCGGCTGGTATCTTTATCTTGACCTGCTCGGTCTTGGGCGTAACGCCTTTGCCATTGCACAGGCTGCACGGAGTCCGTCGGCGTCCGGTTCCTTCGCAATCTCCGCATGGCTGTGAGAACTGAAGCCGGCCGCCGCTCTTTAGGACCTGGCCGCTGCCCTTACAGGTCGAACAGGTCACGACCGGACCGCCGGTATCACCAGCTCCCTGGCATCGGGAACACTGTTCGCTGCGATTGACCGAAATGTTGGTCGTAAGTCCCGAGAAACTCTCTTCGAAACTGAGTGCCAGCGGGATCTCAATGTCGCGGCCGCGTTTTGGGATCGCTCTTGGAGGTTCCGGCTGAGGTTGACGTCCCGAGCCGCCGCCAAAAAGATCAGAGAATATGTCCCTAAAGCTCGATCCTCCTGAAGAACCTCCCGAGAAATCGAAGCCGGAAAAATCGAACTCGACGCCGCCCTGTCCCGCTCCGGCTCCGGCCGCAAATGGAGCATCCGGATCGAGATTGTCGGCATAGTAACCGAACCGGTCAAAGACCTTGCGTTTTTTATCATCCGACAGAACGTCGTAGGCCTCCTGGACCTCTTTGAATTTGTCCTCAGCCGCTTTGTCGCCGGGATTCACATCCGGGTGAAATTTGCGCGCAAGCCGGCGATAGGCCTTTTTGATTTCATCGGCCTTCGCGTCTTTCTTGACGCCGAGAATATTGTAGTAGTCCTTTTTGGCCATCGTCGTGATCGATCTCGGGCGGTAAGCAGTTTAGCCTACCAGATATTGCATCTCAATCGAACGATCCTGAATTTGCAAAGAGCGGCGGCAGCGAACGGGTCATCCACTGCCAGCCGCCCGATGGTAGCCTGCTGTTTACTTGTTGTTCTCGTCCTCGACATCGACGTATTCAGCGTCGATGACGTCGCCCTCATCCGATCCTGCGGCGCCGTTATCAGCACCGGCCGAAGCAGATGAGGCCTGCTCCTCAGATCCGCCCTGTTCAGACGCAGCAGCCTGGGTGTAGATCACCTCGGCAAGCTTATGCGAGGCGGTCTGCAGCCTGCCGAACGCATCGTTCATCGCATCCGTGTCGTCTCCGGAGAGTGCCGCCTTGGCTTCAGCGATCGCTGTTTCGATCTCACCTGCGGCAGCGGCGTCGAGCTTGTCCTTGTTCTCGGACATTGTCTTTTCGACATTGAACACGAGCCCGTCGAGTTGATTGCGAGCTTCGACAGCGGCTTTTTTCTTTTCATCTTCGCCCGCATGCGACTCGGCATCCTTGATCATCTTATCGATCTCCTCCTTAGAGAGACCGCTCGATGCCGTGATCGTGATCTTCTGTTCGCGGCCGGTACCGACATCCTTGGCCGAGACGTTCACAATACCGTTCGCGTCTATGTCAAATGTCACTTCGATCTGCGGTACGCCGCGTGGTGCGGGCGGGATGCCGACCAAGTGGAATTTGCCCAAGGTCTTGTTATCCGCGGCCATCGGCCGCTCACCCTGCAGGACGTGTACCTCCACCGAGGTCTGATTATCCGAAGCCGTCGAGAAGATCTCCGATTTTCGCGTCGGGATCGTCGTGTTCTTCGTGATCATCGGGGTCGCAACGCCGCCAAGTGTCTCTATACCAAGGCTCAAGGGCGTAACGTCGAGGAGCAGGATATCGGTCTTCTCGCCGCCGAGCACACCAGCCTGCACAGCCGCTCCGAGAGCGACGACCTCGTCCGGATTGACCGATTTGTTCGGTTCCTTGCCAAAATACGCTTTGACCATCTCCTGGACCTTGGGGATGCGGGTCGAACCGCCCACAAGCACGATCTCTTCGATATCTTTTGCGGTCAATCCGGCGTCCTTGATCGCCTGCTCGACCGGCGGCATCAACCGCTTGAGGACAGGCTCTACAAGCTGTTCGAATTTGGCACGGGTCAATTTCATTACCAAGTGCTTCGGCCCTGAGGCATCTGCCGTGATGAACGGCAGATTGATCTCGGTCTCCATCGCGCTTGACAGTTCGACCTTGGCTTTTTCGCCGGCTTCCTTTAGACGCTGAAGCGCCATCTTGTCGTTATGCAGGTCGATGCCCTGATCCTTTTTGAATTCGTCGATGATCCAGCCAACAAGCACTTCATCTACGTCGTCACCGCCGAGATGAGTGTCGCCGTTAGTTGATTTCACTTCGACTACACCTTCGCCAACTTCGAGGATCGAGATGTCAAACGTACCACCGCCGAAATCGAATACCGCTATGACCTCGTCCTTTTTCTTATCAAGGCCGTACGCCAAAGCCGCCGCGGTCGGCTCGTTGACTATACGTAGCACCTCGAGGCCCGCGATCTTGCCTGCGTCTTTCGTCGCCTGCCGTTGAGCATCGTTGAAGTACGCAGGTACAGTGATCACCGCTTGCTCAACCTTTTGGCCAAGGTAATCTTCTGCCGACTGCTTCAGCTTCTGAAGCACCATCGCAGATATCTCAGGCGGGCTATATTGCTTGCCCTCCGCGTCGATCCGCACGTCTCCGTTCGATGCCTTTTCGACCTTGTAAGGGACCTGCTTGATCTCATCGGCCACCTCTTCGAACTTACGGCCAATAAAACGCTTGATGGAATAAAGCGTGTTCTCCGGATTCGTCACGGCTTGGCGCTTTGCGACCTGTCCGACGAGCCTGTTGCCGTCCTTTGTAAAAGCGACGACCGACGGCGTCGTCCGGCCGCCTTCACTGTTTGTGATCACGACCGGTTCGCCGCCTTCCATGACAGCCACGACCGAGTTGGTCGTTCCGAGGTCGATACCAATGATCTTTCCCATAATCTTATCTCCAAATAAAAATACTGTGCTCAATCACAAATAACCCAAACTTGAGCCTTGCAAAACTATAATACTTGAGTGTGTTGTTGTCAAGTTTTATTCTTGACAAATGAAAGCGGTGATCAATCGCTAGATCACCGCTCCAGAAGTTCAGAACTTCGCTGACTTTTATTCCTTGTAGCCGTACATACTAGCCTCGAACAGGCCGGGTCGATCAGACCCGTAGCCAGATAGAAACTCACGAACGGCGGTCTCAGTGCCAATAAATATCTGATTTGCGCCTTTCAGTACTCGAAAGGCCATTTCATTCTCAGCGATCACGACCGACTCCACCGCAAGCCCGAATTCGTCCGCGATCGCCAACAACTCCCTCAATGGCATTCGATCTCCCCCCCTTTTTTGTGTATTCAACGACCAATATGAACGAAGTCGGGATCGAACACAAGGAAGTAACAAATATGTAAGGGCCGGAAAACAAGACGTTCCCGGCCCCAACACCTTCCATGATCGCTCACGTCACGGATTCGATATCCGATACGGGGCGGATGCGGGCTGATCGGTCGCAGTTCCCCAGTTATATGCCGTATAGCTTGCATAGGTACCGTTCGTACTGTTCGAAATGTACCAATTGCCGTCAGATGGCCTGAATACCGCAAAATCGGTCCTGCCGTCCCCGTCGAAATCGGCCGGCTGCGGAATGTCCCCGGCGAGCCCGAACTTGAACGCTGAGAACGTCCCCAATGCTCCCGATGCCGTAATTGTTCCGCTCCGCAAGTAGTACCAATATCCGTCGCTCGGCCTGAATACTGCGACATCTGTCCGTCCGTCACCATCGTAGTCGCCCGGCACCGGCCGATCTGTTGTCAGCCCGAAAGGAAGGCCGCCGCAAAGCGGTGTGGCCGAAGCACAGCCGTATTGGAATCCATAGCCAAAGTTACTCATTCGGATGTGCCATTTCATCGAGCCTGATTCCGGCCTTATTACGGTGAAATCATTGATCAGATCACCGTCAAAATCACCAGAGATAGGCGTGTCGCCGCTTTGTCCCCACTGGAAGTATTGGACCGTTGAGTCGGCGCTTCTGAGCACATACCAGAATCCGTTGGAAGGTCGCCAGAGCGCAAAATCACTCTTGCCGTCCTTGTCATAGTCGCCCGGCACTGGGACATCGCCCGCGATCCCGAAAGGTACATGGAAGACATTCTGTCCCGGGTTTGATTGAGAAAATGCGTAGAACCATTTATTCTCCGCGGTTCGATACGTGCTCAGGTCCGTCTGGCCGTCGCCCGTATAGTCGGCGGCCGTGATGATGTCGCTTGCGAGGCCAAAGTTGCGTGTTTCGGTACCGCCTGCCGAATTGATCGTTGACCAATCGCCTGTGGACGGGCGAAAGAACGTGGGATCCGCCTTCCCGTCATTCGATCGATCAAAGCCTGCCTGGCGGCAATTCGTTCGATAACGGACCGTGAATGTATAGGCCGGGCAACCCGTATTGGCAACGACCTCGTGTACGACCAGAGTGAAGCTGCCGCCTGCAGCGATCGGAAATCCAAGTGTTCCGGTCCCGGTCGTGCTGAAGCCCGGCTTTCCTATCAACCCCGTACCCGCATTTGCGGCGCTGAAAGTCGAGTACGCGTTCAGCTGCGTTGAATTGCCGCCGCACGCCGAGAAGTCGAAATCCACAGTCACGCAAGCCGGAAGTCCGGTCGGGTTCGTATAATTGTAGGAATCATATCGATACGTTCCGGCCACGGCAGATGAGGTGGGCGCTCCTCCGGTACAGCTCGACGGGACGCCGTCCCGGAACGGCCTGTTGGTCTGCGACGGATCGCCGGCGGCAATCGCCCCGGTCTGAACGATCGGCGCACCGTTCGGCTGGCATACGAACTGAGCGATGGCTGACTGGGCCAACGAAAAGGCCACTACCATGCAACAAAAAACTGCAAATGCCGTGTTCGAATAATTTTTCCTCATAATGGGATGTCTCCTGTCAAACTGATGATTTCCTGCGCTCTAGTGCGGCCATACCCATTGCGTACGAGCCGCGAAAGATCCTGATGGATCGATGTTCTCTGGGGATAGAGAAGGTTTAACAGAAGCTTCGGCTGAAGTCAACGAAATCGGCCCTAGTGCTGTTGGCTGCCGTCTATGTTCGACTCGCGCATCAGCCGGGCCACGTGGAAGATATAGTGGACTCCCGAGAAAACGGCGAATGCCGCAACCGTGATATAGACCGTCGGCAGATAGAATCCGCGAAGCTCAGGAAAGATAGCGGCCACCAGGATCAGCATTACCCCGACAACCTGTACAAAGGTGCTTGCTTTGCCGGGCCACGACGGCTTGAACCCGCGAAATCCCGTCATGATATTTATGGCCAAGGCAGAAGCGATGATAAGAACGTCGCGCCCAATTACCGTGATCGTCACGTATGGCTCGACCGGCAAATGCCGCGGCGGCGTCGTGCCGAACACCGAGGGAATGGACAAGGTAATGAATGCGGTTGTCATCAGCAGTTTGTCCGCCACGGGGTCGATCACCGTTCCCAGTTCCGATTCCTGGTCGAATCTTCTGGCGACAAATCCGTCGATGCCGTCGGATATGCCTGCGATCGTAAAAGCCACCAGCGCCCACGCCCAATGCCCATAGATCATAAGCATCGCAAAGATCGGGATCAGCGCCATTCTGAGGAATGTAAGCAGATTAGGAACGGTTAGAATGCGAGTGGGGTCGGTACTCCGGCTCATCTGGGCATCACTGCGAACAACGAAGTTCGAGAAGCGAGATCTCGGGCGGGCATTGATAGCGAACGGGCAGGACAACGGTCCCGATCCCCCGAGTAATGTAGATCTGGGAACCGCGGCGTTCATGGAGCCCGGCTGACAGCCTGCGGCGCGGCCAGAGGCGTTTTTCGTCGTCCCTCAGCTTTACCTGGCCGCCGTGCGTGTGGCCGCTCAACGTCAGGTCGATCCGGCGCCGAACAGCCTCGCGGAATATGACCGGATTATGAGCCAACAGGAGCTTCATCTCGTCCGGGAACGAACCTACCAAAGCTGCCGGCACATCAGTTTTGCCGACCATATGGTCATCGACCCCGGCCAGCCAGAATGATGCCCCCCGGGCCTCGAACCTGAAGCCTTCGTTAACCAGCACATTGATCCCCTCACCTTTGAGCAAATGGGTTACGAGTTCGCCGTCGGTCCAGTGGTCGTGATTGCCGAGACACGCAAATGTTCCGTACTTTGCACGAAGCGAGCCAAGTATCGCGGCAACGGGGGCGATGTATTGGGATTCATGCGACACATAATCACCTGTGAGAGCTATCAGGTCCGGCCGCAGCCGATTAGCCACTCGGACAGCACGTTCTATATGTTCTATACCGGTGAGCGGGCTGTGGTGAATATCCGAAAGATGCACGATGCGAAATCCGTCGAGACGCCGAGGCAGGCGCTTGAGCTCAATGACGACATGCTCGAGCGACAAACTTTTGGCCTCTTCCATGGCATCGCGAGCCACTTTGGACCAACTCCCTGCGATGCGGCGGATCGGGCGCTCCGATGCTACGAACGCGTTGATCCGTGCGGTCAGCGTGCTGCGTCTGGCAGAAGGGTCTCTCATCGTCGTGCAATGCGGATTATAAGGTTTTAGGCCGGCGATAACAACGATATCCGCGAAAAAAGGAACTCCGCTACTCTCCGATTATCTTGAGGAACCTGCGTTTCCCTACCTGTATCAGAACCGGTTCCGGGCCGATCTCGACATCCGCACCGGCAGCCGATACACGCTCTGAATTAACACGCACTCCGCCTTGTTCGACAAGCCGGCGAGCTTCGCCCTTAGACGAAGCCAGCCCTGTATCGGCCAGAAGCTGAGCAATATTCTGCCGGCCCGCTGTGACGCTCCGCACCTCTATCTCATCCGGGGCCTCCTTTTGCACGAATCGCCTAACGAATTCGGCCTCTGCGGCATCGGCTTCTGTTCGTGAATGCAGGTCCGAGATGATCTGTTTTGCGAGGTCGACCTTGATATCTCGCGGATTCTCACCGGCGTGGACCCGGGACCGCAAGGACGCGATGGCGGCCGGCGTGAGATCGGTCAGCAGATCGTAATAACGCCACATCAGCTCGTCTGAGATGGACATCACCTTGCCAAAGATCTCATTCGCCGGTTCCTCGATACCAATGTAGTTGTTAAGCGACTTCGACATTTTGTTGACGCCGTCGAGGCCTTCGAGCAGCGGCGTAGTGATGATCACCTGCGGTTCCATTTGGTATTCACGCTGAAGGTTTCGCCCCATCAGCAGGTTGAACTTCTGGTCAGTGCCGCCGAGCTCGACGTCTGAATTGAGAGCGACGCTGTCGTACCCTTGGGTCAGCGGATATAGAAGCTCATGCAGCGATATCGGCTTTTCGTCCGCAAGGCGCTTTGTGAAATCATCGCGCTCCAGAATCTGTTTCACCGTAGTTTTGGCGCAGAGTTTGACAAAGTCCGCCGCCGTGAACTTGTCCATCCACTCGCCGTTGAATCGCAGCTCTGTCTTGTCAGGATCGAGCAGCTTGAACATCTGCTGCTTGTATGTCTCGGCGTTCGCATTTACCTCTTCGCGGCTGAGCGGCGGCCGCGTGACATTCTTGCCCGACGGGTCGCCGATCATGCCCGTGAAATCGCCGATCAGAAATATGACCGTGTGGCCAAGATCCTGAAACGCCTTCAGCTTGCGGATCACGACAGTGTGGCCTAAATGAATATCGGGAGCGGTGGGGTCCAAGCCGAGCTTTATCCGCAGTGGCTTGCCGGTCTTTTGGCTGCGTTCTAACTTTTTACGCAGATCGTCCTCACGGATCAGATCGACCGTGCCTTTCTTGAGAAACTCGATCTGTTCATCGATCGTCATAGGTTGTAGATTTTAAGGTAAATAGTAATCAGCTACAATCACGCTATGGAAAACACTGCGGAAATGAAGCTTAGCTTTATCGGGTGCGGAGTGATGGCGGAGTCGATAATTGCCGGGCTGCTTGGTAACGGTGTGGTCGATGCGGATCACATCATCGCGAGCCATCCGCGCGAGATCCGACGAGCCGAACTTGCGAGCAGGCATGGCATTTCGGTCGTCAGCTCCAACGCTGAGGCCGCCGGTTTGGTCGCCGGACAAGATAATTCCGTGATCGTTCTCTGCGTAAAGCCGCAGAGGCTGAAAAAGGTGCTGGCTGACCTGGACGGTGTCCTGCATCCTAATGACCTTGTGATCTCGATCATAGCCGGAGCGCGGATCGAGCAGCTCGCCGAAGCTCTCGGCACGGCCAAGGTCGTCCGTGCAATGCCGAATACGCCGGCTCAGATAGGCGCCGGCATCACAGCCTGGACCTGTACCGAGGCAGTCGGTACGGACGACCGCACTAACGTCCGTCAGATCCTGAACGCTCTCGGAAAGGAACTCTTTGTCGAGACCGAGAATATGATAGATATGGCGACGTCGCTTTCGGCGACGGGGCCGACCTACATATTTATGGTAATGGAAGCGTTGACCGACGCCGGCGTCCACCTCGGGTTCTCACGCGATACCGCGAAAGAACTCGTGCAGGAGACGATGCTTGGCTCAGTTAAATTCGCTATGGAATCGCACAAACACCCTGCCGAACTACGCAATATGGTGACCTCACCGGGCGGCACGTCCGCCGAGGCGATCTATCAGATGGAGAAAGGCACGCTTCGGACGGTACTCTCCAAGGCCGTCTATGCCGCCTACAAACGAGCTGTCGAACTCGGGAAGTGACCGTTATTTCAGGTCTTCTTCTTTTGCCATGATCGACCGTGTGCCGCCGTGCGAGTATCCGACCAAGCCACGGCCTTTTTCGTCGAACGAGATGGGCAACAGGTCCATACCGCCGGTAACACCAAGATCAACTCGATAGAACCAGACCTCTCTGTTCTCGATCGTCTTTTTCAGATCAGGATCGCCGAGGGTCTTGACGGCCTGTTCTCGCGTACTCACGTCGGCTTTGCACTTGATGAATTCGTTGCAGTACATATCTCTGATCATTCGTCCGCGCTCGATGCGATCGCCGGCCAGCCAGTCAGCCGACGAAAATGGGCGTTCGCTATAATCACGCCAGGGACGTTTGATCCCGGAACAACCCAGACCCAGCATGGTTAGCAAGAGCAGGCATGCAGCCAGACTCAGGATCGGCCGCGAAGTGGAATCTTGAATGTTCATGAGCTACCTCTCTCGTACAAGCGCGAATTTCCACACCATCCTACTCTGAGACTCGTCGAAAACATAGTTTCCCGAGGTGACGGCCCAACGCCCCAGAAACTGCCAACGATTCACGCCGAGTTTATTGAAGAGCGGCACCGCAATTCCGACGCCCACAGCGTCAAGCAATGCCCGGTTTGCAGCGTCGAGCTTCTGGTTGCCACGCCGTCCCGCTCCGGTGTAATGGATAACGTCAGGCGTGCCTCCAAAAAGATCCGGGTAACACGGATTGATCCTGCCAAAGTCGGTCAGCAGCGATATGAGCAGGCCGCCGCGCTGATAAATGCCGTTTCGTGAACGGTGAACCTCGGCCACTTCCGCCCAGGTGAATTCAAGGCCTACATCGCCGTCTTCAAATCGAGTCGTACCTGCCTCCTCAGGGCCGGTTTTTCGGCTTGACAGCGTATCGAAACGGGAGTATTTTTTCCTTGCCCTGATCCTCATAACAAAGTTGGGAACGGATCCATATCTTTATATTAACGGCATCGTGTATTCTCGTCCCGTTTCGAGTGCGGATGCGCGGCGTTCATCGGTTCGCCGCCCTATCTCACTACCCCCATTTTTCGTCCAGGAGGAAACAAGACCGTGAAGAAGATCCTTACACTTTTGGCGGTGATCACCGCCTCGTTGATCGCTTTCGGCTCGCTCGCAGATCGCGCCGGCGCGAACAAGGCCGTTTTTGGCACCGGCTCGCAAGATGAACGTGAACTTGCCAAATCGATAAGCCTGCAAATACTTCGCGACCGTGCCGCTCAACGGGCCATAGGCAACCCTGATGAGTTTCAGGTTCAAAAAATAGATATCGACGACCTCGGAATGGCCCACACTCGGGTCCGGCAGGCTGTCAATGGCATACCTGTCTGGGAGGGCGAAGCTATCGTCCATCTCAAGAGCGACGGCACACTCTCGACCGTGACGGACGACCTGAAGGAAGCCATCGCAGTCGATACCACTCCGAACTTTGGCGAAAAGCAGGCCTTTAGGGCGGCTGTCGCTATGTACGAGGGCAAGGCCCGACAGACCGATCCCGCTACGATCGAGCTTTTTGTATTTCGCGGAGCCGATCGCGACCATCTGGTCTATCGTGTTGAAACACCCAGATTAGATGGCACCGAGAACACTTCCGCGCCAGTGGTCTTTATCGATGCACATACCGGCGAGAAGGTATTCGAATACAACAATCTGCAGACCGGTACCGGCGTGTCTCTCTACAGCGGTACGGTGACGATCAACACGAGCTCGGTTGGTTCGACATATTACATGGAGGATCTCACACGCAAAATGGGGACCTTCAATATGAACAACACCGGGAATACGACGACCGGAACCGGCGGCACACAGTCACGTTATACGGATACCGACGACATATGGGATACCACCGCTCAGAAGGCCGGCGTTGACGCACACTGGGGAGCGCGGTGGACATACGATTACTACCTCAACGTCCACGGCCGCAATGGTATCAATGGCTCAGGCGGCCCCGGCGTGACCGCAGCGGCGGCCAACAGCGCAACAAGCCTGATCACGTCGCGGGTGCATTTTGGGTCGAACTACAACAACGCCTTCTGGTATCAGAATATGATGACCTATGGCGATGGCAACGGCACGACCTTCTCTCCGTTGACCACTGTCGATATCGCTGGGCATGAGATGACCCACGGCGTGACGGAGTTTACGGCCAACCTAACTTACTCGAACGAATCCGGTGCTTTGAACGAATCGATGTCTGACGTGTTCGGCGCGATGGTGGAATTGTATTCCCGCGGCGGCACGGTCACCAGCGACACTTGGAAGATCGGCGAACAGGCCTATACGCCAAACACTGCGGGAGATGCCCTCCGGTACATGAACAATCCGCATCTGGCAAGCAATAGCGGCTATACGGCCGACGACGATCCTGATCACTACACGGAGCGATACACCGGAACGGCCGACAGCGGCGGCGTGCATATAAATTCCGGGATCCCGAATCACGTATTCTACCTGGCGGCCGCCGGCGGCACTCACCATCTAAGCGGCGTCACGGTCACCGGGATGGGTACGACTGACGCGGCTAGGATATGGTATCGCGCTCTGACCACCTACATGACCTCGGGCACGAACTTCTCAGCGGCCCGGACCGCGATGCTCAACGCCGCGACGGATCTGTTCGGTGCCTCAAGCACGCAGTACACGACGGTGGCTAAAGCCTGGTGTGCAGCGGGAGTCGGTGCTTGTCCCGCAACTCCAACGCCGACCCCAAGCGCCACCCCGACACCGACACCCGGCGGTACTGAGCTGCTCGTCAATGGCGGATTTGAAACGAGTGTAAGCCCATGGGTCGGCTCGGGCACGGGCTACTATTACATCGCTAACGGCAACTACCCGAAGAGCGGGACCGGATACATCTATTTCGGCACCGCGAACAGCATCGCCGGACAGTATTACCAGCAGGTCACGATCCCGTCGACGGCGACCGGCACACTGACCTTCTGGCTGAACGTCACGTCCGACGAGACGACCACTACGACCCAATACGATAAGCTTTTCGTTGAGGTCCGCAACACTTCCGGCACGCTGTTGACGACGCTGGCCACCTACAGCAACCTCAACAAGGCAACGGCCGGAAGCTATACTCAGCGTTCGCTGAGTGTTGCTGGTTACAAGGGCCAGACCGTGCGGATACAGTTCCGTGCGACAACTGACAGCTCGCTCCAGACGACCTTCAGGGTCGATGATGCGTCGCTTAGATAAACGGCTGCCTCGGCAGTTCTAAGCCAAAGGAGCGGCTCGAACCACGAGCCGCTCCTTTAGTTTTCATCGCCTTTGTATAAGGTCGATCATGGCAGGTAATACGATTGGACCGGCTTGTCTTCGCTCAAACCGAATGGATACGCGTTGAATCCATTTGATGAATCGAGACGGTACCAAATACCTGTCGATGGCCGGAACACCGCGTAATCGGTCTTGCCGTCGCCGTCGAAATCCGCGGGCGCCGGAACGTCGGTCGAGTTGCCGAAACCGATCGCATCGATGTTCGTATTGCCGCGAAGTACGAACCAAGTACCCGCCGATGGACGATAGACCGCCGTGTCAGCCCGGCCATCGCCGTCGAAATCGCCCATTACCGGCTTGTCGCCCGCCATGCCGAACTGCACGCCGTAGAATTGGCCCGTCGAACTGTAGATGCGGTACCAGACGCCCGTGCCCGAGCGAAAAACGCTTATATCAGCCTTTCCGTCACCATCGAAATCACCGGGCATCGGCACATCACCGCTTTGGCCGAACTGAACGACGTTGAACGCACCGTTCGCGCTCAATGACATATACCACCGGCCGTCCGATGGCCTGAATACGATGACATCGGCTTTGCCGTCGCCATCCATATCAGCCGGTGCAGGGATGTCTGTCGGCAGGCCGAAACCGATCCCGTCAAAGGTATTCGAAGTGCTCAGGAATCGAAACCATACGCCGTTCCGATAGACCGCGAGATCCGCTTTACCGTCTCCATCGTAGTCGGCCGCGATGGGCTTATCGCCCGGCTGGCCGAACTGCATTCCGTAGAATCCTGCCGTGCTTCGTGCCAGATACCAGACTCCGGTGGAAGGACGATATACGCCTATATCAGCACGTCGGTCTCCGTCAAAGTCGAACGCACAGGCGGAATTTGCCGACAGGCATGAGCCCCACGTCGTTGTGTGGCTTGATACCTGATCCCGCGAATATTGACAGAACGTGAGCGGTGTTGCGCCGGAGAGTTGGGTCAACATCAGTGTGTTGCTGCAACCCGGAGCTGAATCAGCGTGTTCTGCTCCCATGTTGTGTGCTACCTCGTGAGCAGTCAGCAGATATTTGCCGGGCGCCCAGCTAATGTACCCGCTGGTGCCGTACGAATCGGCCGGCCGGCGGCAGACAACGGCGATGAACGCCCAGCCCTGAGACTGTATCCCGGGTTTGCCGGAGAATAGATGGGCCACGTCGCGATCGACGCCGCTGAAAGGGGCCGATGAGTTCCAATACGATTGAAAGCTCCTGGTAGCGGCCTCAGGATACGATCCCGAGTAAGGATCCGCCTGACCGGACCAAGTGTGCTGATAGTTAATGCGGAATCTGAATCCAAGCTCCGAGGCGTAGAGGCTCTCGACTATGTTGAATATGCCTAGGATCTCTTGATTGGCCGCCGCCGGGCCGCCAAGGATATTGACATATTCCATATCGGCGTCGGTCGCAATGTCGATAGTCCGCAGGGACGGCATCACTTCTGCCGCACTCCCGGCCGCAAGCTCGCGGCCCCTGTCTATCTTGCTGCCGACATCATTGCCGCACTGAAAGGACCGCGGGTCAATGATGTCCTCTCGTTTGTAGATAACGTGTTCGCCCGCAAAAGCGTTAGCAGCATATCGGCTTGCCGGTTCAACAAAAAAGACCTCTCCGGCTCTTTTGATGATGCCTTCCCATCCGCTCTCGATCCGATTGAGTCTGATCTCTGTGCCGGCCTCACCCGCGACGACACCTCGGAATGTATTCACGGCTGCCTGCGGCATATCCACGATACCCAACGAAGTTGTATCCTGTGCCCTGTATTTGGCAGAGCGCATATCGTTAAGTTCGAGTTTGACATCAAGCCGGGCGCCAGCAGCAAGTAGGGAGATATTCGTCTCTCCCGGCGTCAGCCTAACCACATCAAAACGGGCTAACTTGCCTCGTAGGTCTGCGTTTGCCGTCTGTCCCTGGGTGATGATTGCGCTTGCGAACGTCGCGGTGGCCGCGGCCGCAAGTAGGATCGTCTTCCTAAACATATAACTCCGGAGGGATGAACTGGTATTATTTGGGCCTCGGAGCGAACCGCAGCCCCTATTGTTAAAACATGTATAACGTCCATCTGTTTCCAGTATTTGGCGGGTCGGAAAGATGAGGTCTCTTATCCATTTTGGAGGAAAGGTATGGAAGATACTGCCTCGAAGCTGGCGGCTTCTGATCGCGCGGGCCACTCAGCCTAAATTCACCGTATCGGCCGCTGCGGTGATCCGTAACGACCGAGGCGAGATCCTCTTGCTCGATCACGTTCTTCGCCCGGCATCAGGCTGGGGTCTGCCCGGAGGATTCTGTAAACATTACGAGCAGCCGGACGAAGCCTTGCGACGCGAACTTTTCGAAGAGGCCGGCATCACTATCAGCGGCCTCGAGATCTATAGGGTTCGAACCATCGAACGCCACGTAGAGGTGATCTTCACTGCTTACAGCAGCGACGAGCCGCAGATACTTAGCCGTGAGATAACAGACGCCCGATGGATGGCTCCGGGCGAGCTTCCGCCCGAGATGAATATCGATCAGCAATTCCTCATACGCCGGATTTGCGGCATCGATATTTGATTAACCGGGTCCGCAACTCTAAAATTCAATCTTGTAGGATCCGAAGAAAAGTTCCAGGAGCATTTTGTATGGTAGATCTGATACCGCCTCCCGAGGCGATCATGAAATTGTTGACCGATACCGGCGCCTATCGCCGAGGTCATTTCATTTATCCCAACGGCAAGCATGCGTCGCATTATTTTCAGATGCCGTTGGCCTTTAGGCAGTACGACAATGCAAGGATCTTGTCCGTGGCATTGAGCAGAATGTTCAGAATGGAGAAATCCATTTCAAGCAGGCTGCCGCGCGTTTCGGTCATCAGCCCGAGCCCGGGCGGCATCATGGTAGCATTCGGGGTCCGCGAAGCTCTCGGTGCAGAACAGATATATTGGGCCGAGATGGAAGAGGGCAAGCGTCAATTCAGGCAGTATATGTCCGACTATGAGGTCTATCCCGCCATCATTGTTGACGACATCAATCGCTCAGGCAACGCGATCCGCGAGACCATCGAGCTTGTGAAGGAATTGGGCACCGAGGTCATCGGCATTGGCACCATTGCCAAATTCGAGGACGCTCCGAACGATTTTGACGGGATACCGGCAAAGTCGCTCCTGAGTTTTGATGTGAATTTCTACGACTCTGAGGATGAGTGGCGCGGCTCTCGCAGTGCAAGCGACTCCGAGGAGCAGCACGTGCGATTCTAGACTTGCATTTAAGTAGAGAGATACTGCGGGCCCCAACTTTGGGGCCCTTTCCTTTTGGTCAGCGTTCAAATTTCGTGCCGGTTGGCGAGCGCCTTGTCCATCGTTACCTCATCGACAAATTCCAGATCCGAGCCAACGGGCATTCCCATCGCGATCCTTGTGACACGCACTCCAAGCGGTTTCAACAATCGCGAGATATAGCCGGCAGTCGCCTCGCCTTCGGTGGTCGGGTTGGTTGCTATGATCACTTCTGCGACCTCAACGCCCTCGTTATTCTCCGGTGCCAGTCTGGTTATCAGATTGTTGAGCATCAATTCGTCCGGCCCAATGCCGCGAAGTGGTGAGAGCGAGCCGTGAATGATGTGGTAGAGGCCGCGATAAGACCTTGTTTTCTCGACCGCGACCAGATTATAAGGCTCTTCGACCACACAGATAACGGAGCGGTCGCGTTTGGGATTGGAACAGTAGAGGCACGGATCAACGTCCGTCAAGTTATTGCAGACCGAGCAGAATACGATCCGGTCCTTCACTTCGCGAACCGAAGCTACGAACTGATCGATCTCGTGGGCTGGGCGGCGAAGCATATAGAAAGCCAGCCGCTGGGCCGATTTCGATCCTATGCCCGGCAGTCTTTTGAATTCGTCGATCAGCTTAG
The DNA here is from genome assembly GCA_019639115.1 of Acidobacteriota bacterium. GTDB lineage: Bacteria > Acidobacteriota > Blastocatellia > Pyrinomonadales > Pyrinomonadaceae > OLB17. The sequence goes on along the minus strand of JAHBSM010000001.1, from coordinate 378,365 downwards.
CGACCGGCTCTGAATAGTCGAGCATTTAGACCAGGCCCGGGGGCAGCATTCCGCCAAGTCTGCCTTTAAGCGACTCTTCTACTTTACGGCGTGCCTCGTTCAATGCCGCGACCGTCAGGTCCTGGATCATTTCGACGTCGCCGTCCTTGACGAGGTCAGGCGATATTTCGATCGAGACCACCTCAAAATCACCTCGCATCTTGACCGAGACAGCTCCGCCTCCTGCGGCCGCATCGACGACCAGATTCTTCATTTCGCGGCCCATCTGCTCCTGCATCTGCTGAGCTTGACGCATCATTGAGCCGAGATCCATCCCACCGGGTAGTTTCATAATTCCTCGTTCGCCGCGCTCTCCCATTCGCGGGCTTGTGGCCTATATTTTATCACCTCGCGCTTGCCCGTGTCGCATTGGCTTTGTCGGACGTCAGAGCGCCTTTACATATTTAACGAGCTCCGCGACCTGAGCAGCCGTCAGTTTCTTAGAGAATGCAGGCATGTCCCCCTTGCCGTTTCGGATGATCGCTGCCAGCCGGCTTGAAGACATACGCTTTACCTTTGCGGTCGTAAGATCATCGGCATCCAACTCGCGGCCTTTCGGCGTGTCGCCGCGTCCGTCGTTGCCGTGACATTTTGCACAGTGCTGCCTGTAGGTCGAGGCTTGTGAGGCCGATAAGCCTTCTGTTGCCGTACCTGCTGCCGCCGCAGAACGGCCGTCAGATCCGGCAGCCATCAAAACAGCCGCGAAGATCATCGCGGCGCTCAAAATCAAAATATAGGGACACCTCTTTCTCATACCCTGAGATTCTCACCCAAACTCAAGCTCGACCACAAACTCTGGCACATTTTTTTGACCCCAAAGCAACCGAACCTATCGTACGACGCATCACTTTAGCGCAAGGAGCGAACCTTTACCTAAATACGGTGTCTATTAAGTTTGACGGCGTTGCCGGAGCGGCGTCGCACGGGGGAGAACTATGTCAAAAGATGGATCGACGAACGAATTTCAGATCAAGCAACCGTGCAGCGAGTCGTGGGAAGAAATGGCCGGCAGCGATAGGGTCCGATTCTGCAGCCACTGCGCAAAGAGTGTGAATAACATCTCGAACATGCGTCGCAAGGATGCCCTTCGAATGGTGCGAGCTTCGAACGGACGTATCTGCATACGGTACATTGAGGATCCCGCGACGGCGCAGCCAATTTTTTTGACACGGCTTCGAAGAATAGCTGCGAACTCTGCAGTGCCCGCCAGCGTGTTGGCAACGACCCTGGCTATGGCAGGCACGTCATCTGCGCAGGTCGAAAGCGTTCCCCAAACCGAGATACGAGCCGAACAGGTCGCGACCGGGGAACGTCCGTCCACGGAACCGTCCGCTGCGATCAGCGGTTACGTGCTCGATCCAAATGGAGCTGCTGTTCCCTTTGCGCTTGTTTCGATAACGAATGAAGCCCTCTACGATTATAGGATCACGAACGCAGATGCCGAGGGACATTACGAATTCACATCGCTGCCGGCAGGCACATACAAGCTTCGCGCGGAGGCACCCGGATTTGAGCCGATCGAGTTAGGCAGCCTGGCATTAGGGGAAGGTTCGCGCAGCTGCCGAGACCCTCAGTTGGGCCTTCAGCAAGCGGCGGAGATCGTTGAGGTCTCGCGTGGCTCATCCGGGTCCGCAACTTTCGCTACCGTAGGTAGGCTCGTATCCGTCACGTACCTCCGATCCAACCCGCTCGTGACAGCTGTTATGAATGAAGACCTCGAAGAGGTCAAAGCCCGCGTGATGATGGGCGATCAGGTCAATGCACGTGACAAAGGCCGTGAAGGCATGACACCGCTCCACGCCGCAGTTGAGGCCGGGAACATAGAGATCGTACGGTTCCTGCTCGACCGAGGTGCCAAGGTCAATGTTCGCGATAGGCTGAAACGAACGCCGCTAATGATGCTCGATGAGGACGCGACCCCGGAACTCGTGCAGCTTCTGCTCAGATACGGCGCAAAGCCCTTGCTTGTGGATAAAGACCGTAACACGCCGCTTATGATGGCCGCCAGATCCGCTGAGGCTGAGATAGTCAGGATCCTGGTCGTCGCGGGTGTTCCGGTCAATGCCCGAAACATACGCGGCGAGACTGCTCTGTACCTCGCGGCTGACGAAGGAGAAACCGAAGTGGTCAAGGTGCTTCTCGAATCGGGAGCAGACCCGAACATCGCCACGCTCAGCGGCAAAACGCCTCTTGACGCTGCCGATGGAGATGATGAGACCGTGTCGCTGCTGAGTTCCTACGGTGCGACAGCCGGACGTCTGCCCTGAAGGGACGTTCCTCGACTTGCGGAATTCCGTGATAAGATGCACGACGAGAAGCGGCCCGCTAGCGCGGCCCGCAGCGGAGTGCTATGAGATATTGCCCAGTCTGCCAAACACGATTCGACGAAGACATCATAAAATTCTGTACAAATGACGGTGCGCCGCTTGTTGACGACGAGCCGCCCTCGTTCACAGAGATGCCTAGCGAGAATATCGAAGCGGACGATCCGGGTGAGGTCACTGTGATCCGACGCCGGGACGAGGTGCCGCTGCCTCCGCCGCTCGACGAGCCGGCTGAGAGGATAGTGATCTCTACCGCTCAGGAGCCGAGGCAGCAGGAGGTTCGGCCCCGTCCGACGCAGGCGTATTATCCGCCGCCGCCGCCGTCTAATACGCTAAAGACCGTGGTATTGACCGTTATCGGTACCCTTGTGGTATTGGGCGCCGGTGCAGGTCTGTTCTGGCTGTTTCAGCGCGATCGCCAGCCGGCTAATACAAATGTCAACTCGCTGCTGGCAAATCAGAACACCAACATTAACGCGAACGCAGCGTTCGACTCTAATTTCAATTTCAATTCGCCTCCGCCGTTGAACGCTAATTTCAATTTCAACTTGAACGGCAATTTCAACGCGAACGCTAACGTCAAGACGCCGACACCGACTCCGACTCCGAAACCAAGCCCTTCGCCAACGACGACACCTGACGAGGACGCCAGGCCGACTCCTTCGCCCGCCGCGAATGTGTCAATGCGTCCGATCCCGCGACCATCGGGTGATGCCGCGCCTTCGCCGACACCTCGACAGGGCCCGAGGCCGACGCCAAATCCGGCTAACACGCCCGGACGCTAGACATTCTATTGGTAATGTTCGCTGCTGAATTGTTCAGCTCGCTCGACGGCAGAGCGCGCGTCGATGACGCCCCAGCCCTGCCGATCCACTTCGTAATGCGGCAGCCGCTCGGCTGTCGAGATAAGCAGACGTTTGACATCCGAGGGTGTCAGATCCGGATTTGCCTCGAGCATCTGTGCAACCAACGATGAAACGATCGGCGCCGAAAATGAGGTCCCGTCCACGTATTTGTAATGCTTGGTGATCACATTCTCGCGACGTAGCTTGAGCACGATGATCTGACGAATGCTGTGTACCTCACGGTCGATCGCGGCGTCGAGCTCGGGGTCGATGCCCGGCGACGATCTAATGATCGAGTGGAGCTGGCTGTCGGGAGCTTTGTCTAATTTCTCAAGCAGTTCTGCCTGCTGCGCGGTAGGAGTATTTGGCAAAATAGGTGCCGGCACCCAGATCGAAGACGCGATCACTTCAGGTTTTTGCAGCCCGTCTATCGTCGGCCCATATGACGACCGGTACATACCGCGTTTCGCTCGATTGATCGAGTTCTTGTCATCGAGGCCTCCGACTGCGATCGATGACGGAGCACTAGCCGGCGGTACGACCGGATGATGGGGCAAGTGGCCCGAATTGCCGACCGCACACACTACGGTGATCCCTAGTGCCGAACACGCTTCGACCGCCTGCGACAGCGGATCATGCAGATAGCTTGTCTCGTCGTCACCACCCGCCGATATGTTGACTATTCGTATGCCGTAACGCTCGCGGTTTTCTAGCACCCAGTTCAATCCGTCCAGAATATTCTGATCCGTGATCCTGCCGGTCCGTGCAAGCTTGACAAGTACCACATCGGCCTCATGCGCCAGTCCGCGATAGAATCCGTTTGAGAGCGAGCCGTTGCCCGCCGCCACGACCGACGTCATCATACCGTGCCAACTGGCGACGTCAGGCTGAAATAGCGATGTCAGGTCGCCGTCTCCGTCAACCAAGTTGCGGTAGGCAACTATCCTGTTGCGGGGCGTGGTCAGATCGACATGCGGATAAAAGCCCGAATCGAGGAACGCGATCGTGACCCCGCGGCCGGAGTAACGGTCGTCCGCATCGAGCCGGAGCGGCGTCGATAGCACGTGCGAGCCGTCTTTCTGCATCGCTGCATCCGCCACGATCTCGTCTTTGGCTCGCTCAAAAAGGCGTACACAGCGAGCGCAGACCGCTTCGAACTCGGCCGTGTCAGGAGCGTTCGCTCGGATCAGGCGCGCCAGATCGTCAGGCAGCGCTATCAGCGGCACATACTCGTCTCGCCCGTCACGCGCACAAACGGGACATGAGGATTCGCCTGCCGCAATGTCGGCGACAGTGCCCTCGCGTCGGTATGAGATTGATCTAGGCTGGGTCATGACAGGAACTTAAGTTTTCCATAACAAAGGGTTAAAATCAATCGCCTGCCGGATATCGGCTCCGGACGGGTTCACTAGATTGGCAAAAAAGACAGCACTTGTATTATCCGGCGGTGCGGCTCGCGGTTTCGCTCACGTCGGTGTCATAAACGAACTTGATCAGATGGGCATCAGGCCCGACATGATCGTCGGGACGTCTGCGGGAGCGATCATTGGCGGTTCGCTTGCCAGCGGGTTGTCGATAGCAGAACTCAATTCGCTCGCCGCAGATGCGGGCTATACGAACACGATGCGCCCGGCAGTCTCGCTCGCCGGCCTTTTATCTACCAAACCGCTGGACCGGCTCCTGCGAAGCCGGCTGCCCACCACGAGATTCGAGGAGATGAAGATCCCATTCGCGGCGGTCGCCTATGAGATCGACAACGGCAAAGAGGCGATACTCGCCGGAACCGGTGATGCCGTCGTTGCGATCAGAGCGAGCTCCGCAGTGCCCGGCATCTTTGTTCCGGTATCGGATGAAAGCGGACGTCGGCTCGTTGACGGAGCGCTTTCGTCCCCGCTGCCTGCCAGAGCGGCTCGCGACCTCGGGGCCGACATCGTGATCGCCGTCGATGTCATCGCGTGCGGCGCGACGTTTCGTTCATCACAGGTCTCTCCCTTGCGGGTGCCCATGATCGCGGCGATGACACTTATTAGAAATTTGGCGGCCGAACAACATCGGTATGCCGACATCGTCATTGCACCGCAGATAGCACATCTGAGGCCGGATCAGATCTACAAGCGGGACGAATTCATCTCGCTCGGAGCTGAGGCCGCGGCTTCAATGCGGGAAAGGATACTAAACGTTTGCGGATGATGGGCGTTGTTCAGTTCCTGCCGGAACGCGCGGTTCTGCCGTTGGACGGAGCGCCTTTACGAGACAGCGATCTGATCTCGAATCTCAGCTCGGTCGCTTTCTTCCCGTCTACGAGTATTTCGAATCGGTAAATGCCCGCGGTCCATTTACCCCTCGGCCGTCCGCTGAAATAGACCGTGTCCTCACCTTTTTTGGTCGTATAATCACTGGTCACGACCCGGGTTTCGGGCTTGACCCCGGCCACATCGACCGCAAACAGCAACATCTTGAATGTCGCGATCTGAGGTTCGGACAGCTTTACAACACAATAGATCGGTATGTCGTCAGGGCCAAAATATGTGACCTCCTCGCCCGGCTTTCCATCGCCGTTATCGCGGGCCAGATAGACGCTCTCGATGGGATTTGGTGCGTCCGATTGAGCGATCGCTTGACCGGATGCCGCGGCGACGATCAATAGTACGGCAAGAAATAGCGGCTTTTTGAAGGTCATACCGATTATGAACCGCAAACCGCTCGAAACGTTGCTTTGCGGTGCCTGAAAAAGTGTCCGACGAGTCTCTGATCGCAACTTCCCGTCGCGGCCGAACATGGTATCATTACGGTGCTCCCGATGCGATTTGTCGTCTCCAAGAGGTTCTTGCTGCTCGCTGCGGTCGGTGTACTGCCGCTCGGCGCTGTCTGGGTGCTCCCGCAGGTAGGCTACGGCGTTGCCATTTATGACCTGCTTCTGGTATTTGCAGCGGTGACAGATCATATGATCAGCCGCCGACGCCTCGCGGAGCTGCAACTTCAAAGAGGCCTCGAACGAAGATTTGCGATCAGTGCCGAAGCTATAGTAAAGATCCGCGTTCACAATCCGACCTCTCGCACCATCAGGCTTCGCATCAAAGACGAATACCCTGACCAGCTCCAGCTCATCGATCCGCGGGAAGCCGAATTCGATCTGCGGCCGCAGATGGATGCGGAGTTCAGCTATCGGGTGAAGCCAACACGCAGGGGCAAATATGAGTTCGGCAGAACGGCCGTGCGCATCCGATCCATCTTGGGCCTGGTCTGGAGCCAGGGCGAACTTGGCGAGACCGAGACCGTCAAAGTGTACCCAAATATACGCCGGGCTCGTGAGATCGAATTGAAAGCCCTCGGGGCTCAATCCTATATGTCGATCCAGAGGCGCTCGATCCGTCGCGGCGAGGGCCGTGAATTCGAATCGATGCGGGATTACGTGCGCGGCGACGAACTAAGGCATATATCATGGACAGCGACGGCCAGAAGGACCCGCCTGACCACCAGACAATATCAGATCGAACGCGAACAGAACGTTGTCGTAGCGATCGATGCCGGACGGCTGATGACGGGCCGAGTTGACGGAGAAACCAAATTCGAAAGTGCCGTCCATGCCGCGCTTGCCCTCGTATCGGCTTCAGCTCGCTCGGGCGACAATTGCGGACTAGTTGTTTTTGGCCGACGCATACGGACCTATCTGCCGCCAAAACGCGGGACCGACCACATTGATGCAATGTTGGAGTCGCTGCACGACATAGAGCCTGACCTGATCGAGCCATCCTATGCGAGGGCGTTCCAGTTCATCAGTTCCAACATTAAGAAGCGTTCGTTCGTGGCAGTGCTGACCGATGTGATCGATAAGGACAGCTCACGCGAACTCATCCATTCGCTTCGGCTGCTTCGGCCGAGACATTTGCCGTTGGTCTTGACCGTCGGAGATCGCGACCTGCGTTCGGCAGTTTCGTCGGAGCCGGCGAGTATTCGCGAGGTATTTACCCAATCGGCAGCCGAGGAGGTGATCCTCCAGCGTGAGTCCGCACTTAGGCTGGTCGAGTCGATCGGCGGGCTGGCAGTTGACGTGAATACGCAGACGCTCGCTCCCAGACTGCTCCAGACGTATCTGCGTGTAAAGGAACGAGGGCTATTGTGATCGGCCCGGAGCTCATCTCCGCGGCAGATGCCGCGACGCATCCATTGCCGACCTTTGATCGAATCGGCTAACATCGAGCGATCGGTTCGGGTCTGGATAATAGCGGCCGAGGCCGAGAACTAACAAGGAGAACGATCAATGCACAAGCTATTTGCTTCCATTATGCTGGCGGTTCTGGCCGTGGCTTCGGCGGCCGCTCAGACAAAGGTCTCGGATGATTGGCAGCTGGTCTCGTATAAATTTGCGGGGTCGGGAAATATTTCCCTCGACGGGAAGACCATAACACTCACTGTCGATACGGCCGCCGGCCGCATTTCCGGAAATTCGGGTTGTAATCGCTACACCGGGCCGATGCGATTCGATGATGCGGGACGGCTCAAGGTCGGGCCGCTGGCGGCGACGATGATGGCGTGCCCTCCGCCGTGGATGCAGTTCGAAAAACAATTCCTGCAGACACTCGAAGCCGCGGATTCGTTCTCATTCGAGACGGGCGTGCTGACGGTCACTGACACCGATACACAGAATTTTCTTCGGTTCAAACGCGTGGATAAACCCGAGATATTCACATGGTATGTGAACAAGGAGGCGGTGGACTGCGTTGGTGTCGTAAAGACCAAATGCCTCCAAGTGAAGGACCGAAAGGATGCTCCGTGGCAAAACTTTTTCGGGCCAATTGCTGGCTTTGACTTCAAGAAAGGCTATTACTACGAGATCGAGGTCGAACGCGTCCGTCGCGAGAATCCGCCTGCTGATGCCTCAGCGTATGAACATCGGCTTCTGCGGGTCATCAAGCGGGTCAAAAAAGAAAAGGACCTTTAACCGCAGACTAAAAAATCGTGACCTTGAGGGCCGCTCTGTGATATCTTCGCTGTTGAACAACTTTGTTCATTTTGCTCCATGACCAAGATGACCGCAGAGCCGGCCCTTCCATTTTCGGAGACATCGATCGAATCGGTCCTCCTCGATGTAGACCTTTTTGTTAAGTACAGTTCACCCGAAAAAGCCTTCGAACTGCTTGGCACCTCCATCGACCGGAGCCCTCGCTCGATCCCGCTTCGCGAGAAGATGCGCGACCTGTGTATCAAGCAGAAGAATCTGACCGAAGCCGCCCGGCAGTGTCTCGCCCTCGTCAGCCTTTACATCGGCAGGGAAGATTTTGAGCTGGCGCATGACCGGCTCCAGGAAGCAAAGCTGCTCGACCCGCGGATCTCGGTCGCTCCCGGACTCGAGGCTATACGAAGAGCACGGCGTCCGGCTTTTGCAGATACGCGTGAGCGGACACACCACCGGATCAGGACCGACGTGACCTTTGCCGGGAACCTCAGCTACGTAAGCATTTTTGATGCCGTCCAGGTCATAGAGAATTCGAAGATGACCGGGCTGCTTGTTGTTCGCTCAGATCTTCACCTGGCAAACGTGTCGTTCAATTCCGGCCGTATAGTTGATGCCGAATGCAGCGGCCAGAACGGCGTAGCGGCTTTTCGCAAGATAGTCGAGATCAGCGATGGAACGTTCGAATTCTCCACCTCGGAGAACGAATTCCCGGTGGTCATCAACGTCTCCAGCAACACGAATTTCCTCCTGGATGTGCTCACCGAGCTCGACCACGAACGCGCAGAAAAAGAAGGCCTTCGTAATGTGGGCAACGAATTTGTTTAGGTTGACTTAACATCCTAAATTACGCAAAATATAGTGCTTCTCTTCCAGCAGAGCACAATAGGATGTTCAGACTTCAGCGCCTTGAGATCAGCGGGTTCAAGTCCTTTGCCGATCACACCGAGATAGTTTTTACCGGAAACGGCATCACTGCCGTCGTCGGGCCCAACGGTTGCGGGAAATCCAATGTTTCCGATGCGATCTCGTGGGTCCTGGGCGAGCAGCGGGCCAGATCGCTGCGCGGCGGCGAGATGAAAGACGTTGTTTTCGCCGGCACCAAAAGCCGCAAGCCCGGCGGAATGGCAGAAGTAGTGCTTCATCTGATCCGCGATGACAGCCTCGGGATCACTGACGAGACCGACCTCGACGAAATAGACGAGACACTTGCAGAGATAGACGAAACGGCCGTTGACATGGAAGCGATCGAGGGCGTTGATGACGTTGATGACCTAGAAGCTGAAGCCGAGATAGCCGCAGCGGGCGAAGCGGCCGCCTCAGAATCCGAAGAGGTCGAGACCGTAAAGGCTCTGGCGGTCGGATCCGCTCAGGTGGTCGAAACCCGCGCCCGACCGAAACGCCACTGGCGCCCGCGTTCCTTTGCTCTCGATTTCGCTCCGGGCGAGGCCGTTTCGGTCACGCGCCGTCTATATCTCTCAGGCGAAAGCGAATATCTGCTCAATGGTAAAACCTGCAGGCTCCGGGACATCTCCGATCTGTTTGCGGGCACGGGCTTGTCTGGTTCGCATTACGCGATCATCGAGCAAGGCCGGATCGGGCAGATCTTGTCGTCTAAGCCGGCTGATCGCCGCGGGCTTATCGAAGAGGCTGCCGGCATATCTAAATTCCGCACACGTCAGCGTGCGGCCGAGTCCAGGCTCGAATCAGCCAGAGCGAACCTCCACCGCATCACCGACATCGTTTCCGAGATCGAGACGCGCGTCAATTCGCTTCGGCGGCAAGCGGCGAAGACCAGACGCTTCAAGATGTTGCAGGAGGAGTTCCGTGCCCTGCTTCGTCAGTATTACTCGGCAGAAGGCAGGCATCTATCGTCGCTGCTGGAGGAAACGGCTGCGGCCTTGGCCGACGCCGGCGAACTGGAACAGAAGCTTCAATCCGACCTGGCGGCCAAAGAAGAAGCCGCACGCGAGACGACGCGTGCCGCTCGCGACGCCGAGGAGTCGCTCGCAGAGCTCAGGCGCATCCATTCTGCGAATGCCCTGGAACGCGACCGGGCCGAACGCGAACATGTGTATCGCTCGGAGCAGGTCGTCGCACTGAACGAGCGATGCGAATCCCTGCGGAGCGAGATCGACGGCAGCAGGACACGTATCGAATTATTGAGCGGAGAGATCGACCGTCTCAGGAAAGATGACGACGCTCTGGCTGCAGCCTTCGCTGCGGCAGATGGCGAATTTCGCGACGCGGAAGCAGCCCACACGCGCGCCTTCGAAGCCTTGAATTTGATCGAGACGCGCATCGAGACCTTGAGGGCCGAGCTGATTCAACACACAGCCGCCGCCGAACGGTTTGACGAGATCGGACGTCAACTTGAACATAACCTGGATCGGCTGACGACCCGCGAGCAAGGGCTCGGCTCCGAAGGTGAACGTGCGGAGAGGACCTATCAGGCCAACCGGGAACAGGCCGAATCGCTGGCCGCCCAATTAGCTGACGAGGAATCAAAGCTCCGCTCCCTTTCCGATGAAAAAGAAGACCTAAGTGCCGCGACCGCTGCAGCAAGGCAGCAGCTGCGAGAACGTGAGGCCGAACTTGATGCGTTGACCGAGGAACTTTCCGCCCGATCGCATCGACTTGCGACGCTGAATGAACTCGAAGAGACACGAGCCGTTTACGCGCCGCAGGTTCAAAAGCTCTTTTCCGCGGCCGACGAGATCGGCGTCAGGATGGGAGGCGTTCTGGCCGATAGGCTTCGGGTCGACGAACGTGCCGAAAAGGCCGTTGAGGCCCTGTTCGGTGATCATCTCGAGGCCGTCATTGTCGATTCGCTCGGCGATGCTCGGCGAGTCTCTGACTGGCTCGATTCCAAAGGTGTCGGCCGAGCCTCGATGTTCATCCTGTCGCATTCGTCATCACGAAACAGCTCTCCCGATCCGGGCAGCATCGCTGCTTTTATGGGTGCCGACGATGACCTGGCGGCGGCGCTCGATGAAGTATTCCCACGAGAAATGCGTGCCCGCCTGGTCGATGATGTCGCCGAAGCGAACGCGGTGCCGGGCGAGATATTGATCGATACCGAAGGCCGAATGCTCACGGGCGGGCGCTTGTTCATAGGCGGCGGCACGCGCCGCACGTCCGGAACGAACGAGTCTTTACTGGCCTTCAAACGCGAACTGAACGGCCTCGGCTCCGTCGTCGCGGAACTCGACCGAAAGGTTACGTCCGCACGCGCTGATGTCGAAGCCGCAAGAGCCGCTCTCGTAGACCTGGAAAGCAAAACTGTCGATCTGCAGTCGCTTATAATTAAGGTCGATCGCGGCATTCACGGCCTGCAGATACAGATACACGCTGCACGCGAAGAGATCGACCGAGCCGATCGCCATCGCCGCGTTGTCGCTGACGAGAGCCGGCAGATATCCGAAGAGATCGAAGAGACACGTTCACGGCTCGCCGACGCGCTTGCCGATCGCGAAAGTGCCGATTCGGCTCGAAAGGAATCATCCGCTCTACTTGGCTCGGTCTCAGACGAACTGGCACGAGCACGAGCATCGCTCGACGAGGCCAATGTCGAATTGAACGAGAAACGGATGGCGGCCGTAACTGCAGACGAACGGCGCAGATCGGCTCAGACGGCACTTCGACGCGTCGAAAATGAACATCGCGATGCGATGTCTCGTCTGGCTCTCCAGGAAATGGAAATGCACGAGGCGAGCGAGAAAATACGTGAGCTTCATAACACTATCGATCAGATAACAGATCGTATAAATACCGCACCCGATGAAGTGGCAGCAGAGAATAAGGTTGTGGACGACGCACTCTCGGCTCTGGCAGCGGCACGTGAGCTCGCCGACCGAACCAGCAGCGAATTGGCTGAGATGAATCACGCTGCGGCTGATGCATTAAATCACCGAGCCGAGATCGAAGTTCGTCAGGCCGAAGCCGCAACGCTGCTGCGAAACATTACCGAGAACTGCCATCAGGAGCTGAATCTTGCACTCGACGAACTGATATCTACGACCGAGATACCCGAGGGGTTCGATCTGGCCGGCGCTCGCCTCGCCGCTGATGACTTGAGGTCTAGGCTCGACAATTTTGGCGCTATAAATATGCTCGCGCTCGAAGAACTAGGCGAAGCTGAAGAACGGCATCTGTTCCTCACCTCCCAACGTGAGGACATCGTCGCGGGCATCGCGGCTACCGAAGAGGCCCTGCGAGAGATCAAACAGCGATCACGCGACAAGTTCCGTCAGGCGTTCGAGGCGATCAACGAGAACTTCAAAGAATTCTTTGTCGAGCTTTTTGGCGGCGGCACCGGTGAAATGACACTGCTCGAAGCCGACGACATTCTGGAAGCAGGGATCGAAGTGATCGCCCAGCCTCCGGGCAAACGTCTGCAGAATATCCTGCTGCTTTCCGGCGGAGAAAAGGCTATGACCGCCATCGCCCTCGTGATGGCTATCTTCAAATATAGACCTTCGCCATTCTGTCTCCTCGATGAAGTGGATGCGCCGCTCGATGACGCCAACGTAGGTCGTTTCGTCGATAAGATCGCAGGCATGGCCGAAAAAACGCAATTCATCGTCATTACGCACAACAAACGAACGATGGAAGCCGCACGGGCGCTCTATGGCGTAACTATGCAGGAGCCGGGCGTTTCTAAGGTCGTTTCGGTCAAGTTCGAATAGTATCGGCACTCGTCCAACCTGATCGCAACGTGGTAACATCCAAACCCGTATGTTACGTGGCCGCAGCTTTGTATTATTGTGCCTGATGATCCTCTCGGCGATGTCGGCGGCCGCACAATCGCCGATCGATCCGCCTAAAAAGAATGAGCGGCCGAATGGCTCAAACGGCTCGAACGGTAAAGCTTCGCAAGAACCACCTAGTGGCGTCGCGTTCTCTTACTTTTATCGTTTCGAGCGGCCGGGATTCTTATACTCGCCCGTAACGATCGAGCACGACGAGAACGGCATCGGAAAGATAACGTTCGGCCGCGAACTCAACGGTGACGAGATAACCGAACCGATACGGCTGTCGCCGGCGACCCTCGCCGGACTCAAGCGGATATTTGCCGAATTGTCGTTCCTCGATTCGACCGAAGAATATCAGTACGAAAAGGATTACAGTCATCTTGGTAACGTCGAGATACGATACTCAAGCAGCGGCAGGTCCAGGACGGTGAAGTACAACTGGACCGAGAACAAAGGCGCCCGATCGCTGATGGACGAATATCGTCGGATCGGGAACGAGTATATTTGGAAGTTCGAGTTCGGGGTCGCGAGTGAGAACCAACGCCTGGAGACGCCACGAATGATGGAGGCTTTTGAGAGTTTTTTGAGGCGTGCCGAGCTTTCAGACCCGCCTCATCTGGTGCCTCTGCTGAATGCGATCGTCAACGACGAACGGCTTCCGCTTATTACCCGCAATCACGCTTCCCGGTTGATCAAAATGATAGAACGAACTGTATCGCCGCGCTAGTTTGACGGCTGCGCGGCCTTTCGCCGAAGATCAGCGACCTTTTCTTTTGTCTTCGCCGCTTCGACATCATTCATCCCGCTGGCTTTTATGTAGCCTTCCAATTCGTCCGCAGCTTCCTTGTATTTCTTCATATCGTTGGCGTATAGGTTCGCCAATTCGATCTGAACGTCCGGATTCTTTTGCGGAGACAGTTTTTTGGCCATAAGTAGGTGCTTTTCGGCCTCAGCCGATCGACCCATCCTTCGCTCCACAGAGCCGAGCAGTGTCAATACCTGGACCGATGCGGGCGCCAGCTCCAACGCGTAGTTCAATGCTGAGGTCGAGGCCTTGTAATAGTCGCGTCCGAGGGACTGAAGGGCGAATCCGGCGTAATAATAAGCAAATCCGCTCTTTGGATTGATCTGGCCGGCTTTCAAGAACGCCTGAACTGCCGGGAGATACTCCTTGCGGAGTATCAATTCCTGACCGAAACGCATTAGGGCTTCGTAGTAGTTCGGGAAAAGGTTGATCGCTTTCTTCAGTCCCGAAAATCCCTCGACCGGCCTCTTTGCCTTGAGGTCTTCGAGAGCTTGTTTGTATGCCTGTTCAGCCGCTTTTGGTACATCCTGAGCAAAGATGACCCCAAGCTCCAACGCTCTGAGCGTTCCGCGCTTTGGCTGGAGATAAAAGTCCAAAGGAAAATATCCCGAACCGGGCTGTCCCGGGATCGCGCTCAAACTCTTGGCTTCGACATATTGTTCGGCGTCTTCGAGGTCGTACCTGAAGGCATAGACACGAACCGTGTAGTTTCCGTCGTTCAAGCCGGTAAATTGATATCGCCCGCTGCTGTCGGTTTTGATACGGGCTCCCTGGATCGGAGCAAGCCGTTTGTATTCGTCCAGCAGCTCGACATCAATATCAGCCAGCGGAAAACCCGTCTTGTCAAAAATGTATCCACCTATGGTATTTGCGGCGTGCGCGGTCGAGGAGAGCGTAATGACGGTAAGGAGAGCTATAAAAATGGACGCAATGGTCGGTGACAAGATTCGTGGTCTCATCGTTACCTCCGGACTTAAATTCGTTTTGGGGACATACGGCCAGTATAGCACTGCGACCGCCCTCCGGTGTAGGAAAATCGGATCGAACTGATATTATTGTCCAATCGCAGCGGCGGACAAATCTATGGGAAGATCCGGCTCCGAGCGCGTTTACCGCGACTCGGTCCATAACATTATCAGGATCGATACAACGACCGACGAGGGACGTCTGTTGACGGCGCTCATCGACACACCTGAGTTCCAACGGCTCCGTCGTGTGCGTCAGCTGGGACTTGCTTTCTTTGCATATCAGGCGGCTGAGCATTCGCGGTTCACCCATTCGCTCGGCGCGCTGCATCTAGCGACGCGCATTATCGAGCGGCTTCGGACGCGTTATCCGATCGACGATGAACAATGTACAGCGGTGCGCGTCGCGGCTTTGCTGCACGATGTCGGCCATGGGGCTTTCTCACACGTTATCGAATCGATACTCGGCTTTCACCATGAGGATTTTTCGATCGCGGCTGTCACATCGTCGGCGACCGAGATCAATCGCGTGCTCTCGATGCACTCAGAGCGATTGGCTGACGACGTGGCCAGTATCATCCGGGGCGATTTTCGGCCGCGTGCTCTCGCCCAGTTGGTCTCATCGCAGCTCGACGTTGACCGTATGGACTATCTGCTCCGAGACAGCCTGATGACAGGAGCAAAATACGGCATCTATGATGTCGAATGGATCATCAGGTCGATCGAGATAAACGAGGCGGACGATCATCTTTATGTATCCGCACCGGGCGTTTATGCCGTCGAAGACTACCTGCAGGCCCGCTACTATATGTTTCGCCAGGTCTATTTCCACCGCACTCTCCGTGCGGCGGAGACCGTGCTAAGGTCTCTGCTAAAACGCGCGCTTCGGCTGTATTCATCTGGCGGCGATGTTTGGTTCCGGCCCGGTACGCCGTTTGAGAGGATCCTTGCGGGCGGGCAGCTGAACCTCGGCGAACACCTGGCGACCGATGACTCCGATGTCATTTTCCATATCAAGCAATGGGTCGGATCCACTGATGCCGTATTGTCCGACCTTTCGTCCCGCTTTCTCGACCGTCGATTGTTCAAAGCCTATGATCTCGATATGCCCGAAGCCGAGCGTGAAAGATTCATGTCAGATGCGAGGCGCGAAGTTGAGAAGGCCGGGTTTGACCCCGAGCATTACTTCATTGAGGACTCCGCGGGGAATGCCGAGGGCCACTTCTACACGCAGGGAGGTTCGGATCCTAAAAATTTGATCTATGTGGAGGACGGTTTTGCAAAACCTGCGATCCGCGAGATCTCAGAGGTCAGCTCAGCGGTCCGAGGGCTGCAGGCAGGTTATCGTGTCCATCGAGTTTGCTTTCCGGCAGAGATCAAACATGTGATCGAACGCCTTTACCATGGTTCTTAGGGTCATACTTGCTGCGTTTGGAGTTCTATTGTCAGGCCTAGCGGCCGCGGCCTCGCCAAAACTTGCGATACTTGCTCCGACCGGTTCGCCTCATAGTCTCTCGGCGGCCGACCGAATATCATCTTTAGCCAACGATTTTGACCTGGTCGATCGCGATCTTGCGGCCGCTGCATTCAGATCGTTCGACGAAAAAGCTCCATTCAATATGACGGCCGAAAGGGCCCGAAGTATTGGCGAAGCGATCGGCTGCGATATCCTCATTCTTGTTGACTCTGAGAGCGTCCGGCGGAGTTCGTCCAGCCGGGAGAGCTACTACGAAGCTTATGCATCGATCTTCACGGTCGGCATTCGCGACGGCTTGCTTCTCAACTGGACAAAGCTGTCGGGCCTTGGCGATCTGCCTGATGAGGCCGAAGCGAGCCTTTCCCGTCAGATCGGGTCAGAAACGCCGTCGATACTGAAGAAGGCCTTGTCGGTCATCAATTTTCCCATCGAACCGGTCCTCGATATCGCAGAATTCTCAGCCGAAAACTCGGCTGCGCAAAAAGGTCTAAGGCCACCGGCACCGTATCGCAGGATCAAGCCGAAATACACAGACGCGGCGTTCCTGAATGGGATCGAGGCGACGGTCGAGGCCACGGTCGATATCGATGCGGAAGGCCGGATATTGCGGCTTGTCATAACCCGCTGGGCCGGGTACGGCCTCGATTCGGCTGTCGAACAAGCGGTGCGGGAGATGAACTGGATGCCTGCTTCGCGCGGCGGCAAAGCTTTGCCGATGCGAGTCCTGCTGCGTTACAATTTCAAAAAGCCCGACAAAAGTCAGCAGTGACCTGCCACCGAAATCACCTGCAATGAAGAAAATCAGATCGATATACAGGCTGGCGGCTTTCGTCACAAGTACGTTGACGCTATACGGCGTGTGGCTGATCCGTGATCCATTTGTACAGGATAAAAGAGAGTGGAGGCAGCGGATATTCGGGGCATGGTCGCGAAGTTTCGCCCGGATCTCTCGAATGCAGATCGAGGTCGTCGGAGTTCGACCTGAAGCTCCGTTCCTTCTTGTGTGCAATCACTTGAGTTACGCCGACATAGCCGCGATCCGCGGCGCCGTAGATTGCGTTTTCGTCGCAAAATCTGAGGTTGCGTCGTGGCCCGTAGCCGGTCCGATCGTGCGTGACATGGGCACTATATTCATAGACAGGACGAACCGCAGGGACATCCCGCGTGCCGGAACCGAGGTTATAGAACGGCTCGACGCGGGCGAAGGCGTCGTCGTATTTCCCGAAGGCACAAGCACCGCCGGCTCTACTGTGCTTCCGTTCAATAGCTCATTCCTCGAGTTTGCGGCCAAGCGCGGCCTCGGTGTTTCCTTTGCTTCGGTCACATATGCGACCCCGCCCGGCGAATTGCCGGCCTATCTGGCCGTTTGTTGGTGGGAAGACATCTCATTTATTTCGCATATGCTGCGTTTGTTCACCTTGACCGGGTACACGGCAAAAGTAACGTTCGGCGAAGCACCCGTAAGAAGCGATGACCGAAAGAAACTGGCTCGCGAACTTAGGGACAGGGTCGCGGAGATCTTTGATACAACAGCACCGTCGAATCTCGCAACGCAAAACAATTCTCCCATTGACGCCGTAATAGGCGAGTAGTTCGATTTCAAACATTCAGGAGCACTTTATGCGATCACCTGTTTTTCGATTTTTTGTCACGACTCTGGTGTCGTTCACGTTCATCGTGAATGTAATGGCACAGAGCAAGGGATTCGATACCAGCCGTATGGATCGATCAGCCGACGCCTGCGACGATTTCTTTCAGTATGCGAATGGGACTTGGCTGAAGAATACAGAGATACCGGCGTCCCAGTCGCGTTGGGGCAGCTTCAATATCCTTGCCGATAACAACCGCGAGGTATTGCGGACCGTGCTCGAAGAAGCCGCAGCAAAGAAAAATGCCGCCAAGGGCAGCGACGAGCAGTTGATCGGCGACTATTACAGTTCGTGCATGAACGAAGCCGCGATCGAACAGGCCGGCACCAAGCCGCTCGAACCCACGTTCAAAGAGATCGACAAAATGACGAGCGCCGCCGACGTTCAAGCCCAGATAGCACGGTTGCACAGCTTGGGGGTCGGGGTCGTGTTCGGCTTTGGGAGCGGCCAGGATCTTAAGAACAGTTCGCAGGTGATCGCCAACGCAGGCCAGGGTGGCCTTAGCTTGCCGAACAGTGACTATTACACGAAGAATGATCCAAAATCGGTCGAAACCCGGCAGAAATTCGTCGAGTATGCCGCGACCATGTTCAAGCTGCTCGGTGAACCCGAGGCCAAGGCAGCAGAGAGCGCAAAGACGGTGATGGAGGTGCAGATGCGTCTTGCCAACGCGAGCCTGCCGCCGGTCGAGATGAGGAATCCTGAGAATCGATATAACAAGATCTCATTGGCCGAAGCCCAAAAGGTGACCCCTGACCTAGGGTGGGCGTCGTATCTGGCCGCTCGCGGCGTCGCGCCGCTCACGGAGATCAATCTAGGACAGCCGGCATTCTTCCGCGAGGTCAACACAATGATCCGCGAAATGCCGATCGACAAGTGGAAGACGTATTTTCGATTCATGGTCGTCAATTCATCGGCGTCCCGGCTACCGAAACGCTTTGTCGATGCCAATTTCGATTTCTTTGGCAAGTATCTAAGCGGCACCAAGGAACAAGAGCCGCGCTGGAAGCGGTGCGTGTCAGCTACGGACGGCGCTTTAGGCGAAGCGCTGGGGATGGAATTCGTAAAGCGCGCATTCAAGCCCGAAGCCAAGAAGCGCATGGACGAACTGATCTCCAATCTTTTTGTCGCGATGAAGGAGCGCATCGACGCTCTGCCCTGGATGAGCTCAGAGACGAAGACAAAGGCACAGGGCAAGCTGGCCACGATCAAACGCAAGATCGGCTATCCGGATGTGCTCCGCGGATACAAAGGCCTCGATATCGATCGAGGTTCCTATCTACTCAATGCGCGACGTTCCGGCCAGTTTCAGATAAAGCGAAACCTCGACGACATCGGCAAACCCGTAGATCGGACCCGTTGGGGCATGACGCCGCCGACCGTTAACGCTTACTACTCCGGTACATTCAACGAGATCGTATTTCCTGCCGGCATTCTTCAGCCGCCGTTTTTCAATGCCGCTGCGGACGACGCCATCAATTATGGTGCGATCGGTGGCGTGATTGGCCACGAGATCTCGCACGGATTCGACGACCAGGGAAGCAAGTTCGACGCTGAAGGCAACCTAAAGTCGTGGTGGACCGAGAGCGACAGGCAAAAATTCGAGGAACGTGCAGCCTGCGTCGTCGAGCAATTCAACGGATACGAAGTGCAGCCCGGGCTCCGGATAAACGGTAGACTCACTCTGGGCGAGAACATCGGCGACCTCGGCGGTCTGAACATCGCGTACACTGCGTTTAGACATTCGCTTGAGGGCAAAGCGAGGCCCGCTGATATTGATGGCTTTACGCCGGAACAGCGATTCTTCCTCGGCTGGGCTCAGGTTTGGGCGACCAAGTCGACCGCCGAGTTCGAACGCCAGCAGGTCCTCAGCGATCCGCATTCCGCCGCTCGGTATCGAGTGAACGGGCCGATCTCGAACATGCCGGAATTCGCCAAGGCATTTGGCTGCAAAGCACCGGCCAAGATGATCAGGAACGATGCGTGTATCATCTGGTAGCTGTTTATATGTGATCTGGAGTTGAACGATCGGCGGTGCCCTGCGGCTCCGCCGATCTAGCTTTGGCGTATCGGCGGATCGTCGAGTTCAAGGTCAATATTGTCCGACAATCTGAGTATTCGCATGCCTTCGGCGACATTGGTACGGCAGGCGATGACAGCTTTTTCCTTTTCGCCATTGGCGATCCAGACCTGACAATTGAGGCATTCGCCATTCCAGCAGAAATCGCCAAGTGATATCGACTCAATCGACAGGAATTGAAAGCAACGCAATAGAGAATTATTCTCGGGCACCGAATGGACCTCGCCCTCGATCTCAAGATCGATGAGCTTTGAGTACGGTTGTAATATGTCTGTAAGGTCCATATGGCAAAGTCGGCGGCAAACTCTGGATTATCTTACCGAAAAGGTGTAGGTTTTTAGTAATGGCTTTGGTCATATATACGAAACCCCACTGCCCATATTGTGAAAAAGCTGTGGAGTACTTCCGAAACGCGGGGCGCGTTTTCTCTGAATACGATGCGCAGAACGACCCGGCCCGGCAGCGAGAGATGCTGGACATCTCAGGAGGCGACACGACCGTCCCATGCATTGTCGAGGACGGCGTTCATAAAGGATCGGGTTGGGGCGACCCGCCCCGCGGCTGTACGGTCGTGCCTGATCGGGCGTCGATGTGAACTAATGCGGTGCGCTCCGTTGCGCAATTTGGCGGAAAGAGTATAGTAGGACTTTTATTTTTTCGCCTTTGTCGGCTTCCGGTTCGAGGCGGCGAAGTGCAGGGTCGGCTATTCGGACTATGATCGGGAACCAGATCAATCAGTATAAGATCCTAGAGAAGATCGGTTCCGGCGGCCAGGGCACCGTTTATAAGGCGCTCGACACTAAGCTCAACCGGACTGCGGTCATCAAGATACTGCCACCTGAGCTGACCCAGAAAACGGCAAATTTCAAGCGATTCGAACGCGAAGCCCAGCTCTGCTCCCAACTGGATCACCCTAACATCTGTACGATCTACGACTTCAACGAAGCTGACGGCGTTTACTACATCGCGATGCAGTTCGTTGACGGCAAGAACGTTCGCCAGCTTGTAAACGGCAGGCCGTTAGAGCTCCGCAGTGCTTTGTCCATAGCGATCCAGGTCGCCGACGCACTCGCGTACGCACATTCCAAGAACATCATCCATCGCGATATCAAGGCCGGCAACGTGATGGTAACCGATTCGGGCCAGGCAAAGATACTGGATTTCGGGCTTGCGAAACTCGTCGAGGACGAACACGCCGATTCTCACAAGGGCAGCGACCGAACGGAGATCACAGAACTCGGCATCCCCTACGGTACAGCGACATACGCGGCGCCCGAACAGGCAAAAGGCGAACGTGCCGATCATCGCAGCGATATATTCTCGACCGGTGTGCTGCTGTATGAAATGCTCACCGGTATATGGGCTTTTCAAGGCAAGACCGTGATCGACGTCCGCCATCAGGTACTTTACGGTACACCGAAACCGCTCGCAGAGATGCGAAAGGATGCTTTCCCTCCTCAGCTCCAGCAGATAATCGACAAAGCTCTTCAAAAAGACCCAAAGGACCGATATCAGAAGATCGCGCAGATGCGTGACGAACTCCGAGGTGTCCTTCAGCAGATCGCGGGCGGCCAGCTAATGCCGGGCGACACGTTCGCTCCGTCGCATGTCGGCGGCGGAACCGTGAAGCGTATGCTGAATTGGTTCACGGGCAAATCAACTCCGGAGACATCATCGGCTGCGTCCGGGCCTTCGGTAAGCCAGCCGTCATTCGCGCCTGATATTTCGATGACCGCGACCGGCGTCGAGAAAAAGAGCGTGGCCATCCTGCCTTTCAAGAACCTGAGCGGCGACCCCGCGGCAAATTTTTACGAATTCGCCCTTGCCGACTCGGTGATCACGGAGCTTGCTCAGATCCGCTCGATCATTGTTCGTCCGTCGTCCGTGATCGCAAAATACCAGGGCCGAGAGGTCGATCCGCGTGAGGCTGGTAAGGAGCTTCGTGTACACGCCGTCCTTTCGGCGGGATTCATACGCTCGGGCGACAAGATGCGGGTCACCGCACAACTTCTTGATGTCTTGTCAGGCGATATTCTATGGAGCGACCGGATCGATGCCGAGGGCAGCGACATACTTGCGATCCAGGACAGCATCGCCCATCGCATCCTCGAGGGGCTCCGGCTCGAACTCACAGACCTAGAGGCCGAGAAACTCGGCCGGCGGGCGACTGATAATGCTCAAGCCTGGGAAGAGTACCTACGCGGACGCGACCATTTCGGCCGGTTCATTTTCCGTACGATCGATGCTGAAGACTGCGATGCCGCGATAGCTTGTTTTAAGAAAGCGATCGAGCTCGATTCACATTTTGCCCTTGCTTACAGCGGTCTCGGGGCCTGCTACGCCAACCGCGTGTTCAAGGGCCTAGGCGAGCCGGAAGACTATACCTACGCCGAAGCAGCCTTCTCCAAAGCGTTCTTTTACGATCCGAATGTGGTAGAGGCTCGCGTGCTAATGGTCATGATCTACATGGCACGCGGCGAAAAGAAAAAGGCGCGCTCGGAGATCGAGTTGCTGCAGAAACAGTTCCCTAACGATGCTGCCCTGTATTTTGTCAAAGGCGTGATGCACCGCCTGGACGGTGAGTACGAAGACTCACTGAAAGCATTCGAGAAGCTTGCACGGCTGGATCCGGCCGCCAGGCCGGTCGCGGCTTATAATCGGGCTCGGATATTTATCTACAAGGGTGATCTTGACCAGGCAGATGCCGAGCTTGCCAAGGGATTCAAGGTCGAGCCGAATCATCCGATGCTGCGGATATTCCGTTCGGGCGTGCTCTATTATCGCGGAAAAAAAGATGAGGCGATAGAAGAAATGGGCCGCGTCCTGGCAGAGAATCCCAGAATGGACGGCATCAAACCGCTCTACGCGATATACCTGGCCGGATCGGGACGCAGCGACGAGGCCCGTGCCCAGCTGACCGACGATGCACTTGCGATCTCACGTGCGGATCACGATATGGCGTACTGGGTCGGTGCGACCTACGCTCTGCTCGGCGACAAGGACCTTGCCTTCAAGTGGCTCAATAAAGCGGTCAAACTAGGTAACCAGAACAAGCCGCATTTCGAACGCGACATGAACCTCGAATCTCTCCGAGATGACGAACGTTGGCCCGAGCTGATGGCAAAGATGTCGGCAGCCGAATAGATCGTTTCCCAAGCCTAACGGTTCAACCGCGAAGAAATACAAACTCGTTACAGCCCAACCCGGCCCCGCCCGAGTCGATCTTAACAAGCGTAAATCCGCGCTTCCGATAGAAATCGAATATCTCGTCAACGCTCGCGTACTCATACGGGTATCCGCCGACCCAATCGATGATGTCGTGCCAGCGGTTCATGCCGCGGCCGTTCTTATAGCGCGTCCACGAGTGGATGTATTCTTGCGGCTTGAGTTTTACTACCGACGCGGCAATGCGTTTTAGTTCGTCGGGCAAGATGGCAGCGACGGCGAACGGCGTTTTTAGAACGCCGGGCAATCCGCAATATGTCTTCTTGATCCAATGCCAGCGGCGAGCCTGCGATCCGGTATCGTTGTAGATAGCGACGAATAGTTTTCCGCCGGTCTTGGTCGGAATGATCGCGTTCTCTAACGCACGCCACATCTCGCCGGTGTGATGGAGCACGCCCCACGAATAGACGATGTCGAATTTTCCTAAACTTGCGAGGTAATCAGTGTCGAGAGCTGAGCCTTGTTCGACGACCCAATCGGGGTCATCTTCAAAATATCGCCTGCGCAATTCTTTTGTACAGGCGTACGAATTCGAATCGAAATCGAATGAATGCACGCGTGCCCCCAAGCGTCGAGCCGCTAGCGAAAACAGGCCGCTTCCTGATCCGATGTCTAGAAACGTCTTGCCCTCTAGGCTGTCGACCTCGAGCATTTGCTTGAGAGACGCGACGGCCGTTTCGATGCGTTCGTCATCGAGCACGGCGAGGAACGCCGCCCAATTCTTGCCGAATTCGAACCTCTCGCCGGCAGCGACTTCGTGACTGTGTTGTAACGCAATAGTACCCATCTCAATAATTAACGATTCGCTAATTACTAATTAGTAATTAGTTCACTCGGGTTGTCATCAAGTGCCGCAGCTCCTCGATCTTTGCTTCCCAACTCTCGTGACGGATGCGGTCGCTGACCTCGGCTCGCGGCTTCGGTCGAGCGAGAGCGTGCTCGACCTTTTGAACAAAGTCCGAATGATCGACGCCTACCAGACAATCTTCGAGTACTCTAACCTCAGGTATGTCCGTCGATACTACCGGCAACCCAGCCGCCAGATACTCTCGCACCTTCAATGGATTAGCTGCCAGCGTCAGTTCGTTGATCACGAACGGATTGATCGCCACGTCGAACGAAACGCAATAGGCCGGCAGCTCGGCGTACGGCTTTCGTCCGAGCCGGTGCACGTTCGGGATGCCGTCGAGCACCTTGATCTTTTCCTCTGCATCAACTGTAGTTTTGCCTATCAGCACGACTGAGCCGTCCGCAAAATGCTCGGCCAGCTTTCTGATCAATTCGAAATCGACCCAATCGGCGAGCAGGCCGTGGAATCCAATGATCGGATGCGGCAGTGTGGCGATGTCGGCGGGCATTTCGAGTTCGCCGTCGATCGCAGTACGAAAATGCCGCCAATCGGTTCCGTGGCGGATAATGTGTGTGTTCGGGTTGAAGTGCTTTTTATCCTCGAAGAGCTTTTCGGCCGAAACGACCACGAGATCGGCGTCGCGAAAAAGCTTTTCTTCAATATCTTTTAGCGCAGCCGAGCCGGTAAATGCCGTGTACTCATCGACGCAGTAGTAAACTATCTGGCTTTCGCCCAGCTTCCCGGCGATCATCCCCGCGGCCGGATTGAAAACCATATTGACGACATCGGTCATACCCAGGTTTCGCATCGCTTTCTTGACCTGGCGTACCAATGTGCGTTGATTGTAAGCCACGATCGCCGGGCTGCCGTATGCGGGAATGGCGAACGGATTGAGCACGAAGATATTAGGCTCGACCTCGCGGACCGGTTCGGTGAAGCTCTTTAGTTTCTTATAGATACGCGACAAATCTTTGCCGGATGCGGTCGGCATTCGGTTGGCGATAGCGTTGATCCAGAGGATGCGGTTGTCTTTTGCAAGGACTCGCATCAGGTGCGTTTTCGACAACGGATCGCCCGACCAATCGTGCGAAAAACACAGTATGTCACGACCTTTCAGCGGTTCGTTGATCTGTTTGGCGGCTGTTGCCATATCGTGTGCCATCATCATTTAATATGCCGCTCGTGCCGATCTGATACGGCGTTTTATCGTCTCGGGTATCGCGTTGTAAGTATTGAAAGCGATACGTCCGATGCGTTCGCGATTTGTGTGAATGCTCAGGAACGATCGGTCACAGCGATATCGCCACGTACTAACTGGCTCGCCGCCGAAACGCAGCAGGAACGGATGCGAGGCACCCATGCTGAACGTGCGAAAGCTCGCTCCGCACGCCCATTGGATGGCGTGCCAGATCAGCATTTCGTTCGGCCCTAGTCGTTGAAATTCCTTTCGTGAATTGTTAGCCGCGTATTCGACCACGCCGCCCGGGCAGAATCTGAAATACGAACCTGCTATGACGCGTCCTTTGTGAACGGCGATGAGCGTCTTGCGGTACACGGCACCTATCAGCGTGCGAAACGAGTCGAGTTTGTCGGGTTCGATTCCTTTGCCCGCCGACCAGGTTTTGTGGATCGCGTAGAGTTCGCCGAGCTCGCATTCGTTCTCGAGCTGTTTGATCTCGAGAGCTTTCATCCGCATGTATCGACGCAGATGAGTCCGACGACGTTCTGAGAATTCGCTAAACAGTAGATCAGCACCTTTTCTCAGATCGAGCAGGACGACCTTATCGGCGCCGTGGCCTTCGCGTTCGGTGAATGTTCTCGGCGTGTTGGAGAGACGCTGCCAGAGGTGGATGTCTATCAGCTCGGCATCTGCGGCGAGCGTGTTGACGCCGTCGATGAGCGAGGCAAACGCTGCCTCGCGATCGGCTCCGTTGCGAAATGCGGCCTGGGGACGAACGGCGAAACCAGACGTGACGCGGCCTGCATTCACAATGCCTGTCAGCACCGCTACGAATTCACCGCCGTCCTCGGCCAACACGGCAAAGCGTTCTCCGTCGCCGACAAATGCGTCGTCGAAAATGTCCGGCGTGGTGTAATGCGTCGGCATATCCGCGTCAGCGAGCATTGCCAGCCAACGCGACTTTGTCTCGGCGTCCGGCCGCGATGTCAGAACAATGTGCCTCATTTTGCCGCCTCGCCGTCAAAGAACTGCCGCTGCCATATCTCGAAATTGACGAGCGACCAGATGCGTTCGTCGTGGTTCTCGCCCGCGTTATGACGAGCCACAAGTGAGCGAACCGCCGACTCGTCAAACACGCCGCGTGCCAACGCACGCTCGCTCAGAACATATTCATCGACGATGTGCTTGTATGCCCCGCGAAACCAGTTGCCCACCGGTACGGGAAAGCCCATCTTTGGGCGATCGAGAATCTCGGCGGGCAAGATTCCCTTCATCGCTTCGCGAAGTATCCATTTCGTCGTCGATCCACGGAGTTTCATCCGACGCGGGAGCCGAGCTGCGAATCCGGCCAGTCTGTGATCCAGGAATGGCACGCGGCTCTCGATCGATGCCGCCATCGACATCTGGTCCTGTTTCATCAACAACTCGTGCAGGTACGTTTTGGTATCGACGTAGAGCAATCTGTCGAGAAGGTCATCGGCGTCAGTTTTTTTGAGCCAGCCGTTCTGCAGGACGAACGGGTCAAGTTCGCCGATCCGGCTCTGCGTGTCGCGTGAGAATATTTCTCGCTGCATCGAACGCGGGAACACGCCGAAATTATCAAAGAAAAGGTTTACGATATCCGCGTCGCGCGATAAAAAGGTTCGGCCCAGCTTGCTGCCAATACCGCCGGGCAGCTTCGCAACGCCGCCGCGGATAGCGTCGCGGACAAAGCCGGGAGTCGCTGCTTCATACTTCTTGCCGTAGCTCAGCATCTGGAGCGCCTTGGCATAGCGGCCATAGCCCGCGAGCGTTTCGTCGCTGCCTTCGCCGGTCAGCACGACCTTGACGTGATCACCGGCAAGCTTTGAAACGAAGTAAAGCGGGACGCTGGCGATGAACCCGATCGGCTCATCCTCGTGCCATACGAGCCGCGGCAACTCGTCAAAGAATTGATCCGGCGTGATCGTGATCTCGTGATGGTCGGTTCCAAATCGCCCGGACACGAGTCGGGCATATTGAAGTTCGTTTGCTTCGCGCTCATCGAATGCGACGGAAAAGGTCTTGATCGGCTCATCGACGGTTTCCGACATGATCGCGGCAATCGCAGAAGAATCAATACCGCCCGACAGGAACATTCCCAGCGGAACGTCGGCCATCAAACGCATTTTCACGGCCTCGCGAAACATCTGGAGCCATATCTCCACGGCTTCCCGGTCGGAGATCGTTTCATCCTTCGGTTCGAATTTCAGATCCCAGTATTCGCGTATCTCAATGCGGCCGTCCTTCCACGTCAGCGTGTGTCCGGGGAGTAGGCGTTTAACGCCCAGAAACAGGGTCTCGTCACCCGATGTCCCGTGATTGGCGAACTGGTCAGGCAGTGCTTTGTAATTGATCTCCGGTCTGACTGAACCTGCAGCAAGCAGTGACTTTATCTCGGACGCGAAATGTATCGAACCGTCCTCATCCAGTGAGTAGTAAAGCGGCTTGACGCCGAAGCGGTCTCTGGCGATGAAGAGTTCGCCCGTACCCTTGTCCCAGATCGCGAACGCGAACATCCCGCGGAGGTGCTCGACACAATCCTTGCCATATTCGGCATACAGATGAAGGATCGTTTCGGTATCGCTTCGATTATTGAACCGGTGCCCGCGTTCGGCCAGCTCGCTGCGCGAATCTGCATGATCATAGATCTCGCCGTTGTAAACGATCGTCAGATCGCCAAATGACATCGGCTGGGCGCCGTGGGCTACGTCAACGATCGACAAACGCCTATGTCCGAGCCCGATCCTGCCGTCCAGATAAAGCCCGCCCGCATCTGGCCCGCGATGGTACAATGCATCACGCATTGCGATCAACTGTCGTTCACATGCGTGTTTTGCTGAGGTTGGGGAGTATGCGATGCCGTTAATTCCGCACATAGATGATCCGCTGCTTTCCGACGACGGACGGTCACCTCTGAATAAATGCCGAATGTGTGACATTTTGTAGATTTTTGTTGGCTTTGAGACTTTCTTTCCTTTCAACAGATCTGAGATGACCGCTGTCATTGCAACCAACGTCGTTCGCTCTAAACCTAGGCCTGCAAGCAAAGGCGGCCGTCGGACAACATATGTTCTGATCGCCGGTTCGCTTTCACTTTTGATCGGTGGTCTTGGGTGGTTCGATTGGTATTCCGGCAGGCTGGGCCTGATCGGTCCGCAGCCGACTATCGAATCCAATGGCGGCGGAGGCCGCATCATCAAGCTGCCATCGGGCGGCAACCTGCAATCGGCGATCGATCGCGCCGAGGGCGGCGATGTGATCGAGCTGGAGCCGGGCGGCATCTATGCGGGGCAGATCTCCCTGCCGAACAAACCTATCACCGAATACATCACTATTCGTTCGGCCGCCGCCGACAAGCTCCCGGAAGGCAAGCGGATCACTCCTGCAGACCGGGTCAATATGGCCGTGGTTACGTCCGGCATACTTGGACGGCCTGCGATCCTCGCGGAGAACGCAGCCCATCACTATCGTTTTGTCGGGATCGAGTTCACATCGGCCGGAACTATCTTCAATTATGGTCTGGTCGTGTTGGGTAACGGCGAAAAGCGGCCGGAGCTTGTGCCGCACGATATCGAGATCGATCGCTCTTACTTTCATCCGCATCGGCCTGGCCGCTCGCGTCGGGGTGTCGCTCTCAACAGTGCGGATACGGTGATCAAGAACAGTTATTTCGAAGGCTTTGCGGTCGAAGGCGAGGAGGGCCAGGGCATCTGCGGCTGGACCGGAACCCGCAACGTTCGTGTTATCAACAATTACGTCGAAGGCGGTGCTCAGAATATTATGTTCGGCGGGGCTGACCCACCTAATGCCGAGATGATCCCGGCTGGGATCGAAGTCCGAGAAAATCACCTCAACAAGCCCAAGGATTGGGTAGGCAAATACACGATCAAAACGATCTTTGAGCTAAAGGACGCTCGGAATGTCGTGTTCGCCGATAATCTCCTCACAAACAATTGGATCGGGTCCGCCTTTCGCATCACCGTCAGAAATCAGGACGGCAAAGCTCCGTTCTCCACGATCGAGAATGTGGTGATCCGTGGCAATGTTATAGACAATGCCGGCGACGGTATCAATATTCTTGGGCGTGACGACAATTTTCCGAGTCAGGTACTAAGGGGCCTGACAATCGAGAACAATTTATTGCTCAATATTGGCGCCAAAGGGTTGGAAGGCTCCGGTTACTTCATCCAGGCCTCTGAAGGCGAATCGATCACCATAGCGAATAATACATCTCTGAACTCCGGGAATATTGTCACGCTTCACGGCAATATTCCGCGCGGATTTATCTTTCGAGATAATATTACCGGCCACGGAGACTACGGCATCCACGCTCCGCTCGACCGGCGATCTGATGCCGCCAAAGCGATGTTCTTCGGCAATGTCTTTATCAACCTGAACCGCATAGACGCCTCCGGCTTTTCATTCCCGGACGGCAATCTCATGGTGAATGATATCGGTGATGTTGGATTCACTGATCCTGCGGGCTGTAACTTCGTGCTGACCACAAAAAGCAAATTCAAAGGCAAAGGCGCATCTATCGATCAGATAGACCGCTGGCGATGAAATTGCCGCAGCAAAGCGGTCGAGCTACCGCCCCGGTATCGCCAGACGCTTGTAAACTCCAAGGATATCGTCGATCGGAGAAGCCTGGCCGGTATCTCCGCCTACAGGCCGGGGCCTGCTGATCGATAACGAGACGGCCTCGGCCAGGCTCTTCGGGTCGAAGTCGGCGATAGTGATGACGCCGTCGGGCCGCATTCCGTTATCGGTCGCAACGACCGGTGTACCCAGGAACATAGCCTCGCGGATCGCGATCGAGTCGCCGTCGAAGTGTGTCGTCCGCAGCATAACGTCAGCCGTTCCTATCAGCTTCAATGTCAGATCGTGACCTATATTGCCTGCGAGCAGTATGCTTTTCCCGGAACCGCTCTCGGCCGCTGCCATGCTGCATTCATCGCGAAGCGGGCCGTCTCCTACGATGATGAGCCTGGCCTGCGGAAATTTTCCAACGATCTCCTGCATCGAGCCGATCTGAAAGATCGGATCATACACAGATTCCAATCCGCCGACTGATACGATCAGCGGCTCGGCGCCCTCGATGAATTCAGATATCTCTTGCGGAAACTCAACCTTTGGATCCGGCGTCTTTAACTCAAAGGGCAGCACATAGAGGATCTTGTCATCGTCGATCCCGACCCGCTTGAGCGCGGCCTCGATCGGCCGGTTCACGGCGATGACTCGATCAAAGCTGCCCAGCACCTTAGCCGTAAGACGGCCGAGAGATCCGCGACCGGCTGCTTTGCTCGCCGGGAAACCGCCGGAATGCACCGTGACAACACTTTTGCCACGGCCCAGCTTGGATACCGCCAGCGCCAGCATCAGAACCCGAAACGTGACCTCTCCTCCTATGTGTAGATGCACAATATCCGCAGCCAGGCCTCTTAGCTCCCGTATCAGTTCGATCGGAGAACCGGGGTATTTGATATCGCTGTCAGAGATCTTTGTCGTGGATCGGGTCGTAGCAATGACCGTACATCGGCCGCCGGCCGCAATGACGCGTTCACGGATCGACCATAGATTACGAGCGACGCCGCCCTCCGGCGGCGGCACTGGGCCGAGCTGTGCGACGTGAATATCCATCAGGTGTTCAAGAGTGACTCGTAGAGCGCAGAGGTGCGCATAAGCCTGGCCTCAGGCGAGAACATCGCCTTTGCGCGAGCACGTCCGGCGTCGCCGAATCGGGCCGCCGATCGTGGGTCCTCGAGCAGATCGATCAATGACCGGGCGAGTCCCGCATCGTCGTCCGAGGTGATCAGATAGCCGGTCTCACCTGATGCCACAGCCTCGCGGGCGCCGCCGACGTCGGTCGCCACGACCGGCAAGCCTGCCGCCATGTATTCCAATATCGAGTTCGAGAAACCTTCGTTGGTCGATGTAAGCACGCCGGCAAAGGACGAAGCAAGTAGTCCCGGCACATCGGTACATCGACCGATGAAATGGACCCGGTGATCGATACCCAGGTCCGACGCCAACCGGCGAAGCTCTGCTTCGAGGTCGCCTTCACCCGCGATCACGAAGTCGGCATCCGGGATGCGGCCGGCAACCTGTGCTGCCGCCCGTAGCAGCATCGGGACGTTCTTTACATCATGCCTTAGGTTAGCGACCAACGTTATGAGTCGCCTGCCCTTGGGAAGCCCCGGGAATTCAATGTCGCTTGTCCTGTCAAAGCGTTCCATGTCGAGCGAATTGTAGATCACCTCGACCTTGTGTCCTGCAACCCCGCTCGCGGCTAGGTGCTCACAGACTGCTTCGCTGTTTGCAACTATTCGATGGGCACGATGGAACGCAATGCGTTCGACCATGGCCTGAGCCCTCGATCTCATACCGCCGGTCTCACGTTTTGATGCAACGCGAGCCCGGACCCCGGCAAGCGACGCGGCGGCCATTCCGAAAATATTCGTATAGAAATCGTGCGTATGGACCAGATCGACGCGTTCCTTGCGAAGCCAGGAAGCACACAGCCGCACCTGTCGAACGAAATTGAGATCGAAGAAACTGTTAAGCCTGAACTCGGGTATCGTACCGACGGGCAGCCGTTCGACATCTCCTAAGAGAACGCCGCTGCGATCCAGCGTAGCGACCGATATCTCGAAATTCGCCATCCGGTTCAGATCACCGATCAGCGACACCGCCTGGCGCTCAGTGCCGCCCTGGTTGAAGCTGCCTATGAACTGTGCGATCCGATGCTTCAAACTATTTTGTGGAGTCCGTGGATATCCTGATCGAGAACGCATCGCCGTCGGCCAGGACATGCAGGTCGGAGCCGAAACGCCTCGCCGTCAGCCATTCGACGCGTTTCTCAGAGTTGATCACCGGCATTCCCGCGAGACTTATCCGATTTCCGCCGATCGCGATCAGTTCCTCGGGCATCGTCGCCCCGTCAGAAAGACGCGCCCAGGTGAGCTCCATATTCGTGATAAATGCCTCGGTCCTCAGCTTGCGGCTTCCGTCGCCGACAACGAGTAGATCGACGAATGACGAGTATCTGATCACGAACGCTCGACCACCGGCCAGCTCCACCTCACTCACAAGCGGCACGGGCTGGGACTTCGTCCTGGGCAGAATAAAGGTAAAGAACTCTTGCGGGCCGCGGCCCACCGTATGATACCGAACGAGCGGCGCGTTTATCTTATTGCCGTAAGCTTCTGAGACCCAGCTTTCGTTCCTGACCAGGCAGCCGCCGTCCCCGATAACGTAGAGTATGTGGTCGTCGTCGATCGCACATTTCCCTTCGACGTCGATCTTGGGCCGACGGCCCGTCGCGTAGTGAAAATTAAGCGAATGCCGATGCGGCCCGGCGACCTGTGCGACATCATGGATCACCGTGTACTCACCTTTTAGGTACAGTATCGAGCGGCGATGAGTCCCGGCCTTGCCGTCCTCGCCAAATCCATCGTGCGAACCAGCAAAGTGATCGAATCGTTCCGTCGTGATCCATCGATCTATGCGTCCGTCCGTTTGCGAAGCCCATCGAAATTTGCCGGACGGGACCGAAGACGACCGATCATCAACGATCAGAGTGTTATGTCCCGAAGTGCTCCGGAAAAGATCTCGCCATTCTTTCGATTCGTGATAGCCGTAGGTTCCCGGATCGACAAATAGCCGCCGTCCGCCAATCGACATATCTATTGACAGAGTATCGGCGTGAGCGTGGGCTCCGCCGAGCGCTCCGTGCGGGCCGGCGTCAACGATTATCTGGTCGTCCGTCGGCGTCCAGCCATTCCTCATTATTGCGTAACCGCCGTGCTCAAAACGCTTTGAGCCGGACAAAGGCTCCACGAGCGCCAACCTGTCAAGATCCGCCAACCCCTCGGCCCCGAGCAGCCAAAATGCCTCGGCTCTCCTGCCGCCGGCCGCGAATTTGAGGTCTGTCCGATATGACATCGAAGCGCCGACCGCCAAAGTCCCCCGAACATCATCCGGCCTGCCCGCGGAGACAGGCAGCAGCCGCCCACCATCGTCATCCCCGATCAACGGCAACGAACCGTCAGGCCGAATGACCGACATCAGGAACGTAAGGCTTGCGTTCAACCGCTCGTCCAGGACGACGTTGCGTTTGTCGAACGCAGCATCTCCAAATCGTTCCCGAAGTACAAGGAAATGCTGGTAGAAACTAATTGTGTAATTTGCGTACCAGGTACTCTGCTCAAAATAGACGCCGTCCGGCAGCAGCTGCCGGTTGGCCTCGGTAAGCAAGATAGACTGGCCGGTCTTTCGCCATCGCGGTGCCCGCTTAAAGAACGACAGCTGAGTCCCGAGATAATACAGCCCTAGGGCCTCACCCGTCAGATGCGTGTTAGGCGAATAATATTTCGAGAGATATTTCTCGATGTGAGAGCCGTGATCGAGCAGCGATTTGAGGATCTTTGTGAATAGATCGTCGGTCAGATGGGCCGAATCGCGGAAAAAATTCAACGCCCACAACCATGACATCGCCCGAAAAGCGACCTCTAGGCTGCTCATCCAATTGACACCGATACCGTAGGGATTGTCTGCGATCCAGCTTTCGATCTGTTCCGCAAATGCCCTAGCGTAACGTTCACGGCCCGTTATCAAGTATGCCGAACCGAGCGCGAAAAAATGCTGATGCCTATTCAGCTCCCAGACGATCTTCTTGTCGCCGGTCTCGCTGGTTCCGAGTTCGTCGATCTCTTTCCAATAGACCTCCGGCGACCGCTTACCTGAGATGGGCTCGCGGTGCCAATCGGGGACTTCGCCTATCAATAGATTGCGATAACCGAGCAGGTCATATCGTCCATCAAGGATATTGTTGGCCTTAGAAAGCAGAAATGCCGCATCGTCTTCCCCGATTGCCGAAACAAGCCTTTCGCTCGTCCGCCGTTCAAATGAGCGAAAAAAGCACTGCTCGGCATTCTCATAGAAAGCAGACCTGACCGACGTTCGATCCGCGGCCGCACCTTTGAGCAGCGAGCGGTCCATCTGCTTGAAGAATTTCTGGTCGTCCGGCAGTTCTTGACGTAACGAGAGCCGGTCGCGATAGGCAGCCACCGCTTGTCGGCCACGCTCGCGAAGTTCGTCGAGGCTGCGTCCGCGAAGCTTGCGGATCGCTTTGATCGGCTCAGTCATCGTCTCTGAGGCCATTTTATACCTTACCCTCCGCCATTATTGGCCTCAGCCGGTAATTACGATACTGGTTCGGTTCGCCCGTCTTCCCGTCTATGGCAGCACAGACCATGTTGAAAGTTTCCCTCGCCGAAGCAAAGTGTATCGTTGGCTCGCCGTTACGGTTTGATCGTTCCAGCAACTCTGAAAAGAATCGGATCGCATCCTCACCGATACATGCCTGTTGGTCGTGGTCAAAGAAGCCGTGACAGTATAATTTGACGAATACCAGATCACTTCTGCCTGCAACCGTGACGTTGGCCGACATCCATCGTCGCAACCGCTCCGGCGAGAACGCCTGATTTCCCGCAAGCGCCCCATCGTCCAATCTTGGCAGCGGAAGTCCTGCGAATCGGCGAGGAAGGTAAAATACCAATGGGCCTGTAAGTATCATCGGAAGCCGCGGGTCCCTGCCGTCCGCCGCGACGCGCCTTCCTGTCCGGTGCGGAACGGGAGCGTCGAGCGGTCGTCCCGGCTCATATATTTGATTCAGCATCGGCACCTGAGATCGGTCCGGTGCCGACGGGAGCGTCATGTCGATATAACATCCTGTTTCCCTCAGTATCTGAAGCTCATCATCGACACCGCAATGTTGTCCGCCGGACGAATTGCCCAGAGCCAGGTTGCCGTGGACGAATGCGTACATCGGGTCTGAATTCGGATCGGTGCGCGAAAGCAACCGGTGGCGTTCGGCCAAGGTGTCTCTGAATTCGAGCAAGGTCCTCCGAAGATTCTCTGATGTGTCGGCTACATCGTAACCTCCGTGATGTAGATGGACCTCGGTCTCGCCCAGCCCTTCCGCCTGCATCTCGGACATTATTTCGAGGATCGACGGGTCGTATTGTTCGGCGGGATAGAAGAACGTATGACGAAAGCCGGTGTCGTCAACATCCCGGACCAGTGCAGCGATCCGACGCGCCATTTCGCGAAATTCCTTCAGCCTCCGGATCTGGCCCTTCAGGTCCCAGAACGGGCCGTCGTTCCATGCCGGTTCGAAATGGTCGGCGATCGTGATGACAACGTGCTTTTTCTCAAAAGCGGTCATCTCGCCATACGAACGAAGCCGCGTCCAGGGATACCTGACCATCCACGGCAGGTTCCATGCGAGCTTTGACACGAACGAGGGGCTGTCCGTCATAAAGCGGCACCTCCCTCTGTTTGGTTTTGCCGAGACGCCGAGCGAGAAATATACCGCCGGACAAAAGAGCGAAGGATCTCCTTCTCGTCATCCTCAATCAGCCGGAGCAGGTCAGCCGCTGCCAAATATATGAGCGCAAACACGATGCCTGAGATAAGCAGCACGAGGCCGCCGCTGAGGAAATTGATGACCGACATTTGGTGTGCGTGGAGGACGTCCTCGACGAAATGTTCGCCGAAACCGTACAGCGTGTCCTTCGCTCCCCAATACACGAAGTATGTGACCACTCCGGCGACTGCGGATGCAAATGCCGTCTTTGCGATCGGGAGCAGCAGCCGGACCTGGCCGATCTCGACACGGAGCTTTGCTATGACCATGGCCTCCGCCACGAATTTCTCGACGATTATCGCCGCGACGGCTACGCCGATGATGCCCGTCATTCCAAGCCGGTCGAGCCAGAGATACAGGATCGCGACCAGAACGACCAATATCAGCGTTCTGACCAACAAGAAAAGACGGCCCAACTCCTTGAAAGATCGGATGATAGGGTCGGTGATCAGAATACTGAACGGAAGAAGCGTCAAGTTAATTACAAAGACCGATGCGCTCGCTTCGAAATTCTTGGTGAACAGAGTGATTATGAACGTCTGGGCGGTAATGAATAAGAATACGTAGATCGGGAAATAAAAGAATGCAAGTTTCTGCATCGCCCTCGCCGTCAATCTGATCATCTCCTGCCTGTCGCCGGCCTGATGAAGTGCGTTCATTCGCGGGATCAAGACCGACGTCACCGACTCGGACAACATCGCGATCAAAGGAACCTCGAAACAGCCGTATGCGTAAATCGCGAAATCAGCCGAAGAGAATGCGTTACCGGCGAAATAGTTGTGGATATCGGTCTGCGCTATCCACAAGATACCGGCAAGCCCGAACGGCACGGCGTAACGCATCTGCTCCCAAAAGAAACCTGCGTCGAACGACCTCCAGTACCCGGGGAAGCGGGACCTCAAATAATTAAATAGAAAGAACGACTGAATGATGCCTTGCGCGATCGCCGCGTACAGGAACGCTTCAACAGTCGCGAATGTCAGCACGGCTCCGCCCATCAGTAGAGTCTTTGATACTTGTGCCGAGATTATGAAAACTGTCGCGACCCTTGCCTCCTGATTGGCGACCGCGACCGTCTCAAGGAACGTCGAGAATATCCAGATCCAAATGACCAGTCCGATCAAGGGTGCGAGACGGGTGAGTTCGTCGCTCTTGAAGATACCGCCGATCGAGGACGGGTACAGATACAGGAAAAGACACGCTATGCCGCCGACCACGAAATTGAATAGCAGGATATTCAATATCGCCCTGGCGCGCTTCTCGCGTTCGCGTGCGAGATAGTAGTACGCGCTCATCGAAAAGCCGAGCGGAAGGATGACTACCGCGTTCGTAATCACCTGAAATGCTTCGCGGTAGTGTCCGACCTCGTCTCGGGTAAGGTACCTGACGATCATCAAGGGCAGAACGAACGAGAACCCAAAGCCGACCATTTTTGCAAACAGCAGCCATGCGCTTTGCTCCCTCAATGAGCCTTTCTTATCTTGTTCGTTGTTGACCACAGTTTGATCCTGCCCGCCGGGCATTGGCCACGGGCACACCGAGACCTGACGGATTAAACGTCGAATAACTAACGCTTTTCACGCAAAATGTGGAAGAAAAGGCAAGGTTACGCAACGTTCAACCCAATAGCATCGATGGGTCAGCAACGCGTTGAGATCTGTAGATCCGCAGCAGGGTTCGTGGCGCGACCCGCGCCAGCAAGGAGATGACTCTGAGCTTTAACGAGCGGCTGCAGCGACTTGCTTCGCTGAACTCGGTCGCAGCCTTCTGATACTCGCCGTTGACCAGATAAGTCTTGCCGCGGGCTACCGCGAGATCGGCGTGAAATCGCTGCAAACGCCGGTCGATGATCTCGAGCTCCGATGAACTGAGATCAATTGTCTCCCCGACCCTTCGGAAAGCGTCGATGGACCTGACTATTCGATCGACCGTATCGCCTGAGAGGCTGGCCGGCCTAACTCGGTATTTGACGAGTTGTTTGCGTTGATAGCCAATCCGTGACCCTTGTTTGGCCATCCGCATCCAGAGATGAAAATCTTCGGCTTTTACCGGTCCGCGTTCAAAAAGGCCCGCTTTCAAGAGCGCATCCTTGCGGACGACAGTACCTGAAGTGATGACGTTGCATCTACCCTCGAGTAGCGACTCGCAGTTGACCTCACCGGCAGACGGCGAACCGGCCATGAACGATGTCCTCAGCGGGCTGCCGTCGCGAAAGACCACGGCGTCGCAATAGACCATGTCAAACCCGCGCCCGAGAAATGCTATCTGCGAAGCAAGGAATTCCGGCAGCCAAATATCGTCGCTGTCGAGGAACGCGATCAGGTCGGCCCGGGCATTCTCGATCCCGGTGTTCCTTGCACCGCCGGCACCACTCGACTGCTGACGCACATAGACGATCTCCTGTATAAAAGGCGAGAGTTCGCGTTCAAGCTCATGCGTGTCGGGCGAGCCGTCGTTGACGATTATGATCTCAAGGTCTCGAAACTTCTGATTACGTACCGACTCGATCGTCTCGGCAATGTAGGCTGCCGAATTATAGGCTGGAATGACTACGCTTACCTCCGGGCGCCATGAGAAAACGTTTCGGCCAACCGATACCTTGGTCTTGGATTTTTCGTTTTTGTCGGTCAAGGCCTTTTAGGTCAGCAGCTAAGCCGCAATAACGCAAGGATAGAGACGTGGGTCGGAGGCTGAAAAAGAGAGGGCACCTGGCGATGCCCTCTTCTGCCGAGTCGGCTTCTCACTGCGGCTTCGAACGCCGCCGGTTCGGCTGGAACCGCTTTTACTTTGTGGAACTTGCGAGTTTTCCGATCAAAGTGAACAGCGGCAGATACATCGAGATAACGATCGAGCCGATCGTGATGCCAAGGAATGCGATCAATACAGGTTCGATCATAGCGAGAAGATCAGCGATAGCGCTGTCAACCTCTTCCTCGTAAAAGTCCGCGATCTTTCCTAACATGGCGTCCAAGGCGCCCGTCTGCTCACCCACGCCTACCATTTGGGCGACCATATGCGGGAACACCTGCGTGGCTTTTAGCGGATCGACAAAATTCTCACCGCGTTCGACCCCGGCACGTACCTTTAGGATCGCGTCCTCGACGATGACGTTGCCCGCCGTCTTGGCCGTGATATCCAACGATTGGAGGATCGGCACACCCGACGACATCAGCGTAGATAGGATACGCGCAAAACGTGCGACCGCGATCTTCCTTAGGATCGGGCCGAATATCGGCGCCCGAAGCAGCAACGCGTCGATCTGCCATCGGCCTCTGGGCGTTTTGTAGTAGTAGCCGATCCCGACCGCAGCACCGATGAGTGACACAAGCAGAGCGAGGCCTCCCCAGCCGGCAAGGAAATTACTTAAGCCGACCACAATGCGTGTAGGCAGCGGGAGAGCTTCGCCCGGACCAAGGAGTCCGAGGAATATCTGCTGGAACTGAGGTATGACGACCACGAGAATGACCGCGATCGCACCGATCGCGACCAGCACAACTGCCGCCGGATAGATCGAAGCTGAGATGATGCTGCGTTTCAGTTTGACGACCTTTTCGATCAAGGTCGCAAGCCGCTGCAGGATCAGATCCAATACGCCGCCCGTTTCGCCGGCCTCGACCATGTGCGTGTACAGGCCGTCGAACACCTTTGGATGTTTTTCGAGTGCGGCAAAGAGCGTGGAGCCTTCCTCGACGTTTGCCCTGACCTGGCGTAGCACATCCTTGAAGAACGGATTCTGCTGCTGCTCGGCCAATATGTCCAAACACTGGACGAGGGGCAAGCCGGCGTCGATCATTACCGAGAATTGCCGCGTGAATACGGCAAGCTCTCCGGCCTTGACCTTTTTGCGTCGCCCGAGCTTGGGCAAAGCGATCTCTCGGCCTTTCTCCGATGCCTGCGTCATCACGATCTGTTCGCGACGAAGCAATGCTCGAAGCTCGTCCTGAGTTGCGGCCTCACGCTCGCCCGAGACGAGTTCATTCAGCCGGTTTCTTCCCTTGAAGGCGTATGTAGGCATTTTCGTTTTTACTCCACGATCTGGATCCGGACGATCAGCGGGCTCCCGGGCGTTGGCCTATTGGCCGGCCCTGGGCATATGGACTGCCGTTGCCGGGAGCGGGGCGTCCGGCACCGGTGTAGCTCGAGTTGATACCCGAGCCGCGTTCGATAAGCTCTTTGAGTTCGTCGGGATTTGACGAACGCTGCATCGCTATATCGAGCGTTATCTGGCGTTTGTGGTATAACGTCGCCAGCGACTGATTGAAGGTCTGCATCCCGAACTTGTCCTGTCCGGTCTGCATCATCGAGTAGATCTGGTGGATCTTGTCCTCGCGTATAAGATTCCTGATGGCCGAGTTCGGCACGAGTATCTCAAGCGCCATCACGCGGCCGTCTCCTGAGGCCTTTGGCAGCAGTGATTGACACATGATGCCTTCGAGCACAAGCGAAAGCTGGGTCCGGACCTGTGCCTGCTGCTCGGCGGGGAAAACGTCGATGATACGGTTGATGGTCGAATACGCCGAGTTGGTGTGCAGCGTAGCGAACGTAAGGTGGCCCGTCTCAGCGATGCGGAGCGCCATCTCGATCGTCTCGAGGTCGCGCATTTCGCCGACGAGCACAACATCAGGATCCTGACGCAGGGCCGTGCGAAGCGCCGAGCCGAATGAGTGTGTATCGGCGGACACCTCGCGCTGATTGACAACACAGTTCTTGTGATTGTGCAGGAACTCGATCGGATCCTCGATCGTCAGGATATGGTCGTGCCTTTCGAGGTTGATCTTATCCACCATCGAAGCCAATGTTGTCGATTTACCCGAGCCTGTCGGGCCCGTGACTAGTATCAGTCCGCGCGGCTTTTTGCATAGGTCGCTGACGACCTGGGGCAGGCCCAAAGCGTCGAACGATTTGATCTCGTACGGAATAGCCCTGAATACAGCTCCGACGGCACCTTTCTGATTAAAAAGGTTTGCACGAAAACGCGACATTCCCTTGAGCCCGAACGAGAAATCGAGCTCGAGATTCTCCTCGAATCGATGCTTCTGTGCGTCGGTCAGGACAGAATAAGCTAGCCTTTTGGTATCAGCCGGCGTTAAGGCGGGGACACCGGCGATAGCCGACAAATGGCCGTGGACCCTGATCTGGGGCGGCGAATTGGTGGTCAAATGGAGGTCCGATCCGCCGGCCTCGATCATTTTCCTGAGCAGGTCGGGCAATGTGATCTGCGATTCGGGGTTTACTTCTTCGTAACTCATAAGATTATGTGGGAGGCGGCACTCACTCCCGGTCGGGTTTAGCGAAACGACGCACGCTGAGTGGTCTGTATCCTGCTTTGTATGGAGCTGAGTACCTTTTCCGATTCTTCAGCCAGCCTTTCAGCCTGGTCCGCCGAAGCATTAGTGGCGACGTTGTAGATACGTCCGTCAACTTCGGTGAAGTAGAACATACGCGATTGGACCTGTCCGTTTCGCGCCTGTGACTGAGCGACCACAACATAGACCTGGCGGCCGTTTATGTCTTTCTGGTAATCGTTCACTACCCAGCCGTTCTCCTGGATCATCTTGTTGATGACCTCGCGCCTGAGTGCGGATGTCGGAACGCCTCCGACGGTCTTCTGTGAACCGGCCGCGGGTGCTGCGGCCGCAGGGCCGACAACGGAGATCGACGCCGATCCGACCTGCATACCAGCCGAATCGTCCACGCGAAACCTTACCTCTCCGGCCGGAGCCTGAACTTCCTTGAATCCCTTGGGTGCGGCCTCGCCTGAAGGCAGCACAGCGGCTTTTTTAGCCCGCGCAACCGGAGCCGCAGCTGTCTTCTCGACCGGAATTTGCGTCGCACGCTCAGCTGCCAGCCTCATCTGCTGTAGTCTCAGCGAACGGATCCGGGCCTGGTGCGCCCGGCGCTTCTTTTGTCGAGCGCGATATTGTTTCCACCACTGCTTCGAATACTTCTTATAGTGCTTTCTGTGCTTTTTGCGCTTGTGGCGCGGACCGGCTTCGGCCTCGTTCGTACCGAGCGGCAGAATTACGCCGATGCCAACCAGAAGTGCTACTGATAATGCGATCGCCCTGACTAACATATTTCCTCCGTTAGACCCTACAAGACTGTTTCCTTTACCACTTCCTCGATCGTAGTGATGCCCGCGCGTATCTTGTACAGTCCTGATTCGCGCAAAGTGATCATCCCAAGCTCGATCGCCTTTCTCCTCAATTCCATCGCGCTCGCGCCGATGATAATGAGCTCACGGAGCTCGTCCGTGACCTCCATAACTTCATAAAGTCCCACGCGGCCCTTGTAGCCGGTGTTGTTGCACACCTGACAGCCTCTGCCCTTATAAAGCTTCAGCTCGTGTGCCTCTTCGGGTGAGAATCCGATCTCGACCAGCCCTTCGGGCGGCAGCTGGATCTCCTCTTTGCATTCCGAACAGATCCTCCTGATGAGTCTCTGTGCCTGGATCAGGTTGACAGACGTCGCCACCAGGAACGGCTCGATACCCATGTTGACCAAACGAGAGATGGTCGAAGGTGCATCGTTCGTGTGCAGTGTCGAAAGCACGAGGTGACCCGTGAGTGCCGCTTTGATCGCGATCTCGGCCGTCTCAAAGTCACGGATCTCGCCGACGAGTACGATATTCGGATCCTGACGGAGAAATGACCGCAGAGCCGCCGCAAAATTGAGCCCGATCTGCTCCTTCATCTGGACCTGGTTGATACCCTGCAGATTGAACTCCACCGGGTCTTCAGCCGTCATGATGTTGGTCTCAGGAGTGTTCAGGGATTGGAGCGCCGAATATAGCGTATTCGTCTTACCCGAACCGGTCGGGCCGGTCACGAGCACCATGCCGTACGGATTCGAGATCGCCCGCTTGAATTTCTCAAGGCTTTCTTCTTCAAAGCCAAGCTTGGTCATGTCTAGCATCAGCTTCTCTTTGTCGAGAAGGCGAAGCACGACCTTCTCGCCGAAAAGCGTCGGCAGCGTCGAAACGCGGAAATCC
The DNA here is from genome assembly GCA_019639115.1 of Acidobacteriota bacterium. Classification (GTDB taxonomy): domain Bacteria; phylum Acidobacteriota; class Blastocatellia; order Pyrinomonadales; family Pyrinomonadaceae; genus OLB17. Next base: position 335,777 of record JAHBSM010000001.1, on the reverse strand, counting down.
AATTCACGCGACCGATTATCGACCTTGACCTTGATCTTGATACGTCCATCCTGCGGAAGCCGCTTTTCGGAGATATCCAGCTTCGACATGATCTTGAGACGCGATATTAGCGGGTCTCTGATCTTTAGTGGCGGATGCATCACGTCGTACAGAACACCATCGATGCGGAACCGAATGCGGAAATCCTTCTCGTAGGGTTCGACGTGTATGTCAGATGCTCCGCGTCGTAGCGAATCGACAAGCAGAACATTGACCAATCTGACAACCGGAGCGTCCTCGCTTGCCCGGGCGAGGGCCGCAAGGTCGATCTCTTCGTTCTCCTCGACTACCTCGAATTCCTCGCTCTCGTGTCCGCCAAATTCGAAACGATCGAGCGAAACGTCCAGGTCGGACGCGTGGAGTTTCTCGGCCTGGACCGCGTGGCCGTTCCCGTTGGTCGGAGCCTTGCCGTTCACGGCCGCTACCGGCTCGGGATCCACGGCAAATGCCGCGTCGAAAATATCGATCTCGGTCGAGCCCGTATAATATTTCGCAATAGCGTGCATTATGGACGATTCGGCAGCTATGACAGGTTCAACATTGAATCCGGTCATGAACTTGATATCGTCCATAGCGAAGACGTTGGTCGGATCCGCCATCGCCAGAGTGAGCGTCGCGCCGACCTTAGATATCGGAAGCACGCTGTACTTAAGGGCTACGTCCTCGTTGATCAGCTTTATTACTTCGGGTTCGATCTGAAAAAGCTCGAGATTGATCGATGGCACTCCGTATTGACGAGAAAGGACGGCCGTCACGACATCGTCAGAGACGATACCGAGCTTGACCAGCGTCGATCCTAGCCGGCCGCCGTTCGTTCTCTGATAGTCGAGCGCGTCGCGCAGCTGCTGCTGCGTTATCAGATTCTCGCGGACTAGTATTTCGCCTAATTTTGATGACATTAGTGGAAATTGGAAACCGTTGGGCAGCTAGTTCCGGGGCGGGGATACAGCTGTTCCGGGGTGTCCGGACCTATTGAAGTGGGGCCAATGTCGAAACGATGCTAAACATCGTTGACACCTAATACTACATTGTTGAACAACAGAATGTCAACAATTCTCTGATGTTGAAGAAAAAGCGGTCAGAAGGAAAGTTCCAGGTCGGTCAGATTGACCTGTCATTCACCGCTCATCTGCTTACGTAGCTGCACTATGAATGACCTAACGGCGGTCGCTTCGGCGGAATCAGGGAAAACGCGCAGGAATTCTTCGTAGGTAGAGATCGCGTCGCGAAAGTTCTCCATTCTCTCGTACAGCAGCCCCAGGATCTGATAGAGGACCATCGCATCGGGTGCGCCGGAGAGCTGTTTGATACCGGTTCTCAGATACCGCGCGGCCTCGGTGTACGATTTCTTTTCGCTTTCGTAATCGCCGCTCGCACCAAAACCTTCGCCGCGTTCTTTGTAGAGAAGTCCCAGCCCGGTCAGAGCTTCCGGCTGAAATGTCTTTCCCTCCGAGAGCGCCCGCTTGAATGATGCGATGGCTTTGGCTTCTTCGCCTTTCTCTTTGAATAGCCTTCCCTCGACCGCTGATGCTTCCGCATATCCCGGCCTGTATCTGCGTGCAGAGGCGATCGACTGAGCAGCTTCGTCCAGATCTCCGTTCTCGATCTGCGCACGTGCGAGTGCGACATGAGCTTCTGGATAGGCCGGCCGGGATGCGATGGCGCGTCCGTACGCTTCTATAGCTTTGTCGCGGTCGGACGACATCAGCCGCTCGCCCTCTTGAAACGCGAGCTCAGCTATGTCGTTGGTCTTGACGAGCGTTATCCTGATCTCGCCTTTCGTCGCAGTAGTGAGAGGCTGTGAGACCTGTTTGAACCCATCGGCACGGACTGTCACGGTATGAGGGCCGGGCGATATCGTCGAGATCGTAAGCTTTCCTTCGCGCGACGTGCGTCCGTATCTGACGCCGTCGATCCAGACAACGGCCGACGGCTCCGAGACCACCGTGATCGAGCGCATCGCAGGAGCCGGAGCCGGGCGTACCGAAGGCTTTGCCTGTCCATAAACTCCGGGCAAAGTAACGATCAGCAACGTACTGATCACGATCGACAAACTAAGTCCCGGGTATCGATTCTGCATTTTTCGTCAATGATGCGTTCGGGCACCGATGGGTTGTACCCGCGTCGATCAGCCAATCCGCGAGAACTCCTCGTCTATGTCCATTTCGACCGCTCCGTCGATCTTGCCGTCGCCGTCCTGATCTTCGTTGAACAGTACCTTGATAAGCGGCGGAGCAATGATCGTAGTGGCAACGGCCATGAAAAGGACGGCACCAAAGAATCTAGGTTCGATCACGCCAAGGCTTAGGCCGATCTGAGCGACGACTATGCCGACCTCGCCTCGCGGCACCATGCCGATACCTATCTGGCCCATCTCACGCCAACGCATCCCCCACGCGCCGAGGCCGCAGCCAACGAACTTTGTAATGACCGCAGCGATCGTGATGACGATGGCTAGCACGACGACTGACGAATCCTTGAATATCGAAAGATCGAGCTGCATTCCGATATTTACTAAAAAGAATGGGACAAGGAACTCGGTGACACCGCTTGTCAGGTGGTGCATGGTCTCGTTCTCTTCGGTTGCTTCGGCCATGGCCATGCCGGCCAGGAACGCACCGATGATAGCCGCGACGCCGATATACATCGATGCGACCGATAGCCCGAGACATAGGACTATCCCGAGGGTAAAGAATGGACGCCCTAGCCGGAGCTGCTCGATCCTCGGGGCGAGCCGGTTGATCAGCCGCGAGCCTACCAGTGCGACAAACACTGTGAAAGCGATCGCAGCAGCAGCGGTCTGGACCAGGCTTATGACGTTCACGCCTCCGTTGCTGACCGCCGACACAAGCGAGAGGATCAGAAGGCCGAGTATGTCGTCGATGACGGCGGCACCAAGTATGATCCTCGATGTCTGCATATCGAGCAGGCCCATACCGCCTAGCACGCGCGCCGTAATGCCGACAGACGTAGCAACCAGTGCGGCGCCGATGAACATCGCTTCCGCAAAATTGCCGTCCCACGCGACCGCGATGAAATAGCCCGCAACGAACGGCAGAATCACGCCGAGCACACCGACCAACGTCGCCCGAACGCCTACATTGAAGATCGATTGCGGCTTGGTCTCGAGTCCAACATTGAAAAGCAAAAAGATAACGCCGAACTCCGCAAGTACCGTGATGATCTCAGACGGCTGCACCCAGCCAAGCAAGCTCGGGCCAATGATCACGCCGGCGAGTATCTCGCCTACTACAGCGGGCTGTCGCAATCGCTCGAATACTTCCGCCATCAGTTTGGCGGCGGCGAGCATTATGAATAGATGGAGAAGGATGGTGGCATTCTCTACGCTGGCGGCTAATACGATCGGCATAGTGTGTGTTCCCGGTTTCCCTTGATTTCCTTTAAGTATAGCATTTACCGCATTTTGGGGCTAAACAGGCTCGTTGGCGATCCGATTTCACCTTGATTTTTCCGGCTGTGCTACTATAATTCTTGGTTTGTGGCTGGGTAGCTCAGCTGGTTAGAGCGCGGGATTCATAACCCCGAGGTCGGGAGTTCAAGTCTCCCCCCCGCCACCACTCGCCATTTTTGCTCATCCAAATGTAGGCTGCCGGATCATGGTCCCGGCAGCCTTTTGTTTTGGCGGCGGCGTGTATCGCCCCGGCGATCGGAGGTCATGCGACAGCGGCTTTGGAATCGGAGAAAAAAGCAATACATTTGTAAATGCAAATAGTTTTCAGGGGAGCTTTTAGGCTGAGAGTTGCCGCGGAATGCGGCATTACCCTAAAAACCTGATGCGGATAATACCGACGAAGGGAGAAAAACAATGAAAGACAATTCACTGCAAATAGAGAAAGTATCTGGATCGGACAATGGGCACCCGCATTTGCCCGCGTCGAAAAAGATATACGCAGGGAGCGATGGCCTCCGTGTTCCGTTTCGCGAGATATCGCTGTCACCGTCAAAGGACTTTGACGGCAAACTGGAGGGGAACGCACCCGTACGCGTTTATGACACAAGCGGCCCTTGGACCGATCCGGAGTTTCGCGGCGACGTCCGCATAGGCCTCCCGCCGCATCGGCTGGAATGGATACGACAGCGCGGCGACGTTGAGGAATACGAAGGCCGCGAGTTGCAGCCGCAAGACAACGGATACCTGACCAAAGGTGCGGAGGATATCGCTCGCATCAAGGACAACGGTGCTCTTGAAGAATTCCCCGGCCTCAAACGAGCACCGCTAAGGGCAAAGCCGGGCCGGAGCGTAACGCAGATGCATTATGCCCGTCGCGGCATCATCACGCCGGAGATGGAATTCGTTGCGATGCGCGAGAATCTGGGCAGGAGCGCGGACACTCTTGTCCGCAAAGCCGAGCGCAGTGACCGCTCTTCGCTCAATCACCAGCACAAAGGGGAGTCATTCGGTGCCGCGATTCCGGAGTTCGTTACGCCCGAATTCGTCCGCGACGAGGTCGCTCGCGGCCGGGCGATCATCCCTGCGAACGTCAATCATCCCGAATCTGAGCCGATGATCATCGGACGCAATTTCCTTGTAAAGATCAACGCAAATATTGGAAACAGTGCGGTCGCGTCGTCGATCGAGGAAGAGGTCGAGAAGATGCGTTGGGCGACGTTGTGGGGAGCCGACACGGTGATGGACCTATCGACAGGCAAGAACATTCACGCAACGCGGGAATGGATCCTGCGGAATTCACCCGTGCCGATCGGCACTGTGCCGATCTATCAGGCTCTCGAAAAAGTGAACGGCAAAGCCGAAGATCTGACTTGGAAGATCTACCGCGACACGCTTATTGAGCAAGCCGAGCAGGGCGTCGATTACTTCACGATCCACGCCGGCGTCCGCCTGCCGTACATTCCGCTCACCGCCAAACGCACGACCGGCATCGTCAGCCGCGGCGGTTCGATAATGGCGAAATGGTGTCTCGCTCATCACGAAGAGAGCTTCTTGTACACCCGTTTCCGCGAGATCTGCGAGATCATGCGTGCCTACGACGTGTCGTTCTCGCTTGGTGACGGTCTTCGTCCCGGTTCGATCGCCGACGCGAATGATGAGGCTCAATTCGCCGAACTCGAAACTCTCGGCGAACTGACAAAGATCGCCTGGGAGATGGATTGCCAAACGATGATCGAAGGGCCCGGCCACGTCCCGATGCACCTCATCAAAGAGAACATGGACAAGCAGTTGGAAGTTTGCGGCGAAGCACCTTTTTACACGCTCGGGCCGCTGACGACCGACATTGCACCGGGTTACGACCATATAACATCGGGAATCGGTGCGGCGATGATCGGATGGTTCGGAACGGCGATGCTCTGCTACGTTACGCCGAAAGAACACCTCGGTTTGCCGAATAAACAGGACGTGAAAGAAGGCGTCATCACTTACAAGCTCGCCGCCCACGCCGCCGACCTCGCCAAAGGCCATCCGGGAGCGCAGTACCGCGACAATGCCCTCTCAAAAGCACGTTTCGAGTTTCGGTGGGAAGACCAGTTCAACCTCGGCCTCGACCCCGAAAAGGCGAAGGAGTTTCACGACGAAACGCTGCCTGCCGAGGGCGCGAAACTCGCCCATTTCTGCTCAATGTGCGGGCCGCATTTCTGCTCGATGAAGATAACGCAGGACGTTCGCGATTACGCTAACGCCCAAAACATCGAGGCCGAAAAGGCATTGGCTGTGGGCATGAGCGAAAAGGCGGCCGAGTTCAAAGCCGCCGGTTCGGAGATATATCACGGAAGCAAGATCGACTAACGGGCTTGTTGCCTCTGATACGGAACATCAAGTTATAAGCCGGTACAGCAGATTTATCTTCAGTTAATTTTCCTAAAGCTACATTGATCATCATGCGAGTGCTATTGGCCGAAGATGATGTGCGGATAGCCAATTTTGTCAGCAAAGGTTTGCGTGAAAACGCATACGCCGTTGACGTGGTAAATAATGGTGAAGACGCACTTTATCAAGTTTCGATCAGCGATTACGACCTAATTATTTTGGACGTGATGATGCCGGTCAAAGATGGTTTTGAAGTTTGTCGGGAATTACGGATCAGTCAAGATCGAACGCCTATCTTGATGCTCACCGCTAGAGATGCAGTTGAGGATCGGATCTCAGGTTTGGACTTCGGGGCTGATGATTATCTGGTAAAGCCGTTCGAGTTTGGCGAACTTCTTGCCAGGTCGAGAGCTTTGCTTCGACGAAATGGGGAACTTCGCCCTGCCCGAATTGTGATAGCAGATCTGGAGATCGACACGATCGCGCAGAGGGTTTGGCGTGGCGGAAACGAAGTTTTGCTGACCTCGAAAGAATATGCTCTGCTCGAATATCTGGCGAGAGAGAGAGGCAAGGTCATCGGACGCGAAGCGATCTCCACGCACGTGTGGGACGAAACCTTTGATGTATTTTCCAATTCGATCGAAGTCTATATCAATCGCCTTCGGGCGAAAATTGATAAAAATTTTCCGCTCCAACTTATCCGGACCAGGCGCGGGGCGGGCTACATTCTAGACGATGTTTGATTCGATCCGAGTAAAACTAACTCTCTGGTATGCAAGCGTTTTGGGTTTGGTGGTGTTGGCTTTTGCCATTCTTACGTACATTTCAGTTTCGAAGATCTTGCTCAAAGAAGCCGATGAAAGTCTTTCGGCACTTTCAATGAACTTTGTTTCGGCGATCAGGATCGAGGAAACGGGCGAGGATGACGTTCATTTCCCTGATGAGATCATTGCCGAAGCTATCAAGGAGTTCAAGTTTCAAGATCTTTATATCTCTGTCTACTCGGCGAACGGCAGGATGATCGCGAGAACATCTGATGAAAGTTTCCCAGACGGCTTTCCCGAAAATTCTTACGATTCATTCCAGATTGATGATCGAACCTTTAGAGCCTACTCAACTCCTCTACAAGTCTCTGAAAATAGTTACAAACTGTTGATATACCGCGACTTGACCGAACAGATAAAAATCAAGGATCAACTCTTTTATACGTTCTCGATCTCCGTCCCAATAGCGTTCTTACTGTCGATTTGGTTTGGTTATCTATTGGCAAAGCGTAGTTTGAAGCCGGTCATGGAGATGAGCGGTCAAGCTCGGACGATCTCTGCCAGTAACTTGGATGCTCGGCTCTTGGTCAAAAATGAGCGTGATGAACTCGGCGGCCTAGCCAATGTTTTCAATGAGCTCCTTGGTCGTCTGGAAGCGTCATTTGAACAGCAAAGGCGTTTTATGGCAGACGCTTCACACGAACTTCGGACACCTTTGGCGATCGTGCGAGGCGAATCGGAAGTGGCCCTTTCAAAAGAACGCCCAAACGAAGAACTGCGCGAATCTTTGGCGATCGTGAACGATGAAAGTAAGCGTTTGACCAAAATTGTTGACGACTTGTTCACGCTTTCGCGGGTGGACGCAGGACAATTCAAGGCGAACTTCAAGCCGGTCTACCTGGACGAGATCCTTGCCGATTGTGTCCGAAACGTCAGGGTCTTGGCGGATCAGAAACAGATCTCGCTGGACATTTCGACCGAAGAAACTGAGATATCGGGCGATGAGCAGCTACTTCGGCGTTTGTTTATGAACTTGCTCGACAATGCAGTCAAATACGATCGCGAAGGCGGTAGGATCTCCGTAAGGCTTGTGGACAAGACAGCTACCATCTCAGATACAGGATTTGGAATTGCCCCAGAAGAACAAGCGAAGATCTTTGAACGCTTTTATCGGAGCGACAAAGCCCGCAGTCGCAACGAGCGATCTATCAGCGCCGGTGCCGGACTAGGCCTTTCCATTGCCAAATGGGTTGCCGAGCTACATCAAGCGAGGCTCAAACTTTCCAGATCCGACTCGACCGGAAGCACCTTTACAATTATATTTCCTCATTAATCTAGCGTTTATCTTTCCGTTGTTAATCTCAAATTGCTCACATGGGCAAATTCAAACTTGAGGTTAAACATATGAAAAAAGTTATCGCGATGATACTGATGGCACTCTTCGCCATCGTCGGCGTTTCCGCTCAAACCAAGGTCATCGGGATGAAACGTGCTAAGCAGATCGCTTTGGCTCGAGTCAAAGGAAAGATCCAAAGTTCCGAACTCGAAAAGGAGAAAGGAACGATGGTCTATTCGTTTGATATTCGCAACAAGGAAGGCGGGATCACCGAGGTTTTGATCAATGCTCACACAGGCAAGATCATCGAAGTGAAAAACGAAACGACTGCAGATGAAGCGAGAGAAAAACGCGAAGACGCAATGAACAAGAAGCGGAACTAACACGAGCTGTTCAACCTCGATCAGAACGTGACTAGCTCAATGCCATTCACCTCTCACTTAAATAAAGCTCGAATTTGAGAACCTATGAATACAGATGCAAAGGAAAATCTAAGCAAAGTTCCCGCAGTCACGTTTGGCTTTTGGGTCATCAAGATATTTGCCACGACACTTGGCGAAACAGGCGGCAATGCAGTTTCAAGAACGCTCGAGTTGGGGTATTTCGTTGGAACGCTCGTCTTTCTGGTGCCGCTGGTTGTGGTCGTCGCGGCTCAGATCAGAGCGAAGGGTTTTCATCCATTTTTATATTGGGGTGCAATCGCTCTAACGACATTGATCGGAACGACGTTAGCCGATTTCTTTACAAGATCGATCGGCATCGGTTACGCGGGCGGCTCGATCGTCTTGTTTTCCTTCGTGCTCGTAACGCTTGGTATCTGGTATTGGACGCTTGGCTCGATAGACATCAAAACAGTTGTCGAACCAAAAGCCGAACTATTCTATTGGTCAACGATTCTGTTTTCTCAAACGCTTGGCACGGCCCTCGGCGATTGGCTGGCGGACGATTTGTTCGGCTATAACGGCAGTGCCTTATTGATCGCCGGAGTGCTTGGTGTTTTGGCGTTGCTTTATTATTTTACAAGCGCTTCGCGCGTGGCGCTTTTTTGGGCGGCATTCATTCTTACTCGTCCTCTCGGAGCAACGCTTGCAAACTCGCTCGATAAACCTGTTACAGACGGCGGACTTGCTTTGAACGACATAACGATTACCGCCGTCCTTGCTGTTGTAATGCTCTTCCTCTTGTTCGTAACTCCGCATCGAGCAAAAGAGCATCAGTGAGTTTTAGGTTCTACAGAGAGTCCGAGCAAATGATTTTGAAACGGTCAGGCATCAAGTAACTAGCAAGTATTTTGAACGCTACGTCGATTGGGTTCGCGAGCCCCGTGCCTGATCCCGCAAGTGAAGAAAGTTCCGATCAAATGGTCAGCAAGATCGATCGCCATTTCAGTTATCAGCCCATTGCTGATCTGCGGCAGGCCTCAAGAATCTCGTTTGCAGTTCTGTCATTCTCGACGGCTCGTGCGAGCAACACGCCACCGGTCATAATGGCGAGCATGGCCCACATTCTCTCTCGTCCTAGTGGCTCTCCGCTTTCGGAGGAAAACTGGGCATACTTTTCGACAACTTGGCTGATGAGCTCACCAAATAGCTCCCGTGCCTCTCGCCCTGAGCGCATTGCGTCGATCGAGAGTGTGGGAAGCAAACAACCATCGGCGACGTTGGACCTGTGTTCGGGACTCAGATACATACGAAGGAGCTTGCTGACCCATCTCGGACCGCCCTTTTCGACCGCCATCTCGAATAATTTCTCATTCTTGTCAAATCCATCTTTGATCACCGCTAGCAACAGCTCGTCTTTGGACTTAAATTGACTGTAAAACGCTCCCGAGGTTAGATCTGCCTCACGAAGCAAGGCGTCCACGCCGACGCCGTCAAAGCCTCGTTCCCGTAATTTCCGCCCTGCAGCTGTGATGATCGTCTTTTGGGCAATTTCCCTATTTTGAAATTTCTTCGGCATCTGAATCCTCCTGGGTGATGAACCGACTCGGAGCCTTGACAAGATAACGAACGTTATCTTAAATTGCTCGATAGATAACGACCGTTATCTTCACATCACCGTTTTTTATTGTAAAGGAGGGACATCAATGCTTGAAAACAAAAGATCGCGTGAGCGGCTGACGCCCGACAATGCCGTCTTCTTGCCGATCGACTACATGCACGGCCTGATGAGCGCTTGCCGTTCGATCGACCCTGGAACATTGAAGAACAACGCTATCGCTTTGGCCAAGGTTGCGAAGCTTTTCGGTCTTCCAACCTTCGGCACGGGCGACCGCTCCGGCCGGAGCTATCTGGGAGCTGAAATGCCTGAGTTGGAGGAAATAATTCCTGAAATGGAGTTCATTCCTCGTTCTAAAGTTGGCGCGTGGGATGTTCCGGAATACAAAGAGGCGGTGATCCGCACCGGCAGAAAAAAGCTCATCATGGCCGGGATCACGACCGAGCAATGTGTTACCTTCACCGCCGAGCCCGCGATCGCCGATGGCTTCGAGGTTTATGTAGTTCTCGACGCTTCGGCGGCGCTCGACCCGCGAGCCGAGCTCGGTGCTATCTCCCGGTTGACGCAAATGGGTGCGATCCTGACGACCTGGTCGCCACTCGCGGCCGAATTACTTCACGATTTTGCCACGCCTCAGGGCGCAGGTTTATTGAAGATCTATTCCGAACATCAAGGTCAAATGCGGGCGCTCGAAGACAGTTTCAAGACCGCTCTAAAGTTCTCGCAAAACGTAGCTGAGAACGCCGACGACAAAGCTCGAGAAGAAACCTACACTAGAGCGATGGAGTGAACTTTAGGCCCAAAGCAAGATCGATGGTCGGCGCGACCGCGATGTCTGACCGAAAGGTTCCCGCCGATCGGTACATTTCCTTTGCGGTCCGCCGACACACGATTCGCTTGCGGGCACGCTCACGACGAGAACTCCCTCAGCATCGGTGATCGGGCTGAGATACGTCTCGGTCTGATTCGTTCCGAGCGAGTTACTGCACGTCAAGCGCTGGATAAAAAGCCAGCGGTCAAGATACAATCGTCGCGACAGCTTGGCCGCTTGGCCGGCATGGCTGATCGCGTCATATGAAGCAACTTCGAATACTCGTCACCGGAGGTGCGGGCTTCATCGGTTCGCATCTATGCGAACGCCTGATCGCGGACGGCCACGAAGTGATCTGTCTCGACAATTTCTTTACAGGGCGCCGGGCCAACGTCGAGCATCTGATGGATCACCGGCGGTTCGAGCTCGTGCGTCATGACGTGACCGAGCCGATCATGTTCGAGGTAGATCGCATATACAATCTCGCCTGCCCCGCCTCGCCCGTTCACTATCAATACAATCCGGTCAAGACCGTAAAGACCAATGTGATCGGTGCGATCAATATGCTTGGGCTGGCTAAGAGGGTCAAGGCTCGCATTTTGCAGGCTTCGACCAGCGAGGTCTATGGCGACCCGATGGAGCATCCGCAGACAGAGAGCTACTGGGGCAATGTCAACCCGATCGGGCTGAGAAGCTGCTATGACGAAGGTAAGCGCGTGGCCGAGACCCTAGTGATGGACTATCACCGACAGAATCGGGTCGATGCCCGTATCATGCGTATATTCAATACTTACGGCGAGCGAATGCTCGAAGATGACGGTCGCGTCGTATCAAATTTCATCGTTCAGGCCCTCCACGGCCGGCCGCTTACGATATACGGCGACGGCAGCCAGACACGCTCGTTCTGTTATGTGAGCGACCTCGTCGAAGCAATGATCCGACTGATGGACTGCGAAGCCGAGGATGTGCATATGCCGGTCAATGTGGGCAACCCGGGCGAGTTCACGATGCTCGAGCTGGCTCGCGAGGTCGGCCTGGCGGCGGGCGTCGAGGTGAAGATCGATCACCGAGAGCTGCCGGCTGACGACCCCAAACAGCGCCGACCGGACATCACACGTGCAAAGGAACTTCTCGGGTGGGAACCGGCCGTCCCGCTCGCCGAAGGGCTGAAACGCACCGTCAAATATTTTCGCGACTTGATCGATCGGCCGGGTTCAGTAACGGCACAGGCCTAGCGATCGTTAATTTCTATTTAATCGCGGGATCGGTCTCTTACCCATCGCCGCGGCAAATGATAAACTCTCCACGATGACCGCCGACGTCTCACCTCCACAAGCTGAAAAACCGGCAAATTCACCGCCCTCGACCGCCGGCATGACGACCAAGGTCGTCAAAGGCTCGCTCTGGACGCTCGCCGGCCAGGTCGCGCCGCTCGCGGTTTCGCTAGTCACTACTCCGTTCACTATTCGCCTGCTCGGAGCCGAAAGCTACGGCGTATTGATACTTATCGGGCTGATCCCAACCTATCTCGGTTTTGCGGATTTCGGAATGTCGATGGCGTCAACCAAATTCGGCAGTGAAGCGTACGCCGAGGGCGACGAAGAAAAAGAAGGCCGCGTCGTCCGCACCGCCGCACTCATCGCGTTGTGTACGTCCGTTCCCGTAGCGGCGATCCTGATGATCTTTGCGACGCAGATCGTCGAACTATTTAACGTGCCCGAAGCCCTGATCGGCGAAGCATCACTCGCACTGCGGATAGCCTCAGTCACCTTCGTCGTCAATTTTATGTGCGGCATTTTTAACACGCCGCAGCTCGCACGGCTCCGCATGGACCTCAATACCGTGATCAACGCCGTCCCGCGCATCCTCGGCCTAATCGCAACGCCTATAGTTCTTTATCTGGGCTACGGAGTCATCGGCGCAGTCACCGTCTTGCTCGTCGCCAGCCTCCTAAACCTAGCCGGGCATTTATTGACCTCGTCGCATCTCCTACCAGAACTTCTCCAACTTGGATACGTTCGGTCAAGGTCATTTCCGATCGTGAAATTTGGCTTTGGAATTATCAATGCTGGATTTGCAGGTATGTTGCTTGGGAATATTGAAAAGGGTTTACTTTCGGGCCTCGTATCGGTTCGTTCATTGGCTCATTACTCAGTAGCCTTTTCTTTGGCTGCGATGCTTACGATGTTCTCATCGTCAATGATCCAATCACTTTTCCCTGCATTTTCGCGCTTGCAGGCGGACGAAAGGCGCCAGCATCTTAGCAATCTATACTCGACATCTACTCGATTGGTTCTGCTTTGCATAATCCCTTTGATCACATTTTTTGTTTTTATTGCCGAGCCTTTCTTTAGGACGTGGGCCGGCGAAGAGTTTGGCCGCGAGAGCACAAGACCTTTCTATTTCCTTGTTATTGGCCTAAGCTTCAACATGCTTGCATACATTCCAACAGCGGCATTAATGGCGGCAAGCAAGACGGGCGTCCTGGCACTCGTTAATTGGGTAGAGGTCATTCTTTATTTGTTTGCGGCGTGGACGCTAATCGTTTCCTTTGGAATACTGGGCGCAGCCATCGCTTGGTCGTTAAGGGCAGTGGTGGACTACCTTATAATTAGCATAATAGCGACAAGGTTGAACGGGTCTAAGTCTTGGATAAGGGCTAAAGCCAAATTAGTTTTGTGTTCGCTGCCGCTTCTGTCATCGCTTGCTATTGGAAAGACTTTTCAGAATTTGTGGCCCATTGCTATCGTGATCCTAATGTTAGGATTTCTCGGTTATGGTCTTTCAGTTTGGCAATTCATTCTGGACAATAGCGAGAAGGAATACGCCAGATCATTATTGGACAAATTGCGAACACCGCGACCGGGTGCCAAAGCTTGATGAGTGATATCTCTTTGTGTATCGGACCAGGACAGCATGGTCAGCTGCTTGTAGAATACCTAGCCAGGCGCGGTTCATTACGGCAAGTTCTAAAAGCGCACCCCTTCCTAAGTTCCGTTGATTATTCTGGTCAAGTACCAATAGAGACACGAATAAGGTCATTTGGAATATTCCAGCGTTGTGTTTGGGTCGCTTGGCGGCGCGTCCCCTTTTATGGACACCTCAACACGCCGAATGGGCTTCTCATGCCAATTGCCGACAAGATACTGGCCCGCCGATTGGAGAAGTGTGACATCTTTATCGGATGGCAACAATTAGGATACGACACAGTGGCTCGGGCCAAGGAGCTTGGCGCATGGACGATTGTTGAGCATCCATCTGTAGCCGCAGGAACTTGGATGGCTCTAATTGACGAGGAATATGAACGATGGAAACATCTCACTCGGGGAACACACGCCATCTTTTCGGCGAGACAGATTGAAAGAATGCAAAATGAATGTCGCCGAGCTGATGTCGTAAATGTTCAGTCCTCATTTGCTCAGCAATCTATGTTCGATCTTGGCTTAAGCCGGGAGAAAGTGACCGTAGTTCCCTTGGGGGTGGACCACCAGCGATTTTCACCGATCAATCGACATTTTCAAGCGAATGAACGAATGAAAGTGCTTTACGTAGGTCGATTGGAGTTGCTGAAAGGTGTTCAGTACCTATTGGAAGCATTCACCCAAATCAAGACGCCGGAAATCGAACTCCATTTGGTCGGGCCGGTACTGCAGGAAATTCAGCCAATTCTTAGAACATTTGCAGACGAGAGGATCTTCGTTCATGGGCATTTAGAAGGCCCTAAATTGGCCTCCGTCTATCGCGAATCCGATATTTTTGTATTTCCATCGATAAATGATGGGTTTGGAATGGTGATACTTGAGGCTATGGCAAGCGGACTCCCTACAATTGCGACCGTAAACACTGCCGCACCCGATATAATATCCGACGGTGTTGACGGCTTTATTGTTCCAATTCGTGACGCCAGGGCATTAAGGGATCGAATAGAACGACTGTTAGACGATACCGAACTTCGCAGCTCGATCGGACTGCGGGCCCGTGAAACTATTATCGCGAACTATACGATCGGCGAGTACGAACGACGTTTATCCAAAATGCTTGCAACTATATTAAGCTAGGACAGTTATGGAAAGATCGCGGGCTATTGTATCGAGGATCGCAAGGAGTCTATCGCAAATCCCCGGCGGATGGCGGTTGGTAAAACCCTTGCAAAATCGATTTCCGGTGCAATTGGATTCTGGGCTCAAGGAATGTTTCGTCGAGATAGCCGATTACGACGGAAACCTTCGGCTTCGCCTAGATATCTTGAGCTATATGGGAAGTTGTGTGTACTGGTATGGATACTATTCAAAAGAGGAATTGATGGTATTAGATCGTATACTTTGCCCTGAAATGACGTTTGTCGACATTGGTGCGAACAATGGATATTTCACCCTTTTTGCCGCAAAGCGATTGCCGAAAGGGTGCGTTGTTGCGTTTGAGCCGGTCAAGGAGACGTTTGAAAATCTTTGTCGCAATGTTGCCTCCAATGGATTTCTGAATGTCCTAACGCTCGAGTTAGGACTGTCAGATGGAAATCAGAAAGAGGGTGCGATCTATTCATCGGATGACGATTTTAAGGATGCGTTATCAACGTTGTTTCCCACAGGCAATAGAGATCAAATTCTTCAGAGGATCGAGCTTACAACGTTGGACGAGAAGGTCGAGGATCTGGGACTTGCGCGACTTGATATCATTAAGATCGACATAGAAGGAGCAGAACTTCCGGCACTTCGAGGGGCCAAAAACTGCATCGAGCGATTTCGACCGACCATCCTGATCGAGATAAATCAAGAGATGTATACCTCAGCCGGTTACACAGTTGGAGACGTGACTTCGTTTTTTAGGATGTTCGACTACGATTTCTATTTAATTGAACGTCGAGGAAAATTGTCTCCGGTCGAACCCGAGAGTTTACGGCCATTGTGTAACATTCTTTGCAGACCAAATTGACCGATATGGCGGCAGATCCAAAGGTAGCGTTCGTGCATGGTCGTCCGGGACCCCATCCGTTTCACGCTGCCCTAGCCCGGTCCGTTCATTCCGATTTCCAATATGTCGACACAATTTTGCGATGGCATGACCGCAACAGGCCGCGGCCGTATAGGTATCTGAGCATGGCACTTTGCGGTGCCGGGTTGGCATTTACCAAATCTTATGACGTGGTAATAAGCGAAGGTTGTCACGCCGTACCCATTATTGCCAGGTCGCTTTCGTTTAGACGCAAGCGACCAATAGTTATAGCCTTAATGGCTAATGAAACACTATTCTTTCTTCAAAATGGCGTCTATAGTAATGCAACTTTCCGGCGGCTTGTTCGCACTCTCAAAAGTTATGACGCGTTGATATGTATTGGAGCCTTTCAATTGGAACTGGCGCAGAAATTATTACCCGATCACCGAGCTTTTGGACCAGCATTGTTTTCGGTACATAGTAGCCTGTCAGACGAACGCCTTGACTCGCTCGCTAATCTTGAGCCTTCGACAGACTCACAAAATCTACTCTTTATCGGCAATGGTCCGTCCGGTTGGCGCGCCTGGTATAAGGGTATGGATATGTTGATCGAGGCTTTTGAAATAGCCCTAGCAGCGTTACCCAGTCTAGAGCTTACTATCGTTGGTGAATGGGACGTAGCTTTTCGCCGCTCACTTCTTGAAAAATATCCCCTCGTGCAGGGAAAAGTGAAGTTTGTTGGGCCGACTTCCGACCTTTCTCCGCACCTGAGCGCGGCGTCGCTTTACGTGCACATTGCAAGGGGCGAAGCCTTTGGCATTTCCATCGTCGAGGCTATGCGGGCGGGCGTTCCTGCTTTGGTTTCCGAATTTACCGGAGCAAAGGAGGCGGTAAGCCGGGTAGACTCTCGATCTGTGGTCAAAGCAGATCCAGGAGAGGTAGCCACTGCAATTATCGAGTACTTTAATTCAACAAAGGATTACCGAAATTCGCTTAGTAAAAGGTCGCGAGAGATAGCTGGTTCGTATACATTCGAGCGTTCCGCCGATGAGTTCACTAAGGTAATTTCCTCCCTTTGTCGAAGCCGATGATACAGATTCTCCAATTCGCAGATGTCATTAATCGATACGATTTTATTGACTCGATAATCCAGTTTGCCGACCGGGGCCGGTTTGAGATCTCAGTTTGCCGAAAAACTGACATCTGCAACGTTGCGGAGCCGATCTTTCCCGATCAGACAAAACATCGAATAATCAAATGGAAGGGCAAACTTGGAATAGTACCGGCCGCCTTCCGTCTTGCAAAGCTTCTCAAAGAATGGCAGATCGACGTTGTTCATGCTCATCATTTCGAACCGGCGCTTGTAGCAGCACTTGCGGTTCGCATGCAAAAGAGGTCAAGATTAGTATTCGGCCGACACTACTCCGATCTGGTGCTGAACCTGCCAGAACCCAAACGACAGTTCTTTATTTGGCTGGAGAGACTAATAAACTGTACCGCGACTCGGATCATTGTCCCTTCAACTATGATCTCGGATCTCCTTACCAACCTTGAGAAGATTGAAAGAACAAAGATCGACATTATTCCGTATGGATTCGTCCCCGAGAAGTATGCAGACATTTCGGACCAAGAGCGACGGGACCTGTACAAAGAATTCGATCTCAAGGACAAGTTCATAATTGTATCTGTTGGAAAGCTAACAACTGGGAAGGGAGTTCGGTTCCTTGCAGACGCTGCTTCGACTTTGAAAGAAAGCATCCCCAATCTCGTACTCGTTTACGTTGGGGACGGAGACGAACGAGCGTATCTTGAACAGTTTATCCGAGACAAGCATCTCGAGTCTACGATCAAGATCGCCGGCTGGCGAAATGATGTGATAGCGTTTATTGCTGTCGCAGATGTAGTAGTTCAGCCAACCCTCAGTGAGGCGTTCAGCCAGGTAATGGGCGAGACGATGTCGATGAATAAGCCTCTTATAATATCGGACGTTAGCGGAGCAACTGACATCATCCGTTCCGGCGAGAACGGTATATTGGTTCCGAAGGCGGATTCGAAAGCTCTCTCCGACGCTATAGAGAAATTGTATTCGGAGCCCCAGCTGCGGGATAATATCGGGAATAGGGGCAAGGACTTCATTGATCGAGAGCTTTCTATCGAAAGCATTATTCCACTTTACGAGCGATCATATTTAACGGCCGCCAATTGAATATGTCCGCAAAGCCTTTCAGGCAAGCAGTTTATCGATGCAATGAGCGAGATCGTTAAGGTTGCTTCAGTTCCTGCGGTCCCCGTTTTCGTCCCAAGTTACAACTACGGTCGGTTTATTGCCGAGGCGGACGAGAGCGTGCTTGGACAGACGTTAGCTGTGCGATCTATGTTCTGAAAAATGATCTTTATGGGATCGTAGTTCCAAAAGAAGACCCGGCCGCGATAGCCTCTACTCTATTGACGTTGCACGAAGATTCTACATTGACGGATCGTCTAGCCACGGCAGGAAGGAAGGCAATTGACGGACTCGAGATCAAGAAGGTGTTAAGATATAACGAAAGATCGTTTTCAGATTCCATTCTTAATTAGCAAGTAATAATCAATGTCACTGTTGGCAAACGTTATCCGCTCATATTGCCGTAGTGGTCTGCGGGGAAGTTGCGTTCAGCACAATAGATTTTGAAAAATGACTATTCTTGAACGACTCTTGGCTTTATATTTTCGCAGCGGACTGCGTGGCAGTACGCGATTAACCGACATTATCGCATCGCGGCTGACGCGGCTGCATGATGTCGTAATAAGAGCAAACGGTGGAGAATTGCACCTAGATCTACGGGTCGGAAGCGCGCGGGGAATTCTTGCCTATCCCGAAAGCCGCACCGGTGAAGATAAGGTAATTGGCAGATTGGTCAGAGCCGGTGATGTGGTCCTTGACATTGGCGCTCACCTGGGTTTTTATACACTGCTTCTTTCGCGAAAGGTCGGAGCGGGGGGGAAAGTATTTGCATTTGAGCCTAACCCAACGGTCCTTCCAAGTCTTGTAAAGTCCGTTTCCACGGTTTCAAATATCAATTTGCTTCAATTGGGGCTCGCGGACAAGGCCGGAGATGTTGAACTTTTTATTCCCGAAGATGCCTCAATGTCCAGCCTTCACGACTGGACAAATGGAACGGCCGGAACGGTCGATGTTGTAAAGATTCCAATAGCGACCCTAGATGAGCTTTATGAAAGTGGAGCGATACCCCTTCCGCAATTCATAAAATGTGATATCGAAGGAGCTGAGTTGTCGGTGTTCAAAGGTGCGCAAGAGATGCTTGATAGGCAGGACGCGCCTGTCCTTATGTTCGAACTTAACAGGCCGGCTTCAGTTGCTTTTGGTTCTACTCCATCGGATTGCCTAGAGTTTTTGCGATCGCTTCAAGAGCCAAAATACTCTTTTTTTCAGGTCTCTGCTGATGGAATAGAGTCCCTACAAACATCAAATTTGGACTTCGCGAATGTTTTGGCGATACCAGTTCAGCGACTCGGCGAAGTCGGGTTTTCCGGCTAGTCTTT
The DNA here is from genome assembly GCA_019639115.1 of Acidobacteriota bacterium. Taxonomy (GTDB): domain Bacteria; phylum Acidobacteriota; class Blastocatellia; order Pyrinomonadales; family Pyrinomonadaceae; genus OLB17. The sequence continues at coordinate 316,569 of JAHBSM010000001.1, read as the reverse complement.
AAATTTGCTTGTGTACGGCGCATATAAAATTGGGTTATGAAAACCTAGCTAGTCGCATCTTCGTCGCCCCAATAGGCGTGTACTCTGATTATAGGTTTTGATGGTGAGACCATAAACCCCCTGGAAGAAATCTTTTCTACCTCCTGCTAAAGGACTGGAATGACAAATAACATTGCCTCGAAAGACCGAGTGCGAATCCTAGTTTCTGGTGATGTGTGAGGCGTAATAAACGCTGTGAGAATTTCTGTAATTATCCCGACTTTCAACTACGGTCGTTTCATTGGTGATGCAATTCAAAGCGCCTGGGCGCAGACCAGGTCGCCGGACGAGTTGATCGTTGTTGACGACGGTTCGACTGATAATACTTCTGAGGTCGTTGCAGGGTTTGGTGAGAGGGTCAAGTACATCAGACGGGAGAATTCCGGAGTCAGTTCAGCGCGAAATCGGGGTGTTGAGGAGTCCAGCGGTGACCTGATCGCTTTTTTGGATGCGGACGATATCTGGGAACCGAGAAAGCTGGAGAAACAGGCGAAGCTTTTTGAGCGGGACGGTCGGATCGGGCTTGTCCATTGCGGAATGCGGGAGTTCGATTCGGAGTCCGGCGAGACAATTGCCCTGCACACAGAAGGAATGGAGGGCGAGGTAGCCGAAGCCTTGCTACTTTGGGAAAAGGTCGCGGTCAATGTTTCCGGCTCTGCGATCATGGTCAGCCGAGAGGCTTTTGAAGCGGCAGGCGGGTTCGATCCGCGGCAGAAATGCGGCGAGGATTGGGACCTGTGTTACAGGATAGCCCGGCGATACCGCGTCGGGTTTGTTCGTGAGCCGCTCGTCAATTATCGGAGCCACGGGGCCGCTGCACACAGGAACGTCAGGGAAATGGAACGCGGTATGGGACTTTTTTACCAAAAGGCTTTTGCCGATGGCGGTCCCGAGGTAGCCGCTCTCCGTCGCAGAGCACTTGGGAACTATAATCGTGTACTTGCAGGTTCGTATTTCCGATCGGGGAAGTATGTCGATTTTTTGCGGACTGCGGCGAAGAGTGTTTGGTATCGCCCGGCAGGGATCGGGTATTTTGCGGCGTTTCCATGTAGGAGATTGAGGGGGACGAGCTAAAGCTCGAACTCTGAATATGCCGAAAGCTCTTTATATCTGCTATTTCGGTGTGCGGGAGCCTTTGGTGCGGACGCAGGTTTTGCCGTATTTACGTGAGATCGTGAAGGACGGCGTTGAGATGCATCTTCTCACGTTCGAACCGGAGAATTGGAGCAGCGAAGATGCGGATGCAGAAGTTAGATCGCTGGCAGAACAAGGCATAACGTGGCATCGGCGGCGTTATCACAAATGGCCGTCGGTCCCGGCGACTCTCTTTGACATTTTGGTCGGGATATTTTCGGTCAGATCGCTGACGAAGCGCTTCGATTTCGACATTCTGCACGCCCGCGTCCATTTGCCGGCGTTAATGGCATCGATAGCGAGACGTCTGATGCGTCGAAAGCCGAAGATACTCTTTGATATCCGCGGATTCTTCCCCGAGGAATATACTGACGCCGGCATTTGGCCCGAAAACGGCTGGCTTTATCGCACGGCAAAGAGCATTGAACGATGGCTCCTTAAGGAAGTAGACGGATTTGTCGTGCTTACGGAAAAAGGTCGGGACTTGCTATTTCCGGAGTCGAAGGGACTTGGTCTTGATCGGCATGGACGGCCCGTTGCGGTCATTCCGTGTTGTGTTGACGCGAAGCGGTTTGAGGCTGTGCAGGATTCGACACAAAGCGAACTACGGCGAAAGTTGGGACTGGAAGATCGGTTGGTCATTGCCTACGTCGGGTCTTTCGGTGGCTGGTACCTAAGCGAGGAAATGTATGAATTCCTTAAGACGGCCAAAGAAATGGATCCGCGGGCCTTTGCTATGATATTGACTCAACGGGGCCTTGAAAGCGTAAGGCATCGAATGAACGACATCGGTTTCGAGAATGGGGACTTTTTGGTGAGGCAGGTCTCGCCGTCTGAGGTTCCTGACTTTCTTTCGGCGGCAGACCTATCGATCTCATTTATCCTTCAATGCTATTCAAAAATTGGAGCGTCGCCCACGAAGATCGCCGAATATCTCGCTTGCGGACTGCCAATAGTGTCGGGGCCGGGAGTCGGCGATATTGATGAACTTATTGACACAGACAAGGTAGGAGTTCTACTTAAAGACTTTAGCTCTGAAGCCTATTGGACGGCCTTTGAAGAGATCTGTCGGGTCATCGAGGAGCCGAACATTAAGGAAAAATGTTTTGAATCAGCACGCAGACGATTTGATCTCGACCATGTTGGAGGGCCCGCATATCGGGCACTTTATCAAACACTCTTGAACGAGAAATGAAGAGGATCGCGGCATTAGTACCGAATAAATTGGGCGTATCTCCCGGTCAGCGCCAGCGTATTGAATCGTGGGCACCGCTGCTTGAGAACTACCGTTGGCAGGTCGACTTTTTCCCTTTCGAAGACGAGAGTCTGAACGACGTAATTTACAAAAAAGGGCATCTGAGGCAGAAAGTGCTTGGCCTTGCCTCTAGTTACGTTCGCCAGACCTCAAACGTATTGAATAGGCTGAATCATGACGGTTTGTTCATATATCGTGAGGCGTCATTGATCGGCCCCGCCATCTTGGAAAGTTTGGCAAAACGCTCAGGGATGCCGATGATCTATGATCTCGACGATCCGATATTTCTTCCATACGCAAGCCCGGTAAACGGTTGGTTCAGTCTGCTGAAGTTTTCGCGAAAAACGCATTCGCTTTTTCGGCTCAGCAATCGGGTGATAGCGATAAACAGCCTGATCGGAGACTATGCAAAAAAATACAATCCTTCGGTCTCCGTTGTGCCAAACCTGATAGATACGGACCTCTTTCACCCAAACGAGACCTTTGAACCGGAAGGGGTATCCATAGTCTGGACCGGAAGCGTCAGCACTCTTCGCAATCTCAATTCCGTTTCGAACGTTCTGCGTCGCGTGCAGGAAAAGTATGATGTTAAGATTAAGATTGTCGCGAACGGCAAGACCGAAATAGACGGAGTGCACCTTGAACATCATGAATGGTCGCCTGAGACGGAAATCGCGTGTCTTCAAAACAGTTCGATCGGAATCGTCCCGCTTCTTGATCTGGAGTGGAATCCGTGGAAGTTTTACCTTAAGACCGTCCAGTATTGTGCTGCAGGGATTCCGGTTGTCGCTAGGAATATTGGCTCAAACTCCGAGGTGATCGAAGATGGGGTCAATGGATTTCTCGTTGAAACCGAGGACGATTGGGTTGAGAGATTGGGCCGCCTTATCGAATCAGCTGAGATGCGACGTAGAATGGGAATAGCGGCGAGAGAAACCGCAGTCAAACGCTTTTCTCTGAAAACGCAGATAGAACGAGTGGCGCAGATATTTAGCGAAGTTTATGGAGGGCCTGCTTGAGCTCATATAACGTATTGGTGACCGGCGGTGCCGGTTTTATTGGTTCGCATCTTGTTGATGCCCTAGTCGATAAAGGGCACACGGTGCGAATACTCGATTCGTTGGTGGAGCAGGTCCACGGCGACACGCCGCCGGATCATATCAATCCCGATGCCGAGTTCATTCACGCCGACGTTTGCGATGCTGACGCAGTTTCGCGGGCTCTGGACGGCATTGACGTTGTTTATCATCAGGCAGCAGAGGTTGGCGTAGGCCAATCGATGTACGAGATCGTGCGGTATGTAAAGGCAAACGATCTGGGTACGGCCGTCCTGCTTGAGGAAATGATCAAGCGGCCGGGACAGTTCAGAAAACTCATTGTAGCGTCGTCGATGTCGATCTATGGTGAAGGAGCGTACCGAGACCCTGCGACCGGCGAGACCGTCTATCCGCAGCTGCGGCCGGCGTCTCAGCTCGAGTGCCACGATTGGGAACTTCGCAGCGGCGATTCGCTCCTTGAGCCGATCGGCACCGGCGAGGCAAAGCCGCTTTTCCCGACTTCCGTTTATGCGGTCAGCAAACAGGATCAGGAACAGTATTGCCTTGCTGTGGGCCGTGCGTATTCGATCCCGACCGTTGCTTTTCGGTATTTCAACGTTTACGGCACGCGCCAGGCGTTGTCGAATCCTTACACCGGCGTCTGCGCGATATTTTCGGCTCGTCTTATGAATGACCAGGCACCGACGATATTTGAGGACGGGCTGCAGTCCCGCGATTTCGTGAACGTGAAGGACATCGTGCAGGCAAACCTGCTCGCCCTCGAGACCGACCGCGGCGATTATGAAGCGATGAACGTCGGCACGGGCCGTCCAACGACCGTCAAGCAGATCGCGGAGCTTCTCGCCAAGGGCCTCGGCAAGGACATCGCACCGGAGATCGTCGGCAAATACCGCGAAGGCGACATCCGGCATTGCGTCGCGGACATCTCAAAGATACGGGACCTTCTCGGCTACGAGCCACAGGTTACGCTCGAGGATGGACTTGCGGAATTGCTCGATTGGCTCGCAACGCAGGAGGCAGAGGACCGCGTCGAGGCCGCAACGGCGGAACTGAGCAGCAAGGGGCTCGTTAAGTAGTTCAATGTACATTCTCGGCCTTACAACTCTGGGTGATTCCGCTGCAGCGTTGATCAAAGATGGGCGGTTGGTCGCTGCCGTCGAAGAGGAACGGTTTTCTCGCGTCAAACATCACGCAGGCTTTCCGTACAAGGCGATCGAGTTCTGCTTGGATCAAGCGGGGATCACTTTGGCCGAAGTAGAGCACGTCGGGCATTATTGGAAGCCGTGGGTGCTTCGCCACAAGGCTATGCAGGCACTGAAAGCCGGCCTGATCTCCCCGGCAATGTTCAAAGCACGGGCCGATCGGGGTGTTGCGCAGGTCAGCGACAGCTATTTAGGCATGTTCCGACACCCGAAACGGCTTCGTGAGCACTTCGGGCCGAGCAATTTTAAGTTCCACTTCCTGGAACACCATCAAACTCACGCCGCCTCTGCGTTTTTTGTGTCGCCTTTCGAATCTGCCGCGATACTGACTTGGGACGGCACTGGCGAAGACACGACAACGCTTTTCAGTAGAGGGAATGACAATCGACTAGAGGTCCTTAAGCGTATCAAATTGCCCCATAGCCTCGGACAATTCTACTCCGCTGTCACTAATTTCATCGGCTTCGATATGTTCGCGGGAGACGAGTGGAAGGTGATGGGTCTGGCCGCGTATGGCAGTCCGAAGCATTATGATTTCTTTCGCGAAAAGGTGTTGACGACGAATGGTGGGAGCGACTTTAGATTCAATATCAAGGTGCTTGACCATCATCTTGCCAAGCATTATCAGTTTCCCGAGGCGATAATTAAGGAACTCGGGCCCGGGCGAAAGCCAGGCGAGGAATTGACACAACATCATTGGGACATAGCATGTTCGGCACAGAAAGCGCTTGAGGATACGGCGATCCACTTGGTCAATAAGCTGCACGAAATGACCGGCGAAGAGAACCTCTGCATGGCCGGTGGCGTCGCGTTCAACTCCGTAATGAACGGCCGCATCTTCCACGAAACGCCGTTCAAACGTTTCTTCGTTCAGCCTGCGGCCGGCGATGCGGGCTGCTCAGTCGGTTCGGCGTATTACGTCTGGAATCAGAAGCTGGATAAACCGCGTTCTTTCGTGATGAAGCACGCCTATTGGGGGCCTGGATTTACGAACGAAGAATGTCGAAGTGCTCTCGAAACCGCAGGGTTAGCCTATACAAGCCTCGACGACGAAGCTCTCTTGCCAAAGGTCGCCAAGATGATCGCGGACGGAGCCATCGTCGGCTGGTTCAACGGACGAATGGAACTTGGCCCGCGCGCGCTTGGCGCACGCAGCTTTCTAGCAGATCCACGGCGTGCCGATATGCGCGAGATCCTGAACCACAAGGTCAAACTCCGCGAATGGTTCCGTCCGCTTGCCCCGTCCATGCATGAAGAGGCCGGGGCCGAGATATTTGGCGTAGACCATCACGACCCGTTCATGATCACTGTGATCGAGGTCGCAGAGGCTTACAAATCAAAGGTTCCGGCCGTGGTCCACGTGGACGGCACTGCTCGGCCTCAGATGGTAAGCCGTGCGGCCAATCCGCGCTATTGGACGCTAATCGACGAATTTCGCAAGATCACGGGTATTCCGATGCTGCTGAACACTTCGTTCAATGTTCAAGAACCCATAGTCTGTACACCTCAGAATGCGATCAATACATTCATGAATGCCAACTTCGATGCGTTGGTACTCGAGAACCAACTGGTGCTCAGAGGAATGTAGTCGGATCTCTGCGAATTGATGGGAATCACAATGATTCAAATTCCGTGATATTTGGTTATAAGTGTGACCTTTTCTAACTTCGTGAGGCGAGCTGAAGAATTGTTGATCGACAGGCCATGACATCACGGGCACTCGAATTCTTATCCCGCAATCTTGCGTTGACCGCAGCGGCAACGGTCGTACTTCTCGGTGTATTCGTTGTCAGTTTTCCTGAGGGTGCTACCGCGATGCTGATCGTCATAGTCTTGTCAGGCATCACGATCTTAGCGATCCAACGATCTCCGGATCCCGAGTTCTTGACCCAGGTGTTTGTGGTTGGCCTTGTGCTTCGGCTGGGATTTGGATTGTTCGTGCACGTTGCGGATCTGCGCGATTTTTTTGGCGGCGATGCGGCGACTTATGATTCCCGTGGGTTTATGCTTGCTCAGAGTTGGGGGTCCACTTCGACCTTTGTCTTTTCGCCTGACATGAACCGTGCAGTCAATCTCCCCGGCTGGGGGATGAATTATCTTGTCGGGGTGATCTATTATCTGTTCGGCCGCAATATCTATGCGGCTCAATGTTTCTGCGGCGTGATCGGCGCCGCGACCGCTCCGCTCGTATATGTTTGCTCGATCAGAGTGTTTGAGAATCGCCAGGCAGCCAAGCTCGCATCGATCGGGATCGCTGTCGCACCGGCATTTGTCATATGGTCCGGGCAATTGCTCAAGGACGGGCTCATCGTATTCCTTCTCGTGCTCGCCATGATCATGGTGCTCGATCTCCAGAAGCGATTCAACCTGTTTGCGGTCGCGGTTCTTGCATTCTCGATGTTCGGCATACTTTCGCTCCGCTTCTATATTTTTTATATGGTCGCGGTCGCGGTCGGCGGCAGTTTTCTGCTCGGCACCAAGACCACCGGAAAGGCAGTGGCAGCTCGTCTTGCCGCGATGCTCCTGATCGGGTTGGCGTTCACATACTTTGGCGTAACGAACATAGCTGATCGCGATATTCAGCGTTACGGTGACCTGCGCGAGGTTCAGCGGAGCCGGCTAGATCTAGCCAAGAGCGGCGATTCCGGATTCAGCGAGGAATCAGACGTCTCGACCACCGAAGGTGCGATAGCCACACTGCCCATCGGACTCACGTATCTGATGCTGGCTCCATTTCCCTGGGAGGCGCGCAATATTCGTCAGGCGATCACAATACCTGAGACTCTCCTTTGGTGGTCGATGATACCACTTATAATTATCGGCCTCGCGTTCACCGTCAGATACCGTTTGCGAGCGGCGTTCCCGATTCTTGTATTTTCGCTTCTGCTCACGATCGCCTACTCGCTATTCCAAGGCAACGTGGGCACAGCATATCGTCAGCGAACGCAAATACAGGTATTCTTGTTCATCTTCGCAGCGGTCGGCTGGCAGGTTTTCAAAGAACGACGAGAGGACAAACGTATTCTGAATCAAGGGCGTAAACGCCGATTGGAGCAACTCGCGGCACATCCGCTGCTGCCTAACGAAAAGTAATGTGCGGCATCGTCGGATTTATTAATGCGGACGGACGTCGGGCCGACCGGGAGCTGATCGAGGCGATGAACCGCGCGATCATCCATCGCGGGCCGGACGAAGATGGCTTATTCGTAAGCGAGAATGTTGCTCTCGCGATGCGACGTCTGGCGATCATCGATCTGGCAAGCGGCCAGCAGCCGATCTTCACGGCCGACCGGACCAAGTGCATCATATTCAACGGCGAGATCTACAACTATAAAGATCTGCGCGAAGGACTGATCGAACGCGGCCATCATCTCCACACCCGATCAGATACCGAAGCCGTGCTCCATCTCTATGACGAGTATGGCCCGGACTGCCTGCAGCACCTTCGGGGGATGTTCGCCTTTGCGATCTGGGACCTTGTTGACAAGACGCTTTTCCTTGCTCGAGACCGCGTCGGGAAAAAGCCGCTTCTCTATTCGCATCAGAAAAACGGAGACCTTATCTTTGGCTCCGAGTTCCAGGCGATCCTGAAGCATCCCACGATCTCTCGTGATGTCGATCACGACGCTATCGACAGCTATCTCTCGTATATTTGCGTGCCGGCCCCGCAGACGGCGTTCAGATCGATAAAAAAGCTCGAGCCCGGGCATTGGCTCCGATGGAAAGAAGGCGAAATAGAGACTCGGCGCTATTGGCTGCCGGATTTTTCCAAGAAGATAAAGATCTCCGAGGAAGAAGCGATCGAGGAGACGACGCGGATCCTTCGCGAATCGACACGCCTTAGGATGATATCGGAGGTTCCGCTGGGAGCGTTCCTCTCGGGAGGTGTTGATTCATCTGCCGTCGTGGCTCTGATGGCTCAGGAGAGCTCGGCACCGGTCAAGACGTTCTCGATCGGATTTGAGGACGAAGATTTTAGCGAACTCAAATACGCAAGAAAGGTCGCCGAACACGTCGGAGCCGAGTACAACGAATTCATTGTCAGACCTGACGCCGCTGAGATATTGCCGACGCTGGTCGATCATTACGGCGAACCCTATGCCGACTCAAGCGCTCTGCCGACCTACTACGTTTCGCGTGAGACCCGCAGGCATGTGACCGTAGCACTGAACGGCGACGGCGGCGACGAGAGTTTTGCCGGATACGAGCGTTACATGGCGATGCAGGTCGCCGAACTCTATCGAAAGTTCCCATTGAGGAAACTGCTATTCGAGCCTTTCGTAAATGCCTTACCGTCATCTGAAAAGAAAAAGACGCGTATTCGCGATGCTCAGCGATTCCTGATCTCAGCCAACATGGATCGGCCGATGCGTTATTTCCATTGGATGTCATCGATCAAATCCAAATACAAAGCCGGCCTCTATACGGAGAGTTTCAAGGCAGCGGTCGCCGAGAATGCGCCCGAACATTTTCTCAAAAGATGGTACTCACGGGCGAACGGCTTGGGCGTTCTCGATGCGACGTTGATGACCGATCAAATGACGTATTTGCCAAACGACCTCCTGGTCAAGGTCGATATAGCTTCGATGGCAAATTCGCTTGAGGCCCGCTCACCTTTTCTCGACCACAAGTTGATCGAGTTTGCTGCGAGCCTCCCTGAACACCTGAAGATGAACCGCTACAGGACGAAGTATCTGCTGAAGAAAGTGGCTGCTCGTCTTGTCCCGCCCGAGGTGATCTATCGGCAAAAAATGGGATTTGGCGTACCGATCGGACGCTGGTTCCGCAGCGAACTCAAGGACCTTGTGTATTCGATGCTGTTGAGCGAACGTGCTGTGAACAGAGGCTTGTTCAGGCCCGAAAGCGTCAAACTGATGCTCGACCGACATGTTTCGTTCGAAGAGGATGCCTCGCATCAGATTTGGTCGCTGTTGATGCTAGAATTGTGGTTTCAGAGATTTATAGACTAGAGACTTTATGAAAGGTGTAGTTCTCGCGGGCGGGCTTGGCACTCGGTTGAGTCCGTTGACGCGTATCACAAACAAGCATTTATTGCCGGTTTACAACGAGCCTATGATCTATTATCCGATCAAGACGCTCATAAACGCCGGCATTGACGACATTATGATCGTCACCGGTGGTAATTCCGCCGGCGATTTTCTTAGGCTCCTCCGCAACGGGAAAGATTTTGGACTCAAACATTTGAACTATACGTACCAGGAAGGCGAAGGCGGCATTGCCGACGCACTTTCGCTGGTCGAGCATTTCGCGGACGACGAACCGATCTGCGTCGTACTGGGCGACAACATTATTGAAAACAACATAAGAGCCGCCGCAGATGAGTATCGATCTCAAGGGAAAGGAGCAAAGATATTGCTAAAGAAGGTACCCGACCCTCAGCGTTTCGGCGTGCCGGAGCTTGACGGTGACAAGGTGTTAAACATAGTCGAGAAGCCTTCTGATCCAAAAAGCGATTACGCTGTTATCGGCATATATTTCTACGACGCGACGGTCTTTGACGTGATCAAGACGCTTGTGCCGTCAGGCCGCGGCGAACTTGAGATCACCGATGTCAATAACCATTACATCGCCCGGGGTGAGATGACCTGGAATGAACTCGACGGATGGTGGACCGATGCAGGCACGTTCGATAGTCTGCTGCTCGCTTCTAAGCTTGTCGCAAAGGACGGCGCGAATAAGATATGAGCTTCATTGATGCACCTATCGCGGATGTACACATTTATTCGCTTAAGAAATTTCACGATGACCGTGGGTGGCTCGCCGAGTTGTTTCGACATGACGAGATCGCAGAGGAATTTTGGCCGGCGATGTCGTACATCTCTTTCACCAGGCCCGGCATTCATCGCGGCCCGCACGAGCATGTCGATCAGGCAGATCTTTTTTGTTTCATAGGCCCGTCTGATTTTAAGATGCGCATGTGGGACAATAGGCCGGATTCTCCGACCTATATGCACCGGATGACTTTCGTCGCCGGAGCGAGCGATGCGAGGGCCGTCGTCGTACCCAAAGGCGTCGTCCACGGATATATGAACGTTGGCGACTGTGACGGAATGGTGATCAATTGCCCAAACAGGCTCTATATGGGCGAGGGCAAAAAAGAACCGATCGATGAGATACGTCACGAGGACGATCCCGATTCCATTTTCAAGATGAACGATTGATCAAGTTCGGCAGCCGGCCGCGATCTACCCGCACTATCGTATGGATCGCTGCCACTTCCCGGCTCTTGAGCCGCGAGAGGCCGCGGCGTTCCGGATCGGCTGCCGATCCCTTCCAGATTTGGCCTACATGAGGATCGTTCGAATAATTGCAAGGCTTAACGTAGGCGGTCCCGCACGCCATGTCGTGTGGCTCACGCGTGGGCTCAAGCCTCCCGAATTCGACAGCATTCTCGTTGCCGGTTCCGTTCCGCCGGGCGAGGAAGATATGTCATACTTCGCCGCCGAGTGCGGCGTTGAACCGATCTACATCGAGGAACTCAGCCGTGAGCTTTCGCCAAAGGACCTGATCTCGCTTGTAAGGGTGACGAGGCTCTTGTTTCGCCTTCGTCCCGACATCATCCACACACACACTGCCAAGGCCGGTACTATCGGCCGCCTCGCAGGGTTAATATACAAATGGGCAGGTGCCGGTACGCTGGTCGGGCGTCCGCGTCAGGTCAGGATCGTACACACGTTCCACGGACACGTTTTTCACAGTTACTACGGACGTGTCGGGACCGCGATTTTTCTATTCATCGAGCGGCTTTTGGCAAGGCTCTCTACGGACAAGATCGTCACGATATCCGAGCAGCAGCGACGCGAGATAAACGGATCTTTTCGTGTCGGCCGACCCGAACAGTTCGCGGTCATCCCTCTTGGCGTCGATCTGGAAGCTCTTGCCCCGCCCGACGGAGCGCGCGACGCGATACGGCAGGAATTCGGCATAGATGATCGTGAGTTCTTAGTTACCTATCTCGGCCGCCTGACCGAGATAAAGGACATCCCGCTCCTGCTGAAAGCGGCCGCGGCCTGTCGCGATGACCTCGATGGGCTCCGTTTGCGGTTCCTGATCGCGGGTGACGGACATCTCCGAAGCGAACTCGAGAAGATGTCAGCGGCGATCGGAAATGGAGATTCGGTGATCTTTGCAGGCAATCGTTCTGACGTGGCTTCGATCCTGGCGGCGTCCGACGCTGTCGCCCTTTGCTCAAAGAACGAGGGCACTCCTCTATCCCTGATCGAGGCGATGGCCTCCGGCGTCCCGGTGATCTCGACCGCGGTCGGCGGTGTCATCGACCTGCTTGGCGCCACTACCGAGACGCACCCGGGTTTCCGTCTGTGCGAGCGGGGCGTAGCCGTTGACGAACGCACGTCTGAAATCTTTCGAAACGGCTTGATTTATATCGCCAAAAATGAAAGATTAAGGCGTGCTCTGATCAAGAACGGATTTGCATTCGTCCGGGCAGGTTACTCTCGCAGCCGTCTGGCCGATGACCTCAGATCGCTTTACCGCTCCATAACAAGCGACCGGGTCTCCAAACCACGTCCGTTGACTGACGCGCCGACAGAGTGATGTTTAGCGACAGATTATCTACTCCTCTTTTCGGAGCTGTTTGCTTTATTGCAGGAGCTCTTTTGACCGCTACGGTCAGGGCGTATGCGCGCCGACGGGGCTTTGTCGCTGCTCCGAAGGCTGACCGGTGGCACCAGCGCCCGACCGCTATGCTTGGCGGCGTTGCTATCTTTGCGACGACCGTGGCCGGGTACCTGCTGTTCGTCCCCATGACGACCGATTCCGTGGTGCTTTTGTGCGGATCGGCTCTGATGTTCCTGATCGGACTAGTTGACGACCTGCTCAACATACGGCCTTATCAAAAACTGATCGGACAATTCATGGCTGCCGGTTTGGTGATCTCCTTTGGCATGAGGATACCGTTGACCGGCAACGATCTTTTGGACATTGCGATCACGGGCCTCTGGCTGGTCGGCGTCACGAATGCGATAAACCTCCTCGACAACATGGACGGGCTTGCGGCGGGCATCGCTGTCATTGCGAGCGCGTCGCTCGCCGCCAGCTTTTACGGCAATCAGCAGTGGGATTCTCTCGCTCTGATCACGGTCTTTATCGGAGCGCTGCTTGGGTTCCTAATATTCAATTTCAACCCCGCGTCCATTTTCATGGGCGACTGCGGATCGCTTTTCATCGGGTTCCTGCTTGCCGGCTCCGTTCTGCTCAATCAAGTAGGAGGACGCGGCCGAGGGATCCTTCCGATACTCGCAGTTCCCGTATTGATCCTGTTTGTACCCATCTTCGACACGACTTTTGTAACGATAATTAGAAAGCTCTGGGGCAGAAGTGTGTCTCAGGGCGGCCGGGATCATACTTCGCACCGCCTTGTGGCCCTAGGATTGACAGAGCGCTCCGCCGTCCTTCTCCTGTATGCACTTGCGATAGCTGGAGGCTCGATCTCGATCCTGATCAGCGGCAGGTCGATGTCGGAGAGTCTGGCGTTGATCGGCGGATTCTCTCTAGCCCTAATAATCGTTGGGGTCTATCTCGCGAACGTAAAGGTTTACGACACGGCATCCGTAGATGCCGACGCAGAGAATGCCGCATTCGCATTTATAGTCAACCTGTCGCACAAACGGCGGATCTTTGAGGTATTTCTCGACGCGGCTCTCATTACGTTGGCCTACTATTGTGCATTCTATCTGGTGCTTGGGCCGTTCGAAGATACGCCGAATTGGGACCTTTTCCTTCGTTCGTTGCCGATCGTGGTTCTGGTGAAATTGGTCGCCTTTTTGTTCGCCGGCGTATATCGCGGACTGTGGCGATACACGAGCGTCTCCGATCTGGCGACCTATGGCAAGGGAGTGTTGTTGGGCTCCGCTGTTTCAATACTTGTCCTGCTGATCCTGTACCGTTTTGAATTCTATTCACGGACCGTTTTTGTCGTAGATGGGCTGCTGCTTCTATTGGGAGTATTTGGAAGCCGGACAGCTTTTCGTCTAATACGAAACGCGATACCGGCACCTCCGCATCGGGATGCGAGACGCGTTCTGATCTACGGCGCCGGAGATGGCGGCGAAATGGTCCTTCGCGAACTTAAGAACAACCCAGAATGGAAATTGCTGCCTGTTGGCTTCATTGATGACGACGCGACCAAACAAGGCAGAGTATTGCACGGGATCTCTGTATTTGGCGGCAATGGAATGCTCCCGGACCTGTGCGACGATCTTGGCGTAGATGAGATCCTGGTCTCGATCAGAAACTTTGACCCCGAGAGATCGAAACGCCTGCGAGAGATCTGTCGCGAAAAGGAAATTTCACTCAGGAGCGCCCGCATTCGGATCGAACCGTTCGATTTCGAGTAGAATATTCGGGTGCAAGTCCACACGACAGTTGAAAGACCGCGAAGTTCGCCATACGTCGGGACGGCGCTGTCTGTCTGTTTGGCGATCGGTGCTTTCTTTGGGGCAAAATGGAACTTTGCCAACGCAGTTTCTTCTCGAACCGACCAACCCGATATCGCCGCTCTTGCTTCGAGCCTGGCACCCGCCGATCCGCAAACCCGCTTTGCGTACGCGAGGCTGCTGGAATCTTCGTTTGACCCCGAAGCCGGGCAGCGTGCGCTCATTGAGTATGAATATGCAGTTGCCGCTTCTCCATACAACTACCTCACATGGTACCAGCTTGGACGCGCAAGGAGCCGATCGGGCGATATGCCGGGCGCCGAAACTGCACTCACCCGTGCGCTGGAGCTCGCACCGAATTACGCAGAGGTCCAATGGGCGCTCGGCAACCACTATCTAAGGACCGATCGATCCGGAGAAGGTTTCGCCCTTATCCGCAAAGCCGTCTCCGGCAGGTCTGCGTATGCGCCGTCGGCGGCATCGCTGGCTTTGAAGTTCGCTGACGGAGACGCTCTTGCCGCTTTGGACATGCTCGGCAGAGACTCGAGATCGGCCGGCCCGCTTTCGCTGATATTGATATCAGAGGGTAAGTTGATCGAAGCGGCCCGGGTCTGGGACTCCTTGGCAGATGCTGACGCCAGATCGATCTCGAGCGATTCGGCAAGCCAGATCATCTCTAAATTGCTCGAAGCAAAGCAATATTCACTTGCGGCCCGGATCGACAGAAAGATACGCGGCGTTGGATCGCCTGAAGGGCTCGTATCGAACGGAGGATTTGAATCGCCGGTGAAGACGACCGGAGCCGGGCCTTTTGATTGGCAGCTAAGTGATGGCGGCGAGGTCCAGATCAGGATCAGCACTTCGGAAAAACGTTCCGGCGAGCAGAGCCTCGCATTCCTATTCGACAACAAGCGATCGACCGAGTTCCGCGAGGTCAGACAACTTATTCCCGTCGAGCCGGGCGCCGAATACGAGTTCACCGTCTATTACCGCTCCGAATTGCGAGGAGCGAGTACGGTGCGCTGGGACATCGTAAACGCATCGACCGGCGGGCCGATCGCCTCGACAAGCGCCGCCGATCCTAACGCCGACTGGGCACCGCTCACGATCCGGTTCCGCACACCGTCCGATCTGGATGGAGTTATGGTCAAGCTCGTTCGCGACGGCTGCCCGACCGTATTCTGCCCGATCTCGGGCCGGCTCTGGTTCGATGATATTTCGGTCAGAAAGGTCTCGTGAATATGGAGAAATTGCTCGGTCCGCGATACCTTGCCTCAGGTATAACTTCCTCAGCGACAGCGTTTTCGCTGGTGGTCGGCCTGCCGGTGCTTTGCGTCGCCTTGTTCGGTGGTGTCGATGCTGCGACCTGGATACTGATACTCGCGGCGGTGGCCGCTCTGGGGATCGTGATGCTGCTGAACGCCGATCTGCGAGACAGGCTTTTTGCGGCCGATCGCGGATCGATCTATCCGCTGCTGGGATTGGCTTGCATTGCTGTGATACAGCTTTTACCCATCGGCGGCAGTCCGCCCGGCAGCGAGCTGATCGGAGTCACGGCAGGCGCCTCGCTGTCGATGGATCCAAATGCAACGCGCCTCTTTTTGGTCCGGCTTGTCGCATATCTGATCTTCTTCTCCGCCGCATCGGTGCTAATAGATTCTGCTTCGAGGCTGCGGATCGTGGTGGTCAGCATCATCGCGGCCGGATGCGTGACCGCTATTTTCGGCACTATGCAGCGGCTCGGGGAACCCACCGGCATATACGGGATACGGCTCACTCCTCAGGCTATCCCTTTTGCGACCTTCATCAATCAGCACCATTTCGCGGCATTTATGGAGATGTCGGTTGGACTCGGCGTGGCGATGGCGATCTCCGGCGCAGTTTCGCTTGAGAAGCGGATCGCCGCAGCGGCCGCGTCGGTTGTCATGATCGTGGCGGCATTGATGACCGGCTCTCGCGGTGGCCTGCTCGGCATGGCTGTGACCATACCGGCGTGCTTTCTCATGCAGCGAATGAAGCGTGAGGAACAGCAACAGGAACGCAGCCTCTATCCGAGATCGGTTCGGATCGTCGGAGCCGCGGCTGTCGCGGCGGCGGTACTGGCCGTGATCGTTGGCGTTGTGATCTACCTCGGAGGCGACGATTCGCTCCAACGATACGTTTCGGCCGGGAGCGCCGACGGAGACGTAACGAGCGGCCGCTCACATTTTTGGTCGATAGCCGTGAGGATGTTCCTCGATCATCCGATCCTCGGGGTAGGATTCGATGCCTTTGGCGTCGCTTTTACGGGATACGACACCTGGCCCGGCCTTTTTCGCGTCGAACAAGCCCACAATGATTACCTACAGGCCGCCGCTGAGGGAGGCATCCCGGCCGCGCTCTGTCTAGTGTGGTTCATTTATTCACTATCAAAAAGAGGCTTCGATCGGCTTTTGAATTCGGGCGGCGGGTTCCGGCATTCCGCCGTCGCGGGCGGATTGGCCGGTTGCTTAGGCATCCTGGTTCACAGTTTCGTCGATTTTCCGCTTAGGACCCCGTCCAACGCATTCTATTTTCTGTTGATCGCCGCGGTCGCCACTGTGAATGTAGCGTCGAGTCCCGAGCCGGGTATCAGCGAACGTTCACGACGATCTCGGTCGAGCCGCAGGGCAGACTGAATTTTACCGTGTGACGGCCGGATACTCCGGACCTTGAACGAACGACATACAGCGCCCGGCCGAGTATCCCTCGTATCACTTCTCGCCGTATCTCGATGTCTTCGTCGCTGACCGTTGCTTCGAGCTCGGCTAGGTCGATCTCTTCATCGGCGCGAACAACAACCGCAAGATCGACGCTTCGATTGAGATTTAAGACCGATTCGTTGGTGCTGAGACTACACGTTTGTGGCGGAGCAGAACTTTCCTGGACCACTCTCGGCCGAGCCGGACCGGCCTTCTCCTGTTTCGGCTCCGCGCTTGGGACCGGCGCGGCAACCGGCGGAGTGGTTCCGCGGTTCGCATCTCCGGACGAATCAGTTGAAACGGACGCGCTGCTTTCACTCTTATCCTTTCGAACTTCAACAGGCGGGGCCGCAACGATCGTATCGGTCTGCTCCTGTTTCGGGTTGGCTGTGGGCGAGTCACCTGCTATCGATGTAGGCGCCTCGGCGGGTTTGGCGGCCGCAGCCCCGGTATCCGTCTCCTTTGCCGCCGGTGCCGGTTCAGGACCGATCAGGGCGTCCAGCCCGTCCAACGAGCCCTTTACTTTCTGATATAGATCTTTGATCGTCCGATATCGGGCCGGATCCGGGCCGCTGCTCTTATAGCTGGCTGCCAGCGCTTTTAGAGCATCCTCGGCCTTTCCTTCGGCCTCGTAAGCCATGCCGAGACGCCAGGTCGCAGATCGCCACCACGCACTCTCCGCCGGCAAAACACTTACAGCGCGCCGCAACCTGGTCGAGGCTTCCGACGGACGGCCCATCTCCATCAGCGACCAACCGGCGAGTTCTTCTATCCGGCCGCGTAGTATGGCGGTCAGAGTTGCCTTCGGGATCGTCGGTATCCGAATAAATTCGTTGTTAGCAAGGGCCGCAGTCCGGCTTGAATAGAGTTCATCCGCCATGATCGCCGCAGACGGATCGGCGGCATCAAAGGCTTTCTCGGATGCAGCCGCCGCTTTTTGCACCAGGTTGAGAGCCGCTTCTGGGGCGACCTTTCGCGACAACATTTGCGAAGCGGCGAAGAGCTCGCGATGAACAGCCATCCTCGAGTCCCCCGCTGATGCGAACCGCGAACCTGCGGCAGCGATGCGTTCGGCGTCAGGCGCGTCGGCCATGAGTTCCGTGGAGAATTCCAAAAGCGACCGGAGCGTCTTGGCCGTCGCCTCGTCATCCGCGGCTTTGGGAGTAAAAATGCTTGCGCGCCGTTCCTGTGCGACCAGGTCTTCTATCTCATCGGCGGATCGCTCCACGCGCCAACCAAGATCCGCCCAGACCTTTCCGTCCTCGATAGAAAATACGGTCGCGAGTTCTTCTGCCGCGTCCCTGTAGAATCCAGCCGCGGCCCTTGCCGACGCGATCTCGTACCGCAACGCGGGAAAATCCCCAAATCGGCGCGCGGCCAAAAGGACACGTTCCGCCTCGACCGGTTCGCCCTTGCCCATCAATCCCCTTGCTAAGGCGATATGGCCCCAGATGTATCTCGGCTGTGCCGCTACGGCTTGTCGTGCAGTATCGATGGCTTTTTCAAAATCGCCTGAAGCGGCATACCAATAAGCGGCTCCGGCGAGAAGTACCGAATTGCCGCGGTTCGCCGCCAGGCTGGCGTTCATTTCGGCCTCCGCTTCCTCGCGTTTGCCGCTGTCGAACAAAGCAAGAACGAGGCCCGTTCGGGCAGGCACGTCCTCAGCATCTGTGGTGAGTATGCCGCGGTAAAGTTCAATTGCCGCCTCTGGCTCACCAATTGACCGCTTTGCTTCTGCGAGGCCAAGTTTGGCAGCCTTGTACGAAGGATCGATCTCGAGCGACTTTGCGAATGCTTCAGCGGATCGTTCCGGCTCGAAATCAAGCCTGCGGGCAAGCCCCAGCACGTGGTATGCGGCGGCGGTCTGAGCGGCAGCTATAGAACGCTCGGCGACCCGCTTGGCCTCCCCGCCATTCTCGATCGTTAGGTAGAACGTCGCGATAGCCAGAAGCTGCGAGGGATCGGCTTGGGCCTCGAGCGCTTTCGCGAAGTTCATCGCCCCCTCGCGTTCTCCAGCAAAGAAAAGCCGGCCCGCTAACTTCGACAAGTATTCGGTGAATATTTCCTGCGGCATCGGCTTGCCGGCGTCGGTCAACGCCGACATATACTGACGCACGGCTCCCTGTCGGTCGCCCGAGCGGAGGCTCGCGTCGCCGACGCCGCATTGGATCGAAACAAGCAGCGAAATGGCCTCGACACGCTTTTCCGACTTCGGAAAGTCGGCAAGAAACTTGCGGATCGCCTTGACGCTGGCCGCCGGGTCCTCGATCGCCGTCGCATTGACCCAAGCCTCGTCCTCGGTGATCTTCGGCTTCGGCGTTGCGGTAGCCTTAGGCGTTGCAGTCGGTTTTGGTGTCGATCTGGCGGCTTGTTCGGCCGGGGGTTTTGCGGCCTTTGCCGAGGTATTGCTTCGCGGCTTTGCGGCGTCGCCGGTCTTGCGGCCGGTGCTTCCGGGTTTTGGGGTGGACGAAGGCTTTGGGGTCGGTGCACGCTCGGCTCGCGGTTTCGGTGTCGATACCGTCTGCTGCTTTTTCCCGGCTACGGGTTTAACCGTCTGTGTGAATGCCGGCAAAATGGCCAGGGTCGGCAAGACGAATAGTACAAACTTCCTCATAAGTAAAGCTGTCGGCGAGGCATCGACCGCAAGTGCACAGTCCGAGATGATACCACGAAATTGCGTTTCCCCTGTTCGGACAATATGCTCAAAGCATGCAGGAACTCGATGTCGTGTGGCTCGAAATGCTTTCACAGGCCGAGGCCGACGCATCCTTGTCCGGCCGCGGGGATGTAGCCGAATACATCCGGCTTCGCGCCTCTAACGACCGGGTCCGGATGGCCGGTACTAAATGGCTCATCGGATCGTTCATCGAGCTAGCTCTCGAACCGGCACTCGCTCGCGCGTCGCTAAGCGTCGATCGGATCTCGCCTCATGCGTTTCGCAGGAGCACGTCAAATATGGTAGGCGAGGCTGTCGAGATCACCTATGGGATGAGATGTCTTACGGTCGAAGCAGGTTGGACGCGGACTCCGTCCGACGGTGTGATGCGTCACGGCGCACTTGCCGCGGCCAATATTCGCCATCGCGGCATACCGGAGGCCGGCGTCGAGCTTATGCTTGTTCGCACGCCGGGCCTGCCCGAGTGGATAGAGTCCGCCGGGCGGCGAATCACCACGGCGGACCTGCGTGCCCATCTTGATATCTTGCTCGGCCATTGACCACCCGAAGGCTTGGTCAACCAGAGGTTCTGGGCTATGATAATCGTTTAGCATTTTTGGGGAGACATTTTACGTGATCGCAGATCTTGACAACCTGATAGACCTACAACTTACTGATACAAGGCTTAGGCAGCTTAGAAAATCGCTTGAGTCGGCAGAAGCGAGGCGTGCGGAGATCGAACAAGAGTTCGAACAGCACGCCTCTTCTATTCGAGATATACAACGCCGCCGCGACGACCTCAAAACGCAGAGGGCCGAGATCGAGAACGAGATGGCCAAGAGCAAGACCTATCTCGAACGCGCGGACCGCAACCTTAAGCACGCACAAAATCAAAAAGAGTACGAAGCCGCGATGCGAGATACCGACACTCTGCAAAAGCAGATCTCGGGATTCGAGACGCAGATCGTCGAGCTGATGAGCGAGATCGAGACCGTCGAGGCCGAACTATCGGAACGCGCGGATGAGATCGCATCGCTGGACGGAAATCGGGCCGCCGCACTCGCCGAGTTCGATACCGGACTTGCCAGCGAGAAGGCCGAATTTGATCAGACCACGGCGAAGCGAGCGGAGATGTTTGCCAAGCTGCCCGAAAGGCTGGCCGCCGTTTACGATCGGCTGGCACAGCGCAGCCGCGACGGTATCGCGGTCGCCGAGGTTGTGAATGGTTCCTGCACGGCGTGCTTCATTTCCCTCAGGCCACAGGTCCAGATGGAGGTAAGGCGAGGCGACCAGATCATCACTTGCGAGAATTGCACTCGCATCCTATACCTTCGTCCGGCGCAATCTGAAGCAACCGCGTCCTGATCGGTCTCGTCGGGTTCCGTTCATATGCCGTCCGTATCGAATGATCGGGCGGCATCGTTATTTGGTCCAATCGTCGGCTATTTGCGAATCGACGACGACCGGCACGCTGGTCACAAATTCTTCCGCCGCACTCCGCATGGCGCCGCTCAAGAGAGCCTCGATCCTTTCGCCATCGGTCCTGTCGCATTCAACAACTATCTCATCGTGAACGATGTTCACAAGCTTTGCCGACGTATCGCGTATCGAATCATGCAGCAAACGCAAAGCTCGCTTTAGAATATCGGCAGAGGTGCCCTGGATCGGCATATTCTTCGCGTATCTCTGAGCCGCTCCGACAGACCTGCGGTCATTGTCGTCAAAACTAATTCGTGCAAGCCGGCCTGAAAGCGTACGAGCCGAATGATCCAGCAGGACGCGTTTTGACTGGCCGCGAAGCCATTCGTTCATCTGAGGATATGTAGCAAAATAACGTCGGAGCGTATCTTCCGCGTCGCGTTCGCTTAGGCCCGTCATCGCAGCGAACCGTTGGGCTCCGATGCCGTAAACAACGCCGAAATTGAGTCGTTTCGCAAATGCGCGCTGATCAGGCGTCACGTCGGCCGGCTGGATGCCGAATATCTGCGCGGCCGTCGCAGCATGAAAATCAGCTCCGCTCTCAAAGGCTTCGATGAACCGGCGGTCACCCGATATATGGGCAAGGATCCGGAGCTCGATCTGCGAGTAATCCGCGATCACCAGGGTACGGCCGTCAGGCGCTCGGAAACATCGCCGGTATTCGGCCTCGTGAGGTATTTGCTGGAGATTGGGTTTGGAGCAAGAGAATCGACCCGTCGGGGCCCCGATCTGCCGAAAATCAGCGTGGATCCTGCCTGTGGAAGGATCAATGAACTCAAGTATATTCTCTCCGAAACTGGACGCGGCCTTTGCTGCCGCCCTGTATTCCAGAAGTTTTGCGACGGCCGGATGATCATCTGCAAGCGGCTGCAGCTCCCACGCTCGAGTTGACGACGGTATCGGAATTCCAAGATTCTCGAGTGCCTGGCTGACCTGGTCGATCGAGTCCAGATTTATCTCAGACCTGCCAAAAAGCGACGCCTGAGCCACCCCGGCTGAGAGCAGCGATTGCAGTTCATCGGCCGTCTTCTGCTGCGTCGTTTTGACTCGTTCGAGCTGTTCGCGCCATCGGTCACTGTCGAGAAAAAAGCCGTTAAGCTCCATCTCGGCGATCGGCATCACGCATTCATTCTCGATCGCCATCACCGAGCGAAGTTCGTCGGAAACGATCCTTTCATCAAGCTTCGCCCTCACTTCCGGCATGATGGCCGCGTCCTTTGCCGCATATTCGACCTGAGAACTTGTGAGTTCGTTTGCTGACCAATCGCTCACTTGCTCGGTCTTATCGAGCGTTCTGCCGAGGAAATACTGCACCACGTCCGCAAGTCCATGGCGTCGGTCTCCTTCGCCCGCGGCGATCAGGATACTGGCCAGATAGGTGTCATAGACGCCGCCTACTTCGACGCCAAGATGATGTCTGGCCCATTTGGTGTCGAATTTCGCATTGTGGGCTATCTTTACCGGTCGTTCCGCAGCCAGCAGGGATCTCAGCGGCGCCAGCTCTTCCGTTGAACGCAATGCGTCGATTCCGCCGCCAAATCCGCGGAGATCGATCACCTTGGTGTCGGTCCCGTTACTGAGCTGAACCAGGCGCAACTCGCCTTGCGATGGCTCGAGTGCGGTCGTCTCGACGTCGAATCCGAGATATTCCTCACCTGAAAGTTCACCGCATGCTTTCTTGAGCGAGTCAGCGTCGCGGATCAGTTGAAAATAGATCTCCATTGTTCTCGATTGTAACGCTTGAGCCGCGGCCGACACACACGCGGCAATACGTTTCATATATGATACATCATTTCATTCTCTGAAGCCCGTTGCCGATGCATCCCGGCGTTCGTCGGCCGAACGGTTATGCCTTTACACACGGTCCGGCATTGATTATACTTCTCGTGGTTTGCGACGGGCTTGGCCCCGTCGCAGCAGCGGGTAAGACCGGCTAGGCCCGGCAGCTTGCAGAGTATTGAGAATAAAAAGTTTGAAGGGTCGAGCGCGGCCGAGATTTAGGTTCGGCGCTCCCCGCGAGATCTTCAGTCATCCGGCTGTTGGCCTCGGTAGCGATCTCCAAGTGATAAAAGAACTAACCTTCTTATTCGCGGTCTCAGACCCCGAATTCTCACAATAGGTCTATACTCTTACGCCGATGTGCGGTCCGCTCAAGCGTCGCTCGCATCGCCTCACGATACCTCTGCACTTGACCTGGTCACCCAACTTCCCGTCGGTTCGGGCCCCGGGCTCATGCTAATGACGCTCGCGGCCGCCAAGTGCCTAACACTGAAATATGTCTAAAGAATTGATCGTAAGTGTGAACGGTCGCGAAAAGAAGATCGCGATCCTGGATAACGGAAAGGTGACCGAGTTCTACATTGAACGCGGCGAAGAGAACACCGGCGTGGCCGGGAACATCTACAAAGGGCGAGTGATGAGGGTGCTTCCGGGTATGCAGTCCGCCTTTGTGGATATTGGGCTTGAACGGGACGCGTTCCTCTATGTCTCTGACTTCTTCGACGAAGAGGAAGAGATCGAGCGGATCGTAGCCGAAAAATCGAAGAAAACCTCGCCCGAAGAAGCCAAGCGGGAAGCGAACGAGCAGATCGAACGCAGCCGGGTCGAGCGCGAAAAACAAATGGAGTCGGTGCAGGATCTTGCCGAACCGCTCGTCGCGGGCCAGTCTGAGGCTGACGATGCTCAGCCGTCTGAAGCTCGGCCGGAACAAAAGGACCGCAAACGCGGACGGCGGGGCCGCGGACGTGATATAGACGAAACGCCGGACGACACCTCGTCAGATGCGGCAAACGAGAGACCTGCACTTGTGAGCGAAGCTGTTCCGGCCGGAGAGGTAGCCGCGGATCTCGAGTTTGATACATCCGGTTTCGAACGAATTAGCGACGATGCAGATACCGGTGAGATGTTCAAGGATGCCTACATCCAGGAAGCGATCGTCGATCGTGTAAGGGCTGTAGAGTTCGATCTCCAACCGGCCGCGGAGACTGAAGTAGGATCGCTTTTGGCCGAAGTGGACTCGGGCGACGGCGGATTCGAACGGATCGCCGATGAAGACGAAACGCCGGCTGAAGCTCCGGCAAAGGGCCGCAAACGCAAGTCGCCCGCGGCGGCAAAACCAAAGGCCGAGAAGCCCGCGAAAAAAGCTGCTGCAAAGACCAAGACGACACGGTCCAAGAAAGCAAAGCCCGCCGAGGATGGTGAAGCAGCTCCTCTGGAAGATGCTGAAGCGAGTCTCCGCGAACGCGACGAAACGGCCGAAATGGCCGTCCGACGCGGCGGACGCGGTCGCCGACGCGGGGCGAAGCCGAAACCAAAAGGGCTTGCCGAGGACATCGACGAGGCGGCCGAGTTCGAGGATGAGATAGATGCCGTAGTGGAGGCGTCGGCTTCAGAACCTGAAGAGAACGCCGGAGAAGAAACTGCGGCCGAGGCGGAAGAGGCCGCCCCTGTAGCCGAAGAAGCGGCCGATGCGGAAACCTCTGCTGACGGCCTGGCCCCGGCCGAACCCGAGGCGGCATCGGACGACGACAAACGCGAACGCGGAGGACGAAGCCGTCGCGGCCGTGGACGCGATCGTCAGAACGGCGACCGCAACGGACGTTCCGACCGCCGCGAACGCACTCCGCAGCCTGTCATCTCTGATCTGCTCCGTGAGGGCCAGGAGATACTCGTTCAGATCGCCAAAGAGCCGATCGCTAAAAAAGGTGCCCGCATCACCTCGCATATCGCGTTGCCCGGCCGGTTCCTGGTGTATATGCCGACCATCGAGCATCTGGGCGTTTCGCGAAAGATAGAATCTTCGAGCGAACGCGGCAGGCTTCGTACGCTGATCCAGCGGATCCGGCAGGAGCCGGAGATCACGTCGGGCGGCTTTATTGTCCGCACCGCAGGCATCGGCATCTCTGAAGAAGATCTCAAGAATGATGCATTGTTCCTCGTCAGGACCTGGAAGGATGCCAAGAAGAATGCTGAGAAGCGCCGCTCGCCTTCCCTGATCCATCAGGATCTCGACCTCGTACAACGTCTCCTCCGTGACCAGTTGTCTTCGGATTTTACCGCTATTAGGGTTGACAGCGAAGAAGAATATCTCGCAACGGTCGAATTCCTCAACCGTATGGCCCCGAAGATGGTCAATCGCGTTAAGCTGTATACGCGCGACGAACCGATCCTTGAGTACTATGGGGTACAGGACGAGATCGACAAGGCGCTCAAGCCTCGCGTTTGGCTCAGGTCGGGCGGCTATCTCGTGATAAACCAGACCGAGGCGTTGGTTGCGATCGATGTGAACACGGGCAAGTTCGTCGGCAAAGGCAACGCCCGGCTAGAGGATACGATCACAAAGACTAATCTCGAGGCTGTCGATGAGATCGCACGTCAGATCAGGCTTCGTGATCTAGGCGGCATCATCGTGCTCGACCTGATCGACATGGAGGACCGGCGCAACCGACACAAGGTTTCGCAGGCACTCCAGGAGGCACTCTCGCACGACAAATCGCCTACCAAAGTGCTCTCATTCAATGATTTCGGCCTGATCATAATGACCAGAAAACGGGTCAAGCAGTCGCTAGAACGCACAATGTGTGCCCCGTGCGAATACTGCGAAGGTTCCGGCTGGGTCAAATCGCCGACAACCGTTTGCTACGAGATACTCGCCGAAGCGCGACGCCTGTCAAAACAGGTCGAGGACGTGCGGATCACCACGCTTCGCGTGCATCCGGAGGTAGCCAAAGCACTCCGCAACGGAGAACGAAACGTGATGGATGAGATCGAGGCCCACTTGGGCAACGTTGACCTGACGTCCGACAAATCGATCCATCAGGCACAGTTCGACTTTGCTTTTATTTAGCTCCGGACGACGATCTCGTCGTGCCGGTTAATATGAGGCTGCCTTGACGGGCAGCCTCTTTTAGCGCGCAGCTTGCGGTTCGCATCAGAGCCTGAACTCTTTCTTTGCGTCTTTCGGGTTCGAAGGTTTGGTAAAGATCGAATCCGGCACCGAACGGTTGAACTCTATCGATTCGTAATTGATACGGGATGACTGCTTTCCGTTGGTAAACCGATCGACGATAAAGGCGGCCTTTATACCTCCGACATCGACGAATTGCGCGTAGCGATCCTCTTCGGTCGTTGTTGTGTCGTCGTCATCCGTTGTTTTATAGATCGCCTTTTGCGGCGTGCCGTCGTCCACCGCGAATTCGAACTCTATCTCGAATCCATCCGCGTAGCGAAGCTTTACGACCTCGTTTCGCTTTCCGAGCGTCGAAGGCCGCCTGCCGACATAGCTGAGTTCGGCCTGGCCGCGCCAGTATCCTCGAAGCAGATTGTCCAGGCTGGTCCTGATACCTTGTTTGAAATTTGCTATCTGTTTTGCAGTTTGTATCTTGATCAATTCCTGATCCCCGTCGAATACCCAGCCGGTGTCGCCGGTATTCACTTGAACGGTTCTACTCTTGCCGTTTCGGAATTCGGTCCGCTCCCTATCTGGAAAAACGATCACGTCGTAGAAAGCCTGGAACGACACAAGTGCTCCGTCGCGAAACAAGCTGAATCGGCCGCGCCCGATCTG
This sequence comes from Acidobacteriota bacterium, assembly GCA_019639115.1. Taxonomy (GTDB): domain Bacteria; phylum Acidobacteriota; class Blastocatellia; order Pyrinomonadales; family Pyrinomonadaceae; genus OLB17. The sequence goes on along the minus strand of JAHBSM010000001.1, from coordinate 290,044 downwards.
CGATCTGACGTCGAGGTAGCGTCGTCCGCCCATTGTCTCGACGGCTCGAACGACTATCGCCTCGGCTCGCTCGGCTTGCGGTTGGGCCGCCGGGGTCTGCGATGCTGCGGGCAAGGTCAGGACCAAGATCAACAGGCACAGATAGAGGCCTGAGATTCCGTATCCGGCGAGATGCTTTTTGCGTTCGTTCATACGTGAAAATGTTCGGGCTTTGGCAACTGGATCGCCAAAGCCCTTGGATGCACAAAGATGAGGATAAGTTCAGTTCAGGCTAAATGGTTCGATCGGTGTAACGATGACCGAACCATCGTCAGTGTCCACAACGAACTTCATTGCCGATTTCCAAGCGTTGGTGATCGGTAGTTTGACCTGCTGATCTATGTGACGCTTTAGGAATCGTGCGCCGTAGGCCGCACTGTAGCCTTTCTCCGTCAATGCCTCAAGAGCTGCATCGGTTATCTCGACGACCTTCCCTTGACGCTCCATGTTCCTTTGGATCTTGTTGACATACAGCTTAGCGATCTCTCGAACCTCTTCGCGAGTGAGCGGAGAGAAAACGACTATCTCGTCGATCCGGTTCCTGAACTCCGGAGTAAATCGCGTCTCAGCCGCTTTCATCACGTCGTTCTTGATTGCACGGACGCTACCCACCGATTTCAGGCCAAATCCGAGCGGCGACTCGTATTTCTTAAAATTCTCCGAGCCTAGATTCGACGTCATGATGACGATCGCGTCTGACAGGTAGACCTTTTTGCCGCGGCCGTCTGTGATCCAGCCCTCGTCGAAGGCCTGAAGGAATATGTTCATCAGGTACGGCGAGGCTTTTTCGACCTCATCGAGCAGCAGAACGGTGTACGGATCGTCCCGAAGCTGCTCCGTGAGTATTCCTCCGCGCTCGGAGCCGACGATGCCGCGAGGCATACCTATGAGCTTTTCTATCCCAACGGTCCCGTCACCGTATTCGCTCATATCAATGCGGACCATCTTATTCTCATCGCCGAACATGAACTCGGCAACAGCCTTGGCGAGCTCGGTCTTGCCGACGCCGGTCGGCCCAAGGAATAAAAGCACGCCATCCGGCGCGTAATGATTCTCCTTGAGCGGGCCCTTGTTCAGGCGAAGCCGTTCGGCGACCGCGCGTACGGCTTCCTTTTGCCCGACCACGCGTTTTCCGAGTTCTTCCTCCATTGCTGAGAACCGGTCGGACGTGTCTCGATAGATCATGTCCTTCGGAATTCGCGATTCCTGGCTGATGACGTCGATCACATGCTCGCTGCGTACGACAAGCTTCTCCGGTTCATTGATCTCGACCTTTACCGACGCGGTATCGAGCCAACCGATGGCCTTGTCCGGCAGATGCAGATTACGAATGTACTTTGGAGACATCTCGAGCGCGGTATTGATCGCCTCGTCCGAGATGGTCACCGAGTAGTTCTTCTCAAGCCGCGGCCTCAGGCCAAGCAGGATCTGTTTCGTCTCGTCAATTGTCGGCTCATCTACCTTCACGAGCCGGAAACGCCGAGCAAGAGCTTCATCCTCTCCGATGTACTCTTTGTACTCGGTCATTGTAGTCGCTCCGATGATCCGGAGTTCCCCTCGGGCCAATGCAGATTTGAACATATTGGCCGCATCCGAGGTCGTGCCCATCGCGGCACCGGCTCCGATTATCGTGTGTGCTTCGTCGATGAAGAGAATGATGTTGTCCTTTTCTTTGACCTCGTCGATGATCCCCTTGATACGCTCTTCGAACATACCGCGGAGCATCGTGCCGGCCACTAGGCCTCCCATCTGAAGCTGGACTATGTGCGAGTCGCGCAGGCGAGCCGGCACCTTGTCCGGTTCGAGTTCTATAAGCCTGGCGAGCCCTTCGACGACCGCGGTCTTCCCTACGCCCGGTTCACCGACCAACATCGGTGAATTCGAGCGTTCGCGGTGAGCCAGGATCTCGATCATCTGTCGGATCTCGCGTTCTCGGCCAATGGTCGGCGGTATCTTGTCCTGGCGGGCAAGCTTATTCATCGACACGCCAAAATGACGCAGAAAGGACGGCAGCTCGTATTTTTGCCTTACGCGTTCTTCCTCTTTTTCACGCTTCTTGATGCGTGTACGCGCAATTTGGGCGACCTCATCCGAGGGCACGCCCAGATTCTGAAGAACGTCATTCAGTACGCTCCTTTCGTCGTTGGACAGAACGTAGAAAATATCGCTGCCGTCGATCACCCTCCGGCCCTGTGATCGGGCCCGATCCATCGCGCGTTTGAATAGCTCGGTAGTCTCCGGTGCGATCCTGAATCCGCTGCCAGAGTGCTGACGTCCGTTCTCCAGGCGGCGTTCGATCAGCATTTTCACCGAACGCGGATCGACCGAAAGATCCCGCATCGTCGAAGCAAATAGATCTTCTTCCTCAAGCGCTATGGCGTGCAGAATATGTTCGATGGAGACATAGTTCTGGTCACGCCGTTTCGATTCACTGAGGGCGGCCTCTAAAATGCGTTGTCCGCTTTCGCTGAATTTATCTTTATATGCGTCTATGTCTGCCATATCCTTGATTATCGGCCCTATTTTGTCCCGGGCCCGGGATCTGAGGCCGGACCTTCATTCTAACATCTCGGGCCCTTCACTTTCTATCCTTAAGTTTGTTCGCCGGATCTGCGTCTTTCAGATGTTCAATCGGCGATCTTTGAGTTCACGATCTCCAGGATCTCACGTTCGGCCTCTATCGCCTTTTGCTCTATCTCAGCCCCGCGGGCCACGATCTCGTCAGCAAAAGCCCTGTCCCGCAACCCGGCGGCGTTGATCTTTACGTTCAGGAACGCCCCCATCACGGCCGACCTTGCGCACAGGGCCCCGACGCCCGCATCGGAGACAGAGTTCGGGTTGCCTGTAACCGCCATCGCACGGACCACGTCAAAAGCTTGATACGATAATTCCATTGTACGCAGGGGCACTTCAGCCGCGTAGCGTGTCGCGTCCTGGATGGCAGCCGTCCTGATCTCACGCTCTTCGTCGGATGTCTTCGGCAATCCGAATGCTTCCATCACACGGTCGAACGCGGCCGTATCCTCATCGACCAACAAGAGTAATTCGTCCTTTAGGCGCTGCGCCCTAACGGCATGGTCCGAAAACTCTTCCCAACGGTCGTCCCAGCCTGCTTTGTGCGACGAAAGGTTTGCGACCATCGCAGCCAGAGAAGCTCCGAGCGCTCCCAAGTAGGCCGAGATCGAGCCGCCACCCGGAGCAGGCGATTCCGAAGCCGTCTCGTCCGCGAAACCGCGGCACGTCAGATCAGTTAGTCTTTTCTTCTCGTGTGTCCGCTCGAGCACGTATTCGATTATCTTTTCGTCGGGATCCCACGGTTTTAGATCGTCGAGGCCCATCGAGCGGATCGCCAGCTTTATCTTTTCAGCTTCGGTTACGCCCAACGAACGGCGTTGTTTTCGCAGATAGTGGTCGGCGGCATCGATTATCGTACGTTTCGGTACAAGGCCGACGATCTCAAGTCCCGTGACACGGATCCCGCGAGCCGCCGCCTTCGCAGTGACCTCGTCAAAAGCGATATGCAGCGGGGTTGCCGCCAGATCGGTGATGTTCATCGAAACCTGCGCGATCCCATATTCTTCTATGTACCAGCCAATCGCTTTTGTCCCTTTCAATGTACCCGGTATCATCAGCGGCTCGCCGTCCTTGCCGATCATCGGCTTTCCGGTTATCGAGCCGCCTTCGCGTTGCGGCCGCCCTTTCTCACGAACGTCGAATGCTATCGCGTTGGCACGACGAGTCGAGGTCGTATTGAGGTTAAAGTTGACGGCCAACAAGAAGTCCCGGGCGCCAACAGCAACGGCGCCGGACCGGGCAACACTCTCGTTGAATTCAGCAGGGCCCGCATCGGGGCGCCAGTCCGGATCGGCAAGTCTTTCTCGCAAAGCCTCATATTCGCCGGCTCTGCAGCTTGCAAGATTCCGCCGTTTCTCCTCGCGAGCGGCGTTCTCATAGAGATAAACAGGTATTCCCAGTTCAGTACCGATCCTGGTACCCAAGCGGCGGGCGTACTCCGCCGTCTCTTCCATCGTGATGCCCGACACGGGCACCAACGGGCACACATCCATAGCTCCAAACCGCGGGTGGTCGCCTTTGTGCCCGCGCATGTCGATCAATTCCTTTGCCTTTTTTGCGGCGCGGAACGCTGCCTCGACGACCGCCTCGGGTTCGCCTACGAACGTCACGACTGTGCGATTCGTCGTCGCTCCCGGATCTACGTCGAGTAGACTTACGCCATCGACGGCGGCGATCTCGGAAGTGATCGCTCCGATCACCGCGGCATCGCGGCCCTCGCTAAAGTTCGGGACGCATTCGATGAGTCTCTTCATGATTCTCTTTGTCGGCCCAACCTCAACTGCCCGCGGTCCCCGCGGCGTTGCGCCCGACCTGGACTCGTGCAGGCCTGAGCAATCGATCTCTGAATCGATAGCCGCGGGTGTATTCGGCCGTGATCTTGCCATCGCCCTCGGCATCGGCCGGAGCGATATCGACGGCTTCGTGTATCTCCGGGTCAAAGCTCTCGCCTATTGAAGGCACGGCGGCGACGCCTACGCTCATCAGCGCCTGTTCGAACGACCTTGCAGTACCTATAACACCGGCCCGCAAGTGCGAGATATCAGTGTCGGTCTCGCTCGCCGAGATAGCCAGATTTAGGTTATCGAGCACCGGCAAAAGCGACGCTAGAAAATCGAACTGCGACTGTTCGGCACTGGCTTCCAGAGTTTTTCTCAGCCGCTCGCGCATTTCTGCGGTCTCTTGTTCGAGCGAAGCCTTTGCCTCGTCAAATTTGGCCTGTACGCCGACGAGTTTCGCCTCTGCAGCTTCCCGGCGTTCGATCTCGGCCCTCAGCTTTGATTCGAGCTCGACTTCGGCTATCGGCTTGGCGGGCGGCTCGGGCGCGGGTGCCTCGTCACCTTTTAGTTCCCCATCCGGACCAAAACGCCGTTTGTCCCTTACCGGGATCGAGTCCTGTGATCCTTCGTTTTCGACGTCTTTTTCGTTCATCATCGATTCTCGTCTCTAAATACAAGTTTGATTCTACGATTTAGGCAGCCGGCAGGGAAACGCAAGTAGTTTCTCCCCAGGCCGGCCGCCATTGATGGAATTTTCAGCTCGCACTTGCCTCGGCGCCGACGGCATTGAATCGGAGTTCGCCGTCCACGCCGGTCACGCGCACAGTTTGTCCGGACGCGATCTCGCCGTTAAGCAGCTTCACGGCAAGCGGATTCTGTACCATCGTCTGGATCGCACGCTTCAGAGGCCTTGCCCCGTATACCGGATCGTAGCCTTTCTCAACGAGAACCGCCTTTGCCGAATCATCAAGCACTATTGTGATCCCTCGGTCTGCGAGCATACTCCGCAGTTTTTCCAGTTGGATGTCGATGATCGAAGCGATCTGATCCCTGCCCAACTGATGAAACACGACTATATCGTCGATACGATTGAGGAACTCCGGCTTGAAATGGTCACGCAAGACGCCGAGTACCTCTGTCCGCACATCGCGGTCCGCAAGAGGATTCTCGGTCGCAGACTGTATCTCCCGGGATCCCAGATTTGACGTCATTATCAACACCGTGTTCTTGAAATCAACGACTCTGCCCTTGCTGTCGGTCAGACGGCCATCGTCGAGTATCTGGAGCAGGATATTAAATACATCCGGATGCGCCTTTTCGATCTCGTCAAAGAGTATGACCGAATACGGACGCCGGCGAACGGCTTCGGTAAGCTGGCCGCCTTCCTCGTAACCGACATACCCCGGCGGCGCGCCGATCATGCGTGCGACTGCGTGTTTCTCCATGTATTCCGACATATCGAGCCGCACCATCGCACGCTCGTCATCGAACAGGAACTCCGCGAGCGCCCGGGCCGTTTCTGTCTTGCCGACGCCTGTCGGCCCGAGAAATATGAAAGACCCGATCGGGCGATTCGGATCCTGCAATCCTGCACGTGCCCGCCGGACGGCATTGGCGACGGCCTCGAGTGCCTCGTCCTGCCCGATCACCCTATGCCGGAGGTCATCCTCCATCCGGACGAGTTTTTGCATCTCGCCCTCGAGCATCTTCGAGACAGGAACGCCGGTCCATTTAGCTACGACCTCCGCAACGTCCTCTTCATCTACCTCTTCTTTGAGGAACACTCCCTCCTTTTGCAGCTCCCCGAGCCGAGCCTGCTCTGATTCAAGGGTTTTCTCAAGCTCCGGTATCGTACCGTATTGGAGCTCGGCCGCACGGTTGAGATCGCCGGATTGCCGAGCCCGTTCGAGGTCGAGCTTGGCCTCTTCGAGCTGCTCCTTTGCCTCACGCATCTTCTCGATCTCTTCTTTCTCAGATTGCCACTTGGCCTTCATCGTCGAAGAACGTTCGTTGAGGTCTGCGATCCGCTTTTCGATATCGCTGAGCCGCGATCTGCTTTTGTCATCGGTCTCACGGCCGAGAGCCTGGCGCTCGATCTCGAGCTGTAATATCTCACGCTCGAGTTCGTCGATCTCCTGCGGCAGCGAATCGATCTCGATACGAATTCGCGACGCGGCTTCGTCGATCAGGTCGATAGCCTTGTCCGGTAAGAATCGATCTGTGATGTACCGGTTGGAGAGTGTGGCCGCCGCTACGATCGCCGCATCCTTTATCCGAACACCGTGATGCACCTCGTAGCGTTCCTTGAGACCGCGAAGAATTGCGATCGTGTCCTCGACCGTCGGTTCGCCGATATAGACCTGTTGGAACCTGCGTTCCAGGGCCTTGTCCTTCTCAATGTATTTCTGATATTCGGCCAGCGTTGTGGCTCCTACGGCGCGAAGAGTGCCTCGGGCCAGCGCAGGCTTTAACATATTCGAAGCATCGATCGCACCTTCGCTGGCACCGGCGCCGACAAGGGTGTGCAGCTCGTCTATGAATAGGATTATCTGCCCTTCGGCTTTTTCGATCTCTTTCAGAACCGCCTTGAGACGGTCCTCGAACTCGCCCCGATATTTGGCACCTGCAAGCATCGCCCCCAGGTCAAGCGAAACGAGCCTCTTGTTCTTGAGCGTTTCGGGAACGTCGCCCGAAACGATTCGTTGTGCCAAGCCCTCGACGATCGCGGTCTTGCCGACGCCGGGCTCGCCTATCAGCACAGGATTGTTCTTTGTTCGCCGCGAAAGTATCTGAATTGTCCGGCGAATCTCGTCATCGCGGCCTATTACCGGATCGAGCTTGCCGCGACGCGCACGATCGGTCAGATCCTGAGCATACTTCTCAAGCGCCTGGAAGTTCTCCTCCGCGTTCTGTTCGGTTATGCGCGATCCGCCGCGCATTTCCGTGATCACCTTTTCAAGGTCCTCACGACTGACTCCGTTGGAACGCAGGATACGGCCCGCATCGCCTTCCTTTTCGGCCGCGATCGAGAGAAGCAAATGTTCGGTGGAGACATATTCGTCATCCATCTTCTCTGCTTCTTTCTGCGCTGCCTGGAAAAGAGTATTGGTCCTCGAGCTGAAATACTGCTGGCCGCCGGACACCTTTGGGAACTTTGCGATCGCCGCCTCCAGATCGGTCGCGATACCGGCTTGGTTCGCTCCGATCTTTCCCAGGATCGGCCGAAGCAGGCCTTCCTTCTGCTCAAGCATCGCTGCCAGCAGGTGCTCCGGCTCGACATGCTGCTGTTCCGCTCGTTCCGCAAGTGCAACGGCCTCTTGAACGGCCTCTTGGCCGCGGATAGTAAATCTGTCGAATCTCATACTCTTATCTTAACTCAAAAAATTTGCCACGAACGCACGGATCCGCATCGTCGCGACTCGAGCGTTCGTGGCATCTAGCCTTTACGAGGGTCGATCTCTCCGACCGATCAGGCACCGGCGGTCTTGGCTTCGATCGTCTTCGGCTGTGCTTCGCCGCCGACCACCTCTATTTTGCGTGCCTTTGTCTCTTCGCGTTTCGGCAGAACGACGTGCAGCACACCATTGGTGAACTCGGCTTTAACGCCGTCAACAGTTACCGTGGACGGCAAAGTGAACGAGCGAGCGAACGAACCATATGCACGCTCGACGCGGTGATAATTATCACCTTCATCCCGCTTCTCAAACTTGCGTTCACCTTTGAGGGTTAGAACATTGTTCTCGAACGAAAGCTCGAAATCATCACGATTCATTCCCGGCAGTTCGGCTTCGAGCACCAGGCTCTCCTTGTTCTCCCAAATATCGACCTTCGGGAACCAGCCTGCGTTGATATTCTCGTCACGTCCCGAAACGACGGGGAACGCCGTTGAGAATACTCGGTTCACCTCGTCCTGCAGGCTTCGGATCTCGCGAAAAGGATCATATTTTGCTATGTACATCTCTTGATTCCTCCAAATACTTATTTGGTTCTGACTAAATACTTAGTCTGAATGGATAATAAAATATGAGTGTGTTGATGTCAAGTATCTTGATGGTAAAATTTTTGTTAACTTCGAAAGGGTTTTTTGGCCCTATCGAGTGACACTTATTGTGTTTGTCGGGTATATTGATTGTCGCATTTGTGAATTAGTGTTTTGATCCTTTACCCCAAAGCGGCACGATTTTGCTTTCGAGGCTAGAGGGCAGCAGTTCGATAAATGAGCAATCTTTTTCGAGAGATCCTCTGGCCCCTTGTCGCCGTCTTCGCGGCGTTCGTGGTCGGCGGAGTATTGGTATTGCTGATCGGGGATGATCCGATCAGCACCTATCGCCATTTGATAGGCAATTCGTTCGGATCACTCAAGGATATTGGCTACACGCTATTCATTGCGACGCCGCTAATCTTTACGGGCCTTGCGGTCGCAGTTGCGTTCCGGTGCGGCCTGCTGAATATCGGTGCTGAAGGGCAGCTTTACGTTGCGGCATTTGCCACCGCCTGGGTCGGGATCAAGTTCGGCGGCACGGTGGTCGATGTGATGGGCAAGCAGGAGGACTGGTCGTGGATGAGTCTGCCCTCCTACATGCTGGTCCCGATGTGCATATTCACGGCGATCGCGGCCGGCGCTCTTTGGGGAGCGATCCCCGGCTATCTCAAGGCTCGGTTCGGGTCGCACGAAGTGATCAATACGATAATGCTCAATTTTATCGCGATCGCTCTCGTCGGATATCTGACCCAATATTTCTACAAGGTGCCGGGTGATCCGATATTGCAGACGGCACCTATCGGCGAGGCCGCCCATATTCCCCGCATCAGTCAGTTGATCCCGGGAATGCCCTCATTCGTGCCTTTGAGCGTTGCTTTTATAATAGCGGTTCTGATGTGTATCGCTGTTTACATATTCCTCTGGAGAACGAAGTGGGGATATGAACTGCGGGCCGTCGGAGAGAACGCCTCGGCTGCTGAATACGGCGGCATCTCGCCGAAGAAGCAGATCGTGATCGCAATGTCCATATCGGGAGCTCTGGCCGGTATGGTCGCCATCGGCGAGGTGATGGGCAATCGATATTTGTATTATCACGATTTCTCGGGCGAAGTGGGATTTTGGGGTATCGCGGTAGCGTTGCTTGGCCGCAATCATCCGGTCGGCGTTTTCTTTGCGGCATTGTTCTTCGCGGTGCTTCAGCGAGGCGGTATTTTTGTAGATATCGAGACCAAGTACGTCTCAAAGGATCTTGTCGAGGTTCTCCAGGCGATCGTTATCTTGTTCGTCGCGTCGCTTCAGAGGTTTTCGAAAAGGTAAGAAATGGGCGAAATAATCTCATTCGCTTTATTGTTTTCGACCATCCGGTTCGCCACGCCGTTGATCTTCGCGGCCCTTGGCGGCATGTTCTCGGAACGGTCCGGCGTCATAAATATCGCTCTGGAGGGCCTGATGCTCGCCGGAGCCTTCACGGCTGCTGTCGTGACCTACCAGACCTCGAATCCTTTTATCGGACTTGCAGCCGCGGTCTTGGCAGGCGCTGCTACTGCGTTGGTCTATGCGGTCGCAGTCATCAAATTCGAAGCAGATCAAGTGGTCGCAGGTTTCGGGATCAACATACTGATGCTTGGGCTGCCCGCACTGATAAGCAGTGCCATCTACGATTCGGCAGGTTCGACCCCGCAGATCGCCAAAGAGTTCTATCTGCCTAGCCTTGCTGACATCAATATCGCGTCGCTTATCGCGTTCATTTTGGTTCCGGTCTGCTGGTATCTGCTCTACAAGACCCCGTTCGGGCTCAGGCTTAGGGCCGTGGGTGAGAATCCTGCTGCCGCCGATTCCGCCGGCGTCAACGTCAACAAGCTTCGTTACACTGCCGTGATCCTGAGCGGAGTACTCGCGGCGGCCGGTGGTGCATATCTATCGACCGGGCAATCATCGCTCTTTACGCGGGGTATGACGGCAGGCCGCGGGTTCATAGCGCTCGCCGCTCTAATTCTCGCCAAGTGGAAACCAGTTCCGGTGCTGCTTGCTTGTCTGTTCTTTGGTTTTACCGAAGCGCTGACGATACCGCTCGCAAATTACAAATTGGCCTCCGGTGAGAATATCCCGGTCCAATTCATACAAATGATCCCGTACGTCCTCACTATCATTGTATTAGCCGGCTTTATCGGCCTGAGCCGTGCTCCGAAGGCTCTCGGGATACCATATCGAAAGGGAACCTGATCCAAACGGGCCCAACCTGTCTTGGGCCGCACGACCGTTATCTATGGCATACGAATCGGCCGCTAAGGCGGCAGCCTTTATTCGCAGCAGAACAGAGCTCGAACCGCGAACCGCGCTCGTCCTCGGGAGCGGTTTGGGAGCGTTTGCTGACAGTGTGGCTCAAGCAGTGCGGATACCGTATGAGGAGATACCGGGATTCGCCCGTTCAACTGTCGAAGGGCATGCAGGCAGGCTTTTGATCGGAAAGGTGGATGGAGTGCCGGTCATCATACAGCAGGGACGGTTCCATTTTTACGAAGGCTACGATATGGAACAGGTCATGCTGCCGGTTCGAACCTTCGGCTTGATAGGGGTCGAACGCTTGATACTCACCAACGCCGCCGGCAGTGTCAATTCCGACATGCGTCCGGGTTCATTGATGATCATCTCTGACCACCTTAATTGTATGGCCGTGAACCCGCTCAGAGGCCCGAATGACGAGAGGTTTGGCCCGCGATTCCCGGACATGACGAATGTCTATGACGACGAAATGCAGGAGGCGGCCCTTGCGGCTGCGAATGCCATATCGAATGAACGTGCGGCAGCCGGTGCGGACTCCGAAAGATCCGATCTCGTCCATCGCGGCATATATTGTGCTCTGTCCGGCCCGACATATGAGACGCCGGCTGAGGTAAGGATGTACCGCCAGTTGGGTGCCGACGCGGTCGGCATGTCAACGGTGCCCGAGGCGATCGCAGCCCGGCATATGGGGCTTAAGGTGCTCGGCATTTCCTGCATAACCAATCTGGCCGCAGGTATGAGCGGCGAGGCGATCGATCACGAAGAGGTCATGGAGACCGGAGCACGGGTTGCCGATGTATTCGGCGAACTGCTGCGACGTGTGATCAGCAAATTCGGCAGCGGCGGCTAGGAGCGAGCCGTGCCGACGAACAGCCTCTTTCCTGCCATCGCAGGCGCTGTGTTTATTATAGTCAGTTATGATCATTGGTATCTGCGGAGGAACCGGCTCCGGCAAAACAACCATTGCACGCAAGATCGTCGATGCGGTCGGCGCCGAGAATGTCGTCCTCGTTGAACAGGATTCCTACTATCGGAATCTGGCCGACATGCCGCTTGATGAAAGGCATCGGGCTAATTTTGACCATCCGGACGCGATAGACAGCGATATGTTGGTCAATCACCTGCTGCGTCTAAAGCAGGGCCTGCAGGTCGAGATGCCGCTGTACGATTTCAAGACCCATACTCGTAGCACAAAAATTGAGATCATCGAACCAAAGCCGGTGGTCATAGTTGAGGGTATCCTCATTTTCGCCGAGACCAGGGTCCTCGACCTTTTGGACGTTCGAGTGTATGTAGACACGCCGGATGACATACGCTTCATCCGCAGGCTCCGTCGAGACATAGCTGAGCGTGGTCGCACAGTCGAGTCGGTCATAGAACAGTATTTCGCGTCCGTACGGCCAATGCATTTCGAGTTTGTCGAACCGTCGAAACGAAACGCAGACATCATAATTCCCGAGGGCGGGCAGACCGGCGTCAGTGTAGAATTCCTCTGCGGCCTCGTCAGAGAACAGCTATCGAAACGATCGATCGGCCAGGGTTGATGCAACTGACCCGCCGCTCGTGCCGTATAGATTCAAATGGATGCTACTAATACAGAGATCATCGCCGCAGCGTCAGAGGCCCGCGAACGGGCCTACGCACCTTATTCTGATTTCAAGGTTGGTGCGGCTGTCGAGGCCGAGAGCGGCACGATCTATATCGGCTGCAATGTAGAATCGGCCAGTTACGGGCTAACTGTCTGTGCTGAGCGGGTCGCTATCTGGAAAGGCATTTCTTGCGGCGAGAAGCGGTTCAACCGCATTGCCGTCGTCGTCGATACCGAAGAGCTGACTCTGCCGTGCGGCGTCTGTCGTCAGATCATCTGGGAATTCTGCGGAGATGTGCCGGTGATATTGGCCAACTTGTCGGGCAAGACCGAGACCATCCAGATGAGCGATCTGCTGCCCAGAGCTTTCGATTCAAAGTTCCTGAAATAACTTTACTCAAACACGCGAAGGAATGCCTCGGATGTGTCGTGGACCACTGCGAGCAGCCCTAAATGGGCGGCAGTAGCCGCAATGACCATTATCAATACCGCTGCGCCGGTTGCGATCAATGCGGTCCCGGCGGCTTGCGGGACCGGGCGGATAACGACATTTCCTTCGGCTATATCGAGCAATCGCTGGACCCGGGATGCTATCGAAGCCGCCTCCGGAGAGATCAGGTAGGCCGCCTCAAGGTTGATCCGGCCGGTGGTCCGCGCCGCGATCTTTCCGATCTTCAAAAGCGCCGACGCTAGATCTATTGCCGCGAGCCGTCCGCCTTCGGCAACCGCAAAATCATCGGCCGCGAGCTCGGCGGCTTTTGCCCAGTCGGTATCAATCTGTCTGCCCACGGGGAAGATCACCAGATCGCGGCAAACGCGGAGAACGGATCGTTTTAGGTTGTCACCGGCGGCTATGTGGCCGCGCTCGTGGTTCAGGGCGGCGGCGATCTCTCCTTCTTCAAGCGTATCGAGTATCTGCCTGGCGACAAACAGTTTAGGTCTAAGCACCCCGACGACCGCCACAACGGGAAACTCGTGTTCGAGCGCATATACACGAGCGTTCTCTATCACGCGGGTGGTTGCAGTCGATCCTGATATCCAGCGTGATCGCAGCTCAGCGGTACGATTGTGGCTCTGCACGAGTCGAACGCATGCGGCCACAACCCCAACTGCCGACAAAGCGACGACCGAACCTAGCCGCCAACCAAATGTCTCCGCAGGCGTCTCCGGTTCGAAAAGCAGGAACGCCGGCATCACAAGCCCGAAAGTAAAAGTAGCCGCGATGATCGTCGGCATGATCCTAAAAGCAAAGGCAGATCGAGCCAGATTCCTTGGTTCGGCCGATCGCAGCAGATGCCGGGCCGGGCGCCACAAAATGGCCGACGCGACGGAAAGCGCCAGATTTACCGTCAAGAACAGCGCGAGTAAAAGTGAAATGCCGATGAGAAAGAACATCTAGTCAACCCGACTGCCGAGTTCAGCCTTTTTATCCTTTACCAGACGCTCGAGATCATCGAGGAGTTCTCGGTCCCGGTCGCTTACGGCTTCGACAATACAGGCTAGTACCGGTTCGGGCCGGCCGGATGCGGCATCGATCAGCGAACTGATAAAGTCTCCGGCGATCCCTATCTTGACGTCCTCGTCAGAATATCGAAGCCTATAAACATAAGCCCGATCCTCTTGACGGCGGTCGAGAAAGCCTTTTTTGAACAGCCGGTCGAGCGTTGTCATCACGGTCGTGTAAGCGTAGGCATCGCCGAGTTCTGACAAAATGCCTCGAACCGTCGCTTCCTCGTGCCCCGCAAGCAGATCCAGAACCCGTCGCTCCAAAGGCCCAACGGTCGCCATCACGGCCTCGCGGGGCGACCTGTAGCCGAGTATCTTAAATTTTGGTAAGGCCATATCTGCATCATAGCCCGATTTCTCGGCCCGTCAAGCCTACGGGCCGATGTCGCCGGAGCATTATGCGAGTTGCGGCCGGGGATTGAAATTACCGGACGGAAGTTGTAACTTCAGCTATGGAAAAGCTTCGTTCAATAACGGCACTAATTCTCCTGCTCGGCGTATCACTTTCCGCAACGGCTCAAACCGGCAAAAGGCCTGTACGGTCGCCCGGGTTCCCTGTTGATGTATTGATCGACGGCGGAACCATAATCACGATGAGCAAAGATCGCTCCGTCATCGAGAACGGAGCCATAGGCATCCGGAACGGCAAGATCGCCATCATGGGCTCGCGCAATGTTTTTATAAAGAGCATCCGCGCAAAACAGGTCATAGATGCCAAAGGGAAATTTATTATTCCCGGGCTGATCAACACCCACACGCACGTACCGATGGTCCTGTTCCGAGGCATCTCGGATGATCTGGACCTGAACGATTGGCTCACGAGGTTCATATTCCCGGCCGAGGCTAAGAATGTTACCGAGGCATTCGTCCGCGCTGGCACACGGCTCGGTTTGGCCGAAATGATCCGCGGCGGTACGACGACCTACTGCGATATGTATTACTTTGAGGATGCGATCGCAGAAGAGACCAAAAAAGCCGGCGTTCGCGGCGTGCTCGGCGAGACGATCATCAAATTTCCCGTTGCCGACAATAAGACTCCCGCCGAAGCGATCGCATATACCGAACGCTTTATCAAGCGTTGGCAAGGCGATCCGCTTATCGTTGCCGCCGCCGCACCACACGCACCGTACACTGTCTCGACAGACGATCTTCGCAAGATACGCGAACAATCCGACCGGCTCGGTTCCCCTGTGATCACACATATCGCCGAGACGCGAAAGGAACGCGACGACATACTCGCGGAATACGGCAAAACACCTGCGGCTTATCTCGACAGCATCGGATTCTTGTCTGACCGCACCATCGCCGCCCACAGTATTTGGCTGACACCCGAAGAGATCGCCATTTACCGCGAACGCGGCGTCGGATCGGCCCACTGTCCGCAGTCGAACATGAAACTCGCATCGGGCGTTGCACCGGTACCGGCGATGCTTGCCGCTGGGGTCGCGGTCGGGATCGGGACCGATGGTGCCGCATCGAATAACGATCTGGATATGTGGGACGAGCTCGATACGGTCGCTAAGCTGCACAAACTCAATACCGGTGACCCAAGGACGCTGCCCGCGGAGGAAGTTTTTGCAATGGCCACGATCGGCGGTGCACGCGCTCTGCACATCGACGACATAACCGGCTCGCTCGAGGCCGGCAAGCGCGCCGACATTGTCATATTGGACAACGACAGTCTGAATCAGACGCCTTTCTACAATGTGTACTCAAGCCTGGTCTACTCGACAAAGGCCGCCGACGTGCGCACGGTGATCATCAACGGCCGCGTAGTTATGCTCGACAGGCGTTTGCTCACGTTAAACGAAAATGCTATAAAAACAGAAGCATTTCGCTACCGCGACCAGATCCTCGCTAGCCTGAACCGCTGACGCATCGGGCCATCCGACACTTGAGGGGCTCGGGCGGTCGCATTTGGCGGATGCTCCAGAATTCGACAGGTCTTATAAGTGAGCCTTAAACGAAAAAGTTCGCTTGACCTTTACGGAATATTCAACTCGGCCTTTGGAGGAGAAGAGATGCCGTTAAATGTCAGAAGTTTTTTCGCTTCGGTTTTACTGGTAACAAGCACGTTCATTTGCTCAGGTTTCGCTCAGGGCGATGTCGCCCAAGCTCCGCAGCCTGCCCAAGCTCCGCCGACATCCGGCGACGTCATGCGCGACCGGATTGCCCGGTCAAAGGCCTTTATAGCGGTCCGCAATTACAATGCCGCCATCTTCGAACTGGAGAACATTCGCCGCGAATCCGGCGACCCGGCTGTGCAGAGCGTGGCAAACGTCCTGCTTATGAACAGCTTCCTCGAGCTCGGGGATTTCAAACGCGCCCAAGGCCTGCTCAAAGAACTTTTTGATCAACAGAAGACAACTCGTCCCGGAGCCGCCGCTAACTATACGGCAGCGGCAGGCCAGGTGATCCGCACCGCTCGAGCTCAAGCAGAGCGATATAGATCACTCGGTCTCAATCCGTCGGATCGCACGCTTCCGCTTGAGGCGTTGAATGACCTGGAGAGGATGCGCGAGACCCTCGAGGTAGTGATCGCGCAGCAGAAGGAGATCGGCAAGGACCAGCGAAGGACCGCAGAAGCGATGGCCACGCTCGAGGAAGCGGCAGTCTCCCGTTCGCTTCTCGCCCGTGACGATTATGATGCTCGCCGCTGGAAAGACGAGGTCGCGGATACTCGCGAAGCTCTTGCAAATTCGCGTTCCCAGGTGCTGAGCGCAGTCAATGATGCCTCGACACAGCCGCTCGCCGGGTCCCAACCGGCCCAGCCCGCTCTGGTTCAAAGTTCGATGCCCGGCCCCGCAGCGACCCAGAATTTGCCGATCGCTTCTGCCCCTGTCATCACCGTGCCGTCTGCGGAGCCTCGGCCGGTGGTACGCGAACGCGAGGTCAAGGTCCCTTCGGAATCGACGATAGCCGTCGTAGAGAAGAAACCCGAGCCGATCCGGAACGATACTCCCGAGGACCAGCCGGCAACTAAGGCCAATGATGGCCCGCTTGAGGTTGGATCGCTCGTCGCTTACGCGACCCGCCAGCAGCAGCCCGTTTATCCGCCGGCGGCCAAAAGCATACGAGCCACGGGCGTCGTCAAGGTCGAGGTGACGGTCAACGAGGCAGGAGAGGTCGCCGAGATCCAGAACGCCACCGGCCCCGCACTGCTGCAATCCGCCGCAAAAGATGCTGTCCGCAAGTGGCGATTCAAGCCGTTCGTCCGCGACGGCCAACCCGTCCGAGCTACCGGTTATGTCAGCTTTAATTTCAATCTTTGAATCGATCACTTGACACTGGGTACCGATCGACCGAGCAGCATTTGTTTTTGGTGCTCTCCTAATTATTCGCAAACAGAACTCTGCTAAACTCAACTCCTATGCAGACCCCCGAGGAGATCGAGCTGGAACGAAAACGTCGCCTGCTCGAACGCATAAGCGAACGGCTTGCTGATCGCGAAGAGGAGATGGCCGACCTTCGCGGCGAGCTCGAGCGGTTCAAAGCTCGGTACACAATGGATGTTGCGCGTTTGTACGCTGAGTTCGACGAGATAGAAGCTCTGATCGCAGAGGAGGAATACAAACTTGTCCCCGACGACGAAGAGATCAAACGCCGGGCAGAGGAGCTCCGCCGACGGGCGGAGGAATCTGCTGCAAGGCTCGCCGAAGACGCTGAGCGGACGGCCGAGCGAGCCGAGCCGACAATAGAAGCAAAGAAAGCCTATCACCAACTCGCCCGTGCGATACATCCCGATCTAGCCGTCGGAGCGGATGAAAAAGAGCGGCGTCATGCATTGATGGCGGAGCTTAATCAGGCATATTCGTCGGGCGATCAAACGCGGCTCGATGCAATGGTCGCAGGCCTCAGGGTCAGTCCGGACGTCATCACCGGCGACAGTGTAGGCGACCACCTGATCCGAGTTATCAGGCAGATATATCAAGCACGCCACCGAATCGAAGTACTTCGATCGGAACGCTCCGATATCGAGTCGTCGGAGCTCTTCGAACTCAAACTCAAATACGAATCCGAGATGGCCGAGGGCCGCGATATGCTGGCCCAAATGGCCGCGCGTACCAGCGTACACATCAAAAAATCAGAACGCAGGCTCCAGCACCTGAGAAATGTAAACCTAGCAGCCGAACAGCACGTAAAAGAAACGTACGGAATGGATATCGACGAGTTCCGCAAAACATAAGGACGCCGAAATGGCTCGATTTGACAGTTTTGACATAATTTGTGAATATTTTACACGCGTTAAAGAACAATTGTTCGTTTAAGCGCAGGATCTCGAGATAGTTTCCGCGTGCCGCGTGCGCCCTGCATGCGCTGCGGAAAAAGAGGGAGGCGGTGTGGGAGACGTCTCCCTCGCTTTTTGTCTAGATGTCGCTGCCCGCCGCGTATCCGCTGGACCACGCCCACTGGAAGTTATATCCGCCAAGCCATCCCGTCACGTCGACGACCTCTCCGATGAAATAAAGACCCGGAACTCGCCGCGATGCCATAGTCTTAGAGTCCAGGTCCGCTGTTGAAACTCCGCCTAGCGTCACCTCGGCGCGGTCGTAGCCTTCAGTCATACTGAACTCAATACTTTTACACTGAACGGAAGCCGCTAAAATGGCGATATCGCGATCGCTCATCTCGGTCATACGCTTGGCGGCGATCGCTGCCGGTATTGCGGATGATGCGATCCTTGCGGGCAGAAACTCTGATAGGAAGTTGGCGGCCGTCTGCTTCGACATTCGCTTTGTCCGAGCTTTTTCTACGAGGTCGATGTCAGGAAGCAGGTCGATCGTCACAGGCTCGGCCGGCTGCCAGTAGTTAGATATCTGAAGTATCGCCGGCCCCGACAAACCGCGATGAGTAAAGAGAATATCATCGCGAAAACTACGTCCTCTGGTGGTGACCGCAGCGTCGCACGAAATTCCCGCCAGAGACGGATCTCCCCCGCCAGCCGAGACAAGCGCAACCAGCGATGGGCGCGTCCGTTCGATCTTGTGGCCGAACTGCTTCGCGATCCTGTAACCGAGGTCCGTCGCTCCGATCTTGGCGAATGATAGTCCTCCGCACGCGACGGCCAATTTCCGCGAGTGCTTTGTCCCTCGCGAGGTCTCGACCGCAAATCCGTCCGCCGCGGCAAGCACTGACGAAACGGTGCAGCCGGTCTCGATCACCACACCCGCCGCTCGGCACTCCGATACAAGCATCTCTACGATAGCCCGAGACGAATGCCGGCAAAACAATTGTCCGAGCTTTTTCTCGTAATGGTCGATACCATGGCGGCGAACCATGCGGAGAAGATCATCCGGCGTGAATCTAGCCAATGCCGAACGGGCAAAATGCGGGTTCTGAGATACGAAATTCTCGGCCGAGACCTCGCGATTGGTGAAATTGCATCGGCCGCCGCCCGAGATCAAGATCTTTCGGCCGACCTGGTCATTGTGTTCGATCACAAGGACGCGCTTGCCTCGACGCCCGGCGGTGATAGCGGCAAACAGTCCGGCCGCACCGCCGCCGATGATCGTACAGTCGAACCGCATTAAGCAAGGTAGTTTTGTGCGAAGATGCGTTTGTGGTGTTCGGCGTGGCCCGCCATCATATAGGCCAACGCTCTGACCGATACACGATTGCCGCTTGCCGTACCCGACCGAAGCGACGCCTCCGGGCTCAGCCCTTTTATTGCTGAAATATCGGCGCGGCGCAGATATGCGAACTCGTCCAGAAGATCCTTGAACGTCCTGCCATTCGCGTTCGAATGGAGCACAAAGTCGTCCTGTTCGAAACTCTCGAGCGGCGTTTCGTCACCGCGGGAAATTCGCAGCAGCCGATAGGCAAATACACGTTCGACATCTATCACGTGAGCCAGTGACTCTTTGCAAGTCCACTTGCCAACATCGTAGCGGTAGGTCCCCGACTCTTCCGGCACTTTCTCAAAAAGTTCGTTATATTCGGCGATCTGTTCCTCGAGAACTCGCATCAGATCTCCGTCAGGTATAAGGGAGATATATTTTTCGTAATACTGTGCGTATTCGTCCGTTTGGGGTCGGTTCATAATCGCGTATAGTAGCAGATGTCCGGTTGAGGCTTTAATGACGATCAACATACGTTTGCCGCTTTATGGTTTTTTATTAGCTGCAGCACTGACTTCTGGTGTATTGGGCCAGGCCTCAGCGGAGAGGATCGACCTCTCGACGGGCCGAGCTTCACTCGCAGGCACACTGAGCAACGGACGCCTGAAGAATTATGTATTCACCGCTTCGAAAGGCCAGACCGTGACGATCAAGAATGCCTCGTCAAGCATTTTTGACTTCAAGGTCTTTAACGACCTTTATTTTGACGAAGGCGATTTCGACAGTTCGCCAAGCTATTCTTTCGAAGTACCTGAAACTGCGGACTACCTATTTACGGTCCGTAAAAAGATAGCGGGCCCAAGGTCAGCCCGTTATTCTTTGGTGATTGTGGTCAAATAGATCTGAAAGGAGATAAATGATGAGAAAGGTAACATTTCTGTTTACTTTGGCTGTGATAGCTTTGTCGGCGGCGTCCGTTTCCGCCCAATACGGCGGCAAGGCCGAACCGAACCGCGTGAGATTTGCTAAGGGCAAATCGAGCGCTACATTGACGGGCAGCCTGAAGGGCGACGAGGAATACGAGTTCGTATTTGGAGCAAAGAAGGGGCAAACGGTCTATATAACGAATTCGGATTCTAACAATTTTGCATATCGCGTTTTCGTTCCGGAGAATGAGGACGTCAATTACGATAGCACCGATCTCGCAGTGCCTACGTTGGAATTCGTTGTGCCCGAGACTGGTGACTATATGTTAACGGTCAGACGGAACACGGATTCAAAAGTAGCAAAGCGATTTTCGATCACGTTGGCCATTGAATAGATACAGCAGTCTTAGGAGGTAGATCGGTATGAAACGAGTATTGGTGTTGTTCGGTGTCATTCTTTCAGCATTTTTGATCCTGGGACACACCGGGACGGGAGCTAACTCCGTGCCCTTCGAGAGCCGATTTGATAGCGGCATGGCTTCGGGCGAATCGGGCGACTATTTGTTCGACAAGGCTCACAGCTTTATAGGATTCAAGGTCCGGCACATGGGACTGATCGAGGTGCCCGGATTCTTTCGAGATTTCACGGGCAAGGTGAGCTACGACGCAAAGGACGTTGCAAGGTCAACGGTCGAGTTCTCTGCAAAAGTCACGAGCGTTGATACCGGCGTCGCTCCCCGCGACAACCATCTGCGTTCTCCGGATTTCTTTGAGGTAGATAAATACCCCGACCTGACTTTCAAAAGCACCAAGGTCGAGATGAAAGGCAAGCAGTGGTTCGTCACCGGTGACTTTACGATGAAGGGCGTTACCAGATCCATTACTTTCCCGTTCGACATCGTCGGCTGGCTGCCCGGCAACGAGCGCGCGGGCACGAGGATGGGCATTAGTGCACAGACCACGATCAATCGACGCGACTACGGCATCAACTACGGTCAAACACTGCCGGGTGGTGTTGCCGCGCTGTCAGATGAAGTGAAGATCGACCTGCAGATCGAGGCCGGTATGGCGAAAGCAGCTCCTGCTCAGCCAAAATGATCGCCCGGCATTAGCTTCGAGGGCCGATCGGAGAGATCCGGTCGGCCTATTTACGTTTGCGGCGCCTTGCGGCCTCGGCAAACGAGATGTCGTAGATGGCATAGCTCTGCCAATCGTTGAAGTCGAAGTGCCACCATTCATTCGGGTTGACAGTGAACCCGGCCGCTTCCATCAAGCCACGAAGTTTATCTCGATTTGCCCGCTCTTCATCCGTCCCTCCGGTATAGGTCGGCCAAGCCTTTTCCGAGAACTCATCATACTCCGAGGGCATCGGGAGTAACTTGCCGGTCCGGCGGTCATAGAGGCTAAGATCTACCGCGCAGCCTCGGTTGTGCTTGGACCCCTTGGCCGGGTCGGCGACGTAGATGCGCTGTTCGGGTGTGACGGTCTCCCAGAAGATCTTCGTGATCGACCAGGGCCTGTATGCGTCGAATATCACAAGTCCCAGTCCCTCTTTTTTCAACCTTTTATGGATCGCAGCCAATGCCTCGGCTGGCGGGCGTTGTAGAAATGCTCTCGCTTCGGGATATACCGCCCGTCCGGTGAAGTTCGACGCGGTCGCGTATCGGATGTCCAACCGAATGGACCTGTCAAGTTTGATGAGTTCTATCAGATCAGCCTCTCGTTTACCGGGCTCGGCCGGCGGCCGATCCTGGCCGACGGCATAAGGGACGAGGATAAACCATATGAAACAACTGACAAAAGCCAGGCGGGATACAGTTTTCATTGCTTCCTTGTTGAAAATCATTTGCAACTAGGATATTCTTCGTTTGATGGAACAAGCCGCCGAGAAGAAAGTTTGCCCCGCACGCAAGTGGACCAAAAGATTAGGATGGGGCGCATTCCTATTCTTTTTCATAAAAGGACTCGGCTGGCTAATCGTACCCGCCGTGCTCGCATATTACTATTCCAATTGACTTGGTGAACTACGGTTTTCTGGTGCCGGCATCCGGCGTCTCGTCATCCTCCCGTATGATGACCTCAGTGCCGTATTTCTGATATTCGCGAAATCTGATCACGTTACGCGTCTCGTAGGCGCGCGGGCTCTCATTCCCGGTCAGCCTGACATCCGATTCCGAGGGCAGCAGATACTTCTCGTCCGCGATGGTCACCCAATCATAGTCGATCATACGCCGGGCCGACGTGATCGGAAATCCGGCCGGGATCTCGGTCGCTTCGCTGTCGATCCGAAGGACTCGTCCAAGCTCACGATCGATCCAAATGCGTCCCCGCATACCCGTGACGGCTGACTGGGTCAGTGAACCGAGTGCGGTGACCGTTTGTCTTGCTTTGTCGCGAGGGGTCGCAAATTCGAAAACGAGCGAACGCCTTCCGCGGATCGTGTCCGTATCTATCAGATCGAATTTCGTATCACTTTCTGTTTTGAAAATGGTAGCAAGAACGGTAACGAACTCACCCGTAGAGCTGGTGCCGCCCGCTTCTTCGTAGGAACCCTTTGCTTTTGGATCGGCCTGAAGCACGCCGTCCTTAGAGAGCAATCGATACTCTTCTTCTCCGGTCGAACGATAACTTACCGCTACCACTAGCCGATCGATACTTCGAAAGTTCCCGGTCCCGGCAACTGCCGCAGACCTGGCGATAAGTTGTTTGACGACGAAATCCGGCATATCCTCGACCGCCGCCAGCGTGTTCCGTCGTGTCGTCTCTAGAAGCGTTCGGGCCTCGGCCGTCGATGGCAGGGCCGACGCTTTTGGGTCTGCTCGTCGCCGGCCTGCCTCTTCGAGTGCTCGCGCCAGTTCTTCGTCAGCGCCCGCCTTTGACCTGGTAAGCCCCCGCAGGCCGTCTGTGACGGCGAAATCTATACCACGCTTGCGCAAAGCTTCGATCAAATTCTTACGGACCGAAGGATCACGCTGTACCGAGTAGAGCATTTTTACGTACTCGGCCTGGGTAAGAGGTGTTTCCTGCGCCCACGCACCGGCCGACGCGGCAAGGATCAATAGAATTGCTGCAATTCGTTTCATTTCGAAGTATTTTCGATGCCTCCGCAGGCGTTTCGGTTGTGCGGGGAAGGTTCTGCCGGATGCCATTATGCGAAACGGGCGGAGTGACCTTGGTCGCTCCGCCCGGGTATGATAACAAAAAAGATCAGATATCAATTAACCCACTCTTCTTCGTAGTTGAGCTGCCAATGCCTATGCACCCATGCCTGAGCCGCTGCCATAGCCGTCGTCTTCCATTTCTTGATGTTCTCAAGGATTGTAAGAGCGGCCATCGGCTTGCTCGGGTCGCGTTCGACTCGGATGACCCTCGTCGAGACCTCGATTATCGGTTTGTCCTCGCCGAGGATCTTCAGGCGAACCTGACTACCGACCGGCGGCAGAACATCGAGGTTGACGAGCGTGCTGTTCTCACCGAGATTCTCGGTAAGTCCTTCGACCTTTATGGTCTTGCCGCTCGCCGAATCGACCCAGCTTGCCTGAACCGGCATGCTGGCCATGATGCGGTGATGCAATGGCGACTTGTATGATGATGTTGCGTATTCTACGTCTGCCATTTCTCCCCCTTTTGTCTTTATTCGATGCCCCGGGAACCTATTATGATGCTTATCCGGGCCCGGGCGCCGGACAAATCTATTAAATTTTTACAAAAAAGTCAAGTTTTTTCGAAATGACCAGTTTGCCATGTTTTCGAACACCTTGATCGACCGGATTCATTTGTAACATCTATAATTACAAATGTCAAGCGAATTCTTTTTCGGTGCATCGATGATTCGCTCGTGGCCTTGCTTAAGTCCCAATCTATCAGTGTTTTACGCAAACAGGAAACATGATCAAGGGACCGTTGTTAAGAAGAATTTAACGTGGTTGTAACCTCAAATTTCGACCGATTTGCGGTGGTAAAAAAGGAACCGAAATTGCCTAGCCTCTAGTGCACACGCCATTGCCTGACAAGGTGACGGTCAAGACGTTTCAGGCGGTATCCGCTGATCTCCTTGAAACTACCGTCGATAAAGGGTTTAACGTGTGTTTGGAAGCAGCGGAAGTTTGGATCTCGGTCCGGCCAATGGCAAACTGAGGCTGCCGATATCCAAAAATGAAGATAAAAATCCAAATTTTGACATTTTGAAGGTTCCTTGCTCAGCAAGAAAAGCCATTATTTTTTAGGTAATCTCAACAAAGAGAGAAGAGGTCAAACAACAAATGACGAAAAATGTGATCAAAAAAATCATCACGGCTGCATTTGCCGGCGTGCTTATGTTCACGTCACAGGCATTTGCCCAGTCGCAGGGTGGTACCGGCCAGATCGCCGGTATCGTATCCGACGCGACAGGAGCAGTCGTACCGAATGCTACCGTCAAGCTTACGAGCAATTCGACGGGGATCAGCCAGACCGTGACTGCGGACAGCAGCGGCAACTACCGCTTCGTCCTGCTGCAGCCGGGCAAGTACGCTCTAGTTGTGACCGCCGCATCGTTCGGCGAGTCAAAGCTTGAGGTCGAGGTGCAGGTGGGCCGTGTCACGGATGCGAACGTGACATTGGTCGCCGGCAACGTCTCAGCCGTGGTCGAGGTCGCTGCTGACGGCGTTCAGACGACGACCAGCAACTTCGACGCTGTCCAGAACGAACAGGCCATCACGAACCTGCCGATCAACGGCCGCAGGTTCCAGGATTTTGTCACGCTGACGCCGACCGCTCAGGTCGATCCGAGCCGCGGACAGATCTCGCTGTCGGGCCAGCGTGGTATCAACAGCAACATCAACGTTGACGGTGTGGACTACAACCAGCCGTTCTTCGGCGGTATCCGCGGCGGTGAGCGTTCGAACTCGGCATTCACCATCCCGCAGGAATCGATCCGCGAATTTCAGGTCGTAGCAGCCGGTTATTCGGCAGAATTCGGCCGAAGCTCTGGCGGTATCGTTAACGTCGCCACGAAATCAGGCGGCAATACGGTTCGCGGCTCAGCATTCTATCTGATCCGTCCGAAGCAGCTCGCTCGCGGCAACTCTTTTGCCAAGGCTCTTGCCGATCAGCGTCTCAACGCCCTCGGGCTCGAAGCTACGCTTGCTCCTACCCAGCACCAGTGGGGCGGTTCGATCGGCGGCCCGATCGTCAAAAATCGCCTTTTCTACTTCGGCTCGTACGAGCAGCAGCGGTTCCGTGCTCCGCGTCAGGTGCTCTTCCAGAATCTGGTCGGCATTTCGACAGCCAACTTGACCAACGCCGCCGCTCAGACCGAAGCGTTCAATTTCTATCGCAGTAATGAGGTTCAGTATCAGGCCACCAACGACGCGATCGCCGCACTTGGCAAGATCGATGGCGTGATCAACTCAAAGAACCGTTTCAACGTTCGTTACAACTACTCGACGAACAAAGCTCTGAACGCAGTCTCGACCGGTGAGACCGCTCTTGACCCGACGACCACTTTGTCGCTTTCGACGAACGGTACCGAGCGTGACCGCAACCATATCGTTGTGGGACAGTTCATCAGCAATTTCACGTCGAACATCCTCAACGAAGCAAGGTTCCAGTTCGCTCGCGAAACGCGTCCCCGTACTCCGAATCAGCTTGTTGCCAACATCAACACTTCGGTAGGCGTTTACGGTACCCGTAACTTCCTCCCGACGACCCAGTTCGACCGTCGTATCCAGTTCGCCGATGCCCTGACGGTCATCTCTGGCGGCCACACATTCAAGTTCGGCGGCGAGTTCAGCAACATCCACGCTGACCAGACGTTCGGGTTCAACCAGACGGGTGTTTACACCTTCTCCGGCTTGACCTCGACGCTTGGCACCGGAACGGTTGGCGCTGGTATCCTCGATGCCATCGGCACGACCCGTACCGCTACATTCCGCGGCCGATTCGATACGACCACAGCACGTTATAACCTGCAGGTCGGTAATCTGGCAGCCGCATATACGGTCAAAGAGCTTGCTTTCTATGCTCAGGATTCGTGGCGTGTGAACTCGAAGCTGACGCTTAATTACGGCCTCCGCTACGAGAAGCAGTTCAATCCGTCGGCCGAAGCCAACAATTCAGCCGTTCTTAACCTGATCCGCAACACGAACTTCCCGATGGTCGTCGGCGGCCGAATCGATCCTGCAACGATCCCGGACAGCCAGAACCAGTGGGGTCCGCGTCTCGGTTTCGCCTACGATCCGCGTGGTGACGGCAAAACGGTCGTTCGCGGATTCGTCGGTCAGTATTTTGCACGCACGCCGCTGCTCGTACTTGCGGCTCCGTTCAATAACTTCCGCAACCCGGCGGGCGACCTTTCGGTCACGCTCGGTTCGCCTGCTTTCACGGCGACCGGATTCAGCCAGGCCAACTTCGACGCCCAGAACCCGCAGTATGTGGCGATCGTGGGCGGCACGGGCTTCACGCCGAACACCGTTTATCGCCAGTTCGCGATCCTCGGTATCGACCTTAACACGCGTCCGTTGGGCGGTCTTCCGATCCTGACGCCGCAGCAGGTCGCCACCATTCAGACGGCGATCCTCAACGCAACGACGAATCCGCCGACCAACCTCGGTGTTTATCAGGGTGCGAACTTTGTCGGTATCACGCCGAACTTCAAGAACCCCCAGTCGTTCCAGTATGGTGGCGGTGTTGAGCATCAGCTCCGTTCATGGATCACTATCGGACTTGATTTTTCGGTCGTTAACACGATCTACCTGCAGCGCAACCGCGACATCAATCTCCCGGCACCGACCGGTGTTGATGCAGTTTCGGGCCGCGTTCTCGTCAACAGGGCAAGCCGTCCGCTGACGAACATCGGTACGCTTCAGCTTCGCGATTCGTCGGCTCGCTCGCTGTACAAATCGCTAACGGCTCGTGTCAATTTCCGTCAGAAGTGGGGCCGCATCAACGCGTTCTACACGCTCTCGCGTTCAACCTCGAACGACGATAACGAACGTGATGCCGGTGGTGTGCTGTATGACAATCCGTACGATCTCTCGACCGAATATTACAATTCGCGTCTCGATCGTCGTCATCAGTTCGTTGCCAATCCGGTCTTCTACCTGAAGTACGGCTTTGAGGTATCGAGTGCGATGCGGTTCCGCTCAGGCAACCCTGTCAACTCGCTCGTCGGAACCGACCTCAACGCTGACGGCAACAACAACGAACGTCCTATGATCGTTCCGGGTGTTGAGCTTCCGCGCAACTACTTTACGAACCGGCCGATCTGGGACATCGATCTTCGTGTTCAGAAAGGATTCAAGTTCGGCGAGAACCGCCGGATCGTCTTCTCATCTGAGTTCTTCAACGTCCTGAACCGCTCGAATCTTCAGATCTCCGGCTCAGCGACGACGAACTACTGCTCGACCTCGAACAACGTTTGCGGCCTCAGCGGTATCACGAACATCAACTTTATGAACATCATTCAGCAGACGCCGACCGCAACCAACTTTGGCAAACTGAACCTCTCGGGCCTCAACCCCGGAAGCCAGGTTTTCCAGATGCAGCTTGGCGCTCGCCTGTACTTCTAATTGGCCGGGATCTATCGATCCCGACAACTCAGGCACGCTTCTTCGGGAGCGTGCCTTTTTCTTGCTCGGATTTCGTATAATCTCCGAGTAGTGCGCATACTTCATCTTTCATCAGCTCGTACATTTGGCGGCGGCGAACGCCATCTGGTCGATCTCTGCCGCGGGCTGGAAGAGCGGGGCGATGAAGTGTTCGTTGCTCTTCGCCCGACCAACGATTGGCAGTCAAGGCTTGATTTTTTGCCGGCCGAACGCATTCTTCATGTGTCGATACGCAACTCGTTCGGTATGTTCAGCGCGCAGCGGCTAGGCAGGTTCATGGCAGACCGCGAGATCGACGTAATTCACGCTCACGTCGGGCGGGATTATCTGGCGGCAGCCGTTGCGGCGCGTCTCTCGGCCGGTACGCGATTTGTCCTGACGCGTCACGTACTGTTCCCGATGAAGCCCTTTTATCGATTTGCGTTAAGGAATCTCGATGCCGCCGTCGGTGTATCGCCTCCGGTGGTAGATGAACTGCGAAAGATCTTCCCGGCGTCGAAGGTCCACTTGATCTTTAACGGACTGGACCCGGCTCCGCTTGAGTCAGAGAAGGAGCGGGGAACCGAGTTTCGACGATTTCATGACATCGCCGACGACGAATTTCTTATCGCCTCTGTCGGTGAACTCAAGCCGCTAAAAGGACAACGAGACCTGATACTGGCGGCGGCGGAACTTCTCAAGGAACATCCTCGGTGCAGATTCCTGATCGTAGGCGTGGACAATGCCGCCGGCTCTCCATTTAGACGCGAGCTCAAGCGGATGGTCAGGGTGCTCGGCATGGAGGATCGTTTCCTGTGGCTCGATTGGATCGAGGATCTCTCTCCGCTGCTTGCTGCGTCCGATCTTTTTGTGTCTCCGTCGCACTCTGAGAGTTTTGGCCTCGCGATACTCGAAGCGATGGGAGCCGGCTTGCCGATCGCCTCTACCGACACAGAAGGCGCTCGTGTACTGATCGGCGATGCGGCCGAGCGGACCGCTCCCGAAGACCCGGTAGCGCTTGCGCGTTTGATGTCCGGCTTTGCGGCGGATCGCGAGGCCTGTTCCCGTATTGGCGCGGTCATGCGGGAAAGGGCTCTGTCGATGTTCGCTCTGAGCCGGACCGTTGACGATTATCGATCGCTGTACCGATCGTTGAAAGAAAAAAAAGGCGTGCGCCAGCCCGGCTAGATCATCGGCGGAGCGAGCCCGGGCCAACTCTGGCTGCAACGCGTTGCAGGGCAAAATGCTCTATACATATGGCCCGTTGGCGAATGGCGGGGATTACAGGTATCTTTTATCTAAACATATGCGGTCGATCCGAATTCTTCTTGTCGCAGTATTATTATCCCTACCGATGACATATCACGCGCAGACGCCGTCAACGCTTGCCGCAGCTTGGGAGAAAGATCATATATCGAGACATTTCCCGTCTGATATCCGGCACTCCGACGTAAAGAAATACATCGAAGAGATCGCGGCGATGGGCATCCGAACGGAGCAGGTCGGACGCAGCTTCGGCGGACGTGAGATCTATCAGATGGAGTGGGGCTCGGGACCACTGAAGGTCTTCATGTGGTCGCAGATGCATGGCGACGAAACCACGGCGACGCCTGCGCTTATTGACATGTTCGCCTATCTGCAGAAGCACCGAGAGATCGATTGGGTCCGGGAGATCGGCGAGAAAATGACCATTCGAGCCGTACCTATGCTCAATCCCGATGGCGCGGAGCTATTTCAGCGGCGCAATCTACAGGGTATCGACATCAATAGGGACGCACAGAATCTTGCGACGCCTGAGGCTCGGTTGCTCAAGCGCCTTCGCGATGAGTGGTCTCCTGCGATCGGTTTCAACCTGCACAATCAAAATGACTTAACGCTTGCAGGCCGCGGAACAAAACAGGCGACCATCTCCTTCCTGGTCGTATTCGGTGACGCTCAGAAAACGCGTACACCCGGCCATCTCCGCAATGAAAAGGTCGTTGCTTCGATGATCACGGCTCTTCGAGAGTTCATTCCCGGGAATATTGGCCGCTACGCCGATGAGTGGACGCCTAGTGCGTTTGGCGATAATTTCGGAGCATGGGGCACGCCGGCGATCCTTATCGAGACAGGCGGGCTGTTTGGCAAAGACGAGAAATTTCTCGTCAAACTCAACTTCGTCGCATTTCTGACCGCGCTCCATACTATTGCCGCCGGACGAGAGAACAATTACGATCCGGAGTTATATCGAACGCTGCCTGAGAATGCTTTCGGTAACGTAGCACA
The DNA here is from genome assembly GCA_019639115.1 of Acidobacteriota bacterium. Taxonomy (GTDB): domain Bacteria; phylum Acidobacteriota; class Blastocatellia; order Pyrinomonadales; family Pyrinomonadaceae; genus OLB17. Next base: position 259,977 of record JAHBSM010000001.1, on the reverse strand, counting down.
TCTTGTATTCCGCGGCGGGACCATCGTCAATCGAGCAGCGACCACGACGATTGCTCAGGGCGACATTCCAATAATCTATGAGCGCCGCCGCGCAAGTTTCGTCCCTACGGGCAGGATAGCCGCGATCTCATTTCCGAGCCCGATACGCGGCTTTATTGAGTACGATGCTCGAGATTATTTTGTCGTTCATCGATTTGGGATTACGAGACTTGGTGAGATCGGCGAGTTCAACTTCTATAAAAAAAGCCGCAGCATACAGTGGGACAGCGACGATTTCGACCGGAAATTCCCGCCCGACGCCGTATTTGCGGGTGGCAAATGGATCAAGGGCGAGGGCCTTGTGCCAAAGCTGACCAAATAATCCGTGCTGAGCCTGCTTCGCATTCAGAATATCGCGTTGATCGATGAGCTTGAGGTCGAGTTCGGCGACGGGCTTAATCTTTTGACCGGCGAGACCGGCTCCGGCAAATCTATAATTGTTGACAGCCTCGGTGCCCTGATCGGTGACCGTGTCTCGGCCGATATCGTCAAACAAGGGGCCGATACGGCCCGTATCGAAGGCGAGTTTCTATTGCCGCCGTCGAGATCGTCGGAACGCCTCATGGAATTGCTCGACGAGAACGGCCTCGAGACCGGATCTGATCCGCTTCTGATCCGTAGGGAGATATCGACGACGGGTCGCAATCGCATATTTATTAACGGCAGAGCGGCAACGGCCTCCATTCTGCGTCAGGTCGGACAACATCTCGCCGAGATCCACGGGCAAGGCGAGCACACAGCACTTTACGACGTTGCCAATCATATAACGATACTGGATAGCTTTGCCGAGGCTGATGCTGAACTCGCCTCACTGGCGTCGGCGTTTGATACCTGGTCGTCGATTCGTCTCCGTTTGACCGAGCTTCGGCGTGATGAATCGGAAAAGCTCCAGCTCATCGATGTATTGCGGTTCCAGGTGGCCGAGATCTCGTCGCTCGCGATCGAGCCGGGTGAAGACGAGACGCTCGAGGATGAAAAGCGGCGGCTGTATAACGTTGAAAAGCTGTCAGCCCTGAGCGGCGAGGCATTTTCGCTCCTGTACGACGACGAGAATTCGACCCTGGCCACGCTCGACCGAGCTGCGCGAGCGATAGCTGAGCTTGCGGAGTACGACGCTCGATTTCGTGGTTTTGACGATCAGTTGGCGGCGGCACGGGCGGTCGTCGAAGAGCTCGGCGGCCAGGCTCGCGATTTTGCTTCCGCCATTGAATTTTCACCCGAGCGGCTAGACGAGATCGAATCGCGGCTCGCCGAGATATCGCGGCTAAAACGAAAATACGGCGGTTCGGTAGAAAGCGTCCTCGAACATCTCCGGTCCTCGTCTGAACGCCTTGCCGCCATCGAGACGTCACACGAACACGAGGCCGCGCTCGAGCAAGAGCTGGCGGCTGCGGCCGAGGCATATAGCTCAGCGGCCGCTCGGCTGTCGGCCATACGGCAGAAAGCGGCAAAGGAGTTTTCGCGGGGCGTTGAGAACGAGCTTAGGACCGTTGCTTTGGACAAGGCCGTCTTTGAAGTGAGATTCTCAGCGACTGAGGACTTTACGGCGACCGGCACGGATGCGGTCGAATTCTTCTTTTCGGCGAATCCGGGCGAGCCCGTCAGGCCGCTTGTTCGGGTCGCCTCGGGCGGCGAGGCATCGAGGCTGACCCTGATCCTTCGTTCCGTTGCCGGAGGATCGGCAGCGGGCCGAACTGCCGTTTACGACGAAGTGGATGTAGGCATCGGAGGACGGGTCGCTGAAGCTGTCGGCCGCCGGCTGAAGTCATTGTCTGCGGTCCAACAGATCCTATGCGTCACGCATCAGCCGCAGATCGCATCTCTGGCGGATAGGCATTTCCTGGTCGAAAAGTCTCAGGATAAGAACTCGACCACGGTGAGCCTTCGCGAGCTCGGCCCGGCCGACCGCATCGACGAGATCGCAAGGATGTTGGCCGGCGAAGAGATAACAGACGCCGCACGGGAGAACGCACGCGCAATGCTCGCGTCGGCTAAATAGCATCTGGCGGTTCAGGCGGACAAAGACATGCTCAGACGCCTAAGCGGCGATCGTATGTGTGCATTCGCGATGATCTGTGTTTAACTGCTCATATGGCTTCTCAAGTCATTGCAAGTGTCGTACGCGGCGAGACCGTCGAGTCGGTCCACACCGGCCACGTGATCGCGATCGACGGTGACGGGCGGGAGATTCTTGCGGTCGGCGATCCTCAGACCGTCACTTATTTTCGCTCAGCGGCCAAGGCGTTTCAGTTCATACCGTGCATCACTAGCGGAGCAGCCGACGCCTTCGGATTTGACGAACAGGAGGCCGCGCTTGCAGTTGCGTCGCATTCGGGTGAGAAACAGCACGTCGAGATCGCAGCTCGGATGCTCGCCAAGATCGGTCTCACTGAAACCGACCTGAGGTGCGGCCCGCATCTGCCGTTCAGTGAACGAGCAGCCCACGCGTTGCTCGCCGCCGGTCTTCGTCCCAACCAACTGCACAATAACTGCAGCGGCAAACATGCGGCGATGTTGGCATTTGCCAAACATATCGGCGCGGCAACCGCGGACTACGATTCGCCTGACAATCGGATTCAGAAGCGGATCTTGAGGTGCGTCTCAGACCTCGCGGAGGTACCGGAGCACGAGATCGCGATCGGGATAGACGGCTGTGCCGCGCCAAACTTCGCTCTACCGCTCGCGGCGATGGCGCGGAGCTTTATCAACCTCGTGAGGCCAATGCGGTTCCCTGAACCGACCCAGGTGGCATGCAGGCGAATTGTCGATGCAATGATCAGATACCCCCATCTCGTCGGCGGGAGCGAGCGGCTTGATACTAAATTGATGCAGGCTGCGCCGGGCAGGATAATCTCAAAGGTAGGAGCGGACGGGGTTTGGCTCTGCGGCGTTCTGCCGTGCGAAGAATATCCGACGGGCCTCGGTATCGCTCTGAAAGTAGCCGATGGCGATGATTACCGTGCTCGTCCCGTTGTTGCCGTCGAGATCTTGCGGCAGCTTGGGATCCTATCAAAAGAAGATCTGACCGAGCTTTCGCCAATGCCGATCAAGAACCGGCGAGGTGACGTCGTAGGCCGCGTCGAAACAAACGCTAATTTCCGACTCCGAATCGTTTCTTGAATTCCTCTTTACCAAACGTCCGATCCAGCCACAGATTGGTCAGCTTTTCCTGAATGCTGTTTGCTTTCAGACGGTCGTTCAGGTTCTTGAAATCAACAAAATCAAGATGCTGGTCCTGATTAAAGCATGAGAAGACGAAGAATTCCTCGCCCGTGTGCGGGTTGACGTGACGCTGCAGGCATTGTGCGCAGACCTCTTTCATCATGCATTGCATCGGACTATTGATAGAACCGATCGCAACATGCTGTTCCTTGAGGTAAGGCTTCAGCGTCGCATGGCGAGCTTCGCGAACGCCATTCATCATACGATCGGACCCGATCGCTATGATCCGGTCGACGTCCTTGAGGTCAACTGTCCGCTCGCCCAGCCTGCCCTCAGCGTAGGCGATCATTGCTTCCACTATATTGCCTCGAAAATGTGCGTCCTGCGGCCGCATCGGCGCGATCTCGTTGCCCCAATCTGTCGCCCATATTACCTGATCGGTCGCGGCCTCGATCTCTTCGCGTTTGAATAGGTCGGCGCCGTTCTTGTAGCCCGCGAAGTAAATGACCTTGTTATTTTTAGCGCGCAATGCACGAGCGATCGAGAAGAGTACCGCATTGCCGAGGCCGCCGCCCGCAAGCATCACCGTTTCATTCTCCGGGATCTCCGTCGGAGTTCCGGTCGGTCCCATCACAAGTACTTCCTCGCCTTCCTTCAGCAACGAGCAAAGCCTGGACGACGTGCCCATCTCGAGAACTATCATCGACAGCAGGCCCTTTTCTTCATCGACCCAGGCACCGGTCAGGGCGAGCCCTTCCATCAAGAGCCTTGTACCGTCAACGACAGGCGCCGAGGTCTCAAAATTCTGCAGCCGATAGAACTGTCCGGGTTCGAACTTGCGCGCCTGGAGCGGTGCTTTGACGACAACATCGACGATCGTCGGCGTTAGCCGCTCAACCCTAACGACAAAAGCACGAAGCTGTTCGTCAAGAGTCGCCTCCAATTTGTCGAAGATCGCATCACGCTCCGCCTGCGGCAGCGAACCTCGCGTCGCGAGTTCATCCGCAAAGATCTCGACGACCCTCTCGTAGCCATGTTTGGCAGATGCCATCGCCTTAACGACGTTGCCGGCATACTGCGGGTGATTGTCGCCATAGTAGGATATGAACTTGCCGTCACGCTCATACGACGTGAAAAATCCGGTCTCGCCTTTTTCGCATTCTATCGTGTGCAGGCGCCCGTCGCCGTTTCGCTCGACCTTATGAGGCTGAAAGAACTGGCGCCACTCGTCCATCTTGAACGTGCCCGGCTTTTCCTTTTCATAGATCACGTTCGGCGACGTTCCGGCTGCAACGCAAACTGTGCGAGCGGGGAATTCGTGGATCTCACCGGTATTATCAAATTTTCCTGTCTCGGCTACGTATTCGAGCCGCTCGAACTTGATCGCCTTGATAGCTCCAAATTCATCAGGCACCGCCTCGGTAGGCGACATGCATTCGACAATATCGATACCTTCCTCGAGCGCCTTCTGCACCTCTTCGTGATTTAGCCGATAGGCGGGGCTGTCCTGGAGTCGCTTTCGGTAGACAAGCGAAACGCCGCCCCACGAACGTACGAGCGGTACAAAGTTCGGCTCCTCTTTAGCGGCTGCGGCGCGCTCACGTTCGGCTCGTATTTGACGCGCGTGATCCAGGAACTCGGGCAGCACCGTCAGCTCTTCCGGATCGAAAGCCTTCATCACGGCCTCTTCGCCGAAAGCCGCGACCGTCTGCTCATACTTTTGGAGCATCTTCTCGACCTGTACCGGATAATAGGCAAATAGTTCGGTCGCAGTATCGATACCCGTCAGCCCGCCGCCTATCACTACGGCAGGCAGCCTCACTTGAAGATTCGAGAGCGTATCCTTCTTAAATGCACCAGTTAGCTGCAGAGCCATCAGGAAATCGCTTGCCTGACGGATGCCGCGGATCAGGTTATTCTTCATCGGCACGATGGTCGGCCGGCCCGCCCCCGTCGCGATCGCAATATGATCGAACCCGTATTCCCAGGCGTCCTCTATCGTCAGCGTTCCGCCAAATCGCACGCCGCCGTACGCTCGGAATCGCTTCCGTCGCGAAAGCATCAGCTGCACCATCGTCAGAAAATTCTTATCCCAGCGGACCGTTATGCCGTATTCCGACACGCCGCCGAAACCGGACAGGATGCGTTGATCGAGTTCTTCGGTGATCTCCGAAATGTCCCTTATAGGTTTCGGACACGAACGCCCTAGATCTCCGGTCCAGTCTGTGGGCAGCGGCTCTATTTTTAGCCCGTCGATGCCGATAACGCCAAATCCTTCATTAAGCAAATAGTGCGATAACGTGTAGCCCGCAGGCCCGAGCCCGACGACCATCACGTTCTTGCCGTTGTACGGCAGAGCGTATGGGCGTTTCGCGTTGAGCGGATTCCAACGTGTCAGCAGGCTGTAGATCTCGAAACCGTACGGAAGTTCGAGAACGTCGGTCAACGACGATGTCTCTGCCAGCGGGATATTGACGGGCTCCTGCTTCTGGAAGATGCAGCCCTTCATACAGTCGTTGCATATGCGGTGGCCCGTACCCGCACACATTGGATTGTCGATCGTGACCAGAGCGAGAGCTCCGATCGGGTCGCCCTGTTTCTTGAGCAAATGCATCTCTGAGATGCGCTCGTCGAGCGGGCAGCCTTCTGTCTTGATACCGAGCGGATTGCGTTTTGCGGTACCGTCCGGCTCGCGCAGGCCGGTCGAGCACGCGTCCTTCTCTCGCTCGTGGCAGATCATGCAATAGTCGATCTCGTAGAGCGCATCCCGCAAGGTGCCGCGATCGTCCGTTAGCCTGAACCCGTCCCTTCGGCGCATCTCATTATCGCGGCCCCGCATTATGTTGTGCAGCTTGGGTTCGGGGTGTATCAGATGAACAAGGTTTTGGTAGTCGAGAGCATGGGGGACCTTGAATGAATGCCATTTTCGGATCTTGTTGGCAAAGGCGATCGCAGACCAGGCCTCGATGACCCTCAATGCCGCTTTGACCTGCAATAGGTCGCCCGAGGCATCTTCTTCTAAAACATACAGCGAGTACCACCTGCCGAATTCAGAATCCTTGAGCTTTGTGAAAGCGGCGGAGATGCGGTTGACCGTATCGAGCACGGCCGGATCCATGTCATCGCCCGGCTTTGATAATGCTTCTTCCGCGTCTTGGATCCGGATCGTCATCTCAGCGATCGAAAGCTCATCGTCATGGACCAACGTATCGCCAAATGCAGAATTTCTGAGCTCCGTCACGGCAAGCCAAAGCCGGCTCTCATTGAGTGCTTCGAGTTGATCAGGCTTGAACTTCTTTGCGGCCCGACGCTGGACAAAGAACTTGAATTTCCATACCGGATCCTGGATCGCGATCGAGTGTCGCAGTTCCGAGCGTTCGTCAGAAATGTTGAAAAGACGGCCGATAAAATCCGAGAGGAACGGAGCAGCGTCGGTCAGTATCTTCGATTCAGCTCGCCTTTCAATTCCGACTCCTCTCGAATTGATATACTTGCGCAACGCCGAGCCGAGAACCGGCTCTTTTCGTTCGACCTCCGAATAAAAGCATTCTGCGAGTTCCTGCAGCCTGACAGCGTCGAAAAGGTCAGAGAATCTAAATCCTTTGACGCCTAGCTGCAGATCACGATCGGTAGTATTTTCCAGCATCACAATCAATATCGGCCGAAGAAAGCATTGAGATTCAGCCTTCGGGCAAATAATCAATATAACACCCGACGATTGAGCGTTCCAACGTGATCCGATCCGGCTACCGGCCTAAAAATATAATGGACTGACTGCACAAAGATGTTTTACAATTGAAAGGGGATATTTACTTCCACGCCAGCCTCACCGCATTTTTCGCGAGTATCTCTCGGCACCCGTCGAATACATTTCCCGCCTCGGCCGTGATATGGAATCAAAGCTCGGACTGATAATTCAAATTGCAGGCGTCTCGGTCATCACATTACTGACCGCGTTCCTGCGCCGTTCGCTTAATCTGTCGGCACTCAAACACTGGACCAACGCATGGCTGTGTCAGTGCTTCGCTCTATTTTGTCTCAGGCTTGCGTTCAGCTACGACGAATATTCGCTTCAGCTTTTGAGCTTTTTCCTTCTGACGCAGTACTTCTTCGGATTCCTGCTCGTCGCCGGATGCCGCAACCTGGCTATCGACGAAGAGATCAAGCCTCGCCAGGAGATCTTTGCGGTCGTTTTCATACTTCTTGGTTTCGGGCTGCCGTTCGTATTCGATGACCTGAATCTCTTAATGCACGTTCACTCGCTGCTGCTGTGCGGATTCTTTGTGATGGCGTTTCTTTCGCTGATGCGTATCACTGAACGCACTTTCGGATGGTATGTACTTCAGATCGCGATCGGGCTGTCATTTCTCAACATGCTTCAGGAGTTCGGCGGGTATTTCCTGCATATCTACCGCGGCATCGATCTCGATCTGGCCGAGTTCACTCCTGTAGCGGATGTCGTGCTCCAGATCCTGCTCGGATTCGGAATGGTGATACTTCTACTCGAAAAGGTACTTGCAGAAGCTCGCTCGGCCAATGAGCATTTGTTAGAGACGCAGGAGAAACTTCTGGAGCTCGCCAACGTCGATTCCCTTACGACGGCTCTCAACCGCCACGCCTTCAACGGCTACGTAGAGCGACACTCAACGAATAGCGGCTCGTCGTCGGGCTGTGTTGGATTCTTTGATATTGACGATCTCAAGGATATCAATGACGTCCACGGACACGTCGCTGGTGACATAGTGATCCGAGCCGTTGTAAAGGCTATCCGGAGCGTTACTCGTCCCGACGATCTGATATTTCGATGGGGAGGGGATGAGTTCTTTGTACTAATGATGGGACTCGATGCTGAGAGCGCCGCCGCTCGTATGCCGAGAATGGAACGCCTGCTGACAAAAATGAAAGTGAACGGCGTGCCGCAGCCCGTTACGGTGAATGTGTCATTCGCTTTCGAGAATTTCAGCACGATGGCCGAGATCGAGAATGCGATCCAAATAGCGGACGCCAATATGTATTTGAATAAACAGCAGAGAAAGGCCGAACGGGACGAGATACGGAACGTCGAGGATTACGTCGAATATATTGGCGAGGTCAGACTAATGTCATAGTGCCGCAATTTAACGAAAATGGCCCGGCGCGAACCTGGTCGTTCCGCCGGGCCTATTCCATGACTGTATCTCGATCTTAGAGAGTGTTCTTAAAGAAACTGGTCACTCTGGCCCACGCATCCTGCGAGGCTGCCGGGTCGTAAACCTCTGGACGCGTGTCGTTGAAGAAAGCGTGATCCGCATCATATTTCAACGACTCAACGTTAAGCCCGAGCCGTGCCGCCGCCGATTCGAGCCCAGCGACCTTTTCAGGATCGATCCAAGCGTCTCGTTTGCCCGAAACAAATATCACGGGGACGCGCAATTTCGCCAGAACCTCTTCTTCCGGGATATCGCCGTAGAAAGGAGCGGCGGCGGCAATGCCTTCGAGCTCGCAAGCAGCTCTCAACGCATAGGTCCCGCCCATGCAATAGCCGGTGATGCCGAAATGGCCGAACCCGTACCTCTCGCGTGCTGCCTTGATCGCGTTTCGGATAGTATCGATTCCGTCTTCGATCGACAGTTCATGCATCATCCGTGATGCCTCTTCGGCGTTTGATGCGATCCGGCCGCGGTATAGGTCCGGCGCTATCGCTACAAAACCGGCATTAGCGTATCGGCCGGCGATGTCTTTGATGTGGCCGTTCACACCCCACCATTCCTGTATCAGAAGAACCGGCGGGCCTGTATCTTCATCCGGCATTGCGACGAACGCCGTTGTTCGGCCGTTGGCCGTCTCGAACTCAAGCTGATCTGTGACCATCGTGATCTTTCCCCCTTGGTTTTCGTTTTGATCTGTACAGATACGATTATAAACGAAAGCCGCAGGTGAGTCAGAACATCATTGGCTATATCGCGAACATCAGAAGAATCGAACCGTATAGCCGAATTTGACCCCTCGTCCTATCTCGGGCGATATGTCTTTGATAAAGGAAACGTGGTTAAAGTACATCGTATTACCGAGATTGAATGCGTTGACAAAGAAGATATGCGCGAAATGATCCTGAGGTATAACGTAATTCGCCGCTAAGTTGAATGTACCGTAGCCTCTGGTCGGCGTCTCCAGGTCGAAGACCCGATCCTGTTTCCCCGCTACGACATACTCAGGCCTGACACTAAAGGTCTTGTAGTGGGCATCTACGCCGAACCGTGCACGAAACGGCGGGATGCGAGGTAGCGGGCGCCCATCACTTAGCCGGGCGTTCACGTAGTCGATGCTCGAGGTCAGATCCACATATTTGCTCACCGAAGCTACGATGTTGAACTCGGTCCCGTAGAACCTGCTGTCGCCCTGCCGGTATTCGGTTATCGGAAGGCCGCTGCCGCCGCCGTCGCCAAATTGGCGCTTTCCGCCACCACCGCCGCCTCCGTCGAATTCACCGGTCGGGGCCAGGAACACGAAATCATTGATCCGGTAATAAAAGAAATTGCCCTCGAGTCTGACCCGCTTGTTCTGCTGCCTTAGCGACAGATCGATACCGTTGCTCTTCTCCGCACGCAGGTTCTCGTTGCCGATCTCGAAGGATAAGGTGCCATCGTGCGGCCCGAAATTGTACAGTTCCTCAAGCGCCGGGGCACGATAGGAATGCGTGTAGTTTGCGACAAACGCTCCGCCTTTCCAGAGTCGGAATCTCGCTCCCGCAGCTCCCGAGAATCCCGTAAAGTCACGTTCGCGGTAGGCGTTGCTGACCGGACGGTAACTATTATTCTCGACTCGGCCGCCGAATTGCAGCGTCACTCGGTCGAACTTTAGCTCCTCCAGCCCGAAAGCCGAGAAAGAGCGCTGCTTGATGGGACGGTCGATCAGCGTTTCTTCGCCGACGGTCGAGTAATTGCGGTAGTAGCCTTCGACGCCGAATCGGCCCGAAAGCCGTTTGTAGGCACGCTGATCCAGCACGGCTCGGTAGGAATATACCCTGTTGCGAAAGGTCGTCCCCACCACGCTGTCGGCTATCTCCTGATGTCGATAATTTGTGTGATCAAGCGTTACCTTTATCGACGAGATGAACGAGTTCAAGTCCGTCAGGCCCACGTTTATCCTGTAACTCTGCCGCCACATACGGAGACTTCGCTCTTCGTCCGCTCCGTCACCGACCGGTATCCCGAATCGGTTTTGGTAATGGCTGAAATTGAAATTCGCAAAGGCCTTCTTAGCGTAGTATCCGAACCCGCCGTTGCCCGCAGCGTTGCGCGTAAATGAGTTGAACACTCTGCCGTAGCCGCCGCCAGCCTTGTAATCACTCGATCGCTGGCCTGTCGCGTTGCCCCATACCATCCAGTTCTTCCAGCCATACTCGACGCCGCCCGAAACAGACGCCTGATCGCTGTTGCTGCTGCCGATCGTAGTAAAATATCCACGCAAACCCGGATGAGCACCTTCGTCATGGCCGCTGACCGCGTTGACCACTCCCCCGATCGCGTTGCTGCCGTAGAGCAGCGTCGCCGGGCCTTTTACCACTTCGACACGATCGACCGACAAGACGTCCACCGGCTCCGAGTGATCACCTGATTGTGATGCGAGCGACCCGACACGAACGCCATCCGACGCCACGAGCACACGGTCACCGTCGAATCCGCGTATCACGGGCCGCGAATTGCCCGGCCCAAAGTTGCGCTTAGCGACACCTGCTTCATTGTCGAGCGAATCACCGAGCCCGACCGCCGCCCGCTCTACCAATTTAGTTGAGTCGGTCGTGCTGACAGAAGCGATCGATTCGAAAAGCGATTGTTCGCTGCCCGTGGCAGTGACCGTGACCTGCTCGCGAACGCCCGTCAGCGTCAACACGACGTCGATCGTGGCGCCGGCACCCGCGGCCAAGGCCACGGTCCGCGTAACGTCACCAAAACCTTCCTGGTGAACGAATATCGTGTATCGGCCCGGCGGCAGTCCCTTGAACTCATAACGGCCATCGTCATCAGTGACGACGGTTCGCTTGAGCTCGACCAGTTTGACCGAGACCTGATGTAGCGGACGTGCATCCGACCCGAATGTGATCCTGCCCGAGATCGAACCCGAAGTTTGTGCCGCCAGCGGTGAAGTGCAAAGCAGAAAGATAGCTAATAGTAGGTATTGTCTTGCCATAACAGAGATCTTGATAACTACTCCAAGAACCGAAAAACGATATTACAGTTTTTCGCCCCGAGCAGTTTCAACTTTTTAATGAATGGCAATTAGGTCAGTCCGGATGGCCGCCTGTGGTCGTCGAAAGGTCGCGGCCTACTAAAAGCAAGTCACGATCCGCTCTCGATGAACCTTTCGAGCCTGGAACGTATCTCGTCCCGAACGCGCCTGAATACGGCAAGTATCTCTTCGTCCGATCCGACAGCGGCCGCCGGGTCCTCGAATGGCCAATGCAGACGTTTGGCCGGGCCGGGGAAAATGGGGCAGGACTCATTTGCGTTGTCGCAAACCGTGATGACGTAGTCAAAAGGTGTCTCGATGAACTCGTCGAGACATTTAGAACGATGCCCCGAGATATCTACGCCGATCTCGGCCATCGCGGCGATAGCCTGAGGACGGACGAAACTTTTGACCGTTCCGGCGCTTTCGACATCAAATCGATCGCCCGCCATATCACGGAGCAGGCCCTCAGCCATCTGGCTGCGAGCCGAGTTGCCTGTGCACAATATAAGAACGCTCTGTTTTTGCATAGTGTCTCAAGCCTCGACGGCGAAGTATCGTTTTTGGAAATAAAGTGCAACGTTGACCAATCCGATCAGTACAGGGACCTCGACCAGCGGGCCGATAACGGCCGCGAACGCCGCACCCGAGTTGATGCCGAATACCGCCACCGCCACGGCGATCGCCAGTTCGAAATTATTGCTCGCTGCCGTAAATGAGAGCGTCGCCGTCTTTGAATAATCCGCGCCGACCGATCTTCCCATCCAGAAGCTGATCAGGAACATTGCGACGAAATAGATCAGCATTGGTATCGCTATGCGAACGACATCGAACGGTAAATTGACTATCAGCTCACCCTTGAGGCTGAACATTACGAATATCGTAAATAGGAGCGCCACAAGTGTCAGCGGGCTGATACGCGGGATGAATTGTTCTTGATACCACTGCTTGCCTTTTGCCCGGACAAGTACGTATCGGGTGAGCATACCAGCAACGAAGGGAATGCCCAGATAGATAAGTACGCTTTCCGCGATCTGCCAGATGCTGATGTTGACGGCGATGCCCTCCAGCCCGAAGAACGGCGGCAAGACCGTTATGAATATCCAGGCATACACGCTGTAAAAAAGTACCTGGAACACGCTGTTGAAAGCGACCAATCCGGCCGCATACTCGCTATCGCCTTTCGCAAGCTCATTCCATACGATGACCATTGCTATACAACGCGCCAGGCCGATCATTATCAGGCCGACCATATACTCCGGCTGATCGCGAAGAAAAATGACCGCCAACGCGAACATTAGGACCGGCCCGATCAGCCAATTCTGCACAAGCGACAGGCCGAGCACCTTTGTATTGCGAAAGACCTCGCCGAGTTCCTCATAACGCACCTTGGCTAATGGCGGATACATCATCAGTATCAGTCCGATCGCGATCGGGATATTCGTCGTACCAACGTTGAATCGACTGATCGCTCCTTCGATACCCGGATAGAGGTAGCCGGTCATCACGCCCGCAAACATCGCCAGGAAGATCCAAAGCGTGAGATAGCGATCAAGGAATGACAAACGTCGCACAGGGTTGCATTCATTCGCAGACATATTCATTTATCAGATCCAGCAGCAGGGCAACGCCGGTTTTTTGATCAAAGGGGACGATTCGCAGCATAGAGTGCGAGTTCTATATTTGCCCGAGACCGGATCGCGCTCGATCACAAGCACCTCCCAGTCGCGGTCGAACAATTGCCGTCCCGGCTCCGGCAGCACCTCTCGTCCGCATCCGCTTTGCATATTTCGCTTTGCCATATACAACTTCTCTCCTGCGATCATTGAGTTCAGAACCGTTCGGTGCGGACCCCGCGGTGTGTTTCGAACCGGTCCGCACCCACTGAGCTAACAGCACGCGATCACTGGCTCTTTCGATGATCCGTCGATCGTGGTGAATGTCGGCACGCAGCACGCAGCGTCGTCACTTTTTGCCATTCCTTCGGGCAGATTGTCCTCCAGCACGACAAATGCTTCCCACTCGTTGCCATCCGGATCGCGCACCCATGCTTTGTCCTGGACCGCATAGCAGCAAGTCGTTTGCATCTCCTCTCGCGGGATCAGCCCATCAGCAGCCCAACGGTCGCGAATTGCGAGCACGTCCTCGGTGGCTGCGACCTGGACCCCGAGATGCGAAAGCCCTCCCTTCGGAACGAAGGGCACTTGATTGAGCGTCAGGTTGAGAGCGGGTGTCTCTACGTCGAACTTCGCGTAGCCCGTACGCACCTTCGCGGGCTCGATGCCGAACATCCGCCTGTAGAAATCAATGCTCGCTTCCACGTCGCTGACATTGAGCGAGATGTGCGGCTTCAAAACTTTGGTATCAAACATATCATTGCCTCCGGTTCAGTCATCATTTACGCGTATCCGTAAATGTGGATGCAGAATAATGCGAATTCATATTTATGTCAAGCCATAATTGTTATGTGATACAATTTTGTTATGTCACGGAAAGCAGGACCTGCACTTGAGAGAATATTCGCGGCCTTGTCGGACCGCACTCGGCTGCGTCTGCTCAACCTGATGCGCGACGGCGAGGTGTGTGTTTGCTTTTTTGCCGAGACACTCGGGACCAACAATCCAAAGATCTCCCGTCACCTTGCTTATCTCAAAAGCGCTTCGCTCGTGGCCGGACGCCGCGACGGGAAATGGATGCACTATCGCATCACCGAGCCCGAAGATCCGCACGCGGCAGAGATCCTGCGTTCGACATTCAAGCTGCTTGATCGTGATCCGGTGATGGAAGCGGATCGCAAAAAGCTGGTCAGCGTCTGCTGTCGCCCGATGGCACCGATCGGTATCGCCAAGCGGCGAAACAGCTAGAGTTTCAGCAGCCGAGAACGTATCATGCGAGATTGCATTCGGCTAGACTGTATCTCTTGCCCATTCTTTAGGAATACAAGCAGCGTTCCGCCCGGCATCGGCGATATACGTTCGATCTGTTCGAGGCTTGCGATGGCTCCCCGCGACAATCTAACGAACTCACGTTCATTCAGCCGCAGCTCCAGGTCCTTCAGCCTGTGATTGATCACATATTTTCGGTTGTCTGAGGTTGTGATCCTTAGCAGTTCTCCGTCGGCGACCACGCTTGCGACCTCGTTTGTCGGTATCAGGTAGATCTCGTCACGCACCCTGACCGGGATACGCTCGATAGGTTCGCTATCGACCGCGTCTTCTATCTCGGCGGCCGCACGCTTTACCTTGTCGGCTTCGACACTACGCCAGTCCGATTCCTCAAGCCGTTCGGCAACTCGGCGGAGAGCCTCGGCAAGCCTGTTCTTGTCAACCGGTTTCAGCAGATAATCGACAGCATTCACCTCGAATGCCTGCACTGCGTGATCGTCATACGCGGTCGCAAAGATGACCAGCGGCATCTGCGGCCTGCGGAGCGTACGAACGACCTCAAGCCCTGACATTTCCGGCATCTTGAGGTCGAGTATCGCAAGATCGGGTTTGAGCTCGCGTATCATCTCGACCGCGTCGGCGCCGTTGTCGGCTTCGCCGGCCAGGTCGGTCATTCCGATCTCATTTAGGATCGTCTTCAGAAACTCGCGGGCCGGCCTTTCGTCATCTGCGATGAAGGTTTTGATCCTATTCATGGTCATTTACTCCTGTAGGCAGGGTGATCGTCACGACCGTGCCGCCGTCTCTGCCAACCATGGCCAGAGACGCAGCCGAACCGTAATGATTCTGGAGGCGATCGCGAACATTTCTTAGCCCTACGCCCTCGCCGCCGTTCCTTTTCACGCCGCTGCCGGCTCCTGTATCGGATACTGTCAGCACCAGATCGCGGCCTTCCGGGTCCGGGATCGCACGGATTGAGATGCGCCCTCCTATCCTATTCTCGGATATCGCATGTTTGATGGCGTTCTCGACGAGCGGCTGCAGAATAAGCGTCGGCACCTCAACGGAGGCAGCATCGGGGTCGATCTCGATATTGACCTCCAGCTTTTCTTCAAACCGGACCCGTTCGATCTCGAGATAGTTCTCCACCAAGGCTATCTCGTCCCTCAGCGGCGTGAATTCGCTCGTTTTTTTGAGCACGCCCCGCAAAAGCTGTGTCAGCTTGAGCAAGGTGTCAAAAGCTTTGTCCGCATCGGTCTTTATCAAATAGCCGAGAGTCGTCAAGGCGTTGAACAGGAAATGCGGATTGATCTGAGACCGCAGTGCCGTGAGCTGCGCTTCCGTAGCAAGCTTTGCGAATTCCTGTTCGCGAAATTCACGTTCGAATCGCTCGATCGAGACGCGGATCGCGTCTATCCTCCGCGCGCCTATCGATGCCACATCTGCGAGCATCTGCACTTCGTCCGAAAGTAGCCGGCGGCCCCCTTCAAAGCCTCCTATCCTTATGCCACGGTATGGTGATTCAGCGGTCGGCACCCTGACGGTCGCCTCGTCCGAAGTGTATGTTACGGGCGCCGAACCGGCCCGCGCAGCTGCATCCGTACCGGATACGACTATCGAGCTTTTTGCCGTCAACACCTCGGCCAGCCGGACCTGGATCAAGCGAAGTACACTTTCCTCTGATTCGCAGCGATCGAGAGACAGTTCGATCTCCGATCTGAACTTCACATAATCGACCCGCTTTAGGAGCACTTTGTCCACCAGCAACTCCGACGCTCTGTGTATGAGCGGATACAATAGGGCGGTTGCTATCCACAGCCCGACAAAGATCGCGGCGTCCCTCCCTTGTCCATTGATCGCGGCACCGTCCAGCGACGCCAATCGTTCGCCGACTCCGGCGTAGAGCCCGAACGCTAGTCCGGAGAGCAGGAGCAGCGAGACGGCTCGCTTTAGGAATAGGTCAGCGAATGCAAAACGATAGTTTTGATAAAGAATGACAAGGGCGAGCGGAAGCGACGATTGGTGGGTAACCAGTTCTATGATCCAGGACCTGCCCTCACGTTCTCCGCTCAGATGGAGGGCCGATACCGCAAAGATCAGCAGGGCCGCTGTCCATAAGGCCTTGTTCTCCAGGGTTTGGCGCAGATTGAAAGCAAGGAGAGCTATCGCAAGTAGGAGCGAACCGATGGTCTGTGCTTGCAGCGTAAGGTCCGAGGGGACCTCGGCACCGGAAAAAGCTGCGGCAAAGTGGGACGCAGCGGCAAATATGCTCAGAGAGTAAGCTGCATATTTGAGCCAGCGATTACCGCCCGTGGATGTTTCGGCCGAGTGCACGACCACTGACGGCAGGAATCCAAGCGCCGAAAACGTCAAAGCAGTTATCATCGGATTGACAGCTTCATTGCCGGCATCGCTCTGCGAGAACGCGAGAAGT
The DNA here is from genome assembly GCA_019639115.1 of Acidobacteriota bacterium. Lineage (GTDB taxonomy): Bacteria > Acidobacteriota > Blastocatellia > Pyrinomonadales > Pyrinomonadaceae > OLB17. Next base: position 243,249 of record JAHBSM010000001.1, on the reverse strand, counting down.
TCTCCTGCATTCCAAATTACGCCCAGCACTCCGGTCGCCGTCAGCAGTCGTTCCGTGGACGTAAGGACCCTGCCGCGGGCATGCCGCATGACCATCGCAGCAAGCAGCAGGTACAGTGCTATGCCGACCGAGAAACCGATCAGGTTGATCAGCAATGCAGCATCGAGTTCGCCCATTCCGCCCATTGTGTTAGATTATTGTCCTCTGGCCAATTCTATATCAATGAACGGACTTTTTTGACCGATGAATGGTTCGGACGGTGATGCGGCGGACCGGTGTGATCGATGAGAACCTTATTGCTTCTGCGTCATGCAAAATCTAGTTGGGACGACCATTCATTGGCCGATCGAGACCGGCCGCTCAATGCGAGGGGACTCGCCGCGGCGCCTTTTATCGGAGAAAGGCTGTCGAGCCTAAAGCCACGCCCTGATGTGATCGTATCGTCGCCGGCTGTGCGCGCTCGCGAAACGGCCAGCCTGATCAGAGCGGCCGGGCTGCGAGAAGTTCCGCTCGTCCTAAACGAGAAGATCTACGAGGCAAGCCCAAACACCTTGCGCGAGGTAGCTCTGAGCTTTCCCGAGGACGCCTCCTGTGTTCTCGTTGTAGGGCACAATCCCGGGCTTGAGGGCTTCATCCACTACCTCACGGGTGTTCTCGAACCTATGCCGACCGCCGCTCTTGCCTCGATGCAGCTGAACATTGAGAACTGGTCAGATATCGACCACCTCTGCGGCAAGATCCTTTTCGTACTCCGTCCGCGAGACGAAATGCGTCGTCTTGGGCTCGAGTAGGCCAACCTGTGCGTTACGTAGCGGCACAATTAACAATCCTGTAATATTTTGTTAATACGGCGTTAAGCTCCGCGGAATAGATTTGTCCTTAACCGTTCGATCCTAGCCTTTATTTCAGAGGAGAATATGCCGCAGACCATTCTGATCGTCGAGGACGACGAGGACATTGCCGAAGGACTGCAGTACAACCTTCGACGCGAGGGGTTTCGCACGCTGATCGCCGAGTCCGGTGAAAAAGGACTGAGACTCGCATTGGATGAACGTGCGACGCCATCTTTGATATTGCTGGATCTGATGCTGCCCGGTATGAGCGGAATGGAGCTGTGCCGCAGGCTGCGGCGTGAGAGCCTGACAAAGGATACGCCGGTGATCATGCTCACGGCTAAAGCCGCAGAAGGCGACCGCGTCTCCGGGCTCGAGACCGGGGCGGATGACTACATAGTCAAACCGTTCTCGATAAAAGAGGTGGTCGCCCGTGTTCGAGCGGTGCTCCGCAGGTCGGAGAAGGACGTTGTTCCGGTCTATTCGGACGAGAAGCTCAAGGTGGATTTCGCGGATATGCGGGTCGTATGCAGTGGAACCGACGTTAAGTTGACACGCAAAGAGTTCGCATTGCTGACGCATCTGATCAATAACGCAGGCCGTGTCGCACCTCGTCAGCAGCTACTCGACAACGTCTGGGGCTACAGTTACTTCGGCGATACTCGGACGCTTGACGTACATATTCGGCGGCTCCGTCAGAAATTAGGTGACTGCGGCAGCTGCGTCGAGACCGTTGTGGGGATCGGATACAGGTTTGTCGGATTCAAATGAACATTGTTGAGGAATCATTGACGATCGACGGTTTGGGGATCGGTTCGGGTTCGCGCGAATTGCTTCAGAGGATACTCGCGACCACCCGACAGTGTGTCCTCGCCATGGACCGCGAAACTCGCGTGATCGGCTGGAACGCAGCTGCACAGGACATATTTAGCCGAAACGGGCGCATCGCCGGTAGGCGGCTCTCTGAGATCGTTCGAGATCTGGATCTGCACGAGGCATTTAGACGTGCGCTGTCCTCCGGGCTGACGTCAGAGGTCAGGCTCGAGCTCATCGATACGGAAAGACGTAAGTTCGACGTGCACGTGGCCCCTATCGAGCTCGACGGCCGAAACTGCGCGATCGGCTTTTTTTACGAGACCACCCGCATCGACCGGCTGGAATCGGTCCGTCAGGAGTTCCTCTCTAATATCTCTCACGAACTCAGGACGCCGCTGACCTCGATCCTTGCTTTCGTAGAAACGCTAGAGGATGGGGCGATGGAGGACGTCGAGAACAATCGTCGGTTCCTGACCGTGATCAGGCGAAACGCCGAACGTATGAGTACGCTGATTGCAGACATACTCGAACTGTCCCTCATCGAATCGGGCAAGGTGAGCGTAGATCCGCGCAATGTACGGCTCCATGAGATGGTCGATGAGATATTTGCTTCGCTGCGTACCAAAGCTGCCTCGCGTGACGTCACGCTATTCAATGACGTTCAGCCAGGGACCGCCGTGTTTGCCGATGTCATAAGACTCGAGCAGATGCTGGTCAATCTGATAGACAACGCTATCAAATTCAATCGTGAGAGCGGGAGCGTGGTGGTGGCTCACAGCCGTGAGGCCGGCCGCGACCTTATAACAGTTGCCGACTCGGGAGAAGGCATCTTGCCCGAACATCTTTCGCGGATCTTTGAGCGGTTCTATCGCGTTGATAAAGCCCGCTCCCGCGATATGGGCGGCACCGGCCTGGGCCTCAGCATTGTGAAGCACCTCGCTCGGCTGCACGGCGGTGAAGTGTCCGTCCGGTCGGTCTTGAGTGAGGGCACCACGTTCCAGATCGAGCTGCCGGTCCATGCCCCAGATCACTCCTCCGATTGACCTTCCCTGAAAAAAATTAACGTCCCGGCCGTTAATACCGTGCTACAATCGTCGGCATAAAGACATTTCGGCCGTGATCTCGACTCGGCCGTCGCACACCGCAACCTTCAATACTTGATGTCCCGGAGGCTTTCAGATGCGGCTGACGATAGGGCAAAAGGTGGTATATCCCGGACAAGGCGCATGCATTGTCGTGGCTCGGCGTGTGAGGGATTGCGGCACGCATGAATTAGCCGGTTTCGAGCTGCAGGTGATCGATGACACATCGATCATTTTCGTCCCGGAATCGAATGCCGACAGCGTAGGTATCCGCCCACTCCTGACGCCGTCACAATGCAAAAGGCTGGTCTCGCGGCTCGGTGAGGATTTTGATGAGGCAAATTCTGATTGGAAATCCCGCTCTCGCGAGTTCATGCAAAAGATCCAGTCGGCCGATATTTTTGCCGTTGCGGACGTATTCAAAAAGCTGACCTACCTTAGCCGCGAGAAACGTCTTTCATTTCGAGAGCAGACGCTGCTTGACAAGGCTCGTTCACTGATCGTTTCGGAGCTTGCCAATGGCTCGCCGCGAAACGCTGCCGCTGCCGAGCATGAAGTGATCCGCCGCGTTGACCGAGCGTGTGAGAAGCACATCGCCGCTAACGGGAACAAGACCTCAACCGCTCATTGACCGGGCTTATTGTAGGCTGCCGAGACCACGGTCTTGATGTTTCCTCGGACGTTATAGTCGCCGATCACGTCGGCCCGAAGCGGATCGCAGGCCTTTACCACATCCTCGAGTATCACGTTCACGACATGTTCGTGGAAGATCTTCACGTCTCGAAACGAATTGATATACAGTTTCAAACTTTTCAATTCGATGCAAAGACGATCCGGGACGTATTTGAGCTTGATAGTGCCGAAATCCGGGAAATCCGAGAAAGGACAGATCGCGGTGAACTCGGGCATCTCGAATTCGATCAGGATCTCGCGTCCGGGATATTCGTACTCGAATGTATCGAGCGGGAACAGACCCATCTCATCGCGAGGTGTCGAACGAATATCCAGGCCCTGCTTATTGCTTGCCGCCGGCGGCGTTTCATCTGACATAACGATTCTTGCGGCTGCTCATTTTCTTGATGGCTCCCAGGTCCTTGACGCCGTCCGAGTGAAGCCGCGAGAGCAGGTTGACGAAAATATGAGCCGTTGCGAAAGCATCGGCCGATGCTCGGTGATGATCGACCAGATCGATCTCATAATGCCGAGCCACGGTCTTTAGCTTGTGGTTCTCGATCTCGGGCAGCAGCCGCCTCGAAAGCTGGACCGTACACAAGCAGGGATTGGCGAGGCGGTGATCGGGGAATATCCGCGATATCTCGTAGTTGAGAAACCGCATATCGAACGCCGCATTATGCGCGACCATCACCGAATCACCGATGAACCTAAGCAGGTCGCCGAGTATCTCGCCGAACAGCGGTGCTCCCGCGACCATGTCGTCGTCAATGCCGGTCAATTGTGTAATGAACGGAGGGATCGGCATCTCGGGGTTGAGGAGAGTGTGGAACCGGTCCCGGACCTCGCCGCCTGCAACGCGATAAGCGCCTACCTCCGTTATCCTGCACGGAGGGGCTTTGGCACCTGTCGTCTCGAGATCGAAAACGACAAAATCGGTCTCTGCCAACTCGCGATTCTCGTCGCGATCGATCAGCACTACGGCATCGCCGTCTAGTTCCAGCCGCGGATCCGAGCTGATAAGCTCTCCAACCACAAGCTTTGCGACATCGGCCGATGGCCGCCGTATCTTGAGCACAAAATCCGCAACGCTCGCTGCCGAAGCGCGTCCGCCGAACGAGCGAAGCAGCCGCACGGTATCGGAAATTAGCAATGACTCGGAAATTAGGTTAGGATACGGAGTCACCAGCAAAGTGTAGCAAAGCCTTCCTTTTTTGCGAACCATGATCGACGTCCTAACGCATTTTAGAGATCGTGAAGCACTCCTTGACGGACATTTTGTACTGTCCAGCGGACTGCATAGCCCGCAATATCTGCAATGCGCCCTGGCGTTGCAATACGCAGCTGATGCAGCGGCTTTCGGCCGATCGATCGCTGAACGACACGCCCATCTCGAAATTGAGACGGTCGCGTCGCCCGCGATTGGCGGTATAGTTATCGGCTTTGCAGTAGCCGAAGCGTTGAATGTGCGGTTTATTTGGACAGAACGCCAGAACGGCGAGATGACACTCCGCCGAGGATTCGAGCTGCGCGAGGGCGAACGCATCCTCGTGGTCGAAGACGTGATAACCACCGGCGGATCGACACGTGAATGTATAGCCGCACTCGAACGGCAAGGCGGCCATGTCATTGCTGCAGCGTCGATCATAGACCGTTCTAACGGGGCGGCCCGCGTCGGCGTGCCGCTCACTTCGCTTGCTATGTTGGACGTCCCGTCATATTCGCCGGACGACTGTCCTATGTGCGCTAACGGCGTTCCCGCCGTAAAGCCCGGTAGCCGAACGGCCGCAAAATGAGCCCTCGGATCTGTTTCCTCTCGATGGATGACCTCGCTGGCTACGTCTCTGACGACGAGCTTGCCGTACCGCATTTGGCCGAGCGATCGATCGAGGTACGAACCCTGTCATGGCAGCAGACGGCGATCCCCTGGCGAGATTTCGACGCTGTCGTGATCCGAACGCCGTGGGACTATCAGCAGCATCCTGACGAGTTTCTTGCCGTCCTGAGCGAGATCGAGAGTCAAACGGTGCTGCTCAATCCGCTCGCGACCGTCCGCTGGAACCTTAACAAAAAATATCTACGCGATCTTGCGAAACAAGACGTTCTCGTTGTGCCGACATTGTGGGACGAGACCTATACAGCGGATAACCTTGTCCGCTGGCGAGACACCCTCGGGACCGATGAGATGATCATCAAGCCGTCCATAAGCGCAACGGCTGCTGATACTTACAGGCTGAGAGCGTTTGATGAGGAACTGGTTCCCGTTTTTTCAGAACGCGAGTTCCTGGTCCAGCCGTTCATGCACTCGATCATAGATGAAGGCGAGGTGTCGCTCTTTTACTTTAACGGAACCTATAGCCACGCCATCGTAAAGCGGCCAAAGCCGGCTGATTTTCGCGTACAGGAAGAGCATGGCGGCGAGATCTCCGCCATCGTGCCCGAACCGTCGATGCGGTCACGGGCCGCAGATGTGCTTGATCATATCGACGGCGATCTGCTCTATGCTCGCGTCGATCTGGTACGAAACGAGTCGGGTGAATTCGCACTAATGGAACTCGAGCTGATAGAGCCGTCCCTTTACCTTAGGATGGATGCTGCCGCACCATCGCGTTTTGCGGCTGCCATAGCGGATCGTATTCTGCGATGAAGCCGCGGGGCGATGAACGTTCGATCGATCAGGCATCGTGTATAGGTAAGGGCAGCCTCCGGCCCTTTCGCGTTTTGTCGGGTTCTAATTAAACTGTCAGTAAAGTGAACTTCAAGCTACTGATCCAATACGACGGCACGGACTTTCATGGATGGCAGGTCCAGGAGAACGACCGAACTATTCAGGGCGAGCTCGAGCGCGTCGTCAGTATGCTGGCCGACCGCGAAACTGCCGTCGTCGGTTCCGGCCGGACCGACGCGGGTGTTCATGCCGAAGGACAGGTCGCAAACCTGCACCTCCCCGACGGTAAGTTCACACCCGAAAAACTCCGTTCGGCCATTAACGGCAATCTTTGGCGTGACATTCGAGTAATGCAATGCGAACGTGCAGAGGACGACTTTCACGCGAGATTCTCGGCCCGCTCCAAGACTTATATATATCGAGTGATGAACGCTCCCGTTATGTCTCCGTTCTGGCGTCGATTTGCCCACCACGAGCACAAGCCGCTGGACCTTGCGGCTATGAACGATGCTGCACGTTTATTCCTCGGAGAGCACGATTGGACAGCATTCTCCTCATCCCACTCAGACAGTGAGAATCGGGTCAGAAATGTCACCGAGTGTGTGGTCACGTCGCAGTGGGACGCCCGGGCCTCGGCCGCCTTGATCGAATTTAGAGTATCGGCAACGGGTTTTCTAAGGTATATGGTCAGGTCGATCGTCGGCACGCTGCTTGAGGCCGGGCGAGGCGATAAAGATGGTGATACAATTCAGACGGCCATTGTGACCGGTGACCGCAGCCTTGCCGGCAAAACGGCCCCGGCGCATGGGCTGACCCTTTTTCGCGTCGATTATTGACCTTTCAATGAGAATTTTTCACATCGTGCCGGCAGCGACGTGGGAGTCATTTGACGGAGCTTTTCTGACCAACGACAGTCTGGACGTCGAAGGCTTTATCCACTGCAGCTTCGAGGAGCAGGTTGACGGCGTGATCCAAAGGTATTTCGCATCGGCGGGCGCCATTGCGATACTCGAGATCGATCCGGCCCGGCTCACGTCACCGCTTGTGGCCGAACCATCGACAGGCGGGGAAATCTATCCGCACGTTTACGGCCCGATCGATCGCGAGGCCATTGTCGGTTCCGAGATCCGGCAAGCTTCTTGACGCGACACACTTATGCTTGAGGCATTCAAGGGCATCATCGCGGCGGATTCCGAGGAAGCCGATCTGCTTTCGGCCATCGATCTTGGCCGTTTGCCGAGGCATATCGCGGTCATTATGGACGGCAATGGCCGATGGGCGAAAATGCGTGGACGGCCGAGGATCTTCGGCCACAAGGAGGGCGCAGAATCTGTCCGATCCATTCTCGATACTTGTGCTCGGCTGAGCATCGAGGCCGTCACGCTGTATGCGTTCTCGACCGAGAATTGGAAGCGCCCAAAGGCCGAGGTGACGGGGCTGATGTCGATGCTCAAACGCTATATCCGCAGCGAAATGAAAGAGGTCAGTGCCAACAACATCCGATTTCAGGCCATCGGCGATGTTAACGGCCTGGCTCCGGACGTTCAGCGAGAGATCGCCTGGGCCACTGACAAGACTCGCGACAACACGGGCACGGTCCTGAGCGTGGCTCTTAACTATGGCGGCCGGGCTGAGATCGTTCGGGCCGCACGATTGGCGTTTGCCGATATCGAGCGTCGCAGTGAAGGAATAGACAGCTTGACCGAAGAAGATATCGAACGCAATCTTTACACTCATTCGCTGCCTGATGTGGACCTGCTCATAAGGACCAGCGGCGAGATGCGCATATCAAATTTTCTGCTGTGGCAGATCGCATATGCCGAGATCGTGGTAACGCCGACCTTGTTCCCTGATTTCCGCCGCCCGCAGATCTTCGAAGCCTTGCTCGAATATCAAAAACGTGACCGTCGGTATGGTGGGCTAAAAGAGGCCGCCGCGCAATGAAGACCAGACTTCTCACAGCAGCCGTGGCACTGCCGATATTGATCGGTTCTATCATATTGCCGATATGGGTGCCTGAGGCCGTATGGATATTCGTCATTCTGGCTGTGGCCGCGATGGGAGCCGGATTGTTCGAATTCTATTCGCTTTCAAAGACGCTCGAGCTCAAAGCCGATGCGGCCCTTGGCTACCTCGGAGCTGCTGCCTTGGTCACCGCATTCGTTTTCGACGCACCGGCAAAGGCCCCGGACCTTTTGTTGTTGACGCTTGCTCTGTCAGTTGTCGTGGTCATAGTGGCTGAAACTTTCCGGTTTCAGAAAGATTTTTCCAAGCTGCTGACGGGCCTCGGCGTGACGATAACCGGGGTCGTTTATATAGCGTTCCTCGGGGGCTATCTTATAGCGACGCGAGTTGGATTCGAGAATTATCCCGGGCTTTCGACCAAACTGCTTGTATTCTTTTTTGCCGTTATGTTCGGTTCGGATTCGGGAGCATATTTCGCCGGACGCGCCCTAGGCAAACACAAGCTCGCCCCGGGCATATCGCCGGGCAAGACCGTCGAAGGGCTCATAGGCGGCATCGTCGCCGCAGCCGGTTTGGCCGCTTTATGTACGTTTCTATTCTTTCCTGAACTGCCCTACTCGTTCTCCGTGCCGCTCGCGGTGGTGATGGCCGTCGTTGGCGTGCTGGGAGACCTGGCCGAGAGCGCGATGAAACGCGGTTCCGGTGCCAAGGACGCGGCAAATATCCTGCCCGGCCATGGCGGGATCCTCGACCGGCTCGACAGTTTGCTATTGAATGCACCGATACTCTATTATTTCGCTAGGTTTTATTTCTGATGAACGCTATTTTGCGGGTTGACGACAATAATATGTGAGGCGAGAGTGTTAGTTTGATGACGCTCCGCCTTTCGTTTGTCTCAGACCGAAAGGCGTTTTTATTTTTTTATGCTGGACATACTAGGAACTTTGGAACGAACTCACACGTGCGGCGAACTGCGTCAGTCCCACACAGGCGAACAGGTCGTCTTGATGGGCTGGGTCGCCAAGAAGCGTGATTTTGGGGTTTTCACGTTCATCGACCTACGCGACCGCGAAGGTGTGACGCAGGTAGTCGTGAGCGAAGAGACCGCTGCAGCAGCGCATGCCAAGGCAAAGAACATTCGCGGTGAGTTCGTAATTGCCGTAAAAGGCGAGGTGGTGAAACGCGATGAAGGAGCAAAGAATGCCAAACTTTCGACCGGCGAGATCGAGGTAAAGGTCGATGAGTTGCTTGTGTTGAACGATGCGGCCGTGCCTCCATTCCAACTGGAGGTCGCCGGCAGCGAGAATCTTGCTAGTGAGGACACGCGCCTCAAGTATCGTTACCTCGACCTGCGCCGGCCTGCTCTCCAGCAGAACATTATCACGCGGGCAAAGGCTGTCAGGGCGATCCGCGAGTATTTTGACGGTCGCGGATTCATAGAGATAGAAACGCCTATACTGCTCAAATCCACGCCCGAGGGCGCACGGGATTTCATCGTGCCGTCGCGCATCCACACGGGCAAATTCTTTGCTTTGCCTCAGTCGCCGCAAATTCTGAAGCAGATCACCATGATCGCGGGACTCGATCGGTATTATCAGATCGCGCGCTGCTTCCGCGACGAAGATCTCAGAGCCGACCGCCAGCCGGAATTCACTCAGCTTGATATGGAGATGTCGTTCGTAAACCGCGAACAGGTCTATCGCGAGATCGAGGGCATGTTCAACCATGTGATGCGAACGGTCGGCGGCATCGAGCTGCCCGAGACGTGGCCGCGGATGACGTATGCCGAGGCGATGCGTCGATACGGATCGGATAAGCCGGATCTTAGATTCGGGATGGAATTGATCGATCTGAGCGACGACCTCAGCGACACGGACTTTGCACCTTTTGCTGAGATCATCGCGAATGGCGGCGAGATAAATTGCATTGTGGTCAAGGGCCGTGCTGACTATTCACGAAAGCAGACGGATGAGCTGCAGGAATTCGTCAAACGTTACGGCGCCGGTGCGCTTGGCTGGATAAAGATCGGTGACGAGATAACGTCCTCGCTGCTAAAGGCCCTTGGCGAGGAAAAGATAAAGCAACTCATCGCCGCCGCCGAAGCCGAGACCGGCGATGCCGTTCTGATCGTTGCCGGTAAGAAAAGCGTCGTTGCGGCCTCGCTCGGTGCCCTGAGACAGGAGGTTGCTCGTCGTGAGAACCTGATCGACCGCAGCAAATATGAATGTCTTATCGTGACAGAGTTCCCGATGTTCGAGCACGACGAGGAAACGGACGCATACATCGCCGCGCATCACCCGTTCACATCACCGATGGATGAGGACCTCGAGATGTTCAAAACGGCGGTGAACGATCCGTCCGAGCATCATCTGCTGGGCAACGTCAGGGCAAAAGCCTACGATGCCGTCATCAACGGCTACGAATGTGCGGGCGGCTCGATCCGCATACACCAGAAAGAGATACAGGCGTTGAACTTCAAGGCTCTCGGCCTTTCGCCTGAGAAGGCGCGTGAGCGATTCGGATTTTTCCTCGACGCATTGGAATACGGTACGCCGCCGCATGGCGGTTTTGCCGCCGGCATCGAGCGGACTTGCATGATCCTATGCGGCACGGAGAACATTCGCGACGTGATGGCGTTCCCAAAAACGGCGTCGGCACAGGACCTAATGATGGACTCACCGGGCGACGTGGATGCGTCGCAGCTCGACGAGCTTGGCATCGGCGTGGTCGGCGAATAGGGTTCGAGGCACACGGTTTTTTGCGCCGGTGCCGCAATTTCGATAAGATTTAGTTTTGGCCGCCAGATCAGGATTCACTTTATTGAATAGGGGATATAAGAATGTCTAACGTACCCATCACAGTTGCGCATGGCGACGGCATAGGGCCGGAGATCATGGACGCGACGCTCCATATATTGAAAGAGGCCGGTGCCCGCATCGACATAGAGACCATCGACATCGGCGAAAAGGTCTATCTGAGCGGAAACTCCGCCGGCATAGCACCCGAAAGCTGGGACAGCCTGCGTCGTACAAAGGTCTTTCTCAAGGCGCCGATCACGACACCTCAGGGCGGCGGGTTCAAATCGCTGAATGTGACGGTACGCAAGACGCTTGGGCTGTACGCCAACATCCGGCCGTGCGTCTCTTATCATCCTTTTGTCAGCACGAAGCACCCGGTGATGGACGTCGTTATCGTCCGGGAGAACGAAGAGGACACCTACGCCGGCATCGAGCATCGGCAGACCGATATGGTCGAGCAGTGCCTCAAGCTGATTTCGCGTCCGGGCTGCGAGAAGATCGTTCGTTACGCATTCGAATACGCGGTCAAGAACAACCGAAAGAAGGTCACGGCGTTCATGAAAGACAACATCATGAAGCAGACCGACGGCCTCTTTCACAAAGTGTTTGACGAGATATCGGCCGAATATCCCGGAATCGAAGCCGACCACTGGATCGTCGACATCGGCGCTGCCAAGATGGCGGATACGCCTGAGAACTTTGACGTCATCGTGATGGAGAATCTATACGGCGATATCCTCTCCGACGTCGCCGCACAGATAGCGGGCTCGGTCGGCCTCGCAGGCTCGGCAAATATCGGCGAGCATATATCGATGTTCGAAGCGATCCACGGCTCGGCACCGCGGCGTGCCGGCCAGAATCTAGCGAATCCGTCCGGACTATTCCTCGGCTCGATCCTGATGCTCAATCATATAGGCCAGCCGGACGTGGCCGAGGCGGCGCACAACGCTTGGCTTCGTACCATCGAGGACGGTATTCATACCTACGACATCTTTAAGGAAGGCACCTCAAAGGAAAAGGTCGGCACACGCGAATTTGCTCAGGCGGTCGTCGATCGTCTGGGTCAGAGGCCTGAGACGCTCAAAGCGGTCGAATACAAAAAGGTCGAGGAACTGCCGGCCGGCGAAGCGAAGCCTATCTACTCGATCCGCGAGCCACAGAAAAAGGAGCTTGTCGGCGTAGATGTGTTCCTTCACTGGTGGGACGGCAATTTCTACGGCGCCGGGGCCACGCTCGGGCCGAAGCTGGAGGCTGCGGCCAACGGCGGCGGTTTGAAGCTCGTGATGATCTCTAACCGCGGCACGAAAGTGTATCCGAAGGGTTTCGAGGATACGTTCTGTGTCGATCACTGGCGATGCCGATTCATGTCGGATAACGACAATGCCGTTATCACTCATCAGCAGGTGATCGATCTGCTTTCGCGGGTACACGCCGGCGGGTTCGATTTTATAAAGACCGAGCACCTGTGCACATTCGACGGCGAGCCGGGCTTTCAGCTCGGACAGGGACAATAGGCATATTAGCCTAGATCTGAACGATCCACAGGGAGCGACTCCGATGTCGCTCCCTTTCTTATCGACTAACGTCGATCGGAGGCAGGACAGGCCCGGGTTCTACGACCGGGCTTTGCTCTACGCGGATATGAGATAATCACGTCCATTGGTTTGATCAGATGAGATCATTGCCCGAGAACGTTGAGCTATATCGCGACCGCAAATGGCGGCGAGATGAAATGCTGCGGATCGACTCAGCAGAAGCCGCAGAGCAGCTGATCGACGACCTCGGATTCTGCCTCGGACTCACCGACATTCGAAAAGGAATGCCGTCGCTTTACATCGCCGTCTGCGGACGACGAGACGCTCACCTGCCGCGAAATGTTCAGAAGGATGAAGAATCGAGCCGCGCGTGGGTTCTGAAGGATGAGCTCGTAGCACGCGGCAACGTCTATTATGCCAAGCTGCTCAAGGGTCGGTCGTGGTTCCTCTCTAGGCGTATGATCCCGGTCTTCAATTCGCTCTACGGCTGCTCCAAACAGGGTGAATCTGGCATTTTGTCCGCCAACGCCCGCCGGGTGCTCGCTGTGCTCAGAAAAGAGTGGGAGATGGCGACATCCGATCTAAGGTCCGAATGCGGGTTCAAGGACAAAGCCGATCTGACCAAGGCCCTCGACGAGCTGCAGCGACGAATGAAGGTCGTGCCCCAGGAAGTGCTCTATGTGCCTAAGTTCACATATGTATGGACGCTGGCTGAGGCCCGGTTTCCGAGCGAGCTAAAGAAACGTATGGATCGCGACCGGGCACTTAGCGAGCTTGCTCAAGCTTATCTTTCGGCTTTCGGGATGACACTCCGCGGAGAACTTGCCGGCAAATTCGGCCTCGGTCGAGCGGAGGCAGGCAAAGCGAACCACGCCCTAGTCGATACTGGTGCCGCGGTGCGGGCCGGAACGGGGATCTATTCATTGCCGGGCCTGGTTTGATCTATGGAAAACAGCGTCACAGTGCGTTCGCCTGCAACCGTATCGAATGTCGTGTGCGGATTCGACTGTCTTGGTTTCGCGCTCCGCGAGCCCTTTGATGAGGTCCGCGTAACACTCAGCAGCCAGCTGGGCATACGCATATCGCACACGGACGGGCTTGGCCTGCCATCCGACCCGCTGAAGAATGTCGCAGGGGCCGCCATCGCCGCGCTTCAGAGCAGGCTGACGGATGGGGTCGGGTTCGATATTCAGATACACAAGGGCATAAGGCCCGGGAGTGGGATCGGATCAAGCGCGGCGAGTTCGTGTGGTGCCGTCGTCGCGGCAGATCGTTTGCTTGGCGGTCGGTTCAAGCCTGCAGAACTTGTGGAATTCGCTCTTGCCGGCGAGGAATTGGCGTCTGGCTCGCGCCACGCCGACAACGCCGCTCCGTGTGTGTTCGGCGGATTCGTGCTGGTACGATCGACGCGTCCGCTGGACATCGTCGAGCTCGCTCATCCGCCGCTCTATGCGACCGTTCTTCATCCGCAGATCGAGGTGAAAACAAGCGACGCCAGGGCTGTGCTGCCTCGTGAGGTGCCGCTCGCCTCTGCCGTGAGAAATTGGAGCAATCTCGGTGCATTCGTCGCCGCGCTCGCATCGGGAGATCTTGAGTTGATGTCGCGTGCCATGCAGGATGATATTGTCGAGCCCGCACGTATGGCTCTCATACCCGGATTTCACAATGCCAGGCAGGCCGGGCTTGAGGCCGGAGCGATAGGCGGCGGCATTTCGGGTTCCGGACCGTCCATTTTTATGCTGTCGGCCGACGAGAGGACCGCATCTTCGGTGGCCGATGCGATGTCAGTGTCTTATGCAGCGACGGGCCTGGACTTCCGAGTCTATATTTCCGAGGTTGGCGGTTCGGCCGCTGCCGAATGAACGGATTGCAATTGCGCCCTGCGGAATTGGTAGAATAGAGATCAGATGTTGACACGCGAACTAGAACAGACCCTGAGCCACGCAGTCGATGAGGCAGTTCGCCACCGGCACGAGTACGTAACGCTTGAGCATCTCTTATTCGCATTGCTCGATGATGCGGCGGCGCGAGAGATCCTCTTTAATTGCGGTGCCGATCTGAGTGAGCTCGCCCGTGCGCTAAACGAATATTTCGAGAACGTGATCGAACGGATGCCCGCCGAGGTCAAGGCGATGCCGGAATTGACATCCACGTTCCAGTCAACGATCAACTTTGCCGTGCTTCAAGCCGAAGGCAGCGGACAGCCTGCGGTCGATGGCGGCAACATACTAGCCGCCATTTATCAGGCTGAGCAGTCCTATGCCGTATATTTGCTGCTGCAGCAGGGTGTATCGAGGCTGGACGTACTTAATTTCATCGCCCACGGTATATCGAAGATCGATGGATTCGATCCGATCCCTGACGGTATCGACGAGGACATGGAAGATGTCCTCGAACCGCAGCGTAAGCGTCCGCTTGAGAGCTTCACTACGGAACTAGTGGCAAAGGCGGCTGCGGGCGAGATCGACCCGATAGTCGGGCGTACCGCAGAGATAGACAGGACGATCCAGATCCTCTGCCGACGTAAGAAGAACAATCCACTGTATGTCGGTGAACCGGGCGTCGGCAAGACCGCCCTCGCCGAAGGTCTCGCTTTGAAGATAAGCCAGGGCGAAGTTCCTGAAGTGCTCAAAGACGCCAAAGTGTTTGCCCTCGACATGGGCGCGGTGCTGGCGGGTACGCGTTATCGCGGAGATTTCGAGCAGCGTTTCAAGGCAATAATAAGCGAACTAAAAGAGCAGGAGAACGCGATCCTATTTATTGACGAGATCCACACGATCGTCGGAGCAGGTGCCGTATCAGGCGGTTCGATGGACGCGTCAAATATACTAAAACCGGCGCTCGCCGCCGGGGATCTGCGGTGTATAGGTTCCACGACGCATGCCGAATACAAGGCGGCATTCGACCGCGACAGGGCGTTGGCCCGGCGATTCCAGCGCATTGATATCAGCGAACCGACGGTCGAGGAGACCTTTGAGATACTCAAAGGGCTAAAACGATTTTACGAACAACACCACGGTGTGAGATACGGCACCGAAGCTCTAAGGTCAGCGGCCGAGCTCGCCGGTAAATATATCAACGACCGCTTTCTGCCGGATAAGGCGATCGATGTGATCGACGAGGTCGGTGCCTCGGTCAAGCTGCTGCCCGCAAGCCGAAGGCCCAAAAAGGTCTCGATCCAAATGGTCGAAAGTACGATCGCCAGGATGGCTAAGATACCGCCCAAGACGGTCGTAGCAAATGAGAAAGAACGGCTCAGAACGCTCCGCGAAGATCTGAAACGCCATATATTTGGCCAAGATCACGCTATCGACCGCGTTGTCGATGCGATCCAGATCTCGCGTGCCGGCCTGGGTCACGAGACCAAGCCTGTTGGCTCGTTCCTTTTCTCCGGGCCGACCGGGGTTGGCAAGACCGAGGTCTCAAAACAACTCGCCGCGACGCTCGGAGTCGAGTATATTCGGTTCGACATGAGCGAATATGCCGAGCCGCATACCGTCTCGCGGCTTATAGGCGCTCCGCCGGGATATGTAGGATTCGATCAGGGCGGGCTGCTTACCGAGGCGATCATGCGCACGCCGCATGCCGTGCTCGTACTCGATGAGATCGAAAAGGCGCACCCGAACCTGTTCAATCTGCTGCTTCAAGTTATGGACACCGCGACCTTGACCGACAACAACGGAAAAAAGGCCGATTTTCGTAACGTGATATTGATCATGACGACCAATGCCGGAGCTCGCGAGCTCTCGAGCGGCGGCGTCGGATTCAGAAATTCTTCTGATACCAAGGGCAATGCAAAAGGTGCGATCGAGCGGACATTCTCGCCCGAGTTCCGAAATCGCCTCGATGCCTGGGTGGCGTTCGATCCGCTCGATATCGACGTGATCAGATCAATTGTGGACAAGTTCATACGCGAGTTGAATGGGCAACTCGCCGAGAAACGCGTACTCGTTCAGCTTGAGGACGATGCGCGCGAATGGCTCGCCAAGAATGGATTCGATGCCAGGTACGGAGCCCGCCCGATGGCTCGCCTTATTCACGAAAAGATCAAACAGCCCCTGGCAAACGAGATACTGTTCGGTAAACTCGCCGATGGCGGAAGCGTTTCGGCGCACGTCGAGGATAACGAATTGATCCTGAAATTCTGATCCCGGCCAGGTCACACCGGACCAGTCCGGACAGATCCAAGTATTGAATTTGCGGGCGGCTGTCTGCTAAGCTTTTTGTATCTTGTCGTCCTTTAGGGCCGGCCTTCTCTCCTCGGCCTTTTCGTAAATGCGATGCGTTATCATTGGCCGATCTTCTCGGCAATACTTGCACTGATGCTCGGCACCGCGATGTTCACCTCATTGTCGGCGCAGTCGCCCGAGCGGCGTTTGGATATGGGCGTTGCGGGTGTACGGCTCGCAGACCGCGACAGTGCTCGCCGATTCCTCGATGGTTACCAGTATCGCACCGATCAAGGAGTCCCAACCTATTATTTCTATAATTCCAAGATAACGACGGTGCTCAAGCTGACCGGCCTCTCATACGAAGATCCCTATTACATTACGGAGATCGAGGTCTATAACGTCGGGCCTGAATATCAATACAGGCATTTTGTACTTGAGAAGCTCGGGCATTTTGTATCGGAAGCGGGTGTGTTCGTTGGGTTCAGGCAATCGGGCAAAGGCATCGCAATTGCCCTGGCGACGGGCTTTCCTAACCTGGCACGCGATAACGTCATCGGGCCGAAGGACCTATCCGGCAAACTTGGTGAACCCAGTGAACGTCAGGTCAACGGCAGCGAAGAGATCCTGATCTATTCGAATGATACCGAGGTAGTACCGCCTGAAGGCGGGGCTGCCGCCAAGGTGAGATATACGGCCAGGTACAGATTCTACGATCGCAAGCTGAATCGATTCCTAATACGCATTGAGCCGGTGCCAGCCCCGCCGCCGCCTTCTGATTAGATCTTATTTGCGGATACCGGGCTTTCTGAGCGTTACAACCAGAACGTCGCTCACCTTTCTCTCACCGTCCTTGTCCGAAGGCGAATTTACGACGCGTCCGTCCAGCCACATCGTGGTCGAGCCGCCTCCGTCCAGGTTCATCGCATCCACCGCACCTAGCTCGAGTAAATAATCCGCAAGATCAAAGAGATCGAGCCCCGCGCTTCTGTCTGTACGCCCGTCGGCCGTCAACATTAGCAACCGCCCGTCCCTCAGCTTGGCAACAGCCGTGCGTGGGTGCCGCGTTTCCACAAAAGAACGCGTGGCTTTCTCCTGCTCCCACGTGATGTCGATCTTGCCGGAGCTGATCAATTGCGGTACTCCGTTCGTGATATCAAGAGTATTGCGATCGCGGGTGAGTTCCCTCGGCAGCCCGTCCCATTTGCGTATAAATGTTACCGGCGCTCCGGTCCTCGAAGCGTCAAGTACGGTGCTCCTGAACCGTCCCGAGCCCGATATCACGAATCCTTCGGGCGGAATGGCGGAGTTGCCCAGGCCTACGCTGACAAAGGCTACCCGTCCTTTTGACACGACCATCTCTACGCCATTCTTGTCTGTCATCGTCGTCGGCCCAAACTCAGGAGTGTAGAGGACAACGTCAGATTCGGCTCGGGCGCGATTTATGCCGGTCAGCTCAATTATTTCCGGGCCGACCCGCGCCGACAGAGAGATCGAGGTCTTGGCAAAGAAAACAACCGTGCGGTCACGTCCGTTGCTGGTTATCAACTGGACACGATCCTTTTCCGGTTCACTGAGCAATTGCCCGTCTATCATCAGGACACCGGCCGGATCGCCCGCGAACTCGCTGGTGTCAAGCCTGAAGAAACCGGCGTTGATCGCCGCGATCGCATCATTTCGGCTTGCGATGGATGAGGTTGTCTCAGTACCAAGTGCTCGATCCAAAGCGTGCTTTACGTTAATGCGCACTTTCCTCAGATCAAGCCTGAGCAGATTTATATCGACCGGCTTGCCGCTGAA
Source organism: Acidobacteriota bacterium (assembly GCA_019639115.1). Taxonomy (GTDB): domain Bacteria; phylum Acidobacteriota; class Blastocatellia; order Pyrinomonadales; family Pyrinomonadaceae; genus OLB17. The sequence goes on along the minus strand of JAHBSM010000001.1, from coordinate 224,911 downwards.
CTCGCGACGGACCTGTGCATGCTCCACGCCATCGGCGATCGTTCTCCACTCTTGCGCAAATGTTTGTCCGCAAAAGACCGAAATGAGGACGATCAGCAACGCAAAGCTCGCAAGCCTTTTTACCGTACCGCTGTAAACGCGTGATGCTTTCATATCAATGCCCCGATCGCGGTCAGTCAACTGACGTTGTGGCTCGCCGTAATATTCCCGGCGATCAGTGTGCTGTTTGTGATCGATTGTTCTTATAATACTACAATGCGGATCAACGAAAGAGTCGTTGCATTGAACCAAAAACCTGCGAATCCCAATGGACGCTACGTCTTGTATTGGATGCAGATGTTCAAACGCACGCACGCGAACCATTCGCTTATCTGGGCGATCAGAAAGGCAAATGAGCTAAAGCTCCCGCTGGTCGTTTATGAGGGCCTGAAGTACTACTATCCGTGGGCGTCGGATCGTATCCACACATTCATACTCGAGGGAGTCGAGGAAAAAAGACGTGAATTCGAAAAGGTAGGGATCCGTTATCTGTTCTATTTGCAGCAAGATGCCGGATCGCCGACCAATACGGTGGCCAAGCTCGCACGCGAAGCGGCGCTAGTTGTCACGGACGATTTTCCTTGCTTCATCATACCGGAACACAATCGCCGGGTCGCGGAGCGAGCTGAGATCGCGGTCCACGCGGTTGATTCGAACGGCGTCATCCCGATGTCCAAGTTCGGCAAGGAAGAGTACGCGGCCTATACGATAAGGCCAAAGATCGCGAAGCTGCTTGATAAGTATCTGGTACCGATCGCGGAAGAAACTGTCGATCGAACCAGTCTCGGTATCGACATCGATGATAGCTTTGAGACCAGCGTCACGGCTGACAACATCAGCGAATTGGTAGCGGGTTGCGACATAGATCACAGCGTCAGCCCATCAGATCGATATCACGGCGGCACGACAAACGGCCGAAAGCGGCTGGATGCATTCGTCCGGGATATACTTTGTAATTACAACGAGGCGCGGAGCAAGCCTGACCGTGATGGCTCCTCAAGATTATCTGCATATCTGCATTTCGGCTTTCTTTCGCCTGTTGAGATAGCACTGGCGGCGCGCGAATCCGACGCTACGCAGGAGTCAAAGAACGCTTTTCTTGAGGAACTGATAGTCCGCCGTGAGTTGTCGTACAACATGACGCGGCACAATCCGCGATACGATTCGCTCGACGCTCTGCCGTCATGGGTGCATAGAACGATGCGCGAGCACGCATCGGATGAGCGAGGACACATCTATTCGCTGGAGCAGCTAGAGGCAGCCGACACGCATGACGAGCTGTGGAATGCCTGCCAACGCGAGATGGTCCGCACCGGCGAGATGCACAATTATGTTCGAATGCTCTGGGGCAAGAACGTCATAGCGTGGTCGCCAAGCTACGAAACCGCGTTTGAGACGCTGGTGCATCTGAACAATAAATATTGCCTCGACGGCCGAAACCCGAATAGCTACGCAGGCATCCTATGGTGCTTTGGTAAACATGACCGGCCGTGGTTCGATCGTCCCGTATTCGGTACGATCCGATATATGGCGAGCCATAGCACGGGCCGCAAGTTCGACTCACGACGATATATTGACTGGACGAAGACGCTCTAGCTCAAGCCAATTGCCATTCCAATCGTAACGTTCGAGTCCATTGAACGTCTTCTTGTAGTCGTAGAATGATGATTCTTCGTAGGCGAATCCGGGATAATAGAATTCACGCCCGGTATCGATCGAATACTCAATCTCTTTGAGCATCGTAAAAATGCCGAGGCCGCGTTTTGATTCGGCCGGTTCGAAGCAGGCATATACGCCGGACGTTGCTTCTGCCCCTTCGTCAAAATAGCTGACAGCAACAAGCCTTCGGCCGTCGTAAACGGCTATCTCGCTTCCATCACATGGCACCGTGGCGGGTTCGGCTGAGAGGAATGTATAGATCGATTCCGGTGTACCCGAAGCGAATCTTGTCTTATGCCGCTCGAAAAGCGCGTTCGAAGCCTCTGTGATCCGGATCGGCCTGATCTTGACGGCCAGGTCGCTGTTTATCCGTAGCACGCGTCGCTGACTGCGCGTGGGACGATACTGAGAAAGACGTATCCTGAGCGGGAGCACTCTGACGACCGAATCGTCGTGCATCCCAAAATTATAGCGGAAGAAATACGTACCAAAATGGCGCCATCCCTCCGAGAGGAGGAGATCGACCTGTTCGCGGGTCACCGATCCGGCAATAAATGCTTCGTTTATTACGCTCGGAACCGCACTGTCACGCATAACCCAGTCGCGTATCCGTCACCAGGACACTTTGCCTTCTTGTGACGTATCGATCTGCGCCAGCTCGACGCCCTCATTGAACAGAAATATCTTTAGATTATCGAACAAGAAATCGTGGCTGTCGGGGTTTGAAACGTCGAGACCGTAGTGATTTATCAGCTGCATCTGCTTCTTTTGCCATTCGGTCCAGCAGCCCTGACAGATCTCGTTGAATACGCGGGTACCGAGTTCGTTCGGCATTGGGGCGAATGCCAACTTCTCCTTGCCGCCGCAGCGTGTGCATTCGAATTTGTCGCCAAATAAAGCCATAGCCGAATTTTATCACATAGAGGAACTGCTATTCCCTGTCAGCCGAACGTATCGCCGCGAGCACTTCTTCATCCGCCGGGCGAAAGAGGCTAAGGGGCTGCGCCTTGTGATACGCGATCTTGCCCTCGCGGTCAATAACGACCACTCCGCGTGCCGAACGGCCGGGCAGCCAGCTTTTCATATCATAGATCTCAGACACGCGGCGATCCGGATCAGATAGCAGCCTGAGCGGCAGCTCGTATCTTTCGGCAAAGCCTTTGTGCGACCCAGCCGAATCGGTCGAGATGCCGACGACCTCGGCTCCCGTCGCCTGATACTCGGACCAGTGGTCCCGGACCGAACAAAGCTGTTTGGTGCAAACGGGAGTGTTGTCGCCGGGATAGAAAAGCAGGACGACAATCCGACCCCGGTGGTCGCTCAACCGCCATTCGTTGCCCTCGGCATCCTCTAACGAAAAATCATGAGCCGCTTCTCCTATGGTCATATACCCTCCGATCTAAAATCTCGAATATCCCTGAACGGTTCATCCTTGTCATTGAAATCGGGCCGGTAATAGTATGAAGCCGACTCGTATTCCTGCATGAATCCTTCTTCCATACCGAGGGCGTCGAGCAGGCTGACCGCGTCGAACCATTCACCCTCTGAGATGCGGCGTGAGAGCAGGATATAACGCGGGTCGGTCCCGGCCTTGTTGGTAGCGTAGTATTGCGCCATAAGCGAAATGGCAGTACGCGGCCCGAGCTCATTGCGGATCCACCGCAGGTTCTCTTCGAGGCCCGCGATATCATTAGGCAAAACCAATAAACGGATCAGAAGGCCGCGTTTAAGAAGTCCCTCGTCATCGAACACAAGTTCGCCGCCCATCTGCCGGTTCATTTCAGATATCGCGGCCCGCGCGTGTTGCGGATAATCTCGGATCTTCGAGTATTGGAAGCCAGCGTCCGCATCGGCGTATTTCAGGTCGGGGAGATAGATGTCAACAATGCCGTCGAGAAGCCTAAGCACCTCGACCGAGTCATAAGCGTTCGTGTTGTAAACGATCGGCAGCCGCAAGCCTTTTTTCGCGGCGATACAGATAGCTCGAGCCATTTGCGGAGCAAAATGGGTCGGCGAGACAAAGCCGATGTTATGGCAGCCGCGAGCCTCGAGTTCGAGCATCATATCGGCCAGTTGCTCGTGGGTCACCTCGTTCCGTCGTTGTTGCTTCCACGTCTGCGAGATCTGATAATTCTGGCAATAGACGCAGCGTAGATTGCAGTTGCCAAAGAAGATATTGCCGGCGCCGCGAGTGCCGGACAGACAGGGCTCTTCGCCAAAATGGGCCGTGTAGCTCGAGACGATCGGCAAACGGCCCGAGTAGCAAGCGGCGATCTCGTCGTTGAGACGGTCATTGCCGCAGTCTTTCGGGCAGACATTACAGCGACGCAGCATCTCTTCGAGAGCGCCGACGCGCTCTTCGAGCCTATTCTCCGCCAAGAGTGTCAGGTATCTCGCGTCCACGTCGTTCGATCTTTGCGGGCCTCATCCCCTTGTTCCTGCCTTTTTGCTCATATTTGACCGAGACGTCCTTTGGTGCGACCTTCCGAGCAAGCTCCCAAGTGAAATCCATCTCGGCATTGACCGTTGCAGTCGCCATTCGCGTCTCGCGCAGCATCAGGATACTCGCGTAGAACAGGAACATTATGCCGCACACGCCGATCACGATCGGAAGGTATTTGGCGACTGTGTATCTGCTCAAAAAGGCCGCCACAGCGATCGAAACGCTGCAGAGGATAAAGGCCCCGAGCCCGTAATAGAACCATTCAAGCGCTTTCTGCAGCAGACGCGAACGACTCGTGACCTTATCAAGCAGATCGACGATCACCTCGACGCGTTTGTCATAGAGCGGTATCTCGTCCTTTAGGTCCGTGTAGATCAGTTCGCTGAGGCGCTCCTCGAGGTACCTGACCCGATCGATCACGCGGCCAAGCCGTGTTGACGTCGAAAGCACAAGCGAGCCCGTGGCAGAGATCAGCAACGCCGGTGTGATGATCGCTGCGAGGAACTCTGTCGTCGTACTCAGCGCTTCGGGATTGACTATGTCGTTCGCGGCCATATAGTCATTTTGCCACAGTTATGCCGCAGAGTTTACAAAGCGTGGATGAGTCAACGCGAGATCCGTCTCAGCGGGCGGCGTCAGAAGTGCGGTCAAAAGCACGTTCGACCTCTCGCGCCATTCGGCCGGTCAGCATGTACCCGATCATCTTGAAATCGCTGATGAACGACCAGAACGGATACTCGAAGGTGGCCGGCCGGTTGCGTTCGACAACAAAATGCGCGAACCATGCAAAGGCGTAGCCTACAACGAAAAAGACGGGAAAGAGATACCACTGGCCCCGGACCACAAAAAAGACGAGCAAAGCTACGCCCAGCGTTGTCCCGGCCAGATGAAGCAGCCGCGTGAGCGGCTTACTGTGTTCGCGGACATAAAAGTACCAAAAATCAGAGTATGTCGTTATTCTGCCTTCCGCCATTTTATTTCGTATTTGATGCCAGTTCGTTACCTGTATTGATCAGATCGCGGGCAATGGTCAGGTGCTTTTCGTCCGTCGCAGTCAGCAAGCCGCTGTACTCTAATCCCGCAAATACGATCTCAGAACGCTTGTAGTACGCCAACGCAGCCGGCAGATCGATCGTCGATCGCACGGCCTGCGGATCCGATGGCCCGTAGGTTCAGAGATAATTGCGCGTTATCAGGGCGACGCCAATGCAAACAAATGTCAAATCGATAGACAAGACCCCGCCAAGTACCGTTCCTCCAACAGCCACGATCGCGGCCGCCGCAGCTCTGCCGTAGCCTCGCTTGACGAGCCTCGGAACCACGACGAACGCGGCCGCGAAGAGTATGAGGACACCGATCGATCCCAATATCCAGAACACGATCAAGCCATAGTTGGCCTCCCGCTCGCTGAATCCGTTCATCGCAAGTAGCGAGAAGACCGTCATCACCACCAAGGCGGCAAAGGAGAACAACGACGTGATCATGGCTGAGGCCAAGTTTGCGCCCATTTCGAACCGATTCTATTACATTGCAACGCGAAGCAGAAAGGAGCAAGATACCCGCGTCTATGGTGATGAGCACGAAAAAGTTCTTTCTCTATTTATTGATAGCTTCGGTAGCGGTCAGCGCGCTTTTCGGTATCGGGGTATTGATCCTGGGCGATTTTGGCGAGTTTGAGACTCGGGTCCTGTTGACCGCATTGATCGTGACGACAACTTCGATATTAGGGCTCGCATGCGGAGCAAGCCTCGATGCTCGAGAAGGATTTGTCATTCCGATCGCAGGTGTGGTTACTGCGATCATTTCGGCCGCACTTTGGATGATCATGTTATGGAGCAGGTTTGACCCTTCGGCTGAGGTCTTCGTCCATTCCGTAATGTCAGCGACGCTCCTCGCGGCCGCTTGCGCTCTTGTTTCGCTGCTGTCGCTGGCTGATCTGGATCGGCGATTTGCATGGGCCCGAATGATCGGATATGTCGCCATATGGACACTTACCGCGATCATACTGTGGATCTTATGGGCAGATATCGACCCTTCGGATTCGTGGCTTGCGCGCACGATGGGCGTCATCTCGATCATCATCGGTGCAGTTACGGTCACCACCCCGATCTTTCATAAATTGAGTTCCACTGAACGCACCGTCGAAACTATCGATGCCGAGATCGCCCGGCTTAGGGCAAAGATCGCAGAGCTTGAGATCCTGCGCAACTCAGCCGATCAAGCGGGCAAAGAATAGGCGATGGGATCCTGTTCGCCGGCCAGTTCAAATCCGCGAAGCCGCAATGCACACGAGTCACACGTGCCGCACGCGAGTTCATTCGATCGGTAACAAGACCACGTAAGATGGAGCGGTGCATCCAGTTCGATGCCTTTTTTCACAATGTCTGCTTTTGTTAGCGCAATGATCGGCGTTCGGACCTCGATACGTGTGTCGGGTTTGGTGCCGGTGTCGATCACTTTTTGAAACGCCTCGTAAAACTCGGGCCGGCAGTCGGGATAACCGCTCGAGTCTTCGGCGACCGCGCCGATATAGATCGCGTCAGCACTGATGACCTCGGCCCAACTCACGGCTATCGCGAGCATATTTGCATTGCGAAACGGGACGTAGCTCGTCGGTATTTCCTTTGATACGAGGTCGGCTTCGCTGACCGCGATCTGCTCGTCCGTCAGCGACGAGCCGCCGATCTTTGCGAGATGCTCGATCGAGATCTCGAGCCGTTCCTTAACGCGATAGTGGTCGGCGATGTCGTTGAACGCCTGCCGCTCGCGTTCTTCAGTTCGCTGGCCGTAGTTTATATGCAAGAATGCGGTCTCGGCCGATTCGCCGGCAGCTATCGCCGCCGTGACGCATGAATCCATCCCGCCCGAGACGAGGACGATCGTTTTTGACGATTTATCGAACGTCATATGTCAGATCCGCGTATGATCTTATAAGCGAGGGCCACGAATTATGTACTGCCCGATGTGCGGTAAACAGGATATTTCAGCCCAAAAGTATTGTCGAGCATGCGGCCTCGATCTCGAAAGCGTGCTGCGGAACCTCAGAGAGCAGTTCTCCACCGAGGAGTATGCCCAATATTTCCGTCGGCAAAAACTCTTTGAGAATCTCGGGCGCATATCGCTCGGAATGGCTTTTGTCGTAGCGCTTTCGACGATGATGTATGCGGTCGGAACATACAAAGCCGAGATCATCGGTGCAACGGCTCTGATGTGGGCTGCACTTACCGGTTGTGGACTCTTAGGATCGCTGGCTTTCTTTTTCTTTAAGTTTCCAAAAATGTTTCCCGGTACGCGCCGAGCGTCCTACTCGATCGGGCCGAAACCGTCAGAGATCGCGACCAAAACTGAGAGACTCATCGCTGATCCGATCCCTGCGAAGGCTGAATTCGCTGAGCCCTCGCACGTAACTGTCGAGAGATCTACCGACCGCTGATCTCTATACGCCCCTTACGTCCGCTCCCCAAATGTATTTGTGGAGCTGCAGATTGAGACGAACGCCAAGGCCGCTTTGTGCTACAGCCTCGGCAATCGGACGCATGTCGATACCGTGAACGGGAGAGATCAAGATCTCTTTGGCTTTGTTCGTCAGGTCGTATCTCGCAATTACGTCCTTAGCAAATGCCCAGTCCGCCAGGTCGGCAACTACGAATTTCACTTCGTCAGAATCGCGCCGCAGGCGCTCAAGATTTGGCCAGTGGTTGCGTTCGGCTTCACCTGAGGCCGGACATTTGATATCGAGGATGATCGAAGCACGCGGATCGACATCGTCGGTCGCAACATAACCGCCGGTCTCGATGAGGACCTCGTAACCGCGGTCGCAGAGCTCTGTTATAAACGGAAATACGGCCTTCTGAGCGAGCGGCTCGCCGCCGGTGACCTCGACTAGGCTGCAGCCGTATTTATCGAGCTTTTCGAATAATTGAGCGAACGTCATTCGATCGCCGCCGGTGAACGTGTACTCGCTGTCGCACCAAACGCACCGCATCGGGCAGCCGGTCAAGCGCACGAACGCGCAGGGCCGCCCGGCGTGCGATGATTCGCCCTGTACGGAGAGAAAGATCTCGGTGATCCGCAATTCCACCTTCTGTGTTTTGGATCAGACCAACCCAAACCAACCGTAACTGTTCAGCACTTCGCCTAGGCCGAATGATGCCAGATTGGCCGCGATGATCGCGACCATGTTCCGTATCCAGTCGGATCGCGTCAGATCTTCGCGGTTACGGAAAGCGAGCCAGAAAAGGGCGCACTCGGCAACCGGGGCGAAGGTCTCAGCGACAGCTAGATAAAGTATCCGCGAGTATCCGTATAGCAATGCGGGAAGCACAAGCACTACGATCGGATACGTACAGGCAGTCAGCCAAACGCCGCACCAGAGCTTTTGCCTCACAGTGACTCGACTCGAAAGGCCGAGCAAGAGTATCGGCGTCTCGATCAATATGGTGACCAAATAACCGAGCGGCATAAAACGCCAAAGCTCACCAAGCGGCAAGTTCTGCGTCTGAACAAAATCGACTTCGTCAAAAAGGATCATCTGTCGCTGAGATTCACAACATCTTGATAAGGAACGGAAACTCGGCCATCACGTGGGCGATCGCGAACGCGAAATAGATGTCGCGCGTCGCCGCGTAATCCAAGCCGAATCCAGCCCAGAACACAAATACCAGACTAAGACTCACTACCAGAGCTCCGGCCACAAGCCGCGGATATCCTGACCGATTCGCTGCCAAAGGAATGTCACCGAGGCGCCATGGTATCGCGCGGCGATCGACGAGCGGTATCAGCAGTATCCACACGAAATAGTGGATCGACTCGAGAAACACGTGGGTCGCGACCAGCACATGGCTCGAAATGCCCGGCAATATCCCGCTGCCTGCATGCTGCGCTATGCGCCAGAACAGGTTCGTTTCTTCCGATAACGCTGGCCGGTCCCAGAGTGCGATCCAGATGATCGCGACGAATACCGGCACCGACATGAGACAAGCTCGATAGGCACGCAGCCATTGCGGCCGCGATCGCCGGATCTGACGATCGAGGAACCACATCGCGATGAATGGGTGAAGATATACGAGGGCCAGAGACCAATACAATGGAACTATCCATGCCGCCGCCGCAAGCAGAAATGCCGCGGGGAACGCCCAGGACCAATCGGTCCCCGGCCTCTGCCTGCCTCGCAAATGGAACAACCACCCTACCCACACGATCAGGGCTGTATTCCAAACAGCGGAAAAAGCCGCCCAGCCGGTCTCGCTCCAGAGCCAGTTGCCGCTGGCAAAATAGAGCGTCAGATAGCCAGCTGTCAGAACAAGGACTCCCCCGATGCCGACAGTGTAGAACGTCCTCGACCTTCCCCAGCGAACAGGCATTCGAGCGACGAAATACCGGAACTCCATAAAATTATGGATACCGGCAAATAAGAATATCGTCACGATCGACGCCTCGAGCGGGAATGAACCGATCGCGGCGGCGCCAAGAGCGCACGCCGCAACGAAGCCGGCAAATAGTGTCTGGCTCGACGTTAGTTCCCACCGGGTGACGGTGATCTCGCGGCGTAGTTCCTGCATTGCGCGGCTTAGTCGTTCGGCCTTTCGGATTCGGGACCGTCGCCCGCGTCAGGCACGATAAGCTGATAGGTTTCGCCGTCGCCGGTCTCGATCATTATCTTGCCCTCGGCAAAATTATATGGCCGTATGATCTTCTGATCGAACAGCTTGCTCGTGATCGATCGCGCTGCCGGCGGCGGGCCTACATTTGCATAAACGACCGAGACGGCTGCGGCCGACGCACCCGCGACCGCGATCAATGCCGCAGCCTGACCGCCTTTGCCGCCTTTTTTTCTGGCGACCCAAAATCCGCCGAATACAACGGAAAGGCTCAGAAAGAAACCACCCATTATGGTCTGCAGCCGCTGGGTCCCGCTGCCGAGGCTATCGGTCGAGGCCTGGGCGTTATCATCGTCGGCCTGATCGAGCTCCGCTCGGAGCTGTTTCAACTTGGACTTTGGGATGATCAGCTTGGCCTCTGTGGCGTTTCGGTCGATCTTGATCCTCAACGTCGCTTCGGTACCAAGTTTTGGTTTCCGCGTACTGTTGGGCGTTCGGTCAGGACGGGCAATGTCCGCGAAAGCAGTGACCGCTGCGAGTGCCAGCAATACGGACAGCAATATCATTCTTTTCATAACGTATCTCCTTGTTTCGGATATGAAATCGCGTGAATTATTGCAGTAATTCACTACATTGGAACGAACGAACCTATCGATTCTCGCACGCGCGTCCAGAACTAATTGGAGATATCTCTGAAATGCGCAGGATTTTGCGATAGAATCCCGATATTATGCGTTCTCAACTGAAAAGATTCATCGAACAACTTGACGACAATTCGGTTGCCATTATTCCGGCCGCCCATGAAAAGACCCGGAGCTATGATACGGAATACAAGTTTCGCCAGGATTCGGATTTCCGGTATCTGACCGGATTTCCCGAACCCGACGCGATCGCGGTGATCACACCCGGAGCCAAACGGCCCTACACTCTTTACGTCAGGCCGCGGGACCCGCTGATGGAAACATGGTTCGGACGGCGCCAGGGGGTCGAAGGTGCGGTGAAGAACTACGGTGCCGACAAGGCTTATCCGATCGAACGGTTTGCCGCCGATCTAGGTAAGATCATGGACGGCAAGGACGTGCTGTATTATCGTTTTGCCGCCGACAACGAACTCGATCGGACGCTACTTGGCTACTTTACCGAGCAGCGGGTTCGACGGCTCAAGAGCGCTTATCCTCCGCACACGATCAAGGACCCGACGATCATTACCGGCGAGATGCGGCTTCATAAATCAGCCGCCGAGGCCAAGCTGATGCAGAAAGCTGCGGACATCGCGGCCGAAGCGCACGTGCTGGCGATGCGAAGCGTCAAGCCCGGGATGAACGAATCGCAGGTCGAGGCTCTGATGGAAGCCTATATGAAAGATCAAGGCGCGAGCGGCGTCGCCTACAATTCGATAATTGGCGGCGGCGACAACGCGACCATATTGCATTACGTCGAGAACAATATGCCGCTCAAGGACGGAGACCTGCTCCTGATAGACGCCGGAGCGGAGTACGAGGGCTACGCCAGCGATATAACGCGGACCTTTCCGGTCAACGGCAAATTTACGAAGGCACAGCGTGAAGTGTATGACGTGGTTCTGGACGTACAGAAAAAATGCGTCGATTTTACCGTAGTTGGCAATACGCACTTGAAGCGGCAGGAATACTCGATCGAACTGCTGACAGAAGGGATGAAACAGCTCGGCCTGCTCAAGGGAAAGACCAGGGACCTGATCAAGAAAAAGGCCTATCTGAAATATTATATGCACGGCGTCGGACATTGGCTCGGCCTCGACGTTCACGATGCCGGTCGCTATTACGTCGATCAGCAGGCAAAACAGTCACGGCCTTATGCCGTCGGAATGGTGCTGACGGTCGAACCCGGCATATACGTCCCGCCAGATGACAGATCTGCTCCGGCAAAATACCGTGGCATCGGCATACGGATCGAGGACGATGTTCTCGTTACAAAGGACGGCAACGTCAACCTGACGGCCAAGGTAACTAAGGAAGCCGACGAGATCGAGGCTCTGATGGCGTCCGACAAACGGAAATAACAATGGAGATCAATATCCTTCTGCGAGACCTTCCGGTTCTGTTTGCCGCAATGTTCACGGCGATCTTGTTCGCTCAATCGGGGTTTGACAAGGTATTTGATCGTCAGGGGAACCTTGAATGGCTCCAAGGCCATTTCTCTAAAACATTTCTGGCCGGTCTGGTGCCGCTGTTGTTGTTCCAGATCACCGTACTTGAGATCCTGACATCGATGCTGGCGGCCGGCGGTGTCGTTTATTACCTAATTACCGGCGGACTCGAGGTCATATTCTGGGCGGCCGTTCTGGGGGCCGCGACGATCACCGCACTATTCTTTGGCCAACGTATTGCCAAGGATTATGCAGGCGCCGCAGTGCTGGTTCCATACTTCCTGGTGATGCTCGTGATGATGTATCTATCGGTCCCGGGCCGTCTTCGGTGATCGGCCTGAATTTGCAACAATTCCCGGGTCCGGCGCGTGAAAAGCCAATCGCGAACCTTCGTGATAATATTGACGTTTGAGTTTTTCGAGGAGTTCCGTTCAAAGTTTTGTCGATCCTGACCGATCTTAATCTCGCTACACGGCCGTTTCGCAATCGTGTATTACCTTATTTGACGGCAACGTTGCTGGCCGGTGTCGCAGCCCTGCTTGTCGTCGTCTGTTTGATCTGGCTAAAGCAAAATTCAGACGTCAATAAGATACAGGCCGAAAGGATCAATACGGCCAATGCCGAGATCTCCCGCTTAAAAGGCGAAGGCGAAAAGGTGCAGCAGCAGTTGACCCCTGACCAGAAGGCGATCTTGTCGGCGTCGCATAGGCTGGTCGCGAACAAACAATTTGGATGGTCGCGGCTCTTCGCCGATCTCGAATCCGTGCTGCCCGGCAGCGTCTCGGCTTCCAGAATAGTTGTCAACAACATCTACAACGACGGTGCGAAGATCAAGGCCGATCTCGAGCTCGCGGTCTTGAGCCGCGACTACGCTTCGGTCGATACGCTGATACGTAATATGCAGAACACCGGCCTCTTCCAACCAGAGCTCAGAGGCCAGGACCTCCAGAAATCCGACCGGATGACCTACAGCGAGTTCACTTTCCGCGTGATCTACACGCCTAATTACCAGCCGTCGGCCGCTTCGGATGTCGCAATGAACACGAATGGAGGCGATCGGTAATGCCGGAGCTCGATCAGATTGCTGAACAGCCACCGACCGAGCGGTCGGGCGTTGACCCCACGCTTGCAAAGCGGCGTCCTCGTACGGTCTCAGGCGGAATGTGGGGAGTCGCCGAGATCGTGACCGTCTCCGTCGCCGCCGCGGCTTTGCTTCTCTCGTTGCTGCTCTATCTTTTGGTTGTGGTGCCTTCGAATCGTGAACTGCAGCAGAACCGAGCCGAGGCCGATAGACTCGAAGCCGAGGCGATCACTGCCAGGTCGCGTTACGGCGAGATCACATCGACCCAGGACCAGGTTTCAAAGCTGCTGGTATCGGCTGATGATTTTGAGACGCGATTTCTGCCGGCAGCCGCCAACGGACGCTCGGCATTGTATCAGCGGATAAACGGCCTGATCGCAGCCTATGGCCTAACCAACACGACCGGACCCGATTATCAGCCGCTTGAAACGATAGATCAGGCCCAGAAGAACCAAAGCGAGACCGAACGTGGCCGCGAACGGTTTCGCAGCCTCTTTCCGGGAGTCTATATTACGATGACACTCGAAGGCAGCTACCAGAATCTGCGTCGATTCATCCGAGAGGTCGAGACCGGCAACGAGTTCATTTCGATCAGTTCGGTCGAGCTGGCACCATCTGAGAACTCAGAGAAATCAAAGGACAATTCGCAGGACGGACGATCAGCAGCAGGCCCGCAGAGCGAGATACCGGCCGCGAAGGGCGGCGTAATGATCGACCCGACGACCGGATTCCCGGTAGCGGTCCAGCCTCAGACGGGTTCGTCTGCTCCGGCAAGACAGCAAGGAAAGACTCGAGGCGAAGTAGTAGCCCTGAGGCTGGAGATGGCTGCATATTTTCGCCGGCCTAATTTCACTCCGATGGCTCCGGCCGCGACCGGTCAGTAATTACGATGGCGACTACCGCAAACAGATCAAGCGAACAGAAAAAGCTCATCGCGGCGATCGTGCTGGGGCTGGTGGCTGTCTTGGCGCTTTATTTTGCATTTGGCCGAGGACTCTTCGGCGGAAGTTCGGCGGCCGCGGTCAAGCCTACTCCGACGCCGAAGCCGAATGCCTCGCCGTCCGATCGGATCGAAGCGCGGCTTCCGACTGCTGACGAGCAGAACTTCATCGACGTCACCACTCCGATCGACTACCGGCCGGGTGGACTGGGAGCGCCCGATCCGGGTCGAAATATCTTCGCCTTTTACGAACCGCCGCCGCCGACGCCGTATAGCCCGACGCCTGTCGTTACGCCGCCGATCAAAACCCCGTCGCCGACACCGCCGCCGGCGTTCCTGCTAGGTTATGTCAATCCGCAGACCGTCTATGCGGGCCAAAACGGATTCAGGTTAGAGGTGAACGGAGACCGGTTCGAACCGGGCGCCCGCATCTATTTCAATCAAACTGAATTCCCGACGACCTTTGTAAACGCTCAAAAGTTATTTGCTGACATACCGGCCAACATGATCGCGACCGAAGGACCACGCCAGATCATCGTGCAGTTGCCGGACGGCACGAAGTATTCGAATCAGTTCATACTATCGATAATGGCTCCCCCGCGGCCCGGTTTCCAATATATCGGCATGATCGGGCGTAAGCGGTTCAATAATGACACAGGTTATTTCATGGAATCCAACAAGCCTCTGCCTACAGCAGCCAGGCTCAATGATATTGTCGGAGGCCGTTTCCGGTTGATACGGCTGACGCCCGCAGAGGCCCTGTTTGAGGACACGACGCTTGGATTCAAACATCGTATAGCGATATCGCAGGCCGCTCCCGGGACTGCAACGGGTGGTCCCGCCACGGCACCGGGATTTGGGCCCGGCGGATTCCCCGGCAGCGGTGTGAACCCGAACGACCCCGGTTTCCGGCCTATGCAGCCGGGCAATATACCGCCGGGCGACATTCCGGGCATTCCGAGCAACATTCCGCGGGCACCGATACCTACTCCTCAGCGGCCGCCGAATGACCCGAAGAAGGACGTTGACGATGACGGCGACGGTTTCTAACGAGAATTGCCGCGAGTCCGGTATGACGCTGCTCGCCGTCATGGCGGTCATGGCCCTTATCGCCGTTGCTCTCCTTGCTGTCGCTCCGTCTATCCAGCAAGAGATCCAGCGTGAAAAGGAACTCGAGGCCATACGCCGCGGCGAAGAGGTCGCAGAGGCGATCCGGCAGTACGTCGAATTCTATCGCGGGTCTAAGCTCCCGAATTCGCTGGATGATCTCCTCGAAGGCTTGCCGCAGGATACCAAAAAAAGAATGATCCTGAGGGCGTCGGCGGCGGTAGATCCGCTGAGCGACGACGGTAAATGGCGCCTGATCAGAGCTGAACCCAGAACACTCGCGGCATTTGCTAAGCGCGTTCAGGACTACAATCGCGGCCTGCTTCCGTCGAATCCGAGCCAAACGTTCGACCGATATGCGATAGTCATCGTTAATTCTCTCAATACCCAGGCCGGTGAGTCCGACGACGAACCGGACGACACTGACTTCGAATCCCAAACGGAGAACGCGCCATTCATTGGCGTCGCCAGCAAGAGCCGGGCAAAGTCGGTCATCGCCTATTACGGTATCGAGAACTGCTCCAATTGGATCTTTACGCCGCTGTTTCGCGGCAGCGGCATGTCAAACAATCCCGCCACAGGCGCTAGGCCCCAGCCGGCAGCCGGCATAGACTCGCGATAGCATTGACTTTTTCCAGTATTTGATTTAGAATAATTCTAAATCATAAAGGGCGGTAAATATGCATAATACGAAAATCGATATAGCCAGAGAGAAACGCGAGAGTCTCACAGAGATGCTTAGCCAGCGTCTGGCCGATGCCGCAGACCTCAGATCGCAGGCGAAACAGGCCCATTGGAACGTGAAAGGAATGAACTTCATCGCCCTTCACGAGTTGTTCGATCGAGTAGCGACTGAGCTCGAACCTGTGGTTGACGATATCGCCGAGCGGATAACCACGCTCGGCGGCACGGCTAACGGCACAGTTCGGGTCGCCGCACAGAACTCCTCACTGACAGAATATCCCCTCGAGATAACGGACGGAGCCGACCATGTAGAGGCTCTGTCGAACGTGCTTGCTGATTTCGGGAAAAAAGTAAGAGCGGATATAGCCCAGGCTGACGAGATCGGCGACGCAGACACGGCCGACCTGCTGACCGGCATTTCCAGGAATATCGACAAGCTTCTGTGGTTCGTCGAATCTCATCAGCAGTCGTAAGTGCTGCTTGATCTGATCGCCAATGCGGGGCCCGTCGGCCCCGCATTCTATTTGTAGTCGAACACCATATTGCAGAACGCCTTTACGCCAACGTCCAGCCTGCTGTCGTCAACATAGAATCCAGGCGTATGGTGATCTCCTGCCGTAGCCGGGTCCTTGCCTGCCGGCAATCCGCCGAGATAAAAGAAGAAAGCCGGAGCCTTGGTCCCGTAATAGGCAAAATCCTCGGCGCCGGTCACCCAGTTGATCTCACGTACATTCGCTTTGCCTGCCGACCGCTCAAGCGATGGAAGTGCCTTGTCCACAAGCGCCGGAGTATTAAAAGTGACTGGTGTCCGCTTCTGGATCTCGACCTCAGCGGTCGCTCCCAAACTCTCCGCTATGCCCGTGACGGTTCGGCGGATCTTGGAATGAACATCATCCTGGACAGAAGTATCGAGAGTCCGGATAGTTCCCGCCATAGTGAGTTCCTCCGGGATGATATTCTCGCGAATGCCCGCATTGATCCGTCCCACGGTGATCACCACGGGTGACCGCGTCAATTCGCTTTGCCGCGAGACGATCATTTGCAGGCCGATGTAGATCTGGGATGCTGCGGCTATCGGGTCGATCGAACGCCAGGGATACGCTCCGTGCGATTGCCGGCCGTGTACCTTGATAGTGAACCAATCGCTTGCCGCCATGAATCCGCCGCGGCGATAACCTATAGTTCCTGATGGCGTCTGGGCGTTTATATGGAGCCCGAATATCGCATCGATCTTCGGATCGTCCATGACTCCTTCTTTGACCATCAGGTCTGCTCCGCCTTCCTCGCCTGCGGGTGCTCCTTCCTCAGCCGGCTGAAAGATAAAAACGACCGTGCCGTTCAGCTTATCTTTCATTTGCGATAGAACGGTCGCCGCACCCAGCAGGATTGCGACGTGTGTATCATGTCCGCACGCATGCATCACCCCGACCTTCTGTCCGTTGAACTCAGTCGTGACGGTCGATCTGAATGGTATGTCAACGCGTTCAGTGACCGGCAGGGCATCCATATCGGCCCTGAGTCCTATCACGGGGCCCGGCCTTCCGCTTCGCAATATGCCGACCACGCCCGTCTTAGCGATCCCCGTCCTTACCTCGAGGCCGAGCTTCTTGAGCTCTTCGGCCACCATCCGCGAGGTGTTGTATTCGCGATTGGAAAGCTCCGGATTCTGGTGCAGGTAACGCCGCCATTCGATAACTCTTGGCAGTACTTTGCGGGCGGCTGCGTCCACGTCGCCTGAAAGGTCAAATGCGATCGCCGGCTGCGAGGCGATCAGAACTGCTAACAGAAGTATCGATCTCTTTATCATTGGAGCTCCATTCGACGGCCGCAGATCGGGCCGGCGGTCATTTCGTCTGATACTCGAGCACGCGATAGACCTCGGCCGCGTCATTGTCGGCGAGGTCACGCCGCACGAGCAGTATTAGTTCTACTCCCGGACGGAGCGGATATATCCCCGCAAGCCGGTAATGAGCCGCGTATCGCTGTATCACGGCGGTATCCTGGTCATTCTTCTTTGCAATGATCATCTCAGACGCATTTACGTCGATCAGCGAACCGAAGAAATTGGCGTTCGGGTAATCCTTAAGATACCACGTAAGCGGCCAGTAGTCGGGCGAGACGATCTCGATCGTCGCGTTCATGCCTTTAGGGCTCTTTTTCGCGTAATGGTCGATCCTCTCAACGAGTTCGATCATTCCGCGTTTGCTGTGGGCGTAAACATAAGCCATTTCCTCATCGTCGTATCGGACAAAGTTCAGGCTATAAGTCTGATACGACAGTACCCCGCACGCCAATAAGGCGAGGACGGCCCCCAAGGCTCGTACCGGCATCCTGCGCGAGCCTACTAACTCTCCTATCCCGTACCCTGCAATGAGGCACATTGGCAATATAAAACTGATCGCCAGCCACGGCGTTTTATAACTGATCAAGGTATAAGCGAGAAAAAGCCCGATCGCCCAAAGTGCGGTAAAGACCGCAAATCGTCTTATCGGCCGTGCGAACGCGATCAGACAGCCTAGGGCTGAGAGCAGCAGGATCGGGGACTCGACCTTCATACCCCATTTTACGTATCCGAGAAGCCCATTCTGCGTGTGATCCTTTGTGCCGGTCTTTGTCCAATAGGCGTATGCCTCGAACGCCTTTTTTACGCCGTCCGCGTAGGTAAAATACGACGAGAAAAATACGACGAAAACGTACACGAATGCGGCCGCAGCGGCAGCAATTATCAGGATGCGGTCAGCACCGGATCCGATCGCGGCCCTGAACCGGCCGAACGTGAGTTCCGCCGGCTCAGCCCACGCGTGCTCCGTTGGGTCAGCGGCATAATAGATATGAACGTACCAAGCCGCGACCGTAACGGTCATCAACGTGATGATCGAATAGAAGACGAACGGTTCCTGCACCTTTCCCGAACCGAGAAAATTCTCATAGAGCCAACGTCCGCCCTCGGCCAGCCACGGACTCGCAGCCAACGCCGCGACGGCGGCAGCGGCGCTCACGATCATCAAGGATCTCCTGCTGAAAAGCGATCCGCCGCCTGAGCTATATAAACGGCGCCAGAACCCGGCCAGAACACAGGCGATCGCCATCGTGCCAAGAGTAATGAATGCGGTCTCTTTGGTCGCGAACATCAAGGCCGCCGATGCTGATGCCAGGATCAGGTAAACCGGCCTGCCCGCGTCCCATTCGAGCAAAAGCTTGACGACGACGATGATCAGTGCTGCTTCGACAATGACGATCACCACGCTCAGCGTCCAAACGAGCCATTTGCCTTGCCCCGACACTAGATCTGCGGCCCTAAGAGCTGACGGTAGAAAACACGTGAACATCAGTATGCCGAACCAGGCGATCGCTCCGGGCCCGGCGGACCGCCGCTCGATATACAGCACGACAGAAACCACGATAGCCAGGCTGCAGAACACAAAGAACGTCTCGTGAATGAAATACCGCGAGATGTAGGACATCCCGGGCGACAAAGAGACGAAGAGTGCGGCAAGCAGCGTACCGGTATCGCCTAGATACCTGCGCAGCCAGAAGATCAGCACGACCGTGAGGATGCCGAATACAGCTACGCTCGCCCGGATCGAGTATGTGTTTAGGCCAAATGCCTTTGCGAAGGCAAGTGAAATGTAATACAAGGTCGGCCCGTGATAATTCTCCGGATCGTATTTGTATATGCCCTCTTTGAATAACGTCGTGAGGAACCAGCCATTAACACCTTCGTCGTGGTGGAGCGGCTTGAGTGTCAGGTCATAGAATCGGAGCAGCGTCGCTGCGGCGGTTATCGCTGCTGCAAAAGCATACCAAACGGCGGACGACATCGGCCCCTTGCCGGTTAAGGAGGAAGCGGCTTCTGTGCTAACGGTAGGCTCGTTGCTCATAGTGCCTCATTTTACTCGATAGATGCGATATTGCCCCGATTCGGCCTCGATCGGAAATCTAGAAAAAAATGCTTCATTCACCACGAAACCCGACGCCCGCTCCTCCGGCGATACCACAACGTACGAGATGTTGTTTTTTTTCAGCAAGAGTTCTGCCACACCTCCGCCGGCGTAAATAGTGCGTACGTCTGACTCGCGTGCGGCAAAATCGATCCCGTGCGATGCGAGATGTCCCGTGTAGCGGATGAAAGAGAGACGGCCGGTAAGCACCGAGGCGGAATTGTAGGTAGGCGCATTCAAGAACACGGCGTCGGCCGGGATCGAGCTCCTCACCTTCTCGGCGACACGCACGGCGTCGGCGTCGAATACCTTTATCCGGTTCTGGCCTGAAAGAGTTCGCCAGACATCGAGTGAGCCGGCCGCGATGAGCGTTAACACGAAGATGGCCGAGACGGCTCGCGCAGCCGTCGAGTACCGCCAGATGCGGACGGCAAGATAAGCAACGAGCGGCACGGAACCGAGATACCAATAGATAAGCAGCTTGATGTTGTCCCACTCCCACGGAGCGAACTTTGCGACATTACAGAGCAAAAAGATAAGGGCGAACGGCACGTAGAACAACAACAAGTCACGCGACCTTTTGTTGTTTTCGGATCGGAAATACAGGTAGATCGCACCTGCGACCGCAGGGATCAATATGCCGGTATTCTTGAGCCAGAACCAAAAAACGTTCGCATCGCGGCGATCCCAGCCAAAGTGGAGATCGATGAAGCGCGAGGATTCGGAGGCGCTGCCCGTGGCCGACCAGATAAGTGCCGGCATTGCTGTGATACATACTCCGACTCCGAATGCTGACCAATTGCGCCAGAGTGCAGGCCTGATGACAAAAAGTGCGGCGGTGACCACGAAGAGAGCCGCCAAGCTATGCAGATGAACGAGAGGCAGCAGGCCCGCTAACAGCCCGACGATGCACGACCGTATCAGTGAGCTTTGCTTTACTCTGAGGTCGTCGTCACCGGAGAATACGGACCAAAGGTGATCGAGGACAAGAACGGTCAAAGGCATGCCCAGCAAAAGGCTCCGCTGCGTGATGAAGAGGACGACAAGTGAATTTCCCCAGCGAAAATTGTCGCCGATAGTGTAGTCGCGAGGAAGCGACCAAAGAAAGTCAAATATCCCTTTGCCCTGATTCCAATGATCAGAAAAGAACCACACGAAACCAAGCCCGCCGCTCAAGAACAGCATCGCGGCTGCAACGCGGCCCATTGCACGGTCTGATAAAAGACGACGGGCAAAGGCCTCGACCAGGACCAGTAACGCCGACGCCCAGACAAAATTTTGAACGACCATCGCATCGCGGACCCCGGCTCCGAGCCGCACGAAGCAGGCCGTCACGAGATCGGCGATGAACGGATACGAGAATTTAGCGCCGGCGAATGATGGATTCAGCGGCGGGAAATTGGCTCCGTCGGTGAAGCTGTAGATCGCACCGAGATGAAACGGGAGATCGCCGAGATTCTGCGAGCCGCCGGTAAAGATCCCCTGGTCGGTCTCGTACATCGTCTGCCCAAAAAAGAGCCAGAATATAACGAAAAAGATAACGTAGAAGGCAAGCCCGCCTGCACGTGCGAGCCCTCCGCCTTCGAGTTTGCCTCGCGCATGGGCGAACTCGCGCTTCATTTGCGTACGTTCTTGGCGGTTAAGAAATACAAATAGCGGAAGCAGAGCAACGATCAAGGCGACCGCAACACCGACGCCCGTCAGGCCCGTGATACACGCCACTATGAAAGCAGCGATGCCAAAGATAGCTGACCCGATGATGCTCCCGGCAGCGAGCCGCCACAGAATAGACGCTTCGCGCACAAAAAGGTAAGTAAGCGCGCCGCCGCCGACTGAGAGGATCGCCATCAGTGCAAATGAGATCAGCATCGATTATTGATCTGCCGGGTCGGAACTGTATTGAAGCAGACGCTCGACGTATTTTGCGATCACGTCCACCTCGAGATTGACCGGATCGCCGGGCGACAGCGAGGAGAGGTCCGTGGCTTCCCAAGTCTTTGGAATGACCGCTATATCGAACTCGGCTTCACGAAGTGCAGCGACCGTGAGGCTGATGCCGTTGACTGCGACAGATCCTTTTTCTACGAGATACCGCGAAAGCTCCGGCGGAAATCCTACCGTTACTGTGAAGAATTCGCCTTCGCTGCGGGCTCCCCGGAATGATCCGCAAGCGTCAACGTGGCCTTGCACGATGTGGCCCCCGAGCCTGGTCGAAGGTGTGACGGCGCGTTCCAAATTGACACGAGAACCCACACTCAAACGGTCGAGTGTGGTCCGTTGGAGCGTTTCAGGCGACAGATCGGCCGAGAACCCGTTCGAAGTGATATCCAGAGCGGTCAGGCAAACGCCGTTGACCGCCACAGAATCACCGCTCGACAGCCCCTTCTCGCCGAAAGACGCAGCTACCATGATGCGGGCACCGGCCTGATGGTCGGTGCGGGCCGCGATCGAACCGAGTTCTTCGATCAAACCGGTGAACACAAGATCAGAACCAGGGCTTTTTATTGAGAATGTACGTGTTTGAGAATTCCTCGTCGGATTTCGTCAAGTACATAATGCCTTCGATCAGGCCTATCACGGCCACGATCAGCGAAGGAATGCCGCAGAGGAACAGTCCGACAATGTATGTGACGAGCATGATTATCCCCTCGGTGTTGTAGCCGAGAATGAACTTATGGACACCGAGCCCGTTCAACAGGATGCCGCAGAGCCCGGCGGCTATCTTTTTGTCGGCTCCGGGCGGCTTAGCTCCCGGCGCTCCCATCGGCTGCATCGGCATCGGCTGTACGGGCAGTATAAATCCGCAGTTCGTACAGCGGCCTGCGTTCGCCGCGTTCTGGGTGTAACAGCTCGGACAGGATACGAGTTGCTCGTGCATTAGTATTTTCTCCTTTGTTCAGTCTCGCAGTGCCGTTTCGACCTCTGAAAGCTTTCGGATATCGATCGATATCGGCTCGTCGTCGGTAACGACATTATACAGATTTACGAAACGATATCCGCATTTGATCTCGCTTGGTTTGTAGGACGTGCGCTGATGCACCGCCTGGGCAAATGTCTCATCGATAGCCGTCAGCAGTATAAGTATCTCTCCGTCGCGTACCTCAAGATCCGCGGACGAGAGCCCGCGAAGCGGCGAATCCTCGTCGATGGGATGCACAACGGTCCACGCAAGTGGAAAGAAAGAGACCTTGTGACGTTCGAGGTCGAGCAGGTCGAACTTGCGTACGCGACGCCCGTCCTCATCGACCCAGCGGGCAAACATCACTTTTGCCTCGACCTCGATCAGCTGATTGCTGCGGCCATTGACCAGGCGGAACATCAGTCCCTGCATGTTTCCCTTGTATGGCCCGATAACGGCAACTTTGCTGAATATTATTCTAGCCGTCGGCCTGGCGAACCGTGCGAAGACGACGCCCGTGATCAGTGCGTTAGCCAGCAAGCTGTAGTACGACTCGATCGTAACCAGCAGATTTGGAACGATGCCCACGGGATGGATCGTCCCGTAGCCGATGGTCGCGAACGTTTGGACGCTGAAGAAAAATCCGCGGATGAACAGATTGGTGGTCGGCTCAGCGGACGTGTCCACGAGGCCCTCGACGCCGAACGATGCGTACATCAACCCGAATACTATGTTGCTGACGAAATACAAGAGCAAGGTCAATAGCAGGAACTTGCGCCACGACATCGACAGCAGCGTGTGGTACAGATTGAGCGAGGTCGCAACCGATACTCCGGTACGCCTCACGTTAAATGTGCCGTCGGGGTTCAAGAATCTTTGCCGGCTGCGGTCGGCGACCACTCCGCCGAACCCGAGGTCGCGATCGTCCTCGTCATCGTCAAAGCGTGACGCATCAAGCGAAGTTTCCAGCGTGTCCTCGGCCATGTCGAGCAAGATTATATCGGTCGATTTCGATAAATGTAAACGTCTCCTTGCCCGCGGAAGAGCTCGATGGTGAAATGTTGTCATGTCAACCGGTCCCGCACCCAACGATTCACCGCCTGCGTTGAGATATCAGGCAGACGGCAATATCGATAATGCCTCGCTCGCTGACGTGATCGAGTGGTTCCTCAATTACGACGAGCGAACAGCCCGTATCCGGCATACGAACTCGGAAGAGCTCTTTAGGTGGAAGCAAGAGGACGATGCCGCCGAGGGTGTGCCGATCTATCCGTTCGAGAATGCGGAGGCCCGATTTGCGATCGGTCTGGCGCAGGCC
This sequence comes from Acidobacteriota bacterium, assembly GCA_019639115.1. Classification (GTDB taxonomy): domain Bacteria; phylum Acidobacteriota; class Blastocatellia; order Pyrinomonadales; family Pyrinomonadaceae; genus OLB17. The sequence continues at coordinate 201,072 of JAHBSM010000001.1, read as the reverse complement.
GTGGCCGAGAACAATGAAGAGGCCGGATTGCAGATCTGGATCACGAATGTCCTCGAGGCTCTAGGCGCCGCTCGCGAAACACGGACCGAGATGACCGCAGCCTACGGACTCGATCAGGATATCGAGGCGCTTGCCGTAAAAAAGGCGGAGCGGCTGCCGTCGGCGGCCGAGCGCCGCATTTATCTGACAAGCTGCTGGCTCGAAACTCTGTTTACCGCCGAAGCGAGGGTTTTGGGTTGGATCTATCAAGAGCGGTTCGGGCGACCGTTCGAGCCTGCGACGCTTTGATACGTTAGCGCAGAGTTCGGCATTCGGCCATGTTCCCCGTCTTGAATCCAATAGCGAAGTACTGCATACGCTGCTGCGCCGAACCGTGCGTGAAGGAATCGGGCACAACATAGCCTTGAGTGCGGCGTTGTATCATATCGTCGCCGACGGCTCCGGCAGCCCTTACGGCCTCTTCTACATCACCGGCTTCGACCAGGCCCTTTTGCTGAGCATAATTAGCCCAAAGCCCGGCGTAACAGTCGGCCTGGAGTTCGACAGCGACCGACAGCCGATTGCTGTTTCCCGCATTCTGGACCCGACGCATAGTGCCTTCGAGGTTCTGAATGTGATGACCGAATTCGTGCGCGATGACATAGGCTTGGGCAAAATCACCCGGAGCCTTGAACTCCCGCTTCAATTCATCGAAGAACGCGAAATCAAGATATAGCCTGTAGTCGCCGGGACAATAGAACGGCCCCGTGGCGGCGCTCGCATAACCACAGGCCGACTGTATCTGTCGCGTGAAGAGGACAAGTTTTGGATCCTTATATCCAACGCCGCCCTTTTGAGAAAGTGATGTCCTCCAATAGTCCTCGAGGCTGCCCATCACGGCACCGACGAACTGTCGCTGCTCATCCTGCGTAGTTGGCTTGTTTGCCGCCTGTCCGGGCGCAGACACTGGCTGCTCCGAAGGCAGATTCTGGAGAAACTGGCTCGGATCGCCTCCGCACAGGAATACAGCTATCGCCAAAACGATCACACCAAGGCCGCCGCCTCCGATCATCATTGGGCCGCCCATTCCTCGGCGATCCTCAACATTCGTGCTTTGCCTCTGGTCTCTCCAACGCATAGTTCCCCTCTCCCTGGTCAGATCCAGCTGTCGATGATATAGGTGAGATTCTATCATTCGCTTTCGTGTCGGCAAAGATACAGATGCCGGGCCGCGGGCGGCGGCAAACGATCGCCGAACTCAGCAAGTGTTTTTATTTCATAATTTAACGGCAAAATCCTTGACACGGCACACAGGCGGGACTATCATTCAGAAGCGTTATTGTCTCGGTTGCTGCTCCTACGTTTTCCTATCTTTTGGAGGAGGAAATAATGATCAAGCTAGACATCGTCAACCTGGTTGCTGAACGCACCGGTGTGCCGAAACAGAAAGCGGAGCAAGTAGTTGATTCGCTTTTTGAAGCGATGAAAGAGGCATTGGCGGCTGGTAACAGGATCGAGTTGCGTGGCTTTGGAGTATTTATTGTCAAACCGCGTAAGCGAGGCATCGGGCGAAACCCTCGGACAGGGAAGGAGGTCCCGATCCCGGCCGGCAAGACCATCAGATTCAAACCTGGCAAAGAGCTGTCGGCCAAGGCTGTCGCCTGATCGACCTGACCTGACCGAACGATCCCGCCGTTGTTTGGAGGCATAGCGCCTCCGCCTGCCAGGCCTCCGATCAGTTCCGCAAGCTAGTCCGCGCGCTAGTCCGTATGACCGAACAGGAGTCGATCGACCTTTACTCTCACCGGACGGTGATACGTCCAAGTATAGGAGCTTGGCTGCGTCACATTGGCCTTCTCCTGATCACATTTTGCACGGCGACGATCGCAGGCGTGCTCTTTCCTTTTGGTAGGATCGACACCTTTCCTACAGATGACCCCAGAACCGCAACCGAGTTCGTTGACCTGATATTCTCGCTGCCGGTCCGCTATTCTCTAATGATCGGCGAAGCGATCAGGCTGATGTTCTCTGACTCGGAATTATTGCGGTATGGCCTCAGCTTTTCGCTTTCACTTTTATTTATCCTGATCTGCCACGAAATGGGACATTACGTCGCTTGTCGGCGTTACAAGGTCGATGCGACGCTGCCGTTCTTTATCCCGACGCCGCCGATGGTCGGCCCGGCAGGTACGTTTGGTGCGTTCATCAAGATCTTGTCGCCCATACCTTCTCGAAAGGCCGTTTTCGATATCGGAGTGGCAGGTCCTATCGCGGGCTTCATAGCCCTGATACCTATCGCTGTCATCGGAGTGGCGACGATGGAGTCAGCAACGCCGGATCAGATCGCGGGCGGGAGCGTCTTGACCTTTTCCGATCCGCTGTTGATGAGGGCGATCGCATATGCGTTCGGTGTCGATCTTCAATACGGGATCGGGAACGCCTTCTATTTCGCTGCGTGGGTGGGGCTGCTGGTGACGGCGTTGAACTTGATACCGTCGGGTCAGCTCGATGGCGGGCACGCCATCTTTGCGGTTTTTGGAGAGAGAGTTCACCGTTATACGGGGCGGATAGCTTTTGTCGTAATGGCTTCGCTGTCCGTTTTGGGGGCCGTGTATTTCAGTTCTCCCAGCGGGTTTTTGATAGCACTGATCCTGGCGATAATGATGCGGGTGCGTCACCCGGAACCGTGGGATCAGACACCGCTAGACACTGGGCGCCGTGTGGTCGCCGTTGTTACTCTTTTGATCTTTGCGCTGTGTTTCACGCCTTTCCCTGTCAAGATAAACTGACAAGGCGGGTGCAGATCACGCAGGCGACGGAAGCAGTCCCCTGATCTCTGCGACCATCGACTCCACGTCTTCGTCTCCGTCGAGGGCGATCATAAAGAAATCGTAGCTCGTCTTGAAGCAGATCATCCCATTGGCAAAGAACCATATGCCTTCGAGCAGCGGCTGACCCCCGATGATGGTTCCGACCGGAAAACCGGTCACGTCGGCCGCGGCAAAAATGTTGGTCAACATGACCGCACCCGAAGCGAATGCGAATGCACCGAGCAGCGGAGCACCGACCCGCTTGGCGATATCGCGTTCGAAAGCGATCCGCTCAGCATCGGCCTCGCTCAGTTGGCCCGCGTCGATCAGTTCTTCTCGCCGACGCAGGTAGCCGTCGAAATTGTCCGCGAGCTGCTTAACGGTCCAGGCCGGTATGGCAGAGTTCATCAGCCAATGCGTGCTCAATCCGCTCACGACCACGCCAAGCCCGGCCCCGATCGCCATCGCGGCTCCGGTCACGGCTGCTCTTGCCGGATCTTCCTTGACCCATTCTCCTGCTTTGCTGCCCGCCCGACGCGCGGAATCGGCAACCGATGCTACGCTCGCTCCAAATCCGACGACTGAAGCCACGCGTCTGGCGCCGGTCCCTACGGCGTCAGCCGTATCGCTCACCGCGTCAGCAGCTTGTCCTGCAGCCTGTGCGGCCGCATTGCTCGCTGCGGCACCGGCCTGGGCCGCAGTCGAACGTACGGGTTCGCTAACGGACCACGCGGCGCGCGCCGCGTCTCCCGCTGTCTCAAATACATCCTCGGCTACTTTGGCCGCCTTGCGGCCAATTTCGGTTCGCTCGGCCTCGGTACGCAGGTAGTCCGTGCCTGACCTCGCCGCATCTGCAACAGCTTTGGCTCCATCCTCGATCTTCTCCTTCAGCCCTAGCTTTGAGTCGATCTCATCGATGCCGTCGGTCGCCATTTTTTGTAGGCGTTCGAGGGTCTTACGGTAGTCTGGCATGGCGTTCTTCCTCCGGCTTGGATACGAAGTCCTCGCTGAGTATGTTCTTTGAATGTTGTCGAACGAGGGCCCATTGCTCGTTCCGTTATCATCGATATGATAACCTCGAACTCATAGTTCTATGCTCGTAAAGTGTCCGAATTGCGGAAAGTTGTCTGAATACGAAAATAACGAATTTCGGCCTTTTTGCTCCGAAAGATGTAAATTGCTCGATCTGGGAGCATGGGCTGACGAGGAGTACAAGCTGCCGACCGACGAGTCGGAACTCACCGAGTCCGATATCGCGCAGATCGAACATTCGCTGGAGGCCGAAAATCGATGGTGATGATGTTTGACGCAAATCCGGTCGCCGGGCCGATAGGTGTTTTCATCGGTGTCGCGTTCTTTCTGATCCTGGCTGCCATTGGCTTTATCGTGTTCAAGATAATGCGCAGATCGGTCAAGCTTGTCTTCCGCGCGATCATACTCGGAGTGATCCTCACGGTCGCCGGTGCAGGCGGCACCTGTTTTATGTTGATGGGTACATCCAAGTCGCCTCGTCCGCAATCGCCGCCCGCGAACCGGCGCTAATTAGACAAATAATGGCCGAAAGCTCCGGCGGAAAGACCCAGGGAACGTTTGGCAGGTATCTCCGCCTACCGCGAAACGTTCTCGCCGTCAGCCTTGTCAGTCTCCTCAACGATACGTCGAGCGAGATCATCTATCCGCTGCTGCCCGCGTTCCTCGCTCTGAGTCTGGGCGCCTCCCCATTTGCGATCGGTGTCATCGAGGGCGTGGCCGAGTCGCTGGCGAGTATCCTGAAACTATTCGCCGGCTATCTCAGCGATCGCTTCCGCACTCGAAAGCTCCCGGTGTTTCTTGGATATTCTCTTGCCGCCGTGACGCGGCCTTTCCTGGCCTTTGTGAGCAGTTGGCCGCAGGTGCTGGCGGTTAGGATGATCGATAGAACGGGAAAGGGCATTCGAGGTGCGCCGCGGGATGCTCTGATAGCAGACAGCGTTCCGGTCAAGGAACGCGGGTTCGCTTTCGGATTCAACCGGGCGGCCGATCACCTTGGTGCCGTGATCGGTCCTATGGCAGCGGTCCTCCTGCTTATGTATTTTGCGGCCGACCCTGACGCTCCTACGGTCGGTGAGTATCAGAGCGTATTCTTGTACGCGTCGGTACCCGTTCTATTGGGTCTGTTCGTCATCGCTTTCGGCGTAAAGGAACAGCCGGATCATCACCATCAACCGGATGGCAAAGCGATCCGATTCTCGCTAAAAGGATTCGACGGGAATTTCAAGCGTTTCCTTTTCGTTATCGGGCTTTTTACACTTTCCAATTCGACCGACGCCTTTCTGATACTCAGAGCCGCACAGCTCGGGATCGCGCCCGTCGTGCTCCCGCTGCTGTGGATGACGTTGCATATAAGCAAGGTGGTATTCTCGCTGCTAGGCGGGGGACTCTCCGACAGGTTCGGCCGCAAACCGTTGATAATCTGCGGTTGGTTCGTGTATGCATTCGTTTATGCGGGATTTGCTGTCGCTTCGGCGGAGTGGCATGCGTGGGCGCTGTTCATCATCTACGGTTCCTATTTCGGGCTGACCGAAGGCGTCGAGAAAGCGTTCGTTGCTGACCTTGTACCGTCAGACCGGCGAGGCACCGCCTACGGGCTGTACAACCTCGCGTTCGGGATCACGGTATTCCCCGCGTCGCTTCTTTTCGGAGCTCTCTATGAATGGGGAGCAGCCGTTGCGTTCCTTACAAGCGCGGCCATCTCGATCGCGGCAATGCTTATGCTCTTGAGCATCAGGCCTCAGCCGGCCGAGGCTCAGTCATAGATCCGAATGGATGCGAGCATGTTCCTGAACGAATTGTCGTAGGAGAATTGTTCACTCTCAGGCACGACGGTCGCCACATAGAACATCTCGCCGTTACGGAGCGTGGTGGTGTAGATCACGACCACTTCGGTTGCACCCGTTACCGGCGATCGGCCGCTGAGCGTGACCGAATAGGCCTGGCGGCCGGCCAGATAGACCTGCGAATACCCTCCGCGTTGACGCAAATAAGAGTTACCCTGCAGTATTGAATTCACGTAATTCTGCGTGTCGCGATTCAGATTAGAGCTCCCGGATGTAACGCCCAGCAAGGCACCGCGAGTGATCCCCTGATCGCCAAAAGCCCCATCGGGTGCGAATTGTACCGAATCCTGGCTTGTGAATTCGCGCCAGTTGGACGGAACGCTGACTCTCAGCCAATCTACGCCGCTGTACGCACGAGTACGCGATGAGGGCAGCGGGACGTTATTCGAGTAACGGCCGCCTGAGGTCGGATTCTGACCGGCCTGGGCACCTTTCTCTATCTCAGCCATCGTCCGTGCCGGCGGCATCGATCGAAACCGAGCCTGGACACGCTCGAGGTCCGCCGTCATGCGAATAGGGTTGGGTGATACACGCAGCATCTCCGCTTCCTTCGTGATCGCTTCGAAACGATTGCCCGGATCAGGATGGCTGCTGAGCCACTGCGGCACGCCGCCGCCTCGTTCCTGCGATTGGATCGTCCGGAACACATTCGCCAGGTCACGCGGGTCATAACCGGCATCGGCCATGATCTGAGCACCGAGAGTATCGGCCTGTTTCTCGTAAGCGCGGCTGTATTTCGTCATCCACGCCATCGCTCCCAGAACTCCAAGCTGCGCGCCCGCCTCTCCGGCCAATACGGCGCCGCCGAGTATCATCCCGAGCATTCCAAGCTGATTGCCGATGCTGCCTTGCTTTGTCGCCTGCGCGGTCGCATGGCGGAGCGCGACGTGGCTGATCTCGTGTGCCATGACGCCGGCCATCTCGCCCTCGTTCCGCGCTTTCTCGATCATGCCGCGGTTGACGTACATTGGCCCTCCGGGCAATGCGAACGCATTGAGATCGCTCGCATTCACTATCTTGAATCGATATTGGAACGCAGGCTGGCGATACTGTGGCGGTATCGACGCTACGAGCCTTCGGCCGACACGTTCGAGATAAGCGGTCGCATCCGCATCGTTCAGGATCGGGAACTGCTTCTCTACGTCACGGGCCGCGTCTGCGCCGAGTTTGATATCGTCCTGGATCTTGTATTTGTTCTTCGGCGGCTCGACCCTGGTCTGTGCCGTCGCTTCGACAGGTGCGAGCAACAACAGGCCAATAATGGTGCAGGCAAATATCTTGCTTAGGCGTTCGTTATGCATAGTTTTGTCTCCGGTAGGACGATTCTATCGCGACGATCGCGGCGAGGACAATCGGCGATCGTCCCCGGTACTTGATTCAGATGTCAGGAGCGGGTCGGTACGTTCGCCAAAATAACGCTTCGAACCGATCGCAGTTAACAGAATGTTACGGTAATGTTACAGGCAAACTCGCTTTACGACCGGCGGTTGCAAAGTTAAGTATAATGTAACGTGTCAGTTATCCGCTTTGGATTATAATTGGTCGAGTTCTTATGGATCAAGAAGCCTCGCCGCGGTCGGGGCACGAATTGGTTCGGCCGCTCGTCAATAGCAATAACTGGTCTGATGGGATGGAACGAACCGAAATAAATTCGCAGATAGACCTTTTGCGTGACAAGGTGTTGCTGATGGGCGGCAAGGCGGAAGAGTCTGTCAACAAGGCTATACGCTCGCTTACCGAACGTGACAGCGAGATGGCCGAAAGTGTTCGCGAATCAGATCGGCTTATCGATCAGATGGAACTTGAGATCGATAAGCTCAGTATCGAGATACTTGCATCGCAACGGCCGACAGAACACGACCTCAGAATGGTGGTGTCCGTTGCTAAGATTACACCGATACTCGAACGTATCGCCGACCATGCCGCAAGCATCGCCGAGGCAGCCATTGTGTTGAACAACGAGCCGCAGGTCGGCAACTATATCGATTTTTCCTTGATGGCTGACATCGCATCAGGGATGCTTCGCGAAGCCTTGAACGCATTCACGGCAGAGGATTCTCTAGCGTCGAGAGAGATCATTGCGCGGGACAGGCAGCTAGATAGCTGCTACGGACGCGTTTTCGACGAACTTTTGGATCTGATGATCCGAAATCCGTCTGCAGCCAACGGCGCGGCCCGTTTGCTTTTTGTCGCCAAACACATCGAACGAATTGGCGACTACGTCAAGGACATCTGCGAACTGAACGTTTACTTGACCGAGGCGGTGTTCATAAAGCACAGCCCAAGCGAGAGTTTCGCGTGATAGGATTCTGAGACCTTAATTCGGAGAGACCAAAAAATGGCTTTTAGCTTACTGCCAAGAGAAGACCAATACTTTGATATGTTCTCGGCCATGAGTGCCAAGATACAGGAAGCTGCAGGCGTCCTGGTCGATATGATGGACGGCAAGGTGGAGGACTTCGATCAGGCATCGAAACGCATCAAGGACATCGAACACGAATGCGACGAGATCACGCACGGTATCACCACCAGGCTTAATCGATCGTTCATCACGCCGTTCGACCGCGAGGATATCTATACTTTGTCGGTCGCGTTGGACGACGTTTGTGATTATATCGATGCTGCAGCTCGCGCTTCCGTGATGTACGGCATCAATGATGCCAACGAGTTCATCAAAGATCTTGCCCGCATAATCCATGAGCTTTCGATGGAGATCAACTCCGCCACGGCATTGCTCAAAGATGGGAAAGGAATGAGCCGGCATCTGCTCGAGATACAGAGGCTCGAAAATGACGCCGACGAAGTGTATTTCAAGGCGATCGCGGCTCTCTTTAAGAACGCTACCGATCCGATCGAGGTCATCAAATATAAGGAACTCTACGAGATCCTCGAGAATGCAACCGATCGCTCGGAGAGCGTTGCAAACATCATCGAAAGTATCGTTCTCAAACACAATTGATCCGAATCTTCGGGGGCAGGCTTATCCGCCGGCGGCGGATTTGCGTCTCTCTCCCCGGTGCTCTTCGTTCGTAAGGAACGTATGGACGTACAATCCGCAGCCCTAGGGCTAGTTATACTGATCATTGTTGTCGCGTTGGTATTCGACTACGTGAATGGATTTCACGACGCGGCAAATTCCATAGCTACGGTCGTAGCCACCCGCGTTTTGAGTCCGGGCGTCGCAGTCGCTTGGGCTGCGTTCTTCAATTTCATCGCCTTCCTGGTCTTTGGCACGGCCGTGGCGAAGACGATCGGCGGCGATATGGTCGATATCGCAAAGATCCCGGGCAACGACCAGCTTTTCGTTCTGCTTGCAGGCGTGATCGGGGCTACGATCTGGAACCTGATCACCTGGTATCTGGGGCTGCCGACGTCGAGCTCGCATGCGCTGGTCGGGGGTTATGCGGGCGCGGCAATGTCCTCGTTCGTATGGCATTTCGGCTTCACATCGCCGCTCGTTGTCCTAAAAGCCGAAGGCTGGATAAAGACGATCTCGTTCATAGTTCTGTCGCCGCTTATCGGGATGACGCTCGGCTTCATTTTCATGGTCGCGGTCTATTGGATCTTTCATCGGGTAAACGTCGGAAAGGTAGATCGATTCTTTCGAGTCGGACAGCTGTTCTCGGCCGCTGCTTACTCCCTCGGACACGGCGGTAACGATGCTCAAAAGACGATGGGGATCATCACGATCGCGTTGGTTGCAGGCGGATATCTGAGCATGGATCCGGGCGGCAAGTTGCCTGACGTGCCTTTGTGGGTAGTGCTGGCAGCTCACGCAGCGATCGGACTCGGGACCTTGTCCGGGGGCTGGCGCATAGTCAAGACCATGGGCACGAAGATCGTAAAACTCCAGCCCGTCGGCGGCTTTTGTGCCGAGACCGCAGGAGCCATAACTTTGTTTGGAGCCACGCACTTCGGTATTCCCGTCTCTACCACGCACACGATAACCGGCTCGATCGTGGGAGTCGGCTCGGCCAAACGATTTTCGGCCGTCAAATGGGGCGTTGCGGGAAGGATCGTTTGGGCATGGGTGCTTACGATCCCAATGGCGGCTCTCATCGCAGGTCTATGTTATCTGGTCGTTCTTGCGGTCGAAAAGATGTTTGGCGTCGCCTGATCGACCCTCTGGCATTTGTGATATCGATGGGCCGGTCGTACCTGACCGGCCTTTTTGATCTCGGCACTTTAACAACTGCTTGATTCCGCGCCGGCAAAGTGACATCATTTTCCCAATGTCAGCAGTAGCCCAAGGAACGCGTGAGCTTGAGGAATTTCTTGTTCTCTCTAACGAGGAGATCTCCGAACGGATCGAATCTGCTCGAGCGGCGCTCGGCCCTCGGGTTGTGATACTCGGCCATCATTATCAGCGGGATGATGTCGTTCGACATGCTGATCTGACCGGCGATTCTTATCAGCTATCGGTGATGGCATCACAAACGGCTGCTGAGGTGATCGTCTTCTGCGGTGTTCACTTCATGGCCGAGTCGGCCGATGTACTTGGCCGCCCGGATCAGCGAGTCATACTGCCCGATCTTGGTGCCGGCTGCTCGATGGCGGATATGGCCACGATCGAACAGGTCGAGGACGCATGGGAGCAGTTAGGCGATATCGGTGTGCTCGACCAGCGCGTGGCGCCGATCACTTATATGAATTCGTCCGCGGCGATCAAGGCCTTCTGCGGACGGAACGACGGAGTAGTTTGCACTTCATCGAACGCCGTTCCGCTATTTGACGCCTATCTGAAAAGTTTCGACAAGATGTTCTTCTTTCCCGATCAGCATTTAGGGCGAAACACGGGTGCAAAGTTCGGGATCCCGCTCGATAAAATGGTGCTCTGGGACCCGCACAAGGAGTTCGGGGGCAATACGCCGGAGACGCTTCTCGACGCAAAGCTGATATTGTGGCGGGGCCATTGTTCAGTACACGGACGATTCAAAGAATGGCATGTTGACAAGATCCGCGAGGACGTGCCCGGCGTCAAAGTACTTGTACATCCGGAATGCACATTCGAGGTCGTCGAAAAGAGTGATCTGAACGGGTCCACGTCCTTTATCATCAAAACGGTCGAGCAAGCGCCGCCAGGGTCAAAGTGGGCGATCGGCACCGAGGTCAATCTCGTCAACCGGCTGAAGCAGCGATTCCCGGACCAAGAGATCCATTTACTCGCACCGGACCTCTGCATGTGCGCGACAATGTATCGAATCGCTCCGCAGAATCTGGCCTGGTCGCTGGAGAATCTGCTTGACGGCGTCGTGGTCAACGAGATCGTCGTAGATGACGATACAAAGCATTTCGCCAATGTCGCTCTCGAACGTATGATCTCGATGACCGAGGGCCGGTAGGGCGTGCCTCTTGCTTTATTCCAAGTCCTCGAACAAAATGAAATCATGTCAGACGAACGCGCGTCAGCGATCTCGAGGACAAAGTGCCGTGACATCATGACCCGGAACGTCCGCACGGTCGATCCGTCAGCCTCACTTGTGCAGGTTGCGGCGATGATGCGTGATAGCGACGTAGGAGCTGTTCCGGTCGTGGACGGCGTCAAGCTCGTCGGCATACTGACCGATCGGGACATCGTGATCAGGTCGGTCGCAGAAGGATCGGCTTCGGCCGCCGCGGCGGGCGACATTATGACGAAAGAGCTTTACACCGTCGCGCCGGATGATTTCGTTTTCGAAGCAGTTCGGTTGATGGGTGACAAGCAGATACGGCGTATCCCGGTCGTCGGAGCCGATGGAACTCTCGAGGGTATCATCGCTATGGCCGACGTTGCGCTCGAGATGGAAGACGAGCGCGAGATCGCCGAGACCCTTGAGGAGATATCCAGCGGCACCGCTTACTGGAGCAAGCAGTGACCTCCACGCAATGGCTAGATCGATAAACCGGCATTTTCAATTCGTGGGTTCGTCTAAGGACGTCAGAAGCGGGCAACTCTGGTATCCCGCGGCTGACGTGTATCAGACGCCCGACGGATGGGTGGTCAAGGTTGAGCTAGCCGGCGTGTCGGCCGAGGATGTCGAGATCGAGATAGACGGCAACGTGCTTCACATCGCCGGCTGCCGTAAGGATCGTTCGTGCTCGACCGGGGTCTCTTACCAGCAGATGGAGATCTCGTACAGCAATTTTGAAAAGACGCTCAAGTTCCCCGCGATAATTGACGGCGCCCAGGTCGAACACGAGTTCGAGAACGGATTGCTGATCATTCACCTTCACAAGCGATCGTAGGCCTGCCGTCCGATCAATAGTCGATAACCTCGACCGATCGCACCTTTCCGTTCTTTAACTTTACGATCCAGATCTTCCCGTATTCGGATTCGCCAAGCGGAGCAAATCGGTCCTCGCCGATGAGAATATTGGCTAGAGCAGGCGTTGTATTGTTGTGGCCGACCACGAGAAAGCGTTTGGTTCCTGACGCCAGCATTATGTCAACGAGTTCTTTCAGCTTCTTCGGGTCATATATCTCAACGGTTTTGCCGCGTCGGGCGGCGAGCGGGGCCGCCGTGTCTCGAGTTCGCTTAAAATCGGTCGAGTACACCGCTCCTGGGCGGTAACGCCTGGCGACCTTTGCGAGCCGCTGAGCACGTTCACGCCCTGCGGATGTTAGCTCAGGATCGACCCGGTCGGCTGTCGCTGACACATCTTTCTCCGCGTGACGCACCAGGACGAATGTTTTTTTCTGCGGGTACGCCTGCACCGAAAGCATCAACACAAGCGCGATCAGCGGTATTGCCTTTTTCATCATTCAATCGAAATTCAATCGAACATCTTGCCGGGATTGAGTATCCCGTTAGGGTCAAAGACCGTCTTGATCCCCTTCATTATATCCAGCGTCGGGCGGTCAACGGCGTAATCCAGATATGCGGCTTTGACATAGCCGATGCCGTGTTCGCCCGATATCGTTCCGCCAAGATCGACCGAAAGACGAAACACTTCAGAGACACATTCTCGCGCACGTGCGACGGCCGACCGATCCTCACGATCGACAACAAAATTAACGTGTATATTGCCGTCGCCCGCGTGCCCGAAATTCGCTACGAACGTATCGTGCTTCCTGCCGATCTCTTCGATCCGGGCAACCAGTTCCGGCACGCGGGATCGAGGTACTACGACATCCTCGTTGATCTTGAGCGTGCCGTATTTCATCAAGCTCGGGCTGATGGCCCGACGAACGTCCCAGAGCTTGTCCTCTTCCTCGGACGACCGCGCTCGGATGATATCGAATCCACCATTCTCGGCTATCACCCGTTCGATCAGCTCGGCATTCTTTCCGACCTCCTCCCTCGATCCATCGACCGCTACGAGCAGTATCGCCTCAGCGTCTTTGGAAAGGCCGAAAGCATAGTTCTCTTCCACGGCGGCGACACAGAATTTGTCTATGACCTCCATAGCCATCGGAAGCAGCCCGTACGGCGTGAATTTGGTCAGCACCTTGCAAGCAGACTCCATCGAACGAAAGTTCGCCCTTACCGTTGAGGTGGCCTCAGGCATCGGCAATAGCTTAAGCGTCGCTTCCGTTATGATCCCGAGCATTCCCTCGCTTCCGCACATCAACCCTGTCAGATCGAAACCGACGACGTTCTTTACGGTCTTGCCTCCGGTTCTGATGATATTTCCGGCGGCGGTCACTACTTCGAGCCCGAGCACATGATGTTTTGTCACTCCGTATTTCGGAGTGCGCATGCCGCCCGCATTCTCTGCGATATTGCCGCCTATAAAACTGTCCTTGTAGCTGGCCGGATCGGGAGCGAACATCAATCCTTTTTCCTCTGCAGCCTTTTGAAGGGTAAATGTAGTGATGCCCGGCTGGCAGACGGCGTAAAGGTCATCGACGTTTATCTCGATGATCTTGTTCATGCGGTCGGTGCCGACCACTATGCCCCCATCTATCGGAACAGCCCCGCCGGTGTAGCCGACACCGCCCCCGCGGGCCGTGACCGGGAAAAGACGTTCGTTGGCAAGCCTCAGAATGGCTGAGACCTCTGCAGTCGTCGCCGGAAAAACAACGGCCTCCGGCGGGAACTTTTCCTTGACCGCATCGGCGCCATACGGTTCTACGCGTTCCGGATCAATGACAACATTGTCCGCGCCGACTATCGCTCGGAGGCTCTCGATGACGGCTGGATCCGATGCGCTAGTCGTCTTTCGGCCGACGGATCTGAAATGTATGGATTCGAACAAGGTCAGCACACCTCGACACTTTTACTCACCGATGACCTCGTCCAGCCGCTCGTCCCATTTCTTTTCGTGCGGGTCGCCTAGCTTGCCGAGCGCTTTGGCCACTATCATGGCGACGGTCGCGTCGCCGGTAACGTTGATAGTCGTGCGGCACATATCGAGAGGCCTGTCGATAGCGAATATCAGGGCGAGGCCTACCTCGGGTATTCCGGCCTGAGCAAGGACTATGACCAGCATTACCATACCGGCACCGGGCACGGCGGCGCTCCCGATCGACGCCAGCGTCGCCGTCACAATGATCCCAAGCTGCACACCCAGGCTGAGGTCCATACCGAACGCCTGTGCTATAAAGACGGCCGCGACGGCCTGATACAGACTGGTGCCGTCCATGTTCACTGTCGCGCCGATCGGCAGCACAAAACTCGCTACGTCGGGATCCACGCCCAAGTGTTCCTCGACCCGCTCCATCGTGACCGGGAGCGTCGCGGCCGACGAGCTCGTGGAAAATGCCAATAACTGCGCCGGGATGATGCCCTTGAGAAAGAATGACGGAGAACGGCGGGCGAATACGTAAACCAGCAGTATGTAGAAACAGTAAAGTAACGCCAGCCCAAAAACGACGGAAAAACCGTACCAAAGCAGTGCGACAAAAAGGTCAGTGCCGGGCGCCTCGGCCACGATCGCCGCCAGCAGAGCAAAGACCCCGAACGGAGCCGCCAGCATAATGAGATCGATCATCTTGAGAATGACCTCGTTGAGCCCCGCAAAGAATCCTTTGACCGGCCCGGCCTTGTCCGGCGGAATGAGTATAAGGCCCAAGCCGAAAAAGATAGCAAAGACGATCACTTGGAGCATGTTCCCGTTCGAACTTGCGGCGGCCACTATATTCTCTGGGATCAGGTCCTCCAGGGCTTTGAGCGGTCCGGACTGTTTTTGCTTTTCGGCTGCGGTGATCCGGTCGCCTGCCTGCTTCTCATAGCTCGAAACGAGCTGAGCCCGCGTTCCCTCCGATATTGCCGCACCGGGTCGAACCACGTTGACGATCACCAAGCCGAGGCTGACGGCGATTACCGTCGTAAGTATGTAGAGCGAGATGGTCCTGATGCCCATCTTTGACAGTTGCGTCAGATTATTGAGGTCCGCGATGCCCGATATCAGCGAACCGAGGATCAGCGGGATCGCGATCACCTTTAGAGCATTGATGAAGATATTTCCGAACGGTTTGATCCAGTCGATCACGAACTGCTTGCCCCATGGAAATTGGGTCACGAGTAGCGCAAATGCTACGCCGAGAGCCATTCCGATCAGAATGCGCCAATGCAATGCCAGTTTTTTCATGCGTGAAGTGTCGCCTTTTTTTTCGCCCAAATCAAATATTGCGCACGACGCAGATATATTGTGATACGTTCGTTATCGTAAGTTTAAGTCTCATGTTTCCCATTGGCGATGACAATTCGGACCGGACTATTGTGCCCGTGGTGAACTACGCGCTGATCGGGCTCAATCTGCTTGTTTTTGTCATCCTGCAGCAGCTCGGCGGCAACGATGCATTCACCTACGCGTTCTCGCTCGTGCCGCGTGAGATCGTGACAGGCATCGACCTAACGACGCCGGTCGTGCTCCGCGATCAAGCCGGACGGGTACTCGGCGAGATACCGCAATACGCGACTCCGGTATCTGTATATTTCAATTTCCTGTCGTCGATGTTCATGCACGGCAGCATTGCTCATATCGCAGGTAATATGCTCTTCCTATGGGTATTCGGCGACAACATCGAGAACCTGTTGGGCCATTTCCGTTACGCCGCGTTCTACATTCTCTGCGGGCTTGGAGCGGCGGCGGCACAGATCGCTATGGATAGTGATTCGGTCATACCGATGTTGGGTGCATCGGGGGCGATCTCGGGAGTTTTAGGCGGTTATGTACTGCTTTTTCCCCGGCGAGCGGTACGTGCGATCGTTTTCAATTTTTTGACCACGGTGCCTGCTTTTGTTGCGATCGGTATCTGGATCGGATATCAACTGCTGCTCGGTTTCCTGACGCCGTCAGGTGTCGGCGGTGTGGCTTACGCCGCACATATCGGCGGATTTGCCGTTGGCATCGCTACGATCTGGATCTTTGCCTATGGGAAACAGGCTCCGTCAAAGCGCCTTTATTAAAAGGTCGAGGAACTCGCGATCGTCGAAGCCTCCGAAAAACCCGAACCGAACAACGACAACGTCAAGCGACGGGATCACATATAGCCTTTGATCGCCGGCGCCCGCGGCCATATAAACATCGCCGCCGCGAACCTGCCGTTTGTCGTCCCGCGAACCGACCATCAGCCCTCGCGGCCGTCCTGCGGGGTCCTTGCCTTCGGCGTTGAGCCAAAAGGTGATGCCATAGCCCGGGTTCGCATTTGTGCCCTTGACCAGTTCGTCCAGGTAACGTTTCGCTATGATCTGTTTGCCGTTCCAGTTCCCGCCATTCTTGAGCAGTATGCCGAATTTTGCCCATTCTCCGGCGGTCATCGAGGCACCTTGCGGCAGCAGCGGATCGGCATCGGAACCGCGCCATCCAAATGGCTTCAGGCCGATCGGGTCGAGTATCCTGCGTTTTAGATAAGCATAGACCGTCTCGTTGCGATCCTTCAGCTTTCGCTTCATCAACTCGCCAAATATCTGAAACGGGACCGGGCCATAGGCGAACCTTTCGCCCGGCTCGGCTATTGACGGGCTTCGTACAGCATCTGCGTAGCTCGGTACGCTGCCGATCTGGCCGGACGAGATGCCGCTTGTGAGCGAGAGTAGCTGACGGATCGTTATCTTTGAACGACGCGGATCGCCTTTCCATTCCGTGATCGTATCCGACACCTTTTCGTCAAATCCTGAGATAAGCCCGTCCTCGATGGCCGCGGCGCACATTGCGCCCGAGAAGGATTTCGTCCCGCTGGCCAGGAACCACGGGAAGCTGCCTCCCCGGCCTATGACATAGCTCTCATAGATCGTCTTCTCGCCCTTGACTATGAGTAACGCCTCGCCTCGGTGCTCTCGCGAGTATGCGTCGAGTGCGTCGAAACGGTCGCTGCCCGTGCCGCGTTGTGCGCTGGCTGCGATCCCGACCGCAGCCACACCCGCCAGGATAATCAGGAATCTTTTGCAGCGTTTCATACCAACTCCCTTTTTGCTGTTGATTTTGACGCACGGAACCGCTGCAAAGCCGAAAGAACTATGACCGTGGCGTCGGATCGATATCGAGCCGGCCGCTGCGGTCGAATGCCGGATTGTAAAATGGATCTTTGTATTTGAATCTGCCCCAACGCTTTTCGAATGCTCGAATGGAGTCGTCCGTCGATGAGATCATCCGGCCCAGATCCTCGCCCGAGAATTCGGCATGTGGGTCATGAACGATCCTTAGGCCGCGTTCGCCAAGCCGAAGGCAAAGATCTACATCGAACAAACCTGTGGAGAATGTTTCTGCGTCAAATCCGCCGACCGAAAGGAACACATCACGGCGGATCGCCATCGAGCGGATGGAAACAGCCGAGAAGTTGCCAATAAGCCTGTTCCGGAACATATTGCCGGGCTCATGTCGGTAATATCCGTAGTGAGCGATCGCTGCGGCGCCGTCAACCCCTGCGAACAAGGCACCGCCGACGGTGCGTCCCTTGCCGTCCACGATCTTGCCACCCGCGGCACCTACACCAGGAGCGGCTGCGATTAAAACAAGCTCGCGGATCGCGTCGGGTAGATTCTTCCTGAGTGACGGGTCGAGAAATACCAACACTTCCCCTTTGGCAGCAGCGGCCGCGTCATTCAATTCGGCCGGCCCTCGGTCGCTGTGTATCAAAGCGAAAGTCGGCTCGTCGCCGGATGCAGAATAACGAACGCGGTGAAGCCCGCCGTAGGCCGCTTCGACAGTTGCGGCGCGAGACGTTCGTTCGAGATGGTCAGCAATGGCCCTGCGAGCATTGTCGAGCGCGTACGGTTTTGCATTCAGGTCTGACGCAACCGACGAAGGCAGGACGCGCCAATGATACAGGACTCTTGGTATATGGATCACCTTGTCGTCGTCTAGCCGCTCTAGGATGCGGAGCGACAGGTCGTGATCCTGACTGCCCTCATATCCGATCCTAAAACCGCCCACGTCACGAATAAGCTCGGTCCGGAATGCAGAAAGGTGCGTAACCTGATTAAGCGAGAGCATGAGGTCGCGGCTCAGGTCCGGTTTGAACTTGGGAGCGAACCTGCGGCCCGAACCGTCGATCAAGTCCTCGTCGCTGAAAATAAGCCCCGCCTCCGGATGCTTGTTCAACGTGCGCGCGACCCAGTACAACGCGTCCGCCGCGAGCAGGTCATCGTGGTCGAGCAATACGCAGAACTCCCCCGAGGCCATTTCCAACGCGGTATTCGAGGCTGCCGAGATGTGGCCATTCTCTTCTCGAAAGATGACCTTGACCCTGTCATCGGCGGCCTCATAGGCCCCGAGGAGCGGCGCGATATCCTTCCTGGTCGAGCGGTCGTCCGCAATGCATAGTTCCCAGTTACGGTATCTCTGACCGATCACCGAGTCTATACAGCTTCGCAAATATTGGGGTTCGACGTCGTAAACCGGCAAGAGGATCGAAATGAGCGGGCCGGACCCGAGCGCGTCGGCATCTTGTTGTGTCGCTACGCGTTCGCGATCGCGGATCCAACGCCGGTAGAGCCGGTTCTCGCGACGGCGGCGGGAACTCGAGACGAGCCGGCCGCGAATACCGCCGATGCCCTCTGTCGAGACGACCGCGATCGCTTTTTGAATCAATGTAGAAATGGGCGGCATCAGGCAGCAAGACCGGGATCCGGATATTTCACAAGTTACCAGATTTTTGTTTTACTCAGTAGGCAATGGCTGAGTTTGACTGTCGGATCTGCGGATCAAGGGACGAACACCGTATGGTGCGCGCCCGCGAGATGATGTTCGGTACCCGTGAGGAATTCGACTACTTTGAATGCCGTCAGTGCGGTACCGTTCAGATCACGACCGTCCCCGACCTGGCCATGCATTATCCGCCGGAATATCTTTCGTTCGATGACGAACGTCCTTCCGTACTCGACGAGACCTTTGCCAAACGCTTAGCTGCACGCTGGGCCGGGCCTCGGCTCGCGACCGGTAGAGGCATACCGGGCGATCTGGTCCTGTGGCTAAAGCCCTGGGTCGCAGATCACTTTCCTCCGTCGCTGCGTCATCCTCATCTCGCACTTAAGCCTTCGACACGCATTCTCGACATCGGTTGCGGCCGCGGACATCTGCTCCGCACATTGCGGTGTTTCGGCTTTCGCGAACTTCAGGGCGCTGATGCTTTCATTGACGACGACCTCGAACTGCCCGGCGGCATTCGGGTGTATCGGCGGCAGATCAACGAGATCGAAGGCGAATACGACCTAGTGATGATGCACCACTCGTTCGAGCATATGACCGACCCGAATGCGGCGCTCGTAGAGGTAAAACGGCTGCTTGCTCCCGGCGGGATCTGTCTGATCCGGGTGCCGCTGGCCAACGCCGCTTGGGAAAGATACGGGACAGATTGGGTCCAGATGGATCCGCCTCGGCATCTATTCCTGTTTACCGAACGCGCACTTCGGTCAATGGCGGAGAAGGCCGGTTTCGACATCGACGACGTGGTGTACGACTCCACATCATTTCAATTTTGGGGAAGTGAACAATACAGACGCGACATACCTCTCCGCGACGAGAGATCGCACGATATACCGCTGAATCCGCTAAGCATTTTTACCCGGGAGCAGATCCAGGCTTGGGAGAATGAAGCCGCAGAATTGAACCGTGAACGCAGGGGTGACCAGGCTTGTTTTTATCTCAGGCCACGTGCCTAGATCACGCCGTCGGGACGGCCTCCGTCTCCCAATCGAGCTTTGGCCGAACCACCCCCGGCAGCACGCCGGCATAATCACCTCTAACCGAATTGCCGTCGAGCGTGTCAGTCACCGTGAAGGTTACGGCGTCACGTTCAACGAAATGGACTATAAGCGGCTCATAGGTCGATAGAGCAACGGTGACAAATACAGTGCCTTCGGCCAACACGTCACCGGGGATCCAGGCAATGCTCTTGTAAGTGCCCAATGGCCGCGGCCGGTCGCGCCAGCCGCTATACCAGTCGTGCGAGATGAAAAGGCATACGCCTTGATCATTGTAGAAGTGGAAATTCGGCACGAGTATCTTATCGGGTGTCGTGACTTCATACGTCATCTCAACACCTACCGGTTTCCTGATGTCGCTCGAGCTGATGTTTCGGTGTTTGTCGTCGATGATACGGACGCCGCGAAGCCAAGCGGCGTCGTTTCCTGGGGCATCCTCACGATTGGCCCAGGTTCTCTCCGATCCGGTCTCGGACTGTTCGTGCAGGTATGCCGCCACAACCTCCTCGGCACGGCCGTCTGATGCGATACGGCCGTCTTTGATCCAGATCGCCCGCTCGCACAACCTCGTGATCGCACTCATATCATGCGAGACAAATAGGACTGTCCGCCCTGACTCGCCCGCCGACCGCATTTTTGCGAGACATTTTCTCTGAAACGAAATGTCGCCGACGGCAAGCACCTCGTCCACTATCAGCACCTCCGGATCGAGATGCGCGGCGACCGCAAACGCGAGCCGCATATACATACCTGATGAATAATGCTTGACCGGCGTGTCGAGGAAGCGTTCCATCTCTGAGAACGCAACGATCTCGTCAAACTTAGCCGCGATCTCGGCACGTTTCATCCCGAGGATCGCTCCGTTGAGAAAAATGTTCTCGCGGCCTGAGAGTTCGTTGTGAAAACCCGTCCCGACCTCCAGGAGTGACCCGACCCGGCCCCGGATCTCAGCCGTACCTGAACTCGGACGCGTGATCCGCGACAGTACTTTGAGTAGCGTCGATTTGCCCGCTCCGTTGCGTCCAATGATGCCAACCCTTTCGCCTTCGTCGACGTCGAAGCTGACACCGTCGAGAGCTGTCATCTCATCTCCACGTCCTGCGCGGCCGATCAATCCCGCCAACGCATCGCGCAGCGAATTGTGCCGGACCCCGCCCAGCCGATATCTCTTCGTCAGTTCTTTTGCCGTGATCGCAAACATCAGATCATATCCGCCAGGTCGTCTTCCAGGTGTACAAAGACCGCGAGGGAAACGGCCAAAAGGATAGCCGCAGACAAAGTCGAGATACCTATCACCGCCCAATCGAACGGCAGGCCGAAGACTGCCGAGCGCAGCCCTTCGATGGCGCCCACTAGCGGATTGACCGCAAAAACGAATCGCGTCCGCTCCCCGATGATGCTCGACGGATAGAATATCGGCGACGCGATCATCCAGACCTGGAGCAGGAAAGGCAATGCGAACCGAACGTCCCTGAACCTGACATTGAGCGCGGCGAACAATATGCCGAGCGACGCCGCGGTGACAAATCCCATCAAGACAAATAGCGGCACCAATAACATCGATAGATGCCATCCTGTCGCGTACCAGCCAAGCATCGCCCCCAGAACGACGAAACTGAAAACAAGGTCGAAGAGCCCGGCGATCACGGCGGCGATCGGTACGATCAGCCGAGGGAACCATACCTTTGTCACCAGATTTGAATTTCCGGTAAATGATCCGCTGGCCATCGTGACCGAACCGTGAACGAATAGCCAGAGCGTGAGTCCAGCCAGTGCAAAAGCCGCATACGGCACCTGACCTGTATCAAAATTCGCGTAACGGCTGAATATCACCGAGAATATCAGCGTCGTCACGACCGGCTGCAGTATAGCCCAGGCTATGCCTATGGCGGTCTGCTTGTATCTGATCTTCACGTCCCGCCAGGCAAGAAAATATATCAGCTCGCGATAGCGCCACAGTTCGCCTAGGCCGACGCCAGAGAATCGATTCGGCGTGATCTTTGTCAGAACAGCTTCGTTCATGCCAATAGGTCTTTCAGATCGCCGTATTTGCCGGCTGCGGCGGTCTTCTTTCGCTGTCGGTTCCATCGGAATAGCGACGGCGGAGCAGCCAATCGGGCCGCTGTCGCCAGCAGAGCTCGGGCCGAGCCGGCGTGACGCCAGTTCTCGATCGCCAACTCGGCCGCCTTCCTGCGTTCGCCCTGCCGAACGAATTCAGCAGCCGTATCGAACCGAAGACGGCCCTGGATCCGGTCGAGCTCGTCCCGGCCGAGCCCAAGCGCTGCCGCGGCTCTATCTTGTGCCGCGATCCATTCGCCGAGCATTGCCTCCACGTCATCGCTCGTGTTGGCTCCGTGACGTCGCCACGCCGCGAGTACACGCGGATTTCCTGCAAGTTCGTGATCCGCGGCCAGCTTCAGATACAACTCATAATCCTCAAGCTTCGATCCCGTGTTCCAGCCATATCGTGCAAGGATGTCTCGACGATAGACGACACCCGGGCTCGAGAATATCCTGCCCCCCAAAAGATCGTCTAGTATCCCGTTGCTGGGAATCGGGAACCAATTGTCCGTCCGATCGACGATATTGTCGTTCTCGTCGATCACGTAAACGTGCGCGTAGGCAAGAGCCGCGTCAGGCCTGGCTTCGAGCAGCTCCGTTTGCTCGCGGAGCATATGCGGCAGCCAAATATCGTCCGACCCAAGGTAGGCGAAATACTCGCCGCCGCTAAGCGAAAGTGCCTGTTCGAGAGTCGCCGCCAGACCGCGATTCTCACGTACGATCAGCTCTGATTCAAAAGGACAACCAGCCAATACGCGTTCGATCACTGCGGGCGAATCATCCGGAGATCCATCATCGATGACCAGCAGCTTCGACGGCCGGAGCGATTGCCTAAAGATGCTCCTAAGACATTCTTCGACGTATCGTGCGTGCCCATACGACGGGACCGTCACAAACACTTTCGGGCCTGCATTGTCGCTCATTGGCACGTTACAGTATAACCGTATGTGCGTTAGAATGGCATCGGACCTACAGCCTCGGATCCACGTATGCCGCCCCTCCGGATACTCAAATATCTCGACAGCACGCCGCGCGGCGGGGCTGAGATCCAAGCACTCGACATCTGCCGCAATGCGGCCCGATACGGGCTGGAAATAACGCTAGCGACTGGGCATCGAGGGCCGCTCGACGATGAATTCATCTCAACGGGGATCCGCTTTGTCCCGCTCGAACGCCGTGCTCCGATCGACCTGTTTCTTGTTTCCCACCTCCGTCGGCTCATCCGCGAATACGAGATCGACATAGTCCACGGTTACCAGCCGGTTGACGGGATCCATCTCTATCTTGCGGCCCGGCGAATGCAGAGTGTACGGCGCGTATTGAGTTTCCAGGGATTTATCCAGGATAGAAGAAATCGGATCGCCGCGTCATTTCTGGCTCCGCGTATGGACGCGAACATCGTCGTCAGCGACTGGCTGCGGGACTGGATCGAGGTTGAACGCGGCATCAGATTCGGCCGGAATACCTTCACCATCCTAAACAGCGCCGATCCGGCCAGGTTGGTACCGAAAGGCAATTCGATCCTGCAGGAGCTCGGTGTGCCGGAACCGACGCGATTCGTTGGGATGGTCGGCAATTTCTATAAGGACCCACGCAAGGACCAGTTGACCATCTGCAAGGCTCTGCCGCGGGTCTTTGAGCGATTCCCGAACGTGCATTGCCTGTTCGCGGGCCGGGTAGAACCGGGTGCGGAGGACAAAATGGCCGAGTGCCTCAGCGTTGTGATCGACGCCGGGATCGCCGACCGCGTACACTTCCTTGGCGGGCGGAGCGACATACCTGACATACTCGCGGTGCTTGAAGTGTTCATATTCTCGTCGCTCCACGAAGGACTTCCTATTGCCGCAGCGGAAGCGATGGTGGCGGGTGTGCCGATGCTGGTGTCTGACATCGGGCCGCTGATGGAGGCCACCGGCGGAGGCCGTTATGCCCGGGTATTCCCGGCTGGCAATGCCGAAGCATTGGCCGACGAGTTGATCGAGCTGCTGAGAGATGACGAAGGCCGCCGTCGCATGGCCACAGAAGCAAAGCGTTTTGCCGACGCGGAACTCAGTATCGATGCACATATACGCGCTCTGTCGCAGCTTTACGAATCACTGACGTGCCGTTCTCCGGACAACAACGGAGCGGACAACGGCATCTGAACATTCGTGACATCGCGAAATATCTATTAGAATTCCAAATAGCTGGCTATGAGAGATGTATTTAGACCTTTTCTTCGGCATTTGCTGCCTGTTGTAACATTGGCGGCCCTGGCGTCGTTTACATCGGGCCAAGATTCGGGCCCTGAGGTCGTTTTTACGGACCCCAACGTCGATTTCACGTTCATACTTCCAAATACGACCTGGAAGATGATAGTAAAGCCGACCGCGGCCGACCCGAGCGTGGAATATGTTTACGGCGATCGTGTCGAGGGACATCTCGAGATCCGACGGATCCAGGTCAAAAGCACCGATCTGCTCAGCGATCTGATCAGTCAGGAAGAGCAGAAGCTACAGTTCGCTTTGGGCTTCGTTGCGGGTAAAGAAGAGAATATCACCGGTAAGCTCCGGGGCGTCGTGTACAACTACGAGTTTGTCCGGGCAGGAAGGCCAATGGCCGGCCGATTCTATTATCTCCGGGCCGGAGACACGACCGTTTATGTCCTGCGTTTCACCGGCCGAAAGGATAACCTGCGCCGTATCCTGAGCCAAACGGATTCGATCGCCAGGACCTTCAATCTAGCCGTACCCAAAGCGTAGTCATCCGGATCGATCCCGCATATCGGCCCTTCCCATCGGTAGGGCCGTTCAATTTTTCTGGATCATTATTCCCGCAGCCGCAGGCACCGCAAAGCACTCGCTTCGCGATAGTTCTTCGATCTCAAGCCGGCCGATCGGCCGCGCACCGAGTGCGACGACGATCTCGTCTGGAAGCGATGTCATTATGCGGACATCGAACCGCTCGCTGATCCGTCGCAGATTCCAGGCCGTTTGGCCGTTGACCTGATAGCGTTGGCAAAGCTCTTCGGCAATTGCTTCGCTTGTCCCTAGATCGAACCATTTCATCAAGTCGGACCTGCCCAGGCCATCGCCACACTCGGCAACAAGGACGATCGTCCCGCCGTCTGTGCATGCTTTAGAGATCACGTCGAGCGATTTATGAGCCTGTATGAGATTGACATCGTACGGCGATCCGCCGCAGGAACCGATCACGACCGGCCGTTTCCGTTCTATGTTTATCGTGTTGTTCCGGGCGAATTCCGTCGCGGCCGACCTGTGCGACGACAGCCAGTCGCCTGCATAAAGATCAGTGATGCCGCCTCTTTCATTCGTAAGGCTTGTAAGCAGGAGCGTCGGCGGCCTAAAGCCCGCTGCCTCAATGAACGCATCATTTACAGGGTTGCCGTCCAGGATCCCAGGACCGACGCCCACGGCTCGGTCCCTGGCATGTGGATCGAACGCGAGTTTGTGCGTCTCAGCGATAGTTCGCGAACCGGCGAGCCCTGGACAGATCAGCTTACGTCCGCCCGTAAATCCTGCGAAGTAATGGAACGAAATGCCGCCGATCGCGATCACGTGGTCGTGGGCGAACAGTGCCTGATTCAGCAATACCGGAATGCCATTCTTCGTTTCGCCGCACCTGACCAAACCTGCCAGGTCCCGAGCTTCGTGATCGAGGCATTTGATCCGCTGCGTGATGAAAGGAGTGAGTATTTCGTTTCGTTCGGTTGGAGTGACCCGCCGGTGTATTCCCGTGGCGAAGATGACCCTGATATCAAAGGGACGCACGCCGGCAGCTATCGACCGGCGTACAAGCAGATCGACGATCCTGCCGGAGCCGGCGTTGCGGGTCGCGTCGGGCACGACCAGCAGCAAGCTGTCGCCGGCTGATACCGTCTCTTCGATAGGCGGCGCACCCACCGGCGCTTCGAGTTTGCGGCCGATCTCGATGTCGCTAAGCTCAGGGCCAGCGGGCGGCGGCCCAAGTATCGAAGCAGGATCGCCGATATCGATCTCGAACGAGCGCGAACCGTATCTAAGCGTCAGACCAGACATAACGGGATGATCATAACGCCCGCTCGGCCGGTGTTACCGGCTCGAAACAGCGGGTGCCGGTTTCGCAGATATAGACGGCCTCTGCTTCGCGCTCGGCCGTCTCGATCTGTATCGTCAGATGATCGATACCAAATTCGTCGTGGAGCCGTTTCCTGACGGCCGAGAGCAGTTCCGAATGATGTAACTTAGGCTCGTGATTGATATGCACGGACAGAGCATCGAGACCCGACGAGATCGTCCAAACATGTAGATCGTGAAGCCCGGTCACACCTTCCTGAGAGAGTATCGAGCGTTCTACTGCCGCTAGATCGATGTGAAGCGGCGTGCCCTCAAGTAGGATATTTACTGACTCAGATACGAGACGCCAGGCCCCGACCATGATGATCAGGCTGATGACTATAGAAGACACGGGATCGGCCCACGCGGCACCAAACAACAGGATCGCACCACCTGCGGCCAACGCGGCAATCGACCCTAGCAGGTCGCCCGCTACGTGGAGCCACGCCCCGCGCATGTTCAAGTCATGCGAATGGTCACCGTGGAGTATCCATAGCACGATGAGATTTACGACGAGACCACCTGCGGCGATGATCGACATCTCACCTCCTAGCACCTCGGGCGGATCGCTCCATCTGAGCATCGCTTCGTAGATGACAAGCAGGGAAAGAAGCACGAGAGCGACTCCATTCACAAATGCCGCAAGGATCTCGGCCCGATAGAATCCATAGGTCTTTCGCGGCGTGGCCGGCCGCCTGGCGAACCAGAAAGAGACCAGCGTCAGCGTGAGCGCCGCCGCGTCCGTGAACATATGGCCCGCGTCGGCGATAAGTGCGAGCGAATTGGTGTACCAGCCGCCGATAGCCTCGGCCGCCATATAGACGACCGTCAGGGCTAATGCAAATTTCAGCCTCCGGCCTCGGCTGGTCGGCATTGAGGCACCTGAATGGCTGTGTTCGTGGCCCATTGAGGAAAATGCCTAGTACCGTCGGAGCACTTTGGACGAACGAAGCGAGATGACGAATCCGCTTCGGTTGCCACGGTCATCGGATATCTCTACAGAAGCCTCGGTCGAAGGTGACGAGATCTGCAGCTTGAACGAGCCGTCTGCGCCGGCAAATGCCTCGCGGCCCTGGCTTCTAACTGCCATTCCGGCCATGGTCCGTCCGCTGATTATATGTACGCTGCCACCGATGTTCTCGACCTTCCAGTCAGTTGCTTCTATCTGGATCGAATTCTCCCGCTTAACGACCGTGAATCGCGCGGCCTCGCTCCAATTAGTGGTCTGTCCGGTCTTGGAAGTTGAACGAATACGCCAATAATACGTACCCGGTGACACGCCCGCCAGTTTGAACTCGCGGGCCGCGAGCGAACCTCGGTCAACGAGGATCGAATCCGACGAGAAATACGGCGAGCGTGCGACCTGGATGTAATAGGACTGTCCGACCGAGGGTTCCGGGTCCTGCCACGCGAATCCTACATTGACGCCGCCGCCATTATCTACGATCTGCGCCGAATTGGCCGGGGCCACCGCGTTCGGCGGCGCTAGCAGCTTTTCACGAGCGGCTAGGCTCTCGCCCCGGACGGCGGCGAACTCGTTCGCATTTATCTTTGAGGTCTCACCTCCGAGTGTCGTCTCGACGCCGCCGCGGCTTACGCGTATCTCGCCGCCGGTGCCTCCTTCCGTGTTAAAACTGGCGTCTGTCTTCGGCCCCAGGCGATTCTCCGTTTCGGCAAGTTCGACTATATTGCGAACATTATCGGGCTGATCGTCGGTCCTGACGAGAAGCTGGCCGTCGTTGAGTCGTACGCGGACATTCTTGCCGCCGAATAGCGAGGTGGTATCGCGGACTACGACCGTGCTGTTCGGCCTGACGGAATAGACCGACCCATCGATCATCTGGATTATGGCCCGGCCGTCAGCCTGCGTCTGGACCGTGTCGCCCGCAGCAACATATGTCTCGCGAGTGACGAGAATGGTCTCGCGAGTAGCTGCTCGAGTGATACGGACCTCGCCCTCAAATGAGATGATGCGGGCCGAGTCTTTAGGTGCGTCCTGTAGATCCTGCGGAGCGAACCAATTGTTGCGCGAGGCGAACCACGACCCGCCCGCCACAATGACTCCAAACAGAACGAGTCCGACCACAACGATGATCGTACTCTGCCGGATGTTCCACCATTCCAGATAGAACTTTTTATAACGCCCCTCCATCAATCCGCTGGTCCTTCGATGTCCTCCTCTTCGCTTTCCTGCCGCCGAGTGATCAGGAGCGACAGGATTATCGAAATGATTATCGCACCTGCGACCGTGGCAAGCGAGATATTTATGACCTCTTGTTCAAATTCGTGAGCCAAATACCTGCGGAGCAGATCCGCAGCGGCTCCGCCCAACGCGTCGCTTGCGAGCAGCAGGCCGGCAAGAAGCGGGAGCAGCATCTTTATCCCTATGAAAGTTAACACAAATGCGAGCCCGTATTTAAGAAGATGAAAGGTCTCGGCCATCTCGGCAAGCAGGAAAAAGAACGTGCGGAGGCCCAATATCGCAAAGATATTCGACGTATATATGATGAATCGATCGGTCGTGATCCCGAATATCGCGGGTATCGAATCGACCGCGAATACCAGATCCGTGAACTCGACCGTGATCAGGACCAGCAGAAGCAGTGTGCCGGTCCGGACGCCATCTTTGACCACGAAGAATCGCTCGCCGTCGTAATGTTTCGAGATACGCACATAACGCGTCGCAAGCCGGACGATCGCGCTCTCGTGCGGTTCAAAATTATCGTCAGTATCGCGAAACATATTGAGTCCCGTATATACAAGGAACCCGCCGAAAATGTAGATGATCCAATGGAATCGCTCGACCAGTTCAGCGCCGGCGAAGATCATCACCATGCGCATCACGAGGGCTCCGATGATGCCCCAGAACAATACGCGATGCTGATACTTTTTCGGTACCTTAAAGAATGTGAAGATCAGCAGAAAGACGAAAAGGTTATCGACCGAAAGTGACAGCTCAATTAGATAGCCGGTGAGAAACAACTTTGCCGGCCCCGTGCCGAATTGCCATAACACGAATGCGTTGAACGCAAGCGCCAGCGAGACCCAGACGATGCTCCAGATGAAAGTCTCGCGTCGAGTAGGAGCGTGTGATCGTCGATTGACGACAAATAGATCTAAAAAGAGCGCCGATAGGACCACCGCAAAGAATAATGCCCAGACCCACAGCGGATATTCGATATTGGACATAAGGTTCGGAACGCGGCATCGGCAGGCCCGAGCCGCCTATCCGGAATGAGAATTTTACAGGAATATCAGCGGTTGGACTATACTGACGGCTAAGGTTCCGCTAGCGTTCGAACGGCGTCAAATACTATCGATCTCTATCAGCCCGACGATCTTTTCCAGTCCTGCGGCGTCGATCGCTGTCAGGTCGTTGAGCTTATCGCTGTCCACGTCCAGTACGCCGACCACTTCGCCCCGCCGGATGATCGGGACAACGATCTCGGATCGCGACGCCGAGCTGCAGGCGATATGGCCCGGGAATGCATCGACATCGGGCACGATCACGGTGGTGGCCGTAGACCATGCGTGTCCGCAGACACCTTTTCCTTTGGCTATGCGAGTGCAGGCGACCGGTCCCTGAAACGGCCCAAGTACCAGTTCATCATCGCGAACGAGGTAGAACCCGACCCAAAGGAATCCGAATGCCTCTCGGAGTACAGCCGATATGTTTGCGAGGTTGGCGATCAGGTCGGCCTCATCGGAGATAAGTGCTTCGATCTGAGGTGTGATCTCAGCGTAGAGCTGTTCGCGCGATGATCCTGCCGTGAACGAAATGCTTTCTGCCATGTTGGCAGTCTAGCGTTCGCGATCAGTTGCCGCAACGCACGCCGCCGCTAACCTTTTCGGGCTCCGTAATGCAGTACTTCGATCCTTTCTAGCGTTACCAGCGCGCCGCTCCCAGAGGACTCGATCATCTCGCGCAAAGTGGTCAGGAAATCGTCGATGCGATCATGGTGATCGACCATCTCCACAACTATCGGCAGATCTGCCGACAGGTCGAGAAGTTTCGCCGTGTGAATGCGGCTGTTTGCGCCGTAAGACATCACGCCGCGGAGGACGGTAGCGCCTGCGATCCCGGCCTTTTTTGCAGCGAATACGATCGCTTCGTACAAAGGTTGGCCGTCGTACTTATCAGATTCGCCTATGAATATCCTGAGAAGCTTTGATTCGCGATCTAGTTCCACATTCATATTGACCTCACCAAAGCAATGGCTCCGAACGTAGCTGCAAAACCGGCTACGAGGCTTGCCGCCACGTACACGAATAGATAGAGATACTCGCCGTCCTGCATTAGCCGGAGACTCTCGTATGAGAATGTAGAGAACGTCGTGAAACCGCCGCAGAACCCAGTTGTAAGGAATAGCCGCCACTCCGGTGACAGCGTGCTGCCGCGATCTATGAGACCGAATACAAGGCCGATGACAAAGCAGCCAAGTATATTGACCAGAAGCGTTGCGAATGGAAATGCCGACGTAGCGTAGGCTGAGAGACCGATCGCCACCAGATAGCGGGCGATGCTGCCGATCAGGCCTCCCAAGCCGACAAATATTACGCTCCTGTCCATATTATCTCAATCAGAACAGGAGTCATCAGCTCTAAGAGCGGTTGTTGTGCGGGAAGACCCCATTTCCCTTTATTTTCTGAATCTTGACACACGCTGCCGACGCGGTCAATAGCTTTTCTGCAGACGCAAGCGAGCCGACGCGACGCGCTCCGCCGCTTCGTCAGCGGTATTGCCGGTTGCCGTCAGGTGGCCCATCTTTCGGCCGGGCCGAGGTTCCGATTTGCCGTAAAGATGAAGTTTGACCATCGGATCTGAAACGGCCGCTGCCCAGTCGGGCTCGCCGCCGTTCCAGACATCGCCAATCAGATTGGCCATAGCGGCCGGAGCGACAAACTCGGTGGAACCGAGCGGCAGCCCGCAAACCGCCCTGAGCTGCTGCTCGAACTGGGACGAGATGCACGGGCCGAATGTCAGATGACCTGAGTTGTGCGGCCGAGGCGCGATCTCATTGATCAGCAAACGCTCGTCGCTGGTGACAAAAAATTCGACACACATCGTGCCGACATATCCGAAGACCTCTGCGAGCGACCGAGCGACCTCGACCGCTTCGTCCGCGAGCCGGGTCGCGATACGGGCCGGGGCAAGCGACAGGTCGAGGATGTGGTTGGCGTGCTGGTTCTCGATCACGCCATAGTCAGCGAACGAGCCATCTTGTCCGCGTACGCAAACCACCGAGACCTCCAATGCAAAATCTATGAATCCCTCGAGTATCGCATCACGACCTTCTAATGCAGCGAAAGCCGGCTCTAGGTCGGCTTGGCCGTGCAATTTCGATTGGCCCTTACCGTCGTAGCCGAAACCCGCGGTCTTTAGTACCGCCGGTAATCCGATTGCCGCGACGGCCGTATCCAATTCATCGATCGTCGTCACATGCCGAAAAGGCACGACAGGAAAACCATTCGCTGACAGGAAAGTCTTTTCGCGCAGACGATCCTGAGTTGTGTGCAAAATATCACCGTCCGGGAAGACGTTCACAAGCTCGGCCGCAGCTTTTACACAAGCCGACGGGACATTCTCGAACTCGAACGTGATAACGTCAACCGAACGAGCGAACTCGCGGACACGATCCAGATCGTCGTAGGCTGCCGACGTCTCGATATCGGCGACTTGTCCCGTCGGTGTATCGGCGTCCGGTGAATAGGTGTGGACCCGATAGCCCATCTTTCGCGCTTCGATGGCGAACATTCGGCCGAGTTGGCCGCTGCCGAAAACGCCGACGGTCGATCCTGGAAGTACTGTCCTGGGCACAAGCTATGGTAAGCGAAAACGACAGCTTAGCCTAAATCTCGTGTGAACGGAACTTTGGGGATCGTTATGCTTATTTTGGCTGAGCCATCATCTTGTCCATTTCGGCCTGACGCTGGTTGGCGGCCGTTATACTCTGGCTCCGCTCGACGGCGGTTTTGAAGTTGCCGGCAGGCTGCGGCTCGACCGCCGATCGGAACGCGGGCGTCGGAGGTTGATGTACGGCGTCATGGTAGGCTGCATCGGTGTTGCCGTCGTGAGCACTCGTGAAATAGTAAACGCCCGCCGCTATTGCGGCTACTAGACTAATGCGGTAGATCGAGATCACCGGCCTCTCACGGCGGCGTTTAGGTTCGGGCGGGCCAAATTCCTGCGAATGGCCGCAGCGGCGGCAGAAGGTCTCGGTCGGACGATCTACAAGCCCGCAATTGCTGCATTTGTACGCTCTCATAGGCGTGTATGGCGCGATCTGGTGTGCGGGGAGGCGCGCCAACTAGATTAGAACCTATTGCCGAATCGAGTGTCAACAACTTTTAACACGGCTCATTTCGGCAATTTGTCGCGGAGAACGCGGCGTGTCTGCCGGGTTCGAAAGGCCTTGAGTCTGGTACGGAGTGCGGGCCTCGAATTCGCCAGAATGGCAACAGCCAGCAAAGCGGCATTTGTTGCTCCTGCGCGGCCGATCGCAAGCGTGCCAACGGGCACACCCGCAGGCATCTGTGCGATCGACAGGAGGGAATCGAGTCCTTTCAGGGCCTTGCTCTCGACGGGCACGCCGAGTACGGGTAGCGTCGTCTGCGAAGCACACATTCCCGGCAAATGTGCTGCACCGCCGGCTCCTGCGATTATGACCTCGACTCCGCGCTCTTCGGCTGATTTAGCGAATTCAAAGAGCAGGTCCGGTGTCCGGTGCGCAGAAACGATCTTTTTCTCGTAGGGTACCGCGAACTCCTCAAGCACCGCGGCCGCATGCTCCATCGTCGGCCAATCCGACTTGCTGCCCATTATTATCGCGACCAGCGGAGTTTTCCGTTCAGCCATGGGACGATTCTTGCATACTTGCGGCGGGCGTTCCAACCCGTAATAATTATCGTCGTGTCAGCGCGGCGTCAGCGGGGTGTCGATCTGATCGGAGATGACGATCGAATCGTTATGACGGACCCGCGCATCAGCTTGATGTCGTCGCGGCCCTGTATCGCGACGGTCCCTGCACCGGCCGATCCGCCGATGATGGCTCCGATAACGGCGCCTTTGGCTCCGCCTGCGATCGCACCGATCACGGCGCCGATGCCTGCACCGGCTCCGCCGCGCTTGGCGGTCTCGCCTGTCTGGCTGTCGCCCTTTGCGGTGCCTTCCGTATCGACCTTTACTGCCTTGCCGTTCTGGTCTTTTATAGACTGAATATAACCTGCGAAATCGTAGCTTTTCCCGTCACGTAGAGTGATACGATCGAAATTGAAGGTAATGTTGGACCTACCCGAAACGCGGCCCGAACGTCCAACGCCGGAGATATAGCCCTCTACTACCGCCCCGCGAAATTCGTACGGAGACTGGACCGTCATCCGAAACCGGTCGTTGTTTTGCGACACTTTGGTATCGATGTCGTTCTCCAATATACCTGACAGGGTCACCCCGTCCGGCACGACGAATTCGCCGGTACGCCCTTGGCCGATCGTCGGCGCTCCGCTGTAATTGCCGCTGCCGCCGGTGCCGTCGTTGTCCGAATATCCGCCGGTCTGCCCGCCTGAGTTTATACCGAGCCTCGCTACGGAGTCGGTCTTGTTGTAAATGCTCTCCGCAAATACGGTCTGCCGCAGATAGTCGGTCGTGATCCGGCGCGTTACTTTGAGCACGCGGCCGTCAGAGACCGATGTGAACACGATCGTGTAATCCGATTCGCCGCCGAGGCTCGAGATCGTCAGCGTGTCGCCCGACAGCGTTGCCCTGAGCCTGATCGTACGCCCGTTGGGGCCCTGCTCGACCTTGTCGCGGCCGTCAGCCGCGAATGTGACTGGATCAGCGTTCGATGTAGCAAGAGTGATCTGCGTTCCGCGTATGTCGATCGCGATCTGACCCGGAGCGGTCAGCTTCTCGCGCAGATCGTCGCGGTCACCCGCACGGGCTCCGCTCGACGATACGATGTCATCGATGCTCTCCGATCTCTGTATATCCAGTTCATACGTACCTGAAAGCCCGACGGTGAAAGCACCCGGACCGCTGCTATCCGGATAGTCGATAGCGGGTTGAGATTCGTCGATCTCGTTCCAATCGGGCGTGACGCCATAGTTTTGTGCGATCCGTTCGATCTGGCGTTTGACGGCGTTCCAGTCGTCCTCGACACGCCGGTTGACTTGGTTCGAGCGCACAAATTCCTCGATCCTCAATGCCGCCGAGACAAGGTCATTCACGTCTGAGCGGTTCTCGCGTCGTCGATCCAGGTTCTGTTGAAAATTGCGTTGGGCATCTCTCAGCCGTCGCACCAGGTCCATCGCGGTGCCGACCTGTCCCGACCCGACCGATGTCGTCTGAAGCTGATAGCGGATCTCGTATTCGAAATTGTCCAGCCGCGTCGAAAGGCTCCTAGCGGCTTCGCGGACCTCACGGTCATTAGGCTGCTGCGCGGCAACACCAAGGGCTGAGCCGGCGATCGCACATACGATCAGAAGGGTCACGTTCAGTACGTTTCTTTTCATCTCTGTTTCCTCTGGGATCTAACGCGAACACACCTGTGCCGCAAGTTATTAGAAGCTATCTTATAAATGCGCGTTGTGCGCTATCTCACGACCTGGGATGCGTCGGTGCGTGTTACGATAAACGTATATCGGCCGATCTGAGGCGATCTTCATTATGAATGGAACTGTAAAATGGGCAGGCGACGAATTCTTTATAGGGACGACCGGTCGCGGATATTCGCTCGTCATGGATACCAAGGGCGATCGTCACTCGGCCCCGACGCCGATGGAGATGCTGTTATTGTCCGTAGCGGGCTGCACCGCAGTTGACGTGATCTCGATACTACAGAAAAAGCGTCAAGCTGTGGACGAATACGACATCCGGATCGAGGGCACGCGGGCAGATGAACACCCGAAAAAATTTACTGAGATACGCATCACCCATGTGGTTCGCGGCCGCAATGTGTCTGAGAAGGCCGTGGCAGACGCCATAGAGCTGTCTGAAACAAAGTATTGCTCGGTCGCGGCTACCGTAAAGCCTACGGCAAAGATCATCACTGATTTCGAGATCATCGAGACAGGCGGGGAATAAACGCCCGAGCGACTTGAGCTTGGGACGGCCGTGTTGCAAATTAACAGGATGAATCGAACTTTCAGTTTCGTCATCCTGTTCGTTATCTTTGCGTCCGCCATCGCAGGCCAGACGGTGCGAACGCCGCAGGTACCTTTGCCGATCGCTGTCCGTATCCTCAGAGCCGAGGACGAACGTCGCTATGACCGCGATCTGAAAGACCTGCTTCGATCGACGAATTCGGCCATACGAGCTCGAGCGGCTCTGGCCGCCGGACGCATCGGCAGCGAGGAGGCTCTGCCCGATCTGATCGAACTGCTTACGAGCGACACGGAGAATGACGTGCGTGCCGTGGCGGCCTTTGCGATCGGCGAGATCGAATCTGTCAAAGGCGCCGACGCTATACTCAAACTCGTTTCCGTCGCTTTCCCGGCCGACCGGCGTAAGGGAGAAGAGGTAATAGCTCGCGCCGTCGAGGCCGCCGGCAAGATCGCGGCTGCTAACCCAAAAGATCCCCTGGCCGCCGATCTCGGGCGGGCCATCGTCGGAGTGCTGGACTCGGCTTCCGCACGCGGCGATGAAATGGACCGTACGACGGTCCTGCTTGCATTGACTGCGGCGCTGCGGGCTCGGCCTGATAATGCTGATCTCGTGATCGCCAGATTCCTGTCGAGTTCTGATGCTCGTATACGGGCCGATGCGGCGAACGCTTTGACGCGGCTGCGGTCTAAGAATGCGAACGAAACCCTGCGGCAGGTGCTCGCAGGCGATCCCGATGCTGTGGCTCGATCCAACGCCGCACGCGCACTTGGTGCCGCAGAGGACAAAGACGCTCTCGATCTGCTCGTCAAGGCGGCTGTCTCGGATCCCGATCCCCGCGTTCGCGTTTCTGCTATCCGTTCTGTCGCTGCGCTGAAGGTCGCCTCATCCGCGCACGCGTTGATCGAAAGGGCCGGATATCTCCTCATCCCGAAGCATGGCGATCCCGCCCCGCTGAGACCCGGCCAAAAGGCCGGCAGGCTGAGTCCGGTCGAGGTCCCGCTCCCGAAAAGTGAGCTCCTCGAGATAGCCGTTGCCGTCGGGCGTCTGCTGCCCGGCACTGACGATCCTAAGGCCCTCGCGTTCCTGCGACAGTTGCGTAGGGTCGATAGATTCTCGTCGGCTGAGACGGAGATCGCGTTCGCCCGCGTGGCTCCCAAGCTCTACATCAAAGAAGAGATCGATGCCGACACGTTGTATGTGCTACCGTACGCCGCATCGGCGTACGCTCAGGGGCTTGGCGAGATAGCCACGCTCAAGTCAGAGGAGCTCAATGCACGTGCAGGCGAACGCCTGACGTCCTTTATTACAGGTATGGCGCGACATGTGGCTCCGCGAGATCAAAAGAAGATGATCATGGCGATGCCCGATATGATGCGAGCAACGGCCGCGCTCAAACCGGACAACCTGGATGAACTTCTCCGAGGCGAGATGACCAATGAGGACGTATTCATCCGTGCAGCTGCGGCAGAACTCCTGGCAGAGCGTCCCAATTCGAAAGACAATTTTGCAGCAATAGAGCGTGCCTTGACCTTGTCGATGCTCAAGGATAAACACGATAACGACGCGATCCTAGCCATGATGGACGCGCTCGCCAAACTCGACAAACCGGCGGCCGTCGGCTCGTTACTTACAGCATTGAGTTCACCCGATCATCTGGTCCGGAGAAGGGCCTTTCAACTGCTCGACGATCCCGAGCTTGCAAAGACGTCGCCCGGCCTCCCGTCAATGCTCAAGGCGGCTCGCGATCAAGGCAAGGATCGGGTCAGGGCATTTTCGCCATCGGCCGCGACGCGTTTGGGCCAGGTGCTCAGCTCGGATGTCGATTATCGTCGCGCACTTTCACGCAGGAACGGCTCGGTTCGCGCCGTCGTCAAGACCGAAAAAGGTTCGTTCACTATTGTCTTAGATCCCGAGGAAGCCCCGCTGACCGTTGACAACTGGATACGGCTGGCTCGCATGGGATATTTCGACGGCCTGATCGTGCATCGCGTCGTGCCGAATTTTGTGATGCAGGACGGCGACCCGCGCGGCGATGGCAACGGAGGCCCCGGCTGGTCTATCCGATGCGAGGTGAATATGCTGCCATATGACAGAGGCGCCGTCGGTATGGCTCTATCGGGCAAAGACACCGGCGGATCACAATGGTTCGTGACCCACAGCCCTCAGCCGCACTTGGATGGAGGCTATACCGTATTTGGAAAAGTGAACGAGAAAGACATGCGGGTCGTAGATGCTATCGTGCGGGGCGACCGCATAATCAGCGTGAGGATCATCGGCAGATGACATCGGCGCCGCACCATTGCTATGGCTGATCTACAGAAACAGATCGAGATCGAAAAAGGACTCGACGACCTCGCGCATTATCTAGACGGACTCTTTCGAGTTCCCGGCACGGGATGGCGATTCGGGCTCGATGCCCTGATCGGCCTTATCCCAAATGTCGGCGACACTCTGGCATTTCTGCCGTCGATCTATATCTTGTTCTCGGGTGTCCGATACGGCGTGCCAAAGATCACGCTGCTCCGCATGGCGTTCAATCTGGGTTTGGATTATCTGGTCGGCATGATCCCAATAATAGGCGACGCTTTCGACTTCGTCTGGAAAGCGAACCGGCAGAATATGAACCTGATCCGAACTCGTGCCGCCGGCCACGGCAAAGGTACCACTAGCGATTATCTATTTGTGTTCGGACTGATAGGGATCTTGCTCGCGGTGCTGGTCGGATCGATCGTAGCCAGCGGTTATTTGCTCATTTGGGTGCTGACGTCGCGTCCTCTGGTCTGAGCCACGAGGCCGCCGCAGACCGGGGCGGGCTACGGTGCCCGCCCCGGCGTACAGCTGTCTGAATTTAAGCGGCGGCGGCTTGTGCGCCGAACATTTTCGCGAGAGCCGTTGCCAGGATGCCAACGCCAAACTCGCCGGCGGCCCGGGTTCTCAGTTTGCCTTCCGCGTCAAACAGATAATACACGGGCACCCAGCCCTGCTCGTTGTGGAATGCGTCCCGAAGTTTGTGCAGTCCGTCAACGGCTGTCGGCTCCGAAATATTGTTTGCCTGTATCGCTTCGTTGACAGTGTCGAGGTCTGTGTCGGCCTCGTATCGAGGCATATGAACTGCGATAGCCTTGAGTCCAAGATCCTTATACTTCGACGTAAGTTCATTGAGCTGGGGCATCTTTTCCTTGCAGATCCCGCACGACACGGCCCAGAAGTGGATCAACACGGGAGCGCCGTCGAGATCCCGTTTTGCCTGATCCAACGATCCGTTGATCCATGCGGTCGCTCCTTCGAGCGACGGCATCGCATCTCCTATTCTCATTGACATCGTTATTTCTCCGAATGCGAAACGCGGAGCACGGGGCCGCAGCCCGAGGTGCCCCGCATCCCGGCAGAAAAGTTAGGCCTTCAAATTCTCCTGACCCGGCTTCCAATCAGCCGCACACAGCCCGCCTGTCTGCAGCCCCTGGAGCACACGCATGGTCTCATCGACAGACCGGCCGATGTTCAGGTCATGAACCACCGAGTATTGCAGGATCCCTTCCGGATTGATTATAAAAAGGCCGCGGAGCGCGATATTGGCGTCCTCGACAAGTATGTTGTAAGCCTTGGCGAGCTTGCCGGCCACGTCCGACGCCAGCGGATAACGCAAGCCTTCGATGCCGTTCTTTTCCCGAGGCGTATTGAGCCACGCGCGATGCGAGTGGACCGAATCCGTCGAGATACCGATCACTTCGGCACCAATGCCGTTGATCTCGTCTATGCGATCAGAGAAGGCGGTCAGCTCGGTCGGGCAGACAAAGGTGAAATCAAGCGGATAGAACAAAAGGATAAGCCATTTGCCGCGATAGTCGCTTAGCTTCACATTCTCGGCCAGCGTTTCGAGATTCTTGGTCGAGGGTAGGTTAAAGCTGGGTGCCGGCTGGCCGACCTTGGCCATCGTAACCAGCGTTTCATTAGTAGGTGCCATTGCTGCTGCTGTTGACATGATTATTAAGTGTAATTACTCCTTTATTTATTTATCGCGTTCCACCGCAGAACGGGCCCCGACGCCGAGAATATAAGATAGCTGCTGGCCATTATATTCGGCTGCGGAACCCGTTTCGCGATGAATTGTTAGGACGCGCACTCCGGACATTTGCCCCGAAGAGTGAACTCCAAACTCTCAGGTTTGAATCTTGATAGTTTCGACGCCTCTCCTATGAACGCCTCAGGGAGCGTCATCTCGATATCGACGAGCTTGCCGCATGAGGTACAGAGTGCGTGATCGTGCCGGTCGGTCATACGGTCAAATCGGCTGGCGCCGTTGCCGAACTGGACCTCGGCTATATGACCCGACTCTTTTAGGTATCTGAGACTATTATAAACGGTCGCGAACGAGATCGACGGCAGCAGGTCCTTCGCTTTGGCAAAGACCTCGTTGGCCGTCAAGTGCTCATTCGACGTGCGAATTACCCGCAGCACCACCTCACGCTGCCGGGTCAGTCCGAGTTCTGATATTGCTGTTACGTCCATATTACGTACCAACCAATGATTAGAATAATTCTAATTGTAAATGTTGTCAAACGTTATCGGCGTCGGCCCGCGGCATCGGTAGGTATCAGGACCTTTCGACGTGCTTGTACGATCAGCCCGGGCCGTTTGGAGGTAACTTCAATATTTCGCTCCGCAATACCGCGAGTATCGACGACGGGTATCTTTGGAATGTAAGTGACCACATATGACGAATCGATCATGCGGGCCACAAGCGGAGCTTTGAGCAGCATTTCGTCCGGCGAATCAGGCAGGATGAACGTGCCGTTCGTATTCTCGGCGAGTTTTTCGAGCTGCTCCTGCGACTTTTCGAGATCGGCCTTTCGGGCTTTCATCGATCTGATGAACGCACGGTCGGTGTTGATCGTCACAGCCTTTGGAGCCGTTGCTACATCGCGAGCTCCGTTGGGCAGCTGAGCGGCTACCTCGTCGGGCAGTGCTTTGGGTGGCGGAGATTTCGAAACGCCGCGTGAGCGCGGCTCTATGTCGTCTATCTCCATGGACGTATAGCTAAGTACGTGAACGCTGATATCGGTCGCTGTCAACGCCTGCAGAGCGTCGAATTTGGCGGACGAACGGCCGAGACTGTCAGTGCCGTCGGTTATCAGTACGATATGACGATTGTCTGCGCCACTGGCGATCATGAATTGCCTCGCGGCCGTAATTGCATCGACGAAAACCGATCTCCGCCCGAAATTGCTCCGTTTGATCGCTGCCACGGTCTCGGCGCGGTTCGTGGTCCACTCTGAGATGACCTCGGCCCTGTCAGAGTATTGCATCACCGCTACCTGGTCGCCGTCACGCAATGCTTCAGCGACGGCGATCGCCACGCGTCGCGTCCTATCAAGCGATTTGGCGACGCGCATCTCACCGCCCGTGTCCATCACGATCAAAACGTTGGCAGGAATACGCCTTACGCTCGACGGCGGATGAAGCACGTTGTTCTCGGCGATCACCAGATCATCCAAGGTCATGTCGGGGACGAACGCACCGCTCACATTGAACGCGAGAACGTTGAGCTTTATCTCTTCGGTCGCGACCTTTACGATCTCGTCGGGCGGCGTAGGCGTAGGTGTCGGTTGGACGCGGCCGCTCTGAGCGAATGCAGCCGGGATAAATGCCAACAAAACGGCGGCGGCCAATATCGGCTTGATCGGCGAAATATGCATCACGTCCTTTGATGCGGAACTCTGGTCATCTGCTGTCCGCCGGGCGGCAAGATGGACAATTACAGATCGGGGTATTCATCGACGAACTCAAGCAGCGGCCCGATATAACTGTCGAATCTTGGGCATTCGATACCGTGTTTCGCAAGCAGTTCCGACGCGTTCGATGTGTCGTAGGTCTGCGAGATAAAGAAATACGGCACTCCAACCGCCGGCAGACCTGTTAGCCGGGGTGAGATGCGTGTGTTCAGAAACCATTCGCTGATGCTGGCCGGTGGATGAAACTCGGATCTGCGGCCGGTCATTTCCTTGGCGATCACATCAAAAAGCTCGGCTGTTGTCAGCGGCTCGGGGTCGGCGATAGCTAATGTTCGTCCCTCAGCCTCAGGATCGCGAGCAAGGGCCGCGATCGACTCGACCACGAAATCGACCGGAACGAGATTGAGCCTGACCTTGTCGTTACCGACGTTCACGAGCCTCAGCAGAGTGGGCGCGATCTGTAAATATTTGATCAGGTAGTAAATGCCGTCGTATTTTGCGGTCTCACCAGTCTCAGAGTCGCCGACGACCACGGAGGGCCGATGGATCGTGACCGGCAGATCGGGCTTCATTGCCTCGACCTCGACCTCAGCCAGGTATTTTGTCTCTTCGTAAAAATTGCGAAAACCGGCGTCGTGTTCTAGTTCGGTCTCCAGTATCCGGCCGTCTCGCCGGCCCGCCACATAACAGGTCGAAATGTAATTGTATCGACGAAGCTGTTTGAGCGACCTGACCAGAGCGTTCACTTCTCTCGTGCCTTCGACATTTACGCTGTAAGCGAGATCGCGTTCAACCGCGAGGTCATATGCGGCTGCCAGATGAAAAACGTCGGTCGTCTCGTATCTGATCGTCTCGAGATCGTCGGCATCGATCCCGAGTCCGGGCTTTGTAATGTCACCTTCGACGATCGAGAAACATTCCGGCGGTACACCGGTGATCTCGACGATATCTTCGATACCGGCAATGGCTTTTTCGACGAACTGCGGCTGGACCAGTAAGAAGAACTGTGTCTCAGGGCCCGCCAGACGCTCGACCAGACGCCCGGCGATGAATCCCGGAAATCCGGTCACAAAGATCGATTCACGAAAGATCATACTTCTAATAAAGCCATCGGTCGCCGGCACCGCAAGGCCCCATGCCTATTATACCGATGCCGGGGGCCCGCTGTCGGCACAGATCCAAAAAAAGCGTTTACAGCCTCGCCGGCTTGTGATATTTTCTCAAAGCGCAACAAATGCTGATACAGGAGATGCGATCGGGACTCGATCATCTGCCGAGCAAGACCTCTAAGGTCGAGGGATCGGCGGCCGGGCTGCCTGCGCCTGTTTCCGACGACGCAGCCTCCGAGTTAAAAGAGGCTCGGTGGTCGGTCGTTTCGTTCCAGCGTCGAGAAGCAGGCGGTTTGACCTATCGACAGGCCGAGCTATTCATGGAAGCTCTCGATGCCGGCGGTGTAGCGGGCCTTTGCATAGTCACAGATGAAGCTGCAGAACGCATCACCGATCAGAACTCCAGTACTACCTTTCCGAAACTCTCGTTGGAAGCCAGATAGGAGTACGCTTGCCTCACTTCAGCCGCAGGATACACCCTGTCAACGATCGCGCTCATGGTGCCCGCAGCCAAATGCGGAACGACGTCTCGTCGAAATCTAGCCATTGCCTCAGCTTTCTCTTGATCGCTTCGCGAGCGAAGAACCGTTCCACGCAATTCGGCCCGCTTTGCAAGGACGACGGCCAGATCGATCTCAGCCCTTGTGCCGCCGGTCAAACCTACAAATATCATCCGTCCCTTCCTCGCAAGCGCGGCAAGGTTCTCAGCGAGATAGGAGCCGCCGACAAGGTCGAGAATTACGTCGACGCCTCGGCCGCCCGTGATGTCTGCCACGCGATCAGCAAATTCGGCCCGTTCAGGGACCGCAAGGGCGTAGCGAAGTCCTAACGAACGACATTTTTCGAGCTTTTCGGAGGTTCGCGACGTGCCGATCGGGGTCGCACCCACCGCTGTAGCGATCTGCAGCGCAGCAAGGCCCACGCCCGAACCGACAGCGTGGATCAAGACGGTCTCACCTGCCTCGAGCGCGGCCTGCGTGATCATTGCATCATTGGCAGTAATGAATGCCTCAGGGACGGCGGCCGCTTCCGCATAGGACATATTGGCCGGAATTGCCGCGGTATGGTCACCTCGGATCAGGAGATATTCTGCTTGTGCTTCGCCAGCGGCGATACCAAAGACCCGTTCGCCGATCTTGTGATCCTCGACGTCGTCGCCTATAGCTGCAACATCACCTGCAAACTCCAGTCCGGGGCGATCCGGATCAAAACCGGGCGGCGGCGGATATAATCCCCTCGCCTGCAAAAGGTCAGCACGGTTTAGCCCTGCTGCCCTGACCCGAACCAGGATCTCGCCCGGCCCCGGTTGGCCCGGCGTGACTGCGTTCGCAAGTTCAACGCCGTCCGCCGTGCGGGCACCGGTTGCGATCACTGCTTTCATTTGGGTAATGCTCTTATGTTGTTCGCCGCCAGCGTGTTGCCTGTTGCCCGCTGGAGCTCGGCGATCGCCTTGTTGAGTTCGGTCCTTGCTCTCAATTCGTTGCTGCGTGCTATTGCGAGGGCGGTCTGGCGTTCGAGCACCTTGTAAACATCTGATTGGCCCTCGTCCAGCTTCCTGCGTTCGCTCTCGTATTGCCGCAACGAGTTCTCGCGAGCTATCGCCGCCGCACGCAGCCTTGCCTCTCCGGTTCTGACCGCCTGGAGCGCGTTCCGCACTTCGACCTGTATCGCCTGCTCGATCTGTTCGCGTTGGTCGAGCAGCTTCTCAGCCTCGACCTTTGCCCTGCCGAGCTGAGCGCTGGCGGTCTTGTCACCGAAGAGAGGCACGTTGAACGTAACGCCGACCTTGTACTCCGGATATCTATTAGCGAATACGCCGCTGTACGGATTGCCGGTCAGAAGCGCGAGATTAGCCTGCTGCTGAGCACAGGCCGGCGACGAAGGGTTGGTCGTACAAGGCAGCGGGAACGGGCTGGTGAATCCCGGATTCTGACTGCCGCCGACGCCGGCCGAAGTATAACTTGCCGTCAGATCGACCTGAGGCCGCGATTGTTCGCGATAGTACCGCTGATCGATCCTGTTGATGTCCTGCTGAGCGGAATTCAGATCCAGTTCGGGGCGGTTCTTTATCGCCAGGTCCATGGCGTCGGATAGTGTCGGATCGGGGTTTGCCTTCTCTACGGACTCGACCGGCAATATCGCCTGGCCCCACAGGCGGTCGCCGCGGCGCGGAGCTATCAGGTTCTTTACGACATTCTCGGCGATATTCACGGCGTTGAGCGCGTCATAGACCGCTTGTTCGAAGTTAGCCACCTGCGTCTCGGCCGCTACGATGTCGATCGGCGCAAGCTGGCCTTCTTCGACAAGACGCCGATTGTGCTCAAGCTGATCCTTAGCGTCGCGGACGCTGTCACGCTGTACCTGCAGGTTGCGTAACGCGAATACAAGATCCCAATACGCTTTTTCAACGGCGGTCACGACCTCGATCGAACGTTGTCGGAATTGTGTATCGGTGAGCTCGAGGTTGACCTTGGCGATCTCGATGGCTCGGCGGCCCGCATCGATCTTTCGTCCCCTGAGCAATGGCTGCGTGATGCCGA
Source organism: Acidobacteriota bacterium (assembly GCA_019639115.1). Lineage (GTDB taxonomy): Bacteria > Acidobacteriota > Blastocatellia > Pyrinomonadales > Pyrinomonadaceae > OLB17. The sequence goes on along the minus strand of JAHBSM010000001.1, from coordinate 156,702 downwards.
AATTGAGACTCGCATTATACTGCGGGCTCAGGATCGTGATGGGGTTGTCGGTCGTAATGCGCGAGTTATTGACGCCGCCCGTGATGACCGTACCGTATCGCGGCACAAAGCCCGTGATCGCCGCATTGCCGACGACGGTGGCTTGAGTGGCTTTGCTGTTCGTGCTGAAAATGCTCACGTTCGGATTCGTGACCCGATCGTAGAATGCCTGGCCCGTCAGCCGCGGCTGAAATCCGCCGCGCGCCGCTCTCAGGTCGAACTCGGCCGATGTGATCGAACGCCGCGTGATCGAGATATCCTTGTTGTTCTCGAGCGCCATCTCGATGGTCTCGGCCAGCGTCAACGGCCTCACGTTCGCTTGATCGACACCGACGCGGCCCAGATCGGGCAGCACGCGCGTGTCCGAGCGGTAGTCCGGCGCTACCTGCTGAACACCCGGCACGGCCTCGGCCGGACGGCCCTGAGCGTCCGCGTCGTACGGCGTCGGCGTCGGTGTTTGTCCCGCCGCCGCAATTGCCGCGAGCCCGATCGTTATGAATGCCAATAAATGCCTGGACATATGAATATTTAGATCGTCGATCCGAGGCCGAGGCCCTAGATCCAGCGTCTGACACGCCGTTTATAATTCAAGTATTCCTCGCCGAACTTAGCCTCGAGATACCGCTCCTCGCGTAAGATCACGCCGAAATGGATGATCGCCACGCATATCGGCAAAATAAAAATGAACCAGACCGAGTTTGCCAATGCCGCCAGCCCAATGAACCCTATCGCCATCGCCGCATAGATCGGATTGCGAGAGAACGCATAGAGCCCTCGATCGATGATCGCCGTCGTCGGCTTCCACGGTTCGATATTCGTTCGAGCCCGACGCATCTGGACGAACGCGGTGGCGATCACGCCGAGCCCCGTAGCGACCAATACTCCGCCGATCGCCCATCTGTACCAACCGGCCAATACTGGCCACGGCCACAGCCAGTTGATGACGAATGCAGCAACCGCACCGCCTGCAAACACTAGCGGCGGAGGTGCGATCACGCCCGGATTGTCGCGCTCGGTCTTCATCAGTTCTTTCCGACTATGCTACTCGCGGCTCCCATCACGCGACGGCGTATGCCGCCAAAGAGCCATTCCGAGAATCGGCTCACGAAACGAAATATCCGCATCTCCGCAAGATCGTCGAAGATCGAATAGAACACCGGCACGGCAAGCAGAGTCAGAAGCAGACAGAGGCTCTGTCCGCCGACGACCAGCACGCCGATCGAGCGATTAGTACCGGACCCGGCACCGCTCGACAGAACGAGCGGGATCATGCCCGCGACCAACGCGATCGTGGTCATCAGGATCGGACGCAGCCGGTCGCGATTTGCCTGGATGATCGCGTCATAGCGATTCATTCCCTGCGAACGCAAATGGTTGGTGTGATCGATCTGCAAGATCGCGTTCTTTTTAACGACACCGAAAAGCAGCAGCAATCCGAGGCCCGAAAAGATATTTACGGTCTGGCCCGCGATCAACAGGCTGACGATACCGAACGGGATCGACAGCGGCAGCGTCAGCAGGATCGTCACCGGATGGATGAACGACTCGAACTGTGCCGCCAGCACGATGTACATAAAGATGAACGACAGCACAAAGGCCAGCAAGAAATAGAAGCCTGCCTTGCCCATCTCTTTTGACTGGCCTACGTAACCGGTGCGGTAGCCCGGGGCCTTGTCTATACCGAGCTCTTTTACATAGTCATTGATAGCGGACGTGATCGCCGCTGCCGACCCGCCGGGTTTGGTGTTTGCGAGCAGCGTAACCTGACGCTGGCGATTTGTACGGTCGATCGAGCTCGGTCCGGTGCCTTCTTTCGCCGTCACCACGCGATCGAGCGTCACCCATCCGAGCTTTGATGACGGCACGATCACGCGTTTCAGCCCTTCGACACTTGTTCGAAACGGATTGATCGAACGCACGGTCACATCGTACTGGTCCGAACCGCTGTTGTAGGTCGTCGCGTCCTGTCCGGCTATAAGCGTATTGAGAGCCTGCGATACGTCGCCAACGCGGACGCCCAGATCGGCAGCCGTCGCGCGATCGACCTCGAGCTGGACCTCTGGCTTACCTGAGATGAGAGTCGAGTCCACATCGACAGCGTCGGGTATCGACTTCATTTTTGCGAGTATCTTCTGTGAGTATTCCTCGAGCTTTTTGATATCGGGCCCCGAGATCAGGAATTGTACGTTCGCGTTGCGAAAACCGCCGCCGGAGAAAGCCTGCACCTGCTGGACGCTCGTCCGCAGCTCAGGCGGAAAATCCTTTGCTAGCAGGTCGCGTGTGGCGGCCATGATCTGCTCCTGCGAACGGCTGCGTTCCTTGATGTCCGTGAGTTTTACGTAGATCGTACCGGCGTTGACCACTTGCTGTGTGCCGCCGCCGACCGTCGAAAGCGTGTCCGTCACGCCCGGCATCTTTCGGACCTCACCGGCTATCCGTTCGAATATCTGGGCACTCTGCGAGATGCTCGACCCTTCGGGTGTGCGTATCGAGATCTCGAACTGTGACTGGTCATCGACGGGCAGGAAATTCTTGCCGACGTACATGAATAGCGGCACTGTGCTCGCAAAAACCAGAATGCACAGCAGCACTATCACCCAGCGATGCGACATCGAGAATCTCAGCAGGCCGGCATAGACGGCATCGACGCGGCCGAACCATCCTTTGTAATGCGATTCGGGTTCAGCCGGCCGGGCCAGCATACCATCGCCCGAGATCTCATCCGTCTCGGCCGGCGGCTCGTGGGTCTCCTTCTTTGCCTTTATCAGGCGTGCAGCCAGCATCGGCGTCAGCGTGAAAGAAACGATCAAGCTCACGCCGACCGCGAACGACGCAGTCAGTCCGAACGAAGACATGAACCGGCCGACGATGCCCTGCATGAATCCGATAGGCACGAACACCGCCATCAATGACAAAGTGGTCGCCAGAACGGCCAGGCCGATCTCGCGCGTGCCTTCGATCGCCGCTTGGAATGGGTTCATACCCTTCTCTTCGACAAATCGATAGATGTTCTCGAGCACCACGATCGCGTCGTCTATCACGATACCGACCATCAGCGTGAGGCTGAGCATCGTGATCGAATTGAGCGTGTAGCCCATCGCATACATCAACCCGAATGTCGAAATTATCGATGTCGGGATCGCAAGACCCGCAATGAATGTCGAGCGGAAACTCCACAGGAACAGGAACACGACGATCGCCGCCAGTATCGAGCCCACTATCAAGTGCTCTTCGATCGCGTGGAGCGAATTCTCGATAAAGATCGAGTTGTCGCCGATCACGCGCATCTCGTAGCCGACCGGCAGCGATGCTTGTATATCTGCCAGTCTTGATTTGATCTCCCTTGCGACCGCGACAGTGTTCTGTCCGGACTGCTTTGATACGACAAGCGTCACGGCGGGCTGGCCATTCAGCCTGGCCTCGCTTCTTACCTCTTCGGACCCGTCCTCGACGTATCCGATATCTTTGACCTTGACCTGATAGGTGCCGCGCGTGGACACCACCACATCGTTGAATTCGGCAACGCTTTGCAGTTTGCCTACTGTGCGCACGGCCGTTTCTTTCTGGCCTTCGTCGAGCCGGCCGCTCGGGAATTCGACGTTTTGGATCTTTAACGCACCTACGACCTCGGCCGGCGTGATGTTATACGAACGCAGTTTGTCCGGATCGACCCAGACGTTTATCTGGCGTTCGCGGCCGCCGATTATCGAGATCTGGCCGACGCCATTGACGGATTCAAGCGGCTGTTTGATCTTTTTCTTTGCGGTCTCCGTGATCTCGGTCAGATTTCGCGGGGCCGAGACCGATATCCGAAGTACGGGCGCGGCATCGGTATCGAGCTTCTGTACGGTGGGCTGCTTTGCCGTTTCAGGCAGGCGCGGTATCACGGTCTGGACTCGGTTCTCGACCTCCTGAGCCGCGATGTTCACATCCTTTTCGAGTACGAATTGAACGAAGACCTGCGAGATCCCCTCGACCGAACTCGAGCGCATCTCGTCGATGCCGCTAATTGTATTTACAGCCTCCTCGATCTTGTCGGTGATCTCGGTCTCGATCTCCTGCGGGCTGGCGCCGGGGTTGACCACCGTGACGGTCACGGTCGGGAAATCGATCTTCGGGAACAGATCGACGCCCAAGCTGAGGAACGAGAACGCTCCGACCACGACCAGCGACAGGATCAACATCGTCGCGAAAACAGGCCGCTTAACGCATATTTCAGCTAACCATTGCATAAGATCTCGATCTCCCTAACTGATCAGTTGCCCTCGGCCCGCTTTCGCAGGGCTTCGTTCATTTCCTTGAATCCTTGTGTTGTCCCTTTTCTCAGTATCGGCCAGATGACCGGCACGAGGATGCCTGTAAATTCTTCACGTTGCACGAACCGGACCCTTGTCTCACTTATCGGCTCGATGATGAACTCGTGCATACCGTCGAAAAGGCCGCCGAATCCAAGTTTGCCTTTCCAGGCAAAGCGCCTTTCCGGTTCGACCGCGACGACGATCGGAGCCATCTGGGCTGCCGGGCCTGATTCGGGTTCGATCCTGACATTTAACGTCGAGCCAACCTTTAATTCTCCCGTGATCGAACGGATGAATCTGTTCCACTCCGGGTACGCGTCTAGATCCGAGAGCACACGCCAGACTCTCGCGGAGCTCGCTTCGATCTCGATCTCGGTGACCAACTCTCTCATCTTGCCGACCTCAATTCGTCTGACGGACCATTACGCCGTCGTAAAGCGAACCTACGCTGCCGGTCGCCACGGTATCTCCGTCTGCGACTCCCTGCTTGATCTGAATGCGGTCATTGTCGAGCAGCCCGAGCTGGACGAGCACCTCGCGAGCGGCGCCGTCGCGGATGACATATACTCGGCTGACATCTCCTTCGGTAACGACAGCCGACGTCGGGACCATCACGGCCGGTTCAGCCTTTGACTGCGTGATGCGGACAACGGCGAACTGTCCCGGTTTCAGCAGCCCGTTCGGGTTCGGTATCTCGGCTTCGACCGTCAATGTGCGTGCTTGTGCATTGACGTTAGGCAGCATCCTGACAACGGTCCCGGCGAAGCTGCGGTCCGGATATGCACTCGTCTGCATCGAGATGCCTTGTCCGACCGCGACCTTACCGATCGATGCCTCAGGTACGTCGATCTTGAGCCGCAATGACGACGTTCTAACTATCGTCGCGAGCTTTGTGTTTGGCGCGTTTGGCGTGACGAACTCACCGGGATCGGCCACCCGTTCGGCGATATAGCCGCTTATGGGTGACAGGATCGTCATATCCGAAAGCGCTTTGCGGGCTTGATCGACCTGTGTCTGAGCTGTCACTACGCCGCTGCGGGCTGCCGCAACCTGCGCCTCAGCGGAGCTGATCGCCTTGACGGCGACCGCGGCGTTGGAACGAGCTTCGTCAAGCTGGCCGATCAGCGCGTCGCGCTGGGCCCGCCGCTGATCCAAGATCGACTTTGAGACGTCGCCCGACGAGTACAATCTCTCGGCTCGCGCAAGCTCTTTCTCGGCGAGCACGAGATTCGCCTTGACGGATTTGACCTGAGAGAAGGTCTCGATGTCGAAACTCTCTCCGTCCTTCAGTCCAAGCCGCACCTGAGCCTGCCGCAATGCCGCCACGGCGGTTCCGACCGCTTTCTTCTGCTGTTCGAGCTGCGCGGCGGCCTGGTCCAGCCTGATCCGCGCGTCGCGGTCGTCGAGCTTTACGAGGACGCTGCCCTTTTCAACGTAGCTACCCACATCGAAATTGACCTGTACGATCTTGCCGCCGACCACCGGTGCCACATCCGTCTGCAGGTCGCCGGCCAAATTGCCGGTCGCTTCGAAATATGTAGGCAGCTGCCGCACCTCGGCCCGCGCGGTCGTCACATCGACGATCTTCGCCTCGTTGCCTGATGCGTTGGCATTGGCAGCCTGTCGTGACCCGCATGCCGCCGAGAAAGTGATGGCCGTCAGGATCAAAGTAGCTGTGAATGATCTGTATCGATTCATATTTGTGTCGGTCGGGTCAGGCCCGTATGCCGTTGACCATGATCTCTGCAAAATTCTTTGCCGCCGTCTCAAGCGGTATGTCGAGCAGCCGTCGCCGCTTGTCCCACAATAGGTTATTGAGCGAGTGATGGATCATCATCCCCAGGAATGCCCTGACCGCTATTTTTGGATCTACTTCGCGGAACGCTCCGTCCCGCTGGCGTTCGGCTATATAACCGCCGATAAAGTCGTAAACTCTTGAAACGAATTCGTGAAAGAATTGTTCGGCAAGCGAATGGTCCTCGAGCGCCGAATAGAACATCAGCCTCATGAAAGGCACATCTTCTTGGTGCTTTTTCATTGCCTCGAGAGCAATGTTGTAGAAGAACGCAAGATCGTCTTTGTCTTCTATCGCACGCTTCAGGTCGTCGCATGTCTCCCACGGGAAGACCGGCTTGTCCTCGCCCGAGACCTTTGCATCAAGCAGTGCCCGGTATAGTTCCTCTTTAGACGCAAAATGGCGAAATACCATCGCCTCGGATATCCCGACGGCCGACGCGATCTCCTTTGTCGTCGTTCCCTTGAATCCTTTCTGCGAGAACAATGCAACGGCAGCGCGCAGTATCTGCTCCCGCCGCTCGTCGCCGGACATTCGGCCTGTGTGTTCACAATTGAACAGGTGCTTCAGCAATTCGTTCCTTCTCCTTACGCCGGTAAGTAAGTGATTACTTACTTCGCAAGAATTGCATTTTTGGTTTCGGAATGTCAATCGGAAAAGTGATGTATGTCACAATCATTTTTGTTGCGGCGCAGAATTTTTTATGAAGTGGCGCATAACTTTTACTGAAGTGAGCGTTTAACGCGGAATCGGGTGGCGCATAACTTTTACTTAAGTGCCCCAAGAGACGTTCAATAAGCCTTCAGTTGAGATCGGCTGAAGGCTTATTGACAATATATTAGAGGGGGGGGCATTAGCCCTCCACATCGACGATCCATCGCTCACCCGCGCTTAGATGCGAGACGTCAATGACCGCGTCGAATGGTACATCGATCGGGTCTTGGTAGAAGTACATTCCATCATTGTCAACGGCCTTAATATCAACGAAGCGCGTCGGCACGGCAAGTTCATTGTCAAATTGCTGGGACGAAGGTGAAATGCCGATGACGTCAGTATAGCGAAGCTTCGGCCGCCGGCGGTTGAAGTAGTTCTTAATGGCGGGAGGGTTCGATCCGTCGGGTATCACCTTATGGACAAGGCAGCGTTCCGGGGTCTATGGTGCCACGGTTCCGTCGAGCTCAACCGTTCCGTCCCGATTCAAATACAAGGCTTTGGGTTCGGCAGGTGCATTGTAGCGAATGACGAATCGGTCTTCGAGAGCTCCGCCGTCCTCGTCAAGAACCTCGATCAGCTTCGACAGAACCGGTCGCGAGGACGTGAGATTGTATAGCGTCACTCGCAGCCGACGTCGTCCAGGATCGCTCGAGTGCGTCACGTAGTGGAGAGCCACAGGCGATATCACTGACCAATGGCCACCATCGTCAAAACTTACCTCGAGCTTAAGATTTGACGGACTCCATGTCCCAACTAGCGACGGCATATAACCAACCACTTCCCAGTCAGCGTCGAGCGGATCGATCTCGAAGGTGACAAAGGATGAACCGTCAGCGATCGAGATCGCGGGTTCGCCGTCGAATGTGGTCGCCACAAGGCCGCCACGTCGCGATGCATAGATCTTGTTTCGAGCGTCGCTGAAGCGTCCATGCCCGGCAAATAGGAACGCCAGACCTGACGGAAGTCCGGCCACTCCCAAAGTTGAACAGAGGCCGCAGTCTTGAACCGGAGGGAACGATGCGTCCCAGGCGTTCCAACGCAGGCGGTCTGCCGGCCCTGCCTGGCTCGTCTTTACCGTCGTCAACTCAAAGATCTTTGCATTGGTCCGATCCGTATCCTTTGCGAGCATGCCGCCGACGAGCACAGGCCGGCCGTTCACGTTCGCCAGGCGGAATCGGGAGAGCGGAAGTTGCCGATCGGGAGTGTCGCCTACGGAGTCGGTCGTCGATCAGCTATGGACGACGTTCGCGATCTGCTGCCGGTTTGGGAATACTCTGCCGTCGGCGATGACCGCACCCGAGCGAGCCATCGTGCACTCGACGGCGTCATCTATCCTGCCGATCACCCCTTCTGGGACCAGTACTATCCCCCGTGGGATTTTGGCTGCCGATGCACCGTAATCCCATTACCCTCGATTCCGAAGGGCTACTATCACGCCAAACCCAACGGCATCGACACCGTCGAATACGACGATGCCGGCCTCCCCTCGCGAAGCGTCGTCGACGGCCGGGCCGTCTCCCTCCGCCCCGGCAAGTTCCGCGGCATCCCCCGCCGATCGTCCCTCGCCGAAGTGATCCGTAAAGGTGCGACGCGTGCTGGCAAGAGCGAAGAATCCGCAAACGAAACTGTGAGGATCTCAACTTCTGAGGAAGCTGATGAATTCGGTAAACGTGAATTTCCGGATCTTGCACAACGTCTCACCGGTCAAGAAGCCGACAGCATTTTCCGGTACACATCGACTTCATTTGACGGAATAAACGATTATCTTCGCGGTAAAAAAATGAACTGGGACGCGATCGAATTGTCCGAGACGGATGTGATTGCCCAAATAAAACACCTCGATAGTGCGATCGCCCGATTCAGTCTTAGAACCAACGTCGTCGTCTATCGAGGATTCGGATGGGATCGGCGTGTAAAAAAAGGTCAGATCATCAACGACGAGGGCTTTGTGTCAACATCTGTCCTCAAGAGCGTCGCAGACGGATGGCCTCTCAGTGTCGCCCGTGAAAACAAGCTCGTGCCGACGATAATCGAGTTCGTGGTACCCAAAGGGACCAACGCACTTTTTGCCGAATCTGTCACCGCAGTCAAAGAAGAGTACGAATTACTTCTTGCCAGAGGACAGAAACTTGAGATACTATCGACCCGTAAGGAGGGAGATGTGATCTATGCCAAAGCAAGACTCAAAAGGTAACTGGGTTCCGACTGAAGCTGAAATTCAAAAAGCGGCCGAACCTCGTAGATCTTCTACTATTGGCGACCGCATGAAACCGTCCACACCTGACACTCCTGAAGAAGCTGCGGAGGCTCGCCGCCGAGCCACTCTGATCGAACAAACATCGATTCAGTAGCGAGCCTCGGATCACTTCACAAACCTCGTATTTCTCAGATCACATTTCACTAAGCGCGCTTAGGATGATTTCACTCAATCGATACTGACATCCGGTGAGCGCGCTTAGGATTGAATTTGCGTTTTGAAAGTTGTCGATCGGCTGCGCGCTTAGGATATTTCGGGTGTCTGATCAGCCCCCGCCGTAACCTATTGATTGTATGGGAGTTTACCGTGCGCGCTTTGGATTTTCGCCTGCGCGCTTTGGAACGAGCCTAGGACGCGCTTTGGATCGGGCTCATTTTGACCGCTTTTCGCTCGTATGGAACCTAATTCAGCATCCACTGGATCCATATTGAACGCGTATTTGTCGGCGTTTCAGCGACTCTCTGCCCGCCAGAATCACTTCAGTAAATGTTCTAAAACCATGCCCGCCATTTCGGCACCACTTCAGAAAAACTCCTGCGCCAGCCGCTTTTTCAATTTATCGCCGTAAACTATTGATTCACGCGGACTTCCCCGCCCCCGTCCCTCTACGCCCCGCTATGCCCTGTTAAGAGAAAGACCTGAAATCGTACACAATCATTTTTCGAACCTCGGATATGCAGGATTCGTTACAACTATTGGGGCGGCGGTAACATCTCAAAAGCTGTTTCGCCCGCCGGCGGATGACTCTAACTGTTATCGGAAGAAATTATTGGAGGAACATTAGGATGTCGGAATTTGAAGCTGAAGTAAAAAAAGCAGAGAAGGAATTGGAGCAGGGACTCGTGCCCGTTAATGATCCGTTCGGCACGGAAGGCGGATCGGATGAATTCTTAGGAGAACTCAAGATGCAGGCGCAGGAATACGGACAGAAGATACAGGACGCAGCGGCCAAAGCGAGGGATCTCGCAAGTGAGAAATTCACTCAAGCGGGCGACAAGATCAAAGAACTCTCAGCTAAGGACCCTAAAGAATTGGTCGAGGACGCGAAAGAATTCGCACGGCAGAAACCCGGCCAGACGATCCTTATCTCGGCAGCCGTTGGCCTCGTATTGGGGCTGATCCTTCGCGGCGGCAGGAAATAACCAAATAACTTGTGTTCTTTGCCCGAGAGGTGAACGATCATATGATCGTTCACCTCTTTTGTTTGGGCACGAGTATTATCGGGTCTTGACCAATGGAGCTCTATCGCGGCAGCGGCCGATCTAACGCAGGACGAGCTCATCTTGCGCGGCGGCGACGCGATCCGAATGATCTGAAGGTGCGCTTCGGAGTTCCTTTGTCAGCCGTCGTTCGCATATCTGCGGCCGGAAAGCCCAAGCTGTGTTCTGGGTGAATGATCCGAGCCACCTTCTCTCCGGTTAGTCGTTCGATCGCACGCATCGAGTGCTCCTCGGCCAGCGTGAATATAGTTATCGCACGGCCCTTGTTGCCTGCACGTCCCGTGCGGCCTATACGATGGACGTAGTCCTCGGGAGCCTCCGGGATATCGTAGTTGATCACGTGCTGTACCGAATCTATATCGATGCCGCGTGCGGCAACATCGGTCGCGACCAGTACGTTGGTCTTGCCGGCCTTGAATGCACGCAATGCCGCGTCTCGCTGCGACTGCGAGCGATCGCCGTGGATGCGATTTGAGCTGTGCGACCGCTTTTCTAACACATGAGCCAGCCGGTCAGCTCCGCGCTTGGTCCGTGTGAATACGAGCACCCGCTCGAGCTCTTCTTTTTCAAGCAATTCGAGCAACAGTACCATCTTCGAATTTGGAGCCACCGGATATGCTGACTGTTCGATCAGCCCCGAGGCACGGCCGCGGGGGCCGATCTCTACAACTTCCGGTTCGCGGAGCATTGAATATGCGATCCGTTCAACCTCTCCCGACATCGTCGCCGAGAAGAAAAGCGTTTGCCTGTCTTCCGGCAATGCCTTCACTATCCGTTTTATCGACGGCAGAAAACCCATATCGAGCATCCGGTCAGCCTCGTCGAGCACGAGTGTCGTCAGTCGTCGAAAGTCTGCCGCACCTTGTGTCATCAGGTCGAGGAGCCGCCCGGGCGTGGCGATCACGACGTTTGCTCCCGCACGAAGCGAATCCATCTGCCGTTTATAACCGCTGCCGCCGATGATCGCAGTACAGGTTATACCTTTCGGAGCGAGTTTACGGCAGGCCTCTTCTGTCTGGTTCGCCAGTTCTCGCGTTGGCGAGAGGACGAGCACTCGTGTGCCCGGGCCCTTTTGACCGTTCAAAAGGCGATGGAGTATCGGGAGCAGGAACGCCGCTGTCTTGCCTGTTCCGGTTTCGGCGCAGGCAATGAGGTCGGTTCCGGCCATTACTGCCGGAATTGCTTTTTGCTGGATGGGCGTCGGTTCGACAAATCCCATTTGGCCGCACTTTTCCGTCAATACGGAGTGCAGGCCGAGTTCATTGAATTTCATTCGATCTTGAATATCTATCTACTGGAGCCGGCGTTTCGGTGCTATTCGACACACTTAGCGTCTGATGTCCAGAACGGACAATACACCGCGAGCCCGTCTCCGGGATGAAAAAAAGAAGTTACTAACGAGGAAAGTCTTCAGTGTAACGGTAGCAAGGAAGGACCTACGTTCGAGAGCAGAAGCAATATGCTCCGCCGCTTCTAACAGCTTATAGGGAACCGTGTCTCGAACTATCTGTTATCGCTTGCTCACGATGAGGGCGAACTTACCGTCGATGAAGAGAAACGGAAATATCAAACTACGACGTTACGCGCTGATCGCGGAAATAGCAAGTCGAAAATCTCCGTACTAGGAAGTTTATCTCCGGAGCCAGCCGTCACGAATCGCGATCTGTCGTGCGTTCGGCGTCGCAACATCGACGAGAGAGAAAGCCGTTGACCGCTCGGTCCCGACCTTCATTTTGAGGTCGCTCTTTGCTCCGCCTCTATCCACGGTCAGCGTAATTTCCTTACCCGCCAGCGAACCAAATGGTGCCTGCATGGGCGGCAAACCGTCGATCGCCGTGATCACATCTCCGACATTGAGACCTGCTGATGCGGCCGGCGAATCAGGTTCGACTCCGTTCACCATGAAACCTCCGTTGCGATTGCGCACGTTGAATCCAAATACCGGCGACGTCACGTCGCGGCGCTCGACGCGGTAACCCGCATATCCGAAGAATTTGTCGTAGTCGGGGACATCCGTACCGAATACAAAACGGTCGTAGAAATCGCGATAATCCTTCCCGGTCAGCCGGTTGATGATGCCGATCATATCGGCCGTCGTAAAGCCCCGCCCTTTTTTGTAATGGTCAGCGAACAGCGTCCGCATCACGTCGTCGAGGCTCGATCTGCCGTCTGTATCATTCCTGATCGACAGGTCGAGCAGTGCAGCGAGGTTCTGGCCGCCGCCATAATAAGATATGCCGAAAGCCGTGGGCGAATCGTACCCGACCCAGGTCGATACGGACGAATTGGCCATCGAGATGTATTTCCGCGCTTCGTTGTTCTCAACGCCCGCAGCGGCACCGGCCGCAGCCGCAAGGAATTGCTCCTTCGATGTTATGCCCGCACGATACGTCGCGACGATGCCGTAATAGTTAGTGAATCCCTCTGAGACCCAGAGCAGCGGAGTCTCATTCTCCCGCGAATAGTCGTACGGCCACATCTCAGCCGGACGGATCCGCTTTACATTCCATAGGTGAAAGAACTCGTGCGACGCGGTCCCGATCAGCATTTCAGGAGTCGCGAAATTGCCCGGCGGCGCGAACGCGACAAAGGAATTCAGGTGCTCAAGCGCTCCGCTGGCATTCGATTCCGGCGGCGTGAAGAAATAGAAGTAAACGTATTTCTCATACGGAAGCCCGCCGAACATGGCGCTGTCCGCCTTTGCGACGCGGCTCAGCATATCGATGAATCTTTCTGTTTTCTCTTTGTTGAATGCACCGGCGGGATTGGCGACAAAGTAATGAGGTTTGCCCTCGACCTCGAATTTGGTCACGTCGAACCGGCCCATCTCGACCGGTGCGTCCACAAGCGTGTCATAGTCGGCCGCCGCAAAGGTCATGGGATCGGCAGTCTCCTTTAGCGCGGTCACGATCTGCCAGCCGGCGGGTATCTTAAATTTGACCTTGCTCGGCGTTGTACGAAAGCCGACCGGCTCGAGGAACATTTCTATACCGGTAAAGAACGCGAAATCCGGCGTGATCTTTGCTTGATTGAGCGCGAGCACCGTCGCGCGATAATCGTATTCGACGCGTATCGCGCCGATCCCGGCCGTGGGCACTTCCCAGGTCTGCTTACGCGTCATTCGTATCGGGAGCACGCGGCCGCCATCGTCTGTCACGCGAAGCCGCGACACATTCTTGTAGTAGTTCTCGACCGTGTACCATCCCGGCGTCCACGTTGGCAGGGCCAGCGTCATCTGCGGCGACTTTATATTGCGAATATCGGTCGTCACGTGAAATTCCTGTTTTGCCGTGTCCGTCAGGCCGACCATGTAGGTGATGTCGAGTCCGCCTTTCTGCCCAAAGGCGCTGACGCTGACGAGAACGACGATGATGGCTGTGTAGAATGAAAGCTTTCTATCGATACGCATAGTTTTAGACGGGATCCGCACTATTAATACAACGTCGCGGATCGAAATGTTTCGTCAACGGCCGGGCTTTACGGACAAACGACGTTGGCGTAGCATATGATTTCCGTTCCGTGAACATTATGAGAATACATGCGAGCATATTGGTCATTTTCGCTGCCGCGCTGGCAGGATGTTCGTCGCCCGCGGCCAACGTCAGCCAGAATGTGCAGCCGTCCCCGGCCGTCGAGAACACCGGTACGCCAAGCGGAGCCGGAGCTCCGTCGATGGCGGCGGCTGCCGAAGAACTGATAGCCGACCTTTACAAGCAGCACGATGCACAGAAAGGCCCATTTTTTCAGACAAAGGATCGAGCACGGGTGGACAAGTACTTCACGAAACCGCTTGCCGACCTGATTTGGAACGATGCGAAGACCTCTGAGGGTCAGATCGGCGCGATCGACTTTGATCCTCTCTACAATGCACAGGACGTCGAGAAAAAGAACTTCGCCGTCGGCAAGGCCGACCTCAAGGACGACACCGGGACCGTGCCGGTCACGTTCTCAAATTTTGGCACGAAACAGACCGTCACGTTCGTCATGAAACGCATCAACGATGCTTGGAAGATCGACGACATTAGATATTCCGGCGGCGAGACGCTGCTCAAGATCTTCAAGGCAAACTCCGGCGGCAGCTCGACGGCAGCGAGCGGCGAATTCGAGGGCAAATACACCGTCGGACCTACGAGCTGCACGGTCAAGCCTGTCAAGATGGCGTTCGAGGTTCGTTGGGCCAAAGGCTCCGGAGTCGAGATGTTCTTCTACAAGGACGGCAATACATTTGAATCCGAAGAAGATCGCTCCGGCGGCCGCAACGAATTCCGGTTCGACGATGCGAACTACAACTCCGGAACGTTCGTCCGCACCGACGGCACGACCTTTACGGTCAAACGCGCGAGGTGATCACTCCCATTCAATGGTGCCGGGCGGTTTTGATGTTATATCGCAGACGACGCGATTGACTCCGCGCACCTCAGACGTGATACGGGAGGAGACGGCAGCGAGAAGCTCGTGCGGGAGCCGCGCCCAGTCAGCGGTCATTCCGTCGGTCGATGTGACTGCGCGCAGTGCGACCGTCTTCTCGTATGTGCGGAAATCGCCCATCACGCCCACGCTCTGTATCGGCAGCAATACGGCAAATGCCTGCCAGACCTCATTATAGAGGCCGGATCTGTGCAGTTCTTCGATAAATATCCGGTCGGCCTTTTGCAGCAGCTCGACCTTATCCGGAGTGATGTCGCCCAGTATCCTGACGCCAAGGCCCGGGCCCGGGAAAGGATGGCGTTCGAGTATCATCTCAGGTATTCCAAGATCACGGCCTATCGCACGCACCTCGTCCTTGAATAGCTCACGCAGCGGCTCGATGAGTTTCAGGTTCATCTCCTCCGGCAAGCCGCCTACGTTGTGGTGCGTCTTGATCGTGACCGAAGCGCCGCGGACCGACACTGATTCGATCACATCGGGATACAGCGTACCCTGCACGAGCCAGTTCGCATCGGCTAATTTATCGGCCTCGGCCTGGAATACATCGATGAATTTCGCTCCGATGGCCTTTCGTTTCTTTTCAGGATCGGTGATGCCGGCGAGCACCGCGTAGAATTCCGCAGATGCATCCACGCCGATGACGTTCAGATGCAGATTGTCTTTGTAAACCTGAAGCGTGTCCTCAAATTCGCGATAACGCAGCAGGCCGTTATTTACGAAGATGCATGTCTGCCGGTCACCGATCGCTTCGTGCACGAGTACGGCTGCCACTGTCGAATCAACGCCGCCCGACAATCCGCATATTACACGGTCGGTGGTCCCGATCGTCTCGCGTATCCTTTCGATCTCTTCCTTGATAAAGCTCGCGGGCGTCCAGTCGCCTTTGCAGCCGCAGATCTGAAACAGGAAATTCCGGAGTAGCTCTTTGCCGAGCGGCGTGTGCGACACCTCCGGGTGAAACTGCACGCAGTAGATGCGGCGTTCGGGGTTCTCGATCGCGGTCACCACGTCGCCGGTCGTCGCAGTACGCACAAAGCCCGACGGCAGTTCTGTTACGTGGTCGCCGTGGCTCATCCACACATCGAGTTCGAAAGGAAGTTCGTTGAATAGATCGGTGCGGCCGCTGAGCACTTTGACCTTGGCATGGCCGTATTCTCGGCGTGCCGCCGGCTCGCTGCGTCCACCGAGATCGACCGCAACGAGCTGCATCCCGTAGCAGATACCGAGTATCGGCACGCCGACACTTTCGTAAAAATCGGCCGCCACACGCGGTGCGTCCTCGTCGGTGACGGACGATGGTCCACCCGATAGGATCACGCCCGTTGGCCGCTTGGCGGCTATCGCTTCGGCTGAAAGGTGAAACGGATGGATCTCGCAATAGACGCCCTGCTCGCGTACACGCCGGGCTATTAGCTGCGTATATTGCGAGCCGAAATCGAGGATGATTATGAGTTCGTGTTGCAAAGGTTCAGACTCCGGATCGTGCGTAAAATCTGATTATACGCCAGACCCCGAGCTGTTTGGAAAAGGCACCTGTTTCATCGGCCGCCGCGGTCTTTTTTAGTGAACCTATACGCATCGGCGATGACCTTCTCGAGTGCCTTGAGGTCCACGTCGGCGAGTTTGTTGATATAGAGACAGGCCTTGCTCACTTTGTGCTTTCCAAGTTTGGCGAGCAGTTCAGGCTGCTTTGGCGAATCGCAAATGACATAAAGCGTCAGATTCTGCTTTCGCGGGCTGAACGCCACCGTCATCCAATCCATCTCGCGGCCATCCGGATAGCGATAGATACTGTCGCCGAATCCTATGATCGCCGGACCCCACATCCGCGGCTGTTCTCCTGTCGCACGTGCGAACATCTCAAGCAGCAATTCGCCGTCGCTGCGCCTAGTTTCATTTTCGACTGACGCTAGAAATGCCTCGACGCTCGCGTCAGTAGCCTTTGTCTTTAATTCAGTTCCCGCCATTCTTCATTTCGTCCATTCGCTGTTTTAGGTAGTCCTTGACCACTACCGTCGCTTTGCAATCGTCCTCGTTATATTCGAGGATACGGCGCAGTTTCGCTTCGTCGCCCGTCGTCAGGAATTCGTTGAACCACTGTATCGACAATGCACCCGACGGTGTCTCGTCCCGCCATTTGAACCCGAGGTGCGGCGCGATGGCTTTGACGCTGTACGCGCCCAGCGGCCACTCCGTCGAGGGAAGGATGATGTCCAGGTATAGATCGATAAAATTCCGATGAGCGAACATAGCCTCGAGTTCGTCCTCTACGATCACATCAGGAAACTTACGCCGGAGCCGACGATAGCTCGTTCTCTCGTAGGCAGAGTAATAATAGACAGCCGTATCGTCCGGATCGAATGAACGCAGGAAATGGATCGCTCCAGCCCAAGCGTCACGTTCGGCTTCGGGCGTGGCGGCTCGCGCTGTAAATTCGACAAATCGCTCGCTATCCGGCGAACGCACCCAGAACCCATGAAGGTAAACGAGATCGCGAGTCGGATCCGATTCGATGTCAAAAAATATCTCTGTCGTTACCTCCGGGAATTCGTAGTGAGCCAACATCAGCGGTTCGCCTTCCGACCGCATCAGCTCACCGCGTCGAAATATTTTCTCCAGCGTCGATCCGCCGATGCCCCTTAGGAACGTTTTATCGGCCTTTTTCTTCTCAAGCAGCAGCCCGCGGTCCTGGTTCAATATGGCCTCAACGCTTGACGCTCCTAGATCTTTCTGCATCGTGTCGCGGATGGATCGCCCAACGTAGAAAAGCTGCGTCAGATCGTCAGTCTCCTTGACCCACTTGCTGCACGACGCGTACCAGCCGCAGTCTTTGCATTTGGACGACATCGCAGGCGAATTCTGCATCTCGTTAGCTAGCAGGGCGACGACCTCGGCCCGTATGCGGTGATAAAGCTCAAGGAAGGTCTCGGGCGTTCTCGTCCCCTGCGGCGCGGTCAGATCATAATCTACTCGCTCGCCTGTTGTGTCGATCACGGCCGCACGGTATGAAGAGTGGACGCCTCGACGCTCGAGCAGCTCACAATAGAGTGCGAGTTGTACGGCATAGTCCTTTCGCGGCTTCACGCCCTCGCCATCATCACCGCTCTCATCGGCCGATCCGGACTTGATCTCGATCGGGATATATTCGACTCCGTCGAAATGAAGTATGTCGGGTATCCCAAACAGATCACCGTGTGCAAGTATTCCTTGATAAATGTATTCGGCCCGTGCGTCGATCGCCGCGTGTGTGGCCGCGATACGCTCTTCTTCGGTGCCAAGGCTGCAATCGACCATTTCAAACCCGAATCCCGCCACTACGTCGGCTTCGTGCTGGACGCCGCGTTCCCACAACAACCGCAGGAACGGATTGTCTTCGTCGACGCGTTCGTCGAGCGGGCCGTGTACGTCGCGCCACACTCTGTGCGGGCATGTCATATGGTCGTAAAGCAGCGATGGCGTGATAACAGGCACTCGTTCGGTTCACCGTTGAGACGGCTGTGACGATTCTAGACGACTTTACCGGCGGTCAAAAGCCGGGCGAAAGCGCTTGACAACTTCGAGTCGAGTTTCTAATCTTTAGGTTCGCCTCAAAAGGGGCGAGATAAACATTCCGCAGTAGCTCAATGGCAGAGCATTCGGCTGTTAACCGAAGGGTTGTAAGTTCGAGTCTTACCTGCGGAGCCAGTTCCAAACAGAAGCGGGCATCTCATAACGAGGTGCCCGCTTTCTTTTTGCCTGCTAAATTGGTGGAGACGAGGGGGATCGAACCCCTGACCTCATGAATGCCATTCATGCGCTCTCCCAGCTGAGCTACGTCCCCGCGTCACTCCCGGGCCTGCGGCCGACAGGCGCGAATGTATGAATTTATCGAAAATGCCCGATTGCGTCAAGCAAAGGCCGTCCCTCACAGCTAAGTTCTGCGGGTGTAGTGCTTGCCTGGAAGCACTCTGATAAGGTCGCGGATATCGAGGCTCACCAGTGCCGAGTTAAGTTCACCGAATGAGAGCTCGCTTGTCTCCGACAGTACATCGATGTGTGTAGGATCGTCGGGCGTCAGGATGTCCCATATCCGACGTTCATTCTCAGTAAGGTCTGCCGGCGGTTCGGTCGCGCGTGTTTCGCGAACACTGTTGGCAACCGGAGGCGGGAGAATAGACGCCCCGATCTCCGGCGGCAGCTCCGCAACGACATCCTGCCATTGCTGGACGAGTTTCGCTCCGCTTTTGATCAGATAGTTAGTGCCGAAGGAGTTTCCGGATGTAATGTTGCCGGGGACCGCCATCACCTCACGGCCCTGCTCAGCCGCTAGCCTCGCGGTTATCAGAGACCCGCTTCGATGCGATGCCTCTACGATCAGCACCGCATAGCTCAGCCCGCTGATCACTCGGTTGCGATAGGGAAAGTTATCCTTTAACGGCGGCGTTCCGAGTGGGAATTGGGTTATCAAACATCCGCCTGATTCGATGATCTCGCGGGCGAGGCGCTCGTTCTCTTTCGGATATACGCGGTCTAGCCCCGTGCCCATTACTGCTACGGTGAGGCCGCTGCCTTTCATCGCGCCGCGGTGAGCTGCGGAATCGATGCCGCGGGCAAGGCCGGAAACTATGGCCAGTCCCCTTGACGCAAGATCCCTTGATATCATCTCGGAAGCATTCTCGCCATAGGTCGAGCACATCCTGGCACCGACAACTCCGACCGACGGGCTATCGAAACAAGCAGCCCAATTGCCATTAACGTACAGAACGGGCGGAGGGTCTGCGATCTCACGCAGCAGCAGCGGATAGCCTCCGTCGTCGAGCGTCAGGATATCGCCGCCCAGCTCCCTTACGCGATCCATCTCTTCGGCTGCCGTCTGAAGGAGTGAACCGGCGATGATGCTGTCTATCGATTCGGGACGCAAACGGAGGGCTTCCAGTTCGCCGCGAGTTGCCTGAAAGATCGCGTCCGGCGATCCAAACCTTTCCAACAACACGGTTGCGGCCCGCGGGCCGATCCCTGGAGTCAAATTGAGCGCTATCCAGCTCTGCATCCTTTTCGACGTCTCAGGCTCGTTCTGCGGCATCCGCAATCAACATCGCGAATAGTGCTGCACGATACGGGATATCGTCCGCAAAAATGTGTTCATCCAGCGTGTGAGCTCCACTTCCTCGTACGCCCAGGCCGTCGAGTACCGGCACGCCCAAGGCCGCGACGAAATTACCGTCCGACGCCCCGCCGACCTTTGTTTCGCCTAGATCATAGCCAAGGCCGGCGGTCAGCTTTCGCGCTCGATCAAAAGCTCGGGCAACTGCGTCGGTCCTTTCGAGAGGCGGGCGATTGATCTCACCGCTGAGTTCGAGCCGATTGCGGGCATCAAATGGTGTCAGTTCGCTGAGTTCTTTCGTAACTCTTGCGGCCTCTGACGAATTCTCGAATCGGACGTCGATCTCACAGGTCGCATGTTCAGCGATCACGTTCGACGCCGAGCCGCCGTGAAATGTCGTCACGTTGACAGTCGTACCCAACGCCAAGTCAGATATTGCCTGGACACGGTCGATCTGTCGAGCAAGCTCGACAACGGCGCTCGACCCTTTTTCAGGTTCGAGGCCTGAGTGGGCGGGTATCCCGTGTGCGGAAAGCGAGAACATTCCCGTGCCTTTTCTCCCCGTCTTGGCCTTTCCGTCGGCCGACGGCTCCAACACAAGACAGCTTGCTGCGCCTCCGGCAATACGTTCGACCAAATCTCGGCCGGTAGGGCTTCCGACCTCCTCGTCGCACGACAACAGTATTTTGATGCCGGCGGCCCCGGGCTCGCCTGACGCTGACAGGTATTTGAGAGCTTCGGCGAGCAGGACTATATTCGCCTTCATATCAAATATGCCGCAGCCATAGACCAGGCCGTTCTCGATCCGTGTGGGATTCTTGGATCTCGTTCCAACCGGGTGAACCGTGTCCGTATGGCCTAGTATCATAAACGAACCGGTGGCAGTAGCACCTATCGACAGAACAAGATGCGTCCCGTAACCGGCCGCCTCGACACGCTCGATACCGATCGACGGCACCGCGTCGATGAACATCTCCTCGACGGCCTTAGTGACAGCACGGCTGCGCTCTACGTCGCCCGACGGCGATTCGAGGTCGACGAGGGCCATAACTGCCGAGATCACTGTGTCGAGCTGACCCCGGAAATGGTCGAGTGTGGCCTGAGGGTCGATCGTCATTTTATTTCGGCCCATCCGCAAACGCGGCCGTTAGCACGGCCGCCATCCGGTACCCGGCCAAAGCGATCCGCTGCTCGGCTATCTCGTAAGCTTTCTTTTTGTATTTATCTGACGGTGAATTGAACCACTCGACACCCTTGTAAACTTCGGTAGAAGCTATCACATAGCTCTCTCGCAGCCATTTCTCGCTCGAGATCTCTGCAGCTTCGGCCTTTAGCTTTTCATACGGGTGATCTTTCATTATCTGCTCCGCGATCGGGTCGATGTAGTCCGCGTCGCATTTGTCGGCAGTGTTGGGCGAATACCTTACCACGATCGAATCCCAGAACCAGTGCAGGTTCTCCTGTTTGTCTCGGGGGGTTCCCTTCGGCGTCAGGAGAAATAGATTTCCGCCCTGATCGCCTTTGGGATTTGAAGACGTCACGCGGCCGGAAGCGTGGAGCGGCTGATGGATATCGCCTATCAGGTGTTCGAGCCAAACGATTGCGAGGGCCTTCTCGGCCGGAGGCACGTCGGATGTCAGTACACGCTTGAATTCCTCGATCTTCTCGACCAGCTGGCCGCTGTTCTCCATATCGGTCAGCTCTACGGGTTTGCCGCTTCGCGTCTCCCAAAATACGTTCTGATAGTGCCAGCTCGATCTGTGATAGTTCTTGAATCGAACTGGGAAATTGCTGTCGCGCACCATGTCGGCCCAGGTCGTCATCAGCATAAAGAACTCGCGTCGTTTTGCGTCGGCCGAACGCGAACCGTACTGCGTGTACATCGCCGCGATATTCGAATCTTCAGGCGCCGACATCAGTATCTTGAAGATCTTTTCGCGAACATCCGGGTTGAGACGCTGCCAGGCGATGTAGCCAGTCAGCTTGTGGCCGGTATCGTCCCATGCCGCTGCGTCCGTCGCTGAGAATGTGAAAATCGCCGCTAGAGCCAAAGCTATGCAAGTCCGTTTCATATATACCTCGTTGAAATGAATCCCTGTGGAAGATTTTAGCGAATCAAAGGGATAAGGAAAATGAGAGAAAGAAATTGGAAACCATTTTTTCTCGCCGAGCATCTATAGAAATGCAAATCTTTCCCCGGATCTCGTTCTAATAGTTGCAAGCGGGCAGCGAGTCCCGTCAGAGGCATTTAGTTATGAGAGCAAGAAAGGGAAGATCGACGAACGGACGAACGTTACCAAACGCCGAACAGACATTCGGCACGCGGATAGGGATATTTGGCAAATTGTTCGGCTGCTGGCATCGCGACCTAAGCAGACCTTTTACGAACAAATCCGGTTCTTATCGCGTATGTATGGAGTGTGGAGCCAGAAAGGCGTTTGACACAAAGGATTTTACGAGTTCGGGGGCCTTCTACTATCCCCCGTTGGTGACGCCCGACCCTAACAGGGCGAATTCATAAATACCCTCAATCATACAACCTACCAATCAAACCTACCGGGTGCCGCTTTCCAAAGAGTTAGGCACCCTTTCTCTATTGGCGCCGGAACCAGTAGCGTTGTAATCTTGCTCTCATGAAAAAAAGATCGATGCTCGTCAAGTCCCTTTTCGCAATCGTGATAGCTCTGGTGTTGACCGCGGCGGTACTGCTGATCGTGGTGGCCATGCAGCCAGACCAGTTCACGGTCACCCGCACGTCTATTATCCGTTCGTCTCCGGATGCGGTATTCGCAAGGATAAACGACTTTCGCCAGTGGCCATCGTGGTCGCCGTGGGAAGACCTGGATCCTGCTATGAAACGTACCTACACCGGACCGGAGTCAGGCACCGGCTCATCGTACGCTTGGCTCGGCGATGATAAGGTCGGCGAGGGCAGGATGACGATCACCGAGAGTCACGCTCCAGGACACATCAAGATCGACCTTGAGTTCATTAAACCCATGGCCTCGTCGAATATCACTGAATTCACTTTCAAACCTGACGGCGAGAACACGAATGTAAGCTGGACCATGTCCGGTAAGAAGAACTTCATGATGAAAGCGTTCTGCCTGATAATGGATATCGATGCCTTGATCGGTGCCGACTTTGAGAAAGGCCTCGCGAAGCTCAAGACTGTTTCCGAATCCGGCGGTGCTCCCGCCAAGGACCCGACAAAATGAATATCATTCTTTGGATATTGCAGATCTTGCTCGCATTGCTCTTTGCGTTTGCGGGTATCTCAAAATTTATGATGTCCCCTGAGGAGATGGCCGCCGGCCAACCGTTCGCCATTCCTACGTGGTTCATTTATTTCATCGGCGTTTGCGAGACGCTTGGAGCCATCGGGCTCGTCGTCCCTTGGCTTACGGGAATTAAGCCTCATCTGACGCCTATGGCCGCCTATTGTCTGATGGTCATAATGATCGGAGCGGTCTTTCTCACAGCAGCCGGCAATGCTTTGCTGGCCGCCATTCCTCTAACGGTAGGTATCTTGTGTTTTATAGTTGGCAGAACACGGTCTAAACAGTTATAGCGGCCGGATCTAAGAACCTAAAAAGCGTTCGCTCGAGAACCTCTCAGGCGAACGCTCTTCTTCGGCATTTCATTGATGCGGCCGCGTCAGATCTTGAGCGGCATGACTATGTATTTATAGTCATAATCCGATTCGTCGGCGATGCTCATCTGAGTCTGTGAACTTGAATCCTTGAACTCGAATGAGATACGCGTTCTGCTCTTACCGTCACGAACGCGAACCGTGCCGTCGCCGTCAGTTTCTTTCTCCTGGGTCCCCGCTGTGTCGCCTGTTATAGTTCCGGCATTGTTCAGGAATTCGAGGAGGTATTGCCAGTTGAACCCAAGTTCTGTCTCGTCGCCCGTGTAATCGGCCGGCACTACCTCGCGGCCTTCACCCTCTTCGCTGCTCCGAGCATTCAATTCGATCTCGCCGGTGCGGACCGTCATCTTGATCGAACGCGTGCGATCGTCCGCCATCAAGCTGATCCTGCGAACTGCTGAGCGCATCTCGTCGAGGTCAAATATCGCGCAATTGTCGTTGCCCTTGGGCATGACCATCTCGTAGTTGGGAAACGTGCCCGAGAGCTTGCGGCTGATCAACAGCCGACCCTCCATCTCAAAAAATAAATGGTTCTGATCTTCGCCGAAGCTGATCTGTCCGTCATTCTCACGTGCCACCTTGGACAGCTCGAGCAGAGCTTTTTTTGGTACGAGAGTGTCGATGTTGTCCGACCCCGCATCCGAGTCGATCGAACGAGAGATGTACGCGAGCCGGTGTCCGTCGGTCGTGACCATCTTGGCCGAACCGTCAGACACGATGAACTTCGCTCCCGAGAGAGTAAATCGCGAAACCTCATTCGTTATGGCAAAGGCCGTCTTTTGAATGAAGTAATTGAAGGTCTCAGCCGGGAGACGCATCGGTGTGCTCTTGAACTGAGGAAGCTCAGGGTACTGGGCACGGTCAACACCGGCCAGGCGAAACTTTGCACGTCCGCACTGCATTGTCACCCATTCGTTGTCCTCTTTTTTGAAATGAACGTCGCCGACATCGAGAGCCCTGACGATATCGAACAGCTTTCTGGCTTGAATGCACATCGAACCCGGCACTTTGATATCGGCTTCCGCATCGCAGCGGATCGTGACGTCGAGATCCGTTCCGATCAAGCGTATCTCTTTTTCGCCGATCGATTCGATCAGTATATTTGCCAGGATCGGGATGGTCGTCTTTCTTTCCACGACTCCCTGGATGATCCCGAGTTCGGACCTAAGCACGTTTTGATCTATTGTAAATTCCATTTCTCTATCACCTCTGGTTCGCTTTCTTTCTTCTGCTAAATATAAAAGATCATTTATTTACAACTAGCAGTAGTAAGGCCTGTGGTATTGTGAAAAAGCACTCTAAGTCCTTATAAAATGGCAGTTTTAACGTCCACAGACGCTTGTGGAAAACTTGTGGAAAATAGATCGCCCACCGCCGGGCCGCCCGTTTTCCTCATTTTTCCTATCGATTCCACAATCCACTAGCTACAAGACCGGTGAAAATGTGGAAAACATTGCTTCAAATAGCTGTAAAATAACGACTTAGCAGCGAACGTCGCAACATGTCGCATGTGGAAATCGGCGAGCCACGGTCTCCCGCCGTATTCCCATAATTAATTGGAAATATTATCAATTAGCTCCTCCACAACGTTGTGGAAAACTCTGTCTGTCTCGATGATCCCGGCAATCTTCTCGACCGAGTGCATAACGGTCGTGTGATGCTTGCCGCCAAACTCTTTTCCGATCTCGGGGAAGCTGTGCCGCGTCATCCTTTTGCAAAGATACATCGCGACCTGGCGGGGCTGTGAGATGGACCTGGCATTGCTTTTTGACTTTATCTCATCAACGGTCATTCCGTAATGTTCCGAGACGATCCGGATGATCCGTTCCATCGTTACGCCGGCCCCGCGATCTGAGTCAACGAAATTCTTCATCGCTTCCTGAGCCAGCGATCGGCTTAGCGGTTGCTGCTTCAGCGACGAGATCGCAACCAGCCGTACGAGCGAACCCTCGAGCTCTCGAACATTACTTTTTATCTTACCTGCGATGTAGATAGCGATGTCGTCCGGCAGGAATATGCCGTCGAGATCGGCCTTACGCTTTAAGATCGCGACCTTTGTCTCGAGGTCCGGCGGCTCGATATCGGCTATCAATCCCCACTCGAATCGCGAATGCAGACGTTCCTCAAGCGTCGGGATCTCACGCGGAGGACAATCGCACGAGAGCACGATCTGCTTCTGCAGGTTATGAAGTGTGTTGAACGTGTGAAAGAACTCTTCCTGCGTGCGTTCCTTGCCGGCCATGAATTGAATATCGTCCATCAGAAGCACATCGATGGACCGGTATTTATCACGGAAAGCAGGCGTCCTGTCGTAGCGTATCGCGTTGATCAGTTCGTTCATGAACTTCTCCGACGTGATGTATGCCACTCGCATGTGCGGGAAATGCTGCTTGATCGAGTGGCCGATCGCGTGCATCAGGTGCGTTTTGCCCAAGCCGACGCCTCCGTAGAGAAAGAGCGGGTTGTAGGTCGTGCCAGGCGATTCCGCCGCGCCAAGTGCGGCCGCGTGTGCAAATTGATTTCCGGAGCCAACAACGAATTTGTCAAAGGTGTACTTAGGATTGAGAGCCGCATCCTCCGGCTCTGACGAAAGGATGACCGACCTGCCGACCAGAGGAAGTGTCTGGGCGACCGGTTCAAAAAAGAGTTCGTCGGCGATACCATCAGCCGCCGATTCGCCGCTTTCGTCATCGGTTTCCCATACGAGCTCATAATCTCCGCAGCCGGACCGGGCCATGATCTCCTCGATGTCCGCCTTATAGTAGCGGCATATCCAGTCCCGCGTGACCGAGCCCGCCCGGAGAAACAGTTGTCGGCCCGCATCGTCCTGCCGCACGAATTTGACGGCGAGGAACCACGTGTTGAAGACCTGTTCGTTCAAAGTGGACCTTAGCGAGTCAAGCACTTCGTCCCAAACGGTGGTTTTCTCCAAAATAATTTCCAATTCGGTAACCCCAAACAACAAAAGATCGTTAGATCGAACACCGGCCATAGAACCGGGGCGGCGACGCCAATGAGAGCCGTTCGAACGGTGTCAACCGGCGGCGTTTCCGCAGTGATCGAAAGTCCTTATAAAACACAGGTTCACAGTGCTTTTCCACAGCAATTTCCACAAAGCTTCCGCAGAGTTGGCAAAAACTTAAGGTAATGCATCAAGTTATTTAATTTCAACAACTTACAAGCACCGATCTACCTAAAAGGGATATCAGACTAACACGAAAATTTACGTTGCGCAAACCGATATCCACAGAAATTTTTCGAGCATTTTAACACCGATTTAACGCCCTTTTTTGACATATATTTGGCTTGATTTTCATCCCGATTAAGGTTAACTTTTTGGCACGGTTTTAAGCACAACAAGGGGCGAAAAATGGCAAAAAAAATAAAAAAAATTTCCGCTGGGAAAAAAGATCCGAGCCAACGGATCCGGTCGGCTCTTGCCAAAGCCTGCGCGGGGCTCGTCTATATCAGCGAGACCGATTCGGAGATCGTTCCTTTCTTGGCTGACGTACCTGATCCACGATCGAACAAAGACGTGGTCGATACAGCCCGGCTTGATCCGGGTGCACATATCGAAGTCTATGACTTTAAGGAGTTCGCGGCAAAATTGACCGCGATAAAGGATTGGTACGGGGATGAAGAAAGGATGCGTGCCGCACGTTACTCAGACCTATTCGATCTGTTGTCGGCCGAGCTTACCGACCTTCGGGTTCTGCGAGTGGGCAGGGTGCGGATCGACATCCTGGTGGTAGGGATCACCAATGACGGACGCGCAGCCGGATTTCGCACGTACGCCGTCGAGACATAAAAAAGGGCGCCGAAACGCCCTTTCTTAACGTTGAGATATTGCAAGCAGGTAGGAAGCAAGCTTACCTTGCAGAGACCGCACTCGCACCCGACACATCGGATCTGATCTCGGAAGGTGAACCGGCATAGACGACACGGCTCGCTCCCGAGAGTGACGATACCAGCGATCGGCCAGCATTGACCTCGGCCCGGCTAGCACCGCTGCCGTCTATCTCAGCGCCCGATGCTTCAAGTTCGAAAGCGAACAGTTTAGACGCTCCGCTCATATCTGCCTTTAATGCTGAGGTCTGGCCTGAAGCGGTTACTTTAGAGGCTCCCGACATGTCAATCTCGAGCTTTTCCCGGCTCGGATTCGACAACGAGACCGACGAGGCCCCGGATGTCTCGACTCGCTCTATTGCCGGCGACGTTACGCGTATCAGCAGCCTTTGGTCACTTTTCAACCTCCTGGTCGACGAGATGCTCAATGTACCTCCTTGGACCTCGGTCTCGATCAAAGGCAAAAGGTTATCATCGGCGACAACCACCACCGACGTAGTGTCGCCGTACACTGACTCGACCGCAAAGACCCCACCGACATCGATCGCGTTAAAGTTGAGCACGTCTCTCTTCTCTTCTACTACATGGCCCGAACCCTTGATGCTGCCGAATCCGAGATCAAATTTTATCAGCGGTTTGCCAAAGATCTCCGACGAGAAGATGTTGGTGACGACGAGGCCGATCACGAAAGCGGCCGCAAACACTAGAATGCCTATTTTTTTCATTAGAATTGCCTCCGAACAAATAAACGCGTCCGAACCGATCGATCGGACGCTATGCAGAACGCGCTACGGCAGGCATAAGTTCCCGGAAACTTAAGCTCGGACAAGACGTTGATGTATAGGGAAATCGTGGGGTCAGAATACCTGAAACCCTTTGGACCGGAGGCAAAAATCAACGAGTTCGGCCAGCCAGTCGTGGGTCACACTGTAATTCTTCCACTGTTCGTCCGAGTCGCGATAGATTGTGCCGTCATCGGGCTCGGTAGTGATCGAGCCGTCCGCGTACATCCGTTTGTCAGGTGCGAGCTGCGGCAGGATACGATCGCGGATCGCTTCAGCCAGTTGATGAGCTTCATCAATTCCGATCCGTATGCCCATTGCGTTATAGCTCATTTGCCTGACGGTCGATTCGCTGAGCACGTCGAGATCTTTGATTATCTCGAGCGCCGCCTTCCACTGCCACACGCTGGCTGAGAACTCGTATCCCTCGGATCCTGCATCGATCAATGTGAAGCTCATCGTAGCAATGCTAACCGTCAGCGGAGCTTTAGGTCAATCGATATTCGCATCTGTGCACATGAAACGCATATAATTCCAATTTCTATGACGACGAAGCAGATCTCATATGCCGACGCCGGCGTCTCGATCGATAACGCAGACCGCGCCGTAGCGAAGATACGCGAATACGCAAGAGCTACGTTCAATGAACGCACGCTGACCGAAATAGGCAGCTTTGGCGGGATGTTCTCGGGCGCCTTTCCGGACATGGACGAACCGATACTCGTCGCATCGGCCGACGGGGTCGGTACCAAGCTCAAGATCGCTTTCGAAACAGGCATCCACAATACGGTCGGAGCCGACCTTGTAAATCACTGTGTCAATGACATTCTGGTCCAGGGGGCACGCCCATTGTTCTTCCTAGATTATTTTGCGACCGGCAAGCTAGAGCCCGACGTGACCGCCTCGGTCGTCGAAGGCATGGCACGAGCCTGTCGCGAGAACGGCTGCGTGCTACTCGGCGGAGAAACGGCTGAGATGCCTGATTTCTATCCGCCGGGTGAATACGATCTCGCCGGATTTATCGTCGGCGTCGTTGACAAGAAGAATGTCATTGACGGTAAAGGTGTCGAGCCGGGAGACGTCGTGCTGGGCATCCCGTCAACGGGCCTCCAGACGAACGGCTATTCGCTCGCACGAAAACTGTTCTTTGAGGTCGGTAATTACAAAGTAGATACATTTGTCGATGAGCTTGGCACGACGGTTGGCGACGCTCTGCTCGCCACACATTCATCATTTTTGCCGCAGATCGGCCCGCTGCTCGGCGGCGGCAGGATAAAGGGCCTCGCACATATCACCGGCGGCGGCTTTCTGGACAATATCCCGAGGATCCTGCCGGACGGCGTCGGTGTAGATATAGATCGCGGCTCATGGACCGTGCCGCCTATTTTTGGACTGATGCAGCGCCTGGGCAATGTTGCGGAACATGAGATGTTTCGCACGTTCAACATGGGGATCGGCATGATCCTGATCTGCTCTGAGGCAGATAAGGCAACGGTCGTCGATCGTATCGGCGAATGCAGCGAGATCGGCAAGGTCACACGAGGAAACCGTTCGGTCAAGATCGGCTAACAACTGCACGAACTACCTCGGGCCCGGCACGGCGGACAGCCTTCCAATATGAATATCGGCATTCTCATTTCCGGACGCGGGTCGAATATGGCTGCGATCATAGATGCCGTTATGGGCGGCGAACTGCCGGATTGCGAAGTTGTGGTCGTGATCAGTGACAAATCGGACGCGGCGGGTTTAGCAAAGGCGCGCGAGCGTGGCGTTGAAACGCTGGTCATCGAGCGGCGCGGCCGAACTCGCGAAGAGCACGATGCTGAGATCGTAGCTGCGCTAAAGGAACGAGGGGTCGAGCTCGTTTGTCTCGCGGGATACATGCGTTTGCTTTCGCCTTCTTTTGTTCAGGCATTCCCAAACAAGATCATCAACATTCACCCGAGCTTGCTCCCTGCCTTTCCGGGCCTCGACGCGCAAAAACAGGCCTTTGACGCCGGAGTCGAAATAACCGGATGTACCGTGCACTACGTTGACGAGCTGCTCGATCACGGTCCGGTTATACTGCAACGCCAGGTGCGGCGGCTGCCCGGAGACACCGTCGAGACGCTTTCGGCACGGATACTCGAGCAGGAGCACACACTATATATTGAGGCATTGCGGATATTGGTATCGACATATTCCGACGGCGCGGCGAGTGCCTGAGTCACGGCTGCAACGGGCCAGCAGCCAGATGGCCGAATCAGCCCTAAACCCTTTGACAATGGGCTGTTCGGGCGCGTAAACTCTAGGTTTTCACTTCTCGAGAGTGAAGCATTGTGGGGAGCAACTATGCCGAAAAGAACATTTCAGCCGAACAATCGTCGACGCGCCAAAAAGCACGGGTTTCGCGCCCGGATGGCGACAAAGAACGGCCGCGCGGTGCTAAAGCGCCGAAGGGCAAAGGGACGCAAGCGATTAACGGTCCAGCATTACTAGGTTTTGGTCTGCCGAAAGAGGCTCGGCTCCTGAAAAGGGCCGAGTTTCTTCGTGTTTATGAACAAGGTGAGCGTATCGAGGGCCGTTTTATGACGGTCTTTGTTTTGCCCGCCGGACGGCCCGTGCACCGCGTGGGGGTGACGGCGACTAAAAAAGCGATCGGCAAAGCGCACGACCGCAATCGTGCCAAGCGGCTGCTCCGTGAGGCATTTAGGCTGAGCCGGGCGGAACTCGACCGTGTGATCCGGCGTTATGATTGGGTGTTGAACGCGCGTCGCTCGCTAGTGTATGCCAAGCTCGAGAAGCCTCTGGCCGAATTTCGCGAGATCGTAGGCCGATTGGCCGAACGAAAGTAGATGAAGTTTTTGGTGCTCGACATTCTCGGTGTTTATAAGGCGTTCGTCTCGCCTTTTTTGCCGCCTGCATGCCGGTTCGAGCCGACGTGCTCCGAGTACGCGCGTGAGGCCGTCGAGCGTTACGGAGCTATCAAAGGCGGGTGGATGGCGCTCAAGCGGCTGCTTCGCTGTCAACCTTTTTGCAGGGGCGGGCATGACCCGGTCAAATAATGGAACCTAATAAAGATACCAGCTCTCAGACACGATTCCTGATGGCCGCCGTGCTCTCAATGGCAGTGCTGATAGGCTGGCAATACTTCCTTGCACCGAAAAAACCGGTAGAGGATGCCAACACGAACGCGGCCAATACTGCCGCGCCGGCCGCTCCAGCACCGTCCGCGACGCCGGCTGTTGCTGCTCCGGCTGCACCGTCACCCGAAACAGCCGCCCAGCCCGATACGACCCCTCAGCGTACGGTGACGATCCGCTCGGATCTGTACGAGGTCACGCTCGATTCGCGGGGGGCGGTCGCCACGAGTTGGATAATACGGCGCAACCGCTCGCCTAAGGCCGACTTTGATGTGTACGGCGACGGCTCGACCCCTGCTGATGAGAAGCCGCTCCAGCTCATCTCGCCCGAGGCTCTCGCACGAGACCCGCGCGAGGTCCCGTTTCGCTTGGCCACAGGCGACGCGGCAACTGATGGGCTCGTGAACGGTCGCAACTACGTTATCTCGGGTGCCGACGGCGATGTCACGCTCGCGGCCGGCGAAGAACGCCGGATCGAGTTCAAGCTGGACGCTGGCGGCGGGCTTGAGGTGGTCAAGACCTTTGTTTTCCGCGGTGACAGCTACATTGCGGATCTGGGCTTGTCGGCGAAACGCGGCGAACAAATGCTGACGGGCACCAGGCTGCTGATCGGCGCCAGCATCGGCGACCACGCCATCAACCATCACAATTTTTATCATATCGAATCGGAAGCCGTGGCTGAGGTAAACGGCGATATAAAGCGGCACCAGGGCAACTACGCATTTACTTACGACGCTAACAACAATTCGTCGCTCACTGACGCTGGATCGGTCAATTGGGCGGGCGTCGGCGACGCATATTTTGCAATGGTTGCTGTTCCGGCTCAGCCGTCGCAGGGCGTCGAGTATCGGGCCGCAAAATACGATGTAGATACCGAACCGTATTACAACAGCATCTTTCAGTGGATCCTTCGAAACCCGCAACGAGGAGAAACGCGGCACCTTGTGACGGCGTATGTGCCGGTTGCGGCCGATGGTTCGGTCACTAAGATCTTTACGGGCACAAAGGACTATTTTCTACTTAACAAACTTAGTAAAGAGTCTCCTTCGGTATTCGGCCGCGAGGTCAATATCGAGAACATCATCAATTTCAGCAGCTATTGGTGGCTCCGCTGGATGACCAAACCGCTTGCGATCGCGATCTTGTATCCACTCAACTTCCTCAATTCGGTAACGGGAAATTACGGCGTTGCGATCATCATCTTCACATTCTTCTTCTACATGCTTCTGTTTCCGCTGAGGTGGTCGCAGTCGCGTTCGTTCAAGAAAGCCTCGGGCAACGCCCCGAAAATGAAGGAGATCCAGGACAAGATAAAGGACCTGCAGAAAAAGGGAGTTCCGAATGACGATCCCAGGATGCGTCAGCTCCAGATGGAGCAGCTCAAGCTCACCAAGGACGCTCTGCCCATTGGCGGTTGTTTGCCGATGCTGCTTCAGTTCCCGCTTCTGATCGCATTTTACACTGCCGTGACGGTCTCACTCGAAGTAAGGCAGGCATCGTTCATGTGGCTGCCGGACCTATCAGCCGCTGACCCGTGGCATATACTTGAGTTCAGCTTTGCATTGTCGATGATCCTGGCAATGAAATTCACGCCGCAGGCCGCGACAGTGACACCGGAGCAGCAAATGCAGCAGAAGATGATGACGTATCTGATGCCCGCGATGATGCTCTATGTGATGTGGACGGCTCCGGCCGGCTTGCTGTTATACTGGTTCTTCGGCAACATAGTCAGTTTCGGACAGCAGATGGTCATCAATCGGCTCAATTCCACGCCTCCGTCTGATGGGGTCGAGATCGTGGATAAGGTTCCCGGCGGGGCAAAAAAAGTAAAGCCGAAGACCGCCTGACATATAGTGTATGAACGAGATCTGCGACAGGGCTAACGGCTTTTTGGCTGGGTTGGTGACCGAGCTCGGATTTGATCTGAGTGTGTCGTCAAGCTGGACCGAGGAGGGATGCCTTCTTGACCTCAGCGGGAGCGACTCTCATTTTGCGTTGGCTGAGAACGGCGAATTGCTTGACGCGTTCGAGGTCATACTGTTCCAGGTATTCGGACGTGAGCTGGATCGTGAGCATCGGTTCATTGTTGACGCTGACGGCTTTCGCAGGACCCGCAAGGCTGAGCTTCACGCGATGGCTCGATTCGCGGCGGATCAGGTCCGTAAGAACGGGCGGCCGTTCACATTCGGCGTTTTGAATTCTACAGAGCGGCGAATAATTCACCTCACATTGCAGCAAGAGGACGACCTCATAACCGAATCCGTCGGCGACGGCCGTGAAAGGCGGCTGCAGGTCAGGCTCCAATAGCACCGGCGATCCGTTAGATACCTCGATCTTGCTCCATTGCGCCGGTATCTGTCCCAGTCCGGCCTGCTTCTTTGTTGAAATAATAAAATGCAGGACACGATCGTCGCACTCGCAACCCCGACAGGCCGAAGCGGGATCGGCGTTATCCGTTTGAGCGGCTCCGACGCCGTAAACATTGCAGAGTCGATGACCGAGCCGTTGCTTCGTCCCCGCGTAGCAACGCTCCGGCAGCTTGTAGTGCCCGGTACCGTTGAGGTCATTGACGAAGCGGTCGTAACTTATTTCAAGGCCCCACGATCATATACAGGCGAAGACGTCGTTGAGTTGGCCTGCCACGGTTCGCCTGTGGTCTTACGGCGCGTGCTGGACGAATGCCTTAAGCTGAATGCTCGGCTCGCAGAACCCGGCGAGTTCAGCCTGCGTGCATTAGCTAACGGACGGATGGATCTTGCTGAGGCTGAGGCGGTTCGCGACCTGATCGACGCGAGGACGTCTGCGGCCGCACGACAAGCGATCCGACAGCTAAGAGGCGAATTCTCCAGTCAGCTTCGGCCTTTGAAGGATGAATTGCTGGACATCATAGTCGTTCTGGAATCAGCGCTTGAGTTCGTCGAGGATGACCTTCCGAGTGTTCAGCGAGAGTCGATGTTGAGGAGGATGTCCGACGCGGCCGGCCGGCTTGAGGGCTTTGCGGCAACGTATCAAGCCGGGCATCTAATCCGTGACGGGCTCCGGGTCGCGATCGTGGGCCGTCCTAATGTTGGTAAATCCAGCCTGTTCAATGCCTTGTTGGGCAGCGACCGCGCGATCGTTACCGATATTCCCGGAACGACGCGCGACCACCTGCATGAGCGGCTTGTCATCAATGACATTCCTGTATCGCTCATAGACACCGCCGGACTCCGTGAGACG
Source organism: Acidobacteriota bacterium (assembly GCA_019639115.1). Taxonomy (GTDB): domain Bacteria; phylum Acidobacteriota; class Blastocatellia; order Pyrinomonadales; family Pyrinomonadaceae; genus OLB17. The sequence goes on along the minus strand of JAHBSM010000001.1, from coordinate 122,247 downwards.
ACCGACGTTGTAGAGAGCATGGGCGTCGAAAGAGCTCGGTCGGTAATGGCCGATGCCGATCTTGTATTGGTGTTGATAGATGCGAGCGAAGAGCTCAAAGACGAAGACCTGAACATTTTAGCCGAGACGGCCGAGTTTACCCGGCTCGTGGTACTGAACAAATCAGACAAGCCTGCACGGATCGATCCCGATGTCATAGGCGATAGATCTGTCTCGGATGCGGCCATTTCGATCTCCGCAAAATTTGGCGACGGCATCGATGAACTGAGATCAGCGATCATCTCCCCGTTCTCTGCCGCGGTGTCGGACACAAGCGGATTTTTGGTGACGGACGCGCGTCATTTCGACCTATTGTCGAGGGCAGCTACAGAGATACGTTCGTCGATCGAGCAGGCGGCGGCCGGCATGAGCGAAGAGATCATACTGATAGGCCTCCATAACGCGCTTCGCTATATGGGCCAGATCACCGGTGAGACAACGACCGAAGACATGCTTTCGAGGATATTTTCTACGTTCTGTATCGGCAAGTGACGCAGAAATGACCGAGCACGAAACGGAGAGTGCCTGCAGTCGCCGTGGCCGCAGGCACATTAGGTAGGTCAGATGAACAGATGACGCCGTCAGAAGGTCGGCCTATCGCGAGATCGGCCGTTGGTGCAATTCACGGCGAACAACGTAATGCCGGGCCTATGTGGCCGCGGCTTGGCGACAACACGCTACGGTCACGCCATCCTGGCGCGTACGGTGGCGGTACGGTGCGGCACCTTGACTGCCTTGACCTTGATCGGCACCTGCTCCTCGGGGTGATTCTGATGAGATACCATGATAGGCAGCACATTCATCATCCCTGCGAACGTAAGCCCGAAAGCGATGAATCCGAACACGACACCAACTGTGAGCGTGAACGATCCAAGTAGCCAAAGGACACCGGCCGAGACCGCAACGGCGAACCATACTAAGAAATAAAGCCTGGGTGACATCGATTTTCCTCCGAGAGTGTTGTTCGAGAGCGAGATCAACTCACTCACACATCGGTACGGCAAAGTGGGTGCCACTCGTAAACTATTGCAAACATTAGCCTGAGGGACTATTACGGTGTGTGCTATTCCGCATATCCGCGTAAAATTCCGTGGGAAAATTCGCGGAAGATGCGATCGCGGAGACAGTCTGCGGTTCGGCGCATTTCCGCACGACTGAACTCCGCGATGCCCATTGCCGGCGGCCTACTTAGCAGGTTTTGCCGGCAAGGTCTTGAGGTAAGCGACGAGGGCCTTCATCTCGTCGTCTTTGCCCACGAGGGGCGGCATATACTTTCGATACGGGGAATCGTCATTGTACGCGTGCAGCATACCGACGATGTTCTCGATCGATCTTTCGTCGCGATCTTTTAAGAGTACGCTCATGCCGCGATAGCCGGTTTGGGTGTGACACGCGCCGCATTGCCCTCTAAACATCAACTCGCCGCGATCGACGTCAGTCATCGACGAAGTATCCTTTGACTTCCAAATAGAGTGAGCAAGGTATCCTTCGGAATTGAATTTCGCTACCTCGTACTTTCTTACGCCGTTCGAGTACATGAAGTCGCCGATCACGTAAGGTTTGCGAAGCATCTCGCGCGCCTGTTCGGTAGCGCCCGTGGCCGCCAACGCAAGAAGCAGAATTGATATTGCCCAACCGAGATTGAAGGAGCGTGAGTTCCTGACAGCGACGAAATAGACCAGTGCAATAATGGTCGCCGACGTCATGACGGTGATCAGGGCCGACCGCGTGACCTGAGTGAATGTTCCCTGTCCGATCGTCGATATGCCGAGATCCAGGAGCTGCCGATTGGATTCAGGCACCATCGCCAGATACCAAAGAAAACAGAAAGGCACGAGCACGAACGCAGGTATCAGCCACTTGGCCGACCAGGATATTATTTGTTTCTTGAGTCCCGGATAAGCGAATCCGTCGATCCGGCTTGCGGTCACCAGTGCCCATATTCCGGCGAGGCTCCAGGCGATCAATGTGCGGATGACGAGGCTCGGGAAATAGGTCGGATTGAAGAATGCGTACCAGAAGACCGATGCCTCGTTGCCTGAACCTGCGACGCTGAGCCATGTCTCCCCCGGCGTCAGCATAAAGGTAAGTATGCCGTTGATGATGACAAGCGTCAGGAACGACGAAGCCGCGTAGATATAGCCGATCTTCAAATGGAGTCCACGGTCGATCTTGTCCCACGTGTAGTAGTACGCAGCCGCCATCGTCAGTTCGACGATGAAGAAGACATACTCGATCGCCCAGCCAAAGACGAAGTTGTGGATCAGGGTGCTTGTCGCTTCGGGATTTGCCAATCCGATAGCAAACCAGATCCCGACGCCGGAGGTAGTGCCGAACGCAGCGGTGAGCACGAGAAAGAATTTAGCGTGTCTCCTGAGTACACGCAGCCAGTCCTCACGTCCTTCGCGGATAGCTTTCCGTTCGGCGATCGGCAGATAGAGCCCTCCGCCGACGGCAAATAATGCGATCAGCAGATGATATACGGCGATCAAGCCGATCACGCCTCCGCCGCTTAGTACCGGTACGTCCCAGAAAGGATAGTTCATTTCGACCCTTCGCCCCCTATAGTTCCCAGTAACCCCAAATGGTGATCGCTATCAGACCCAACAGAGCCGCGAGGCCGATATAAAAGGCCGTTCGCGCTCGACTCCCGCTCGCGCTTCGCGAGTCTATGAATGGTATGACGGCCCAAATTATCAGTCCTGCGGTGAACAGCCCGATCCCTAGGAATTCGCCGACGGCACCGGGGAACCATCGGCCGAACACCTTAAGGATCTGAAACTGACTCATGAAGTACCATTCGGGATGAATACCCTGCGGTGCAGCGGCTAATTCGTCGGCCTGCGGACCAAGCTGCCAAGGGAAAAGAGAGGCAAGAATTGCGAGAATGTTGAGCGAAAGCAGCCACATACCCATATCCTTGGCAAAGAAATCCGGAAAGAATCGGATCGAGCGGCGTTCCGGCTCGGGCTTAGCCTCCTCGCTCGGCGGCAAAGCATTGCCGTGTTTCTGTACCAACCAAACGTGTATCGCGAGGAACGGCAGATAAAGGAACGGCAATATAACGACATGGAGAGCAAAGAAACGCTGGATAGTGACGTCTGTGATCTCGGGGCCGCCTCGCACAATTTCTGTGACCAAGGTGCCGACCAACGGGATCGCAGCCGGTATCTCGAGGCCGACCTTTGTCGCAAAGTAGGCGAGGTCGTCCATTGGCAGCAGATATCCGCTAAAGCCGAAGACGAGCGTCAGACCTAACAGGATCAGCCCGGTCCACCAGCCGAATTCTCTCGGTTTACGATACGCCCGCATAAAGAAAACCGAGAACATATGCACGAAGACGGCCAGAACCATCAGGTTCGCCGACCAAGAGTGAGCCGATCGGATAAGCCAACCGAATTGGATGTCGTAGGTGATCTGTCGTACTGATTCGTATGCTTCGGGCCCGGGCCTGTAATAGACAAGCAAGAGGATGCCGGATAGCACCTGAACAACAAAAAAGAACAGCGAGATACCTCCCCAGTAATACCAGAACGAATGCCGGTGTTCGGGGACGGCTTTCTCACGGGCGTGGGCGATCAGGCCGGTCAGGTCAAGCCTCTCATCGACCCATCCGTATATCGCCGCGGCCAGGGTCCTGCGGCCCCGGTTAGGCTCTTGCGACAGTGACGCGTCCATCCTGAACCTCCACGTTGAATCTAGTAAGGGGTTTGGGCGGCGGGCCGGCTAGGTTGCTGCCGCTTGTAGGGTCATACTCGCCGCCGTGGCATGCACAGGTGATCTTGGCGGCAGCAGTGTCGTACGCCACGGTACAGCCTAGATGCGTGCAGACCGCGTTGAATGCGGAGAACGTACCGTCGGCGTGCCGGATAAGCATGGCCGGCTTGGTGCCGAACTTGAACATCAGAGCCGTATTGACCGGTAGCTTATCGGCGCCGTCGAGGGTCGTCTGAGTTACGGCAGCGGCCTGTGCGGCACGTTCGGCCGGCGTTGCCAGATACCGATAGACCGGATAGCCGATCGCCCCAATGTAAACCGCACCGATGGCCCCAGCCCCCATCCACAGGAACGAACGCCGAGACATATCCTCGCCTTCCGGTTCGTCTTCACCCTGCGAGCTGATGATCTCTTTTATCGTCGATTCATTGATCATCGTGTCTCTCCAATACCTCATTCATCATTTGTTCCTGTCCCGGTACCGTCGCACCCAATGCCATCTGCCGGGCTGAGCGTGCTATCGCGAAGAGTATGTATCCGATCAATATGAGTGCGGCCACGAACAGGCCGAGAAACAAAAGAACGACCGACCAATTCGCTACGACGGTTCGGTCCCAGACGTCAAAACCTTTTGATAACAAGGTCACGTCCCGGATGCGGTCACGCAGGAGCGTGAACGCGCCGGTGGCAAGCACACCGAAAAGCACTGTGGCGGTGCTTGTGAGCCTGGCCCGGGATGCCGACCCGAATGCGGCAGCCGCAGCCGCAACAACAGACAAGATAAGTAAGCCGGCCCACGCGTAGATAGCGTATGCGAACATTGGGTCTTGGAATAATCCTGCCTTTACGGCCGCGACCTGCGAATTGTAAACCCACAGGCCTGCTCCCCCTTGAAGAGCTATGAAGAGTGCCGCTAGAATGCCTCCCCAGCGCCGCAGCACATCCTTCGTTGTGTCCTTTTCGTCCCCAAATCCGGATATAACGGTCATCGCTGCACCGGAGAGCCCGATGCCGCCGGCAAGCATGAACAAAAATCGCGGTGTCGTAGTGGGATCACCTGTAGGAAGCGAAGTGCCGAGTCCACCGCCCGCGGCATAGATGGCCTGCCAATCCTCGGGCCGAAGCATCAGCGTCATATTTATCGAGAAAACCTTTGCTATGTACATCAGGCCCGCAAATATGACGATGCCGTATCCCCACCAGGCCTTTCCTTCATTCGCACGGTCAACCGAGCGATACAGCAGAAAATATATGAGTGTCAGAACGACGATCACGCCGATCCAATAGAGACCGATCAGAACGCTGCTGGTGTAGAGTGCGCGGCCGTACAGCACCTGGGCGAACAGCAGCGGCGGCACGCCAAAATTGATGACATAGGTCATCACGGTCGGCAGCTTTTTGAGTATCGAGTTCGAAGCCTCTTTCAGCGACGAACCTTCTCGTCCAAAAAAATTCCAAATGCCAGCAACCGTAACCCCGCCCAGGATCAACTGAACCGCCGTGAGGTGAAGGGTCAGCGTCACTATATGAAGCAGCTTGAATAACCAGACCGGTGCCGGCAACGGTATCGGATCAACAGTTGGAAATTGAAACAAGGCTTTACGCTCCTATACTTGATCGATCGTCGGCCCGGAATTTTGACGAGCTCGTGATCCCACTCCTTAGGCGAAGTGCAAGGTTCGTGCCAACAAAGAGAGCCGTCTGCTACGGTCTATAGAAAGGTTTGCGCGGAAATTTCAACAGAGAGCGGCGAGCAGGCGCGGATTATTTCGCAGATGGTTGCATCAACGGTCGCCTCTTATACGAATTCCGGGTGGAATGCCGGTTGCGCTTAAGGTAAGTGCCGACGGACGATCCCCGGTGAGGGTAATGGTCGGCAGGGAGGTTGTGAGATGAAGGTCTTAATTGCAACTGATGGCTCTGATTACAGCAAGAATGCGGTCGATGAAGCTTGCCGCAGTGTATTGAGGAGCGGCGAGTCGGAAGTGCTTGTCGTGTCGGCATACGAGGAGGCCTATCCGATGGCGGCCGAGCCTTTTGCGATCTCGGCCGAATACTATCAGAAACTCGAAGAAGCGGTACGAGACATGGCGTCAAATCATGTCAATGAGGCAAAGGCCACGATCCTCGGCAGGTTTCCTGATGGCTCGATCGTGGTCTCGACAGAGATCCTGGCCGGCACGCCGGCTCAGCAGATCGTCGAAAGGGCAAAGGACTGGGACGCGGATCTGATCGTGGTCGGATCGCATGGGCGTGGATTCTGGGGCCGTATGCTTGGCTCAGTATCCGACGGCGTGGTGCATCACGCACCGTGTTCCGTGCTTGTGGTACGTCCGAGGTCGATGTGATCGCAAAGTCTGGTTCAGTTTTACGCCGAGCATTTTTCGCCTGGGTACTGATCATCCTGGCGGAATCAGTCAACGGCACGTTCAGGACATTGGTGCTAGTACCCAGATCGGGCGAGGCGGAAGCACGCAGGATCGGGTTCGTAATTGCACTCGGATTGATATTTGCCATCTCCACGGCGTTTTCGGACCGGATGGCATTGCGGTCGGTCGCGGATCATCTGGCGGTCGGGGCATTGTGGGTGATGCTTACATTCGCATTTGAGGCAACGCTGGCGTTGTTCGTTGCGCAAATTGGCCTGACTAAATTTCTGAGTGAATACGATCCGACGCAAGGCGGGTTGATGTCGTTCGGAATGTTTTTCTTGCTAATTGCTCCGCTTCTTGGTTCGGCTGCGTCCAGGGCTTTGGGCCGCGGAGTATCGGACGACGAGGCTACGTTAGGATCTCATCGAGCGCCGTAAGAAGTGTCTCCGCGGTGAACGGCTTTGTAAGGAATTTCTCTACGTTCAACGCCCGCAGTTCGGCCGTCTGGCCGGCGCTTACCAATCCGCTCATAGCCACAATATGTATCTCCGGCTCGATGCGTCGCAGTGCGCGGATCAGGGCGGTCCCGTCCATGAACGGCATCGCAAGGTCAGTAAGCACTACTGCGATCTCGTCCCTGTGCTCGGTAAACCGAGCCATGGCTTCGGCTCCGTCTGCGGCGAGAAGCGTTCTGTAACCGAACCTCGTCAAGGTCGCCTCGGTGATCTGGCGGATATTCTCTTCGTCATCCACGACCAGCACGGTCTCCGAGTTGCCGCGCGGCAGCCTGCGGGCGGCACTCGCTGTTTGAGTTTCGCGTACAGATTCATCGGTCGGAAAATAGATAGAGAACCTGGTTCCGCGGTTTGGTTCGCTGTACACGTTGATGAATCCGCCGTGGCTTCGAACGATCGTGAGCGTCGTAGATAGGCCCAGCCCCGTGCCCTTTCCGAAATCTTTTGTTGTAAAGAATGGATCGAAGATGCGTTTAAGTACCTCTGAGGTCATGCCCGTGCCGGTATCGTTGACCGCCAACAGCACGAAGTTCCCCGGCGAGGCATCGATATTCATCTTGGCGTAGTTGTCATCGACCGTAACATTGCGTGCTGCGACGCGAAGGCTGCCTCCGTTGGGCATTGCATCCCGAGCGTTGATACAGACGTTCATCAATACCTGATGTATCTGTGTCGGATCGGCCGAGATCGTCCAAAGCTCGGGGTCGACCTCGACCTCAACATCGATCGATCGTGGCAGCGTCTCACGCAGCACGCCGACGATCTCTTTGACTATGTGCTTCAGACGCACGGTAATGCGTTCGCCATCCATCCCGCGGGCAAAGGTGAGCACTTGCCTTATAAGTTCTGCCCCGCGATCTACGTTCTCCTTTATCATCGCTAGCCATTTAGCGGTTTCGGCATCGGGATCGTTTATCTGCAACATTTCTACCGCCATCAGGATCGGCGAAAGGATGTTATTGAGATCATGAGCGATCCCTCCGGCGAGCGTTCCGATGGACTCCATTCGCTGAGCCCTGAGAAGATGTTCCTCAGTACGTTTCTGTTCCGTGATGTCAGTGTTCGTTATTAGGTAATAGTCGGGCTTGCCCGTGTCGCTGCGAACCAAAGTCCAGCGTGTATCTACCCAAAGATATTCTCCCGAGTGCGAACGATGCCTGGACTCGGAACGCCATTCGTCAGCACCGGCCATTCCCTCTTCCATCGCCTCAAGCTCGGTCGGATCGCCTTCGCACAACGCGTCGCAAACATGCATCCCGAAAGCTTCGGAGGCCGGTAGATCGTAGATGCGCTCCGCGCTCTTGTTCCAGTAGATAATGCGGAAATTAAGGTCGCACACAAATATCGCGTCGTGCGCTTTGTCCAGCAGCGATGCCTGCTGCCGGATCCGCTCCTCGCCGAGCTTACGCTCGGTGATCTCGTATCGTATGGCGATGTATTCGATAGGTTTCTTTTTGTCGTCGAGGAAAGGAACTATCGTTGTATCGACCCAATAGATAGAACCGTCCTTTGCCCGGTTGCGGAGTTCGCCGTGCCATACTTTGCCGCGCGCGATGGTCGTCCATAGACCGCGAATGAAATCCTTTGAATGAAAGCCGGAGTTTATCAGCCTGTGATCCTGCCCGATCAGTTCATCGCGGGAGTATCCGGATATCTCGCAGAATTTATCGTTGACGTAGGTGATCACACCACGTTGGTCGGTAATGGCGACAATGGCTGATTCATCGATCGCGCGTTTGAGATTGCCAAGCTCACGGACAGGGTCGCCGGCTGCAGCGTGTTCGGTTGTCGCAGGCCGATGAGGCATAGTGGTCATTCGCTCGAGCGACTCAGGTCATATCCGGCCTTTCTGAGCTTGTATCGGATCTGGTCGCGAGAGATATCGAGGAGCTTTGCAGCCCTTGTCAGATTGCCTCCGGTACGTTCGATCGCCTGACGCGCCAGATCGAACTCGACCTGCTCGAGCGGGATGCCATCGGCGGGAAGCAATATTCCGGTGGTGCTGCCGGCGATTGGCGTGTGCCCGTCGCCAAGCATGTCGGCGGGCAGATGGGCGGCTGTCACCATATCGCCGTCCTCGAGTATGGAGGCTCGCTCGATCACATTTCGCAGTTCGCGCACGTTTCCGCTCCACTGGTATTCGAGGAATATCCTCTCGACCTCCGGTGAGAGTCCGTTCAGCTTGCGTCCGGCACGTTTTTGATTTGCCCGCTCGATGTAATGTTGCGCGAGGAGGATGATATCGCTGCCGCGGTCCCGGAGCGGCGGAATGTCAACCTGTATCACCGACAAACGAAAATAGAGATCCAATCTGAAGTTACCCGCTTCGGCCTCTTGTTTCAGGTTGCGGTTGGATGCGGCGATGATACGAGCGTCCAGCTTGATATCCTTCAGGCCGCCAACACGCCGGAAAGATCCTTCTTCTAGTACACGGAGCAATTTTGCCTGGAGCGGCAACTCCATCTCGCCGATCTCGTCAAGGAATATCGTGCCGCCGTGTGCTTGTTCGAAGAGCCCTTCTTTCTTTTGCTTTGCATCGGTGAATGCACCCTTCTCATATCCGAAGAGTTCGGATTCGATCAAGGTCGCGGGAAGTGCGGCGCAGTTGATAGCCAGGTACGGGGCATTGGCACGGGGCGAAGCGAAATGTATAGCGCGTGCAAAGAGGTCTTTGCCCGTACCGGTCTCGCCGTTCAGCAAAATCGACGTGACATCCGATTCCGCGACCCGTCTGCCGAGGTCTTTGGCCCGCTGCATCGCCTCAGACCCGCCGACTATCTCGTCGAAAGTGAATCTTGCGCCGCGTTCCGACCGCGCCCGTTTTACTTCTTTTCTCAGAACGCGTGTCTCGGCGGCGTTGCGAAGCGTGACGGTGAGTTCTTCGAGTCGAACCGGCTTTGCAATGAAATCATGTGCGCCTCCGCGCAACGCCGCAAGCGAATTCTTTAGATCCGCGTTACCGGTGATCATCACGACGATCATATCGGGATCCGACGACCTGATCTCGCTCAGCAGGTCGATGCCGGAGCCGTCAGGCAGGTCGATATCGAGCAGCACTATCGAAGGGTCGTTAGAGGATATCGCGGCGCGGGCAGTCCTGATACTCTCGGCCTCGAATACCGTATAACCGCTCGCAGATAGCGCCTCCTTGAGCGCCATTCGGACGAAGCGGTCATCATCAACGACCAGCACATTTTCACCGGAAGAGCCCATTATATCGTCGGGGAACCGCATGATTATACTCTGAATTCGTCGCGTAGCCGAAGCTCCGTCCGCTCGCTGGCCCGCACTATCTCGAACTGATCTTTCCGGCTTCCTCTTTGAGCCGCTGCAAAGCGCTGTTAGTTGGCTCGAGGGCCTCGATCTTGGCTATTGTGGAGTTCGCTTTAGCAGCATCGCCTTTTTTGGTGTATGCGACCACCATGTTCTGAAGCGTCTGAATGTGATTTGGGTCCACCGCGAGCGAGCGATCGAATTCCTGGATCGCTCGGTCATAATTGGGCGGCGTTCTGAGGAGGAATGTAAGCCCGAGGTCGGTCCGGACGTTGACGTCATCGGGCTTTTTGGCAAGCGCCGATGAGTACCAGCGTTCGGCTTCCTCATATTTATCGGCGTCAAAATTCGCGTTGCCGAGCTGAACTATCGTCTCGCGGTCATCCGGGCGGAGCTTGTTCGCTGCCTGTAGATATTTGATCGCCTCGTCGAATCGGCCGATCTGATAGTACATATCGGCCGCCTTGGCCTGAGCGTCAAAGTCGTTGGGAGCGTTCTTTGCCGCGTCGATCGCCGCCTGGACCTCGGGCTGCATTCCGCCCTGGCCTCCGTTCATTGAACCGATCTCAGGGTGTCCGGGCGGTATGTTGGCGTTCTGTCCCGTGACGGGAGCCGACGAACGAGCCGCACCCGTTCCCTGTTGATTCACATTGTTTGCGAATACGAATCCTATGATCAGGCCCGCGAGCAGCCCGACCACGCCGAATAGGATGTTCTCTTTGTTCATGATCTGTTATGCGTAACTATGGAGCCCCGGCAGCAGATAGCTGACACCAAGGTAGGTGAAAACAACAAAAAGGAAAGCGACTATTGCAAAGTAGGCCGACCGGCGGCCGCGCCAGCCGTATGCGATACGTGAATGCAGGAACCCTGCATAGGTCAGCCATGCCACAAGCGCGCCGACCTCTTTGGCATCCCAGCCCCAATATCTGCCCCAGGACTCGTTCGCCCAAACGGCGCCTGTTATCAAAAGCAGCGCAAGACCGGCGAAGGCCACTCCCGCCAGTTTGTACATCAAACCGTCGAGTGTCTCGGCCGACGGCAGGATCGAGCGAAGCCTTTCGGTCCTGATACCGAACATGGCAACAAATAGCGTACCGGCGAATGCTGTGATGAGAGCAGAGAGTTCGACCGGGTTGGCATTTAGGCTCAAATGAAGCCCGGCGGCGTTCTGCGTGATCCATCCGTTCGCCATGTCATAGAGCTGCTGCGATCCCATCGATGCTATTTGCGATTGAGGTACGTCCTGCTGCTGCAGCATCCATACGGCAAAACGTTCGTATTGTCGCGGATCTAAATATGCTGTCACGTTCGTCAGCGTCTTTAGCTGATAGACCAACATCGCTATCGAGCTGCCCTGGACGACAAGTGCTGCGTATAGGCACCAGTTGCCGACGCGCCGCATCTGCTCGTTGCCCTTGTTCGTGTAAAGTCCGTAACCTGCGACCGCGATCGCGAGTAGAGCCGCTGCCGCCACTATCATCCAGCCTACATAGGGAACATCAGCACGAAGTGCCAGTGCCTGTCGCGAGGTCCCGACGAATGTCGATGCAGTGTAGGTGCCGAAGGTCGAGAACGAGAAAATGCTGAATCTGCTGATCGTCGCAAATACCGAAAGTGCGAATATACTGGACCAGATCGCCATCTTTTCGACCTGCAATCCGTCCTTGAGCAGGTATAGCACCGCGACCGCGAAGCAAACCAAGGCGACCCCGTAGCTAAGACTGGCGATACCAACGTGAATGGGCCGCCAATACGAATCGAGGACCGGCGGCAGGTCGATCAGATCGCTTCCAATGAACCTCGCAAGTACAAGTATTATCGCCGCCAGCGGAAGCGAAAGCAGAGCAACAATACGGTACTGACGGCGACGCATCACCAAAAGCGTTGTGATACCTGCTCCGAAGGCGAACGCGAGACTCAGATCGTAGAGATTTGCGAACGGGACGTACCTGAATACCCAGGGCATATCGGACAGGTCGGATCCCTGAGCCTTGAAGATAGCGAGCTCGCGGTCGTATGCCGCGACCCATCTCACCAGCCAGCTCGACAAGTTAAAGAATACCCCGAGGAAGGCTGACCATGTGGCAAGCCGTTCGGCGAACCGGAACGGTGCGTAGAGGTTCGTCAAACAGAAGACGGCCGCGATCAGATACGATGCGAGAGCGAGCATCATCAACGCGCTGTCGGATATGAACCGCTCGCCCCCAATATTGATCCGCAATATGGTCAAGGCGATCGCACCGGCAACCGCCAGGAACGTCGGCATATACGACGTGTACCAGCTCTCCGAGGTTGCGGGATCCGATCCGGCATGCGTTATCGATACGGGATGGATCAATACTTCTTGCTTCATTCTCTCTCTCCTTGAAATGTCGCGATAAGGCGGCGAAACCGCCTGTCAAAGCTGTCCGGGTTTCGGTTCGAGTGACCGCCGAATACGATGTTCATTTTGTTTTCGCCCCGGGGTTCGATCGCGGCCCACACGCGCTGATGGGAGAACGCGAATACACCGATCAGCGTCGCACAAAGTACCACAAAGCCTACATAAACCACGGTCGCACCCGGATCTCGTTGTACCGAAAGAACGTGCTGGTCCCCAACCTTTTCGAAATCCGTAAGCCGATACGTATAGCCCGCGACGGGTTTGGAAGCGACCGGGATATTGGCCATCTTAGGGCCGAAGGCATAGGCGGTCTCCACGGCTCCGCCGGGCGGTGTGACCTGCAAAACGGCACCCGGATTCGGGTATGACGAAGTGTCCTCATTCGGGTCTTCGGGTCCGATGCGAAAATTACCCCTGAAATCCAGAAATTTCACTTTCGTCCCGTCCTGCAGCGTAGCTGATCCGTCGCGAGGGATCGTCACCACAACTGGTTCGGAACCGTCAGCCGGATTCAGGGTCACGGTGATGCTGCGTGCCCTGCCGACGGGGATAAAACTCGCCTGAAAGAATCTATATCCGCGAAAGTCGAAAGGACGGTTCATCTGCACCATGGCGTCGTGGGTCCCCGTTTCATCTTTGATGGTGAATCTCGTGATCCAATCGATGGTATTCATTGCTGAGAGCGATCCGTCGCGTTGGATCAGCTTCTGTTGAATGTCGGTACACGCGATCTCGAACGGAAGCCTTTTTGTTATTTGGCTCGTCCGGTCCAGATCTGCGACCGTCTCAAACATCAGATCGGTCGAGCGTCCGGGCGACAGCGGCATTTGGCCTGTAGAGCCGAGCTGCGCCGTCAGGAAGCCGCCTGTGAAGATGGTCAGCAAACCAACGTGGACCGCGTATGCCCCAAGACGATTCCAGGTCCCGCTTTGGCCGAGAACAAAAATCCGACCGTCCTTCTCTTTTGTCAGGATCTTTTTCCAGCCGAGAGAGCGCATTGCTGAAGAGATACTCGCAACGGCCTCTTCGCGGCCTGCGTTGAGAGTCGTTTCAGCTGTTTGCTTCTGATCGCGCAGCCATCGGACCGGGACCGTGACAGTTGGGTCGGAGAAGTACTTCCAAGCCTTTGGGAATCGGTCGATCGAGGCAAGAATGATGTTGAGCGACAGAACGGCGAGGACGACGTTGAAATACCAGACGTGGTAGATATCAAAAAGTCCGAGCTTGCCATAGACTAGCCTCTGGGCCGGGGTCAATTCGGCAAAGTATCGTTCGAATCCGTCAACGTTCTGCTGCATTATGATCATCCCCAGGAAGCACAGCAGGCCAAGTACTATCAGAAGCGACACGCCAAATCTCACCGACGAAATGAACCGCATAAAACGCGAGATCAGAGACTCGCGTTCTGCGGACCTTGCTGCCGTCGGTTTGCGATCTGCGGCTAACGAGCTTTCAAGGGCTGACATAGGTATTGGTGACTCCGTGTGTGATATCGCAACCGGTGTGCCGAGGCGGCAAAAGCTCGGCGGGCATCTATAAACGGTGTGTTTACAGCAGTTTAGGGATATCGGTCGGAAGGTCGCCAGTTTTCGGCACGGCTCTGACGGCTGCGAACTGCGAGATTTTTCGCAGTTTCGGTTAAGAATCTAGTATCTCTGTGACCGTTATCACATTTCTCAGGCAATTTCGGGTCTAGAATCGGACAAGCCCGTCCGATCATGTCCCGTACCGTTCTCATCAAGCTTGGGGTCATCGTTGCGGTCTCGGCCGCTACGGTGTTTGTGTTCCTTTTTTGGGAGAACGACGGGCTCTCTTCACATGCTCAGACCAGGCGCCCTCGTCCTGCGGCGACACCGGAGCCCGGACCCAATGCGGTTCTTCGATTCCGACACGATCTCAAACCGCACGATCTGGAATGCTCGACCTGCCATAAGTTCCCGACCGCTAACTGGAAAACGGTCCGGTCGAAGGATGATGCATTTGAGGATGTCACCGACTATCCCAAACACGGATCTTGCCTGTCCTGCCATCAGCAAGACTTCTTTACCGGATCGCCGCCTGCCATTTGCTCGATCTGTCACTTGGCGCCGTCGCCCGACAACAGCGCGCGGCATCCTTTCCCAAATCCACGCGAACTTTTCGACAGCAGCCCAAAGGGCCGCTCGGCGACGTCTTCATTCGACGTCCTATTTCCACATGAACTCCATTCCGAGATCATCAGCGATCAATTGATTCGCCGAAGTTCAGGCTCGATGTTCATCGCCGCGGCTCATCGCAGGCCCCTTGCTGAAAATTGTTCCGTGTGTCACAAGCCGATGGACCCGCCTGGTAGATCGAGCTCCGGTCCGAAAGACACGGGCGACACCGTCTGGTCGAAAAAAGGAACCTTTATGACAGCACCGCTCGGGCATACGACTTGCTTCACTTGTCATTCGGCAGCCAGCGGAATCGATCCGTCACCGGCCGATTGCGCCGCTTGTCATAAGTTAAGGCGAGAAGGCCTCGAGCCGGACGTGACAGGATCTTTCCTCAAGAGGGCCCGCTTGGACGATCGCGCCATGATCGACGTTTGGAGGGCGAGACGATCTGCCGGAGCTTTCCGGCATTACCTTGAGATGCATCGCGATATGGAATGTTCGGCCTGTCACGCGGTCGCAAAGATAGACACCTTGGGCCGAGACCGGCGGCGCATCTCGATCGAGCAATGTGCAGTGTGTCATGCAACAGCTAAGACGTCGGAAGGCGGAATGCTGAACCTCGAGATCGATCGACGGACGAAGGACCCAAGAGCCGAGTGCGTGAAGTGTCATTTGGCGTACGGCCGATCGCCGATACCGGAGTCGCATCTCAAGGCGGTTCGGGACGCCGGCAATTGACGATATTAGGAACTACCACGGGGGAGCGATTTGAGAACGGCGCGGCCGAAAATGGCATTGGATCTGAGCAAACGTATTCAAACGGCCGTCACAGCCGGGTTTGCTCTATTTCTGGCCGGATATCTGCTTGCCGCCTGCACGCCGGCGATCGTCGAGAAGAAGGTACAAGAGAGTCCGTTCAAGCCGCTGCCCGATTCCTTGGTCTCGACAAACGCTATGGAGGACGTTGACTTCTCTCGATTTCGTCACGACAGCGAACGCCATCGGGACGTCCCGTGCCTGCTATGCCATCAGCAGAAGGATTCGGCCCAGCGTCCCCAATTCTCGTCTCATACGCCGTGTGCGGGCTGTCATGCACCACAGTTCGCTGACAATGAACATCCGATCTGTACTATCTGCCATACCGCAAAAGGGACCTCGGAATTGAAGCACTTTCCGTCGATCCGAAGTTTTACGGCGGAGGTCGAACATTCCGCACATTTCAAAGAGACCGCTTGCTCGACCTGCCACAAGCCGACCGGCAAAGGTATGTCGGTTCCCGCAGGTGCCGGTGCTCATGCGACGTGTTTCCAGTGTCATACGCAGGACAAGGTTGTCGGCGAACGCAACATCGGGTCGTGTTCTACCTGTCATCAGCAAGGCCGGCCAGAGCGGCTCTCGTCCGGCGCGACCAATGTTGGTTTCAATTTTGAGCACGCCAAACATAGGAACGTCAGCTGCGACAGTTGTCACGCGACAACTTCGGACCGCGCGCCTGTAAAGATACAGGTCGCAATGCATTCGAACGCGGCCAATTCCTGTGCAACGTGTCATAACGGCAAGCGAGCATTTGGAGCCTCAAGCTTCGCAGACTGCCGACGCTGCCACTCAGAAATGCCGGCCGGCCGCAGCTTTGGCGTGGATTTCGATCACGGTAAACACGCGTCGCAGAACTGTGCCGTTTGTCACAAAACCGGCGGAGTGAACTTCTCAGTACCCAACGGCCAAGCGGCGCATACGACGTGCTTTCAGTGTCACTCTCCCTCCAAGGCCACGGGCTCAGTATTTACTGCGGGTAGATGCTTTGTGTGTCACCGCCCGGGCGGGAACAACGATATAAAGGCTTCGAATCCGGTGATACCGGGGAATTTCAGCCATACGAAACACGCGGGCTTCGATTGCGATTCGTGTCACAACAAGGTTGGCGGAAAGATGGATGTGCCCATACCTGTAATGCATCGCCCGTCCGGCCAGAAGATGGGATGTGCGGCGTGCCACAACAACGAGATCGCGTTCGGTGAAGATTTCTCGAGCTGTAAACGCTGTCACACGGGAGGCAAGTTCAGGCAGTGACGACAGCCGTGTGATCTTTCGCATCTGATCATAGAAAGCGCGAATTATTACGCATTGATAGGTCCTTGAAGTTGGTTTTAGGGCTTAATTGCTAGGTCGCGGGGCCTCGTTGGCGGCACAGAGGTTGCTCTTGATGTATGCGACGGCGAGGTCGCCGTAGAAGTCGATCGGATATTTATCTCGTGAGGAACCCGCAATGAGAACGCATTACATAAAGACCATAGCTGCCGGCGCATTCGCCCTGGCTGCCTTTTTGATCACCTTCGGCACGACCGGGAGCGTGAGCCGTGCGGCTGCTCCCGGTGAAGATCCGGCTGTGACATACAAGGCCAAATGCGCGATGTGCCACACGGCCAAAGCTGAAAAATTCTTCGATCCTGCTCGATCAGACGAAGAGCATGCGCAGATCATCCTCAAGGGTAAAAAGACCGAAAAGCCGCCCAGTATGCCGGCTTATGAAGAGAAAGGCATTTCCGCTGAGGACGCAAAAGCTTTGGCCGAGTATATGAGATCGATCCGTTCGGCCGGTAATTGACAACTACAGACCTATAGCGAATAGGCCGAGCGATCGCGCTCCGGCCGTCGGGACGCTGCCATCGTGGCGGTTCTCGGCGGCCGGAGCCTATTTGCAGGCCGACCAATCAGAATCATGGACAACGAACGATCAGAGATGGACGTTATCAAGCTTCCGGGCTTGATGCGCAACTATGTCAGCTTTGTCGGGATGGCGATAGCGGCCGCGAGTTTTACTTCGATCGTCCTGCTGCTTCTGATCGAGCTGACATCGGGTATCGAGAATCCTTACACCGATCTCGTTACATTCATTCTGATCCCGAGCGTGATGGTCTTTGGATTTGCGCTTGTTGCAGGCGGTATGCTGCTCGAACGCCGCCGGCGGAGAGGCAAATCGGCCGAGGAGATCGCTGCTTACCCGATAATCGACCTCAATGACCCGGTTCGCCGCCGCCGATTGTTGGTCTTTGTGAGTCTTGCTTTCGCGTTCTTGTTCCTGAGTGCTTTCGGCAGCTATCGCGCATATGAATATACGGAATCGGTGACATTCTGCGGGCAGGCATGTCACGACGTCATGAAGCCTGAATTCGTGGCTTACAATGCATCGCCGCACGCAAAGATCCGATGCGTCGAATGCCACGTGGGAGGCGGAGCGGAGGCATATTTTCGGGCGAAATTCTCGGGCATGAGGCAGCTCTACGGCGTCGTGACCGGCCACTATAACAGACCGGTGATGACTCCCGTACACAATATGCGTTCGGCGGATGCCACGTGCCAGAATTGTCATTGGCAAGAGAAATTCCACGGCGACAAGCTTCGGGTATTCAACCATTACGGCTTTGACGAAAAAAATACGCTGAGCCAAACAAGAATGACCATCAAGGTAGGCGGCGGCGATCCATCAAATGGGCCCGTCGGCGGTATCCATTGGCACATGAACGTCAACAACAAGGTCGAATTCATTGCTTCGGACGAACGTCGGCAGATAATACCGTGGGTCAGGCTGACGGATGCTTCGGGCCGGGTCACGGAATATACGGTTCGCGATAAAGTGATGTCGGGAGCTGATATCGCCGCAGCCTCGAAACGCAGCATGGATTGCATCGATTGCCACAGTCGGCCGGCGCACAACTATCTGTCGCCGATGGAAGCGGTGGATCGGTCTCTGGACGCGGGCCGGCTCGACGTCAGGCTGCCTTTCATCAAGGCAAAAGCGGTCGAAGTGCTCTCGGCTGACTACGCGACCAACGATGACGCCGTACGTGCCATCGCCGACACATTGAACTCCTATTACTCGGCAAATTACCCGCAGCAGATGGCGTCGGTTGGGCCCGCCATAGCCGAGCTCCAGCAGATCTACCAAACATATTTTTTCCCTGAGATGCGTACGAATTGGTCAACGCATTTCAATAACATCGGGCATTACAATTCGCTGGGCTGCTTCAGGTGCCATGACGGCCAGCATTTCAGCAATGACGGCAAGGTCATCCGGAATGACTGCAACATCTGTCATGCGACGATCGATCAAACGGCGGGAGGCATCACCGCAGTTGCCGAGAACGGAGCCTTTCGCCATCCGGTCAACCTGGGCGACAAGAACACGTGGCAATGCGCCGCGTGCCACAAAGGCGACAGGACATTCAAACACCCGCTCGATCTCGGTGACATTTCGAGATTTCAGTGCGCGGAATGTCACAAACCCCAACCCGGTACTACCCGAACCTGGTGACCTACTGAGATGCGGCCAAAAGGTCAACGCCGGCGAGAGGAGGTAGAAACTCGCCGGCGTTCGTTTGTCGCTAAGAACGAATCGACGAACTTCAGCGTTCACCGGCTCGCGGACCGAAATAGATCCGAAGCGACGTATAGGGAAGGTGTGTCCTGTAGTTCTGCAGCGGGGTCTGAGAATCTCGGTAGTCGTAGTATTGATACCCGAAATTCCAATCCACGTTGCGCGTTAGCCTGATCGCGGCTCGGATCTCCGGCGTCTTGAACTGCATCGGATACGACGTGATTATGTTTTGTATCACGCTGGAGAACCGCGTCCCTTGTCCCTTGTCACGGCTTAGCCGATATGTAGCGAATAATGAGAGACGTTCAAATGGTTTAGCCGTTATCTCGACATATCCATAGTGATCTCGCATCAGAAAAAGGCTGTAACCGAGGAGCCGCGGCGTTCCCACCGGCACGATCACAGGTGTATTGCTGGTAAGGTGATGATAAGTGTAGCCCGCAGCCAATCCGAATCGGGCGACCGGATTCCAGTCGAGCGAGCCTGAGAAATATCGGTTCTTTATCGCGGTGCCAAAATTCACCGGCGGCGTTTCATTCGTCTGCGACGGGTTGGTGTTGTCCTTGGTCACCGCCGTGAGATTGAGGACAAGGTCTTTCATCGACACTCGCGATCGAAACTTGAAATTGGTGAACTTGTAGTTTTCGAGACGCGTGAACACGTTATCTGCGGTGCCGTGTTCGACGCTTCCGAAAATGACCCAGTTCTTGGTCGGCTTAGCTTTGAATCCCGCGATGAGGGTATTTGTGGAGTTCTCCTCACTCTCTGATATCAAAAGCGGGTTGGTGGACGAAGGCGCGGATGTGAACGTCTGATCGAATCCGACCACGTCTATTGCCCGGTGCGTGTATCTCCAACCTGCGTGGAATCCGAGCCAGTTCTTCCATTGGCAGTCGGCTTCAAGCGTATTCGTGTAGCGCGTGTAGTCGTTCACTCGGTATGCGCCTGAGAGTACTCTGACCACCGCGAGTGCGGTGCCGGCCGCGTTGCGGCGATATTGAGCCTGCATAAGGGACTCGCCGCCATTGACGCTGAATCTGTCAAACGTGAATGTGTTCGAGATGCGGAATTTGTCGCTGAATAGGTACGTAGCTCCCGCATCACCGCGCGTCTGGACCCGTTTTGACCTCGAGGAAATATCAAATTGGTCGAGATCGACAAAGTTGTTCGAGTTGTCACGGCCGGTGATCTGCTCGATCATTGTCATGACCGAGTCAGTGCTCGTGTAGATAAGCCTGGCCGAGAGGTCGAGTTTTTTGGCGATCGTCCGCTGCAGATTGCCCATTGTGTAGTAGGCATGGCCTGTGGTCGGGAAATCGCGTGAGAACGTGAATAACCGGGCTGAATTGGTGGTATTGTTCCCTTCGCTGGGCGAATCGAGTATATACCCCGAACGATCCCTGAAAAGCCGGAAACCCTGTGTCACACCAACGTTGAATCCGAACAGACGACCCGCAACCCCGGCCCGAAAGTCGTTAGCCTTTTGACTCGAATTGTTGGTGATCTTGAACTCGTCGCTGTAGGCTCGGATCGTGTAATCGCCTGGGCCGCTGAAGTTGCTGAATGAGGAACCAAGCGTGAATCGAAGCTTTTCGCTTTGCGGCCGGATCGTCAGATCAAAGTCGCCAAAGGTATGACGAGTGTTAGAGTTGTGCTCGTTGAGAGCGTGATTGAGCAGATTGTTGAAATACTTGACGCGTTGAACGTTGGCGTTGAATTTATAGTAACCGGTCTTTTCGATATCCAGCCTTGTGTACCCGGTCGGGTCAGCGCCCCAACCCGAGTTCGAGATCAGAAGAGTGTCAAAGAACGTTCCCTTCTCTTTCGTCGAGCGGAACAGGATATTCGTATCGAAGCTGCGGAATCCCTGCTTGTAATTAAGATCGCTGCGATATTTTGCATCGCTGCCCTTCAGATCTCGCCAACGCCACCCGAAGTCCGCCGATGAAGTGACCTGATATGGGCCGACATTGCCCGCATTCGCGTTCTGGTCGGACGACTGGGCAAAACCGGAGACCGCCAACGCGCCGATCAGGATCGCCACCGATGCCGCCCGGTCTCTCAAGCTCCAGTTACGGCCGATCCTCGGAGAATTTTGTATGAGTTTGAACATGATCGCCCCCTGTCGTTTATCTAAAGAAATATTTGCTTGAGTTGGACCCATGTATCCTGGCGTGGCAAACGGTGCAGCTTAGATATCTGGTCTGGGTCTGGTTATGAGGCGCTTGAGGAGCACCCGGGTCCGCGTTCGAGAGGCTGCTGTGGCATTCGAGACAAAGCTGACGCACAGAGCTGCGGCTCAGCATTTTCGGATTGCTCGAGCCGTGAGGCGTATGACAGGCCGTGCAGCCCTCGGTCTTCAGCGGGCCGTGCTCGAAAGCGAACGGGCCCTGCTTGTCGGCGTGGCATTTGATACAAGCCGAATCCGCTCCGACAGCAAGCTTTGCCTGTTTTGACTCAAATCCGCCATGAGCGTTGTGGCAGCTCGTGCATTTCATCGTCCCCTCGAGCACCTTGTGGTGGAAGGGTTTGCTGAACTGCGACTTGGTCTCGTTGTGGCAGCTCATGCATAGCTGGGGCTCATTCATTTTCAGCATGGCCGTCGAAGCCTGGCCCGGATTCTGTCTCGTTACGTCCGAGACATACACGGCCGAATCAGCGCCTGAATTCGCTGTCGGCTCGCCATGTGCTGAGTGGCAGGTCGTGCAGCCAACGTCGTTTCGCCAATGTTCGCCGCGACGAAAGTTATTGTGGCTTTCCTTGCCGGCATGGCATGCAAGGCAGGTCTCAGACGCCTGCTTGGCATTCATATTCACGAAGGACGTGATCTTCGTTTTGTCGCCGCCGCCTTCTACGTGAGCTTTGCCGGGGCCGTGACAGGATTCGCATCCGTGAGCCTTATCCTTCCAGCTTGAGACTGAGCCCAACCTGGCGTGTTTTGTCTTGGCAAAAGCTTTGAACTGATCCTCGTGGCAAGCCTGGCAGGTCTCGCTGCCGACATAATCGTCGGCATTGCCCATAGCCGGTGCCGACTGCGCGGCATCGGCAGCAAAAGTGTCGGCAGTCGCGGGAGAATACGCTCCCGCGACGAGCCAACCAGCGGCCGCAAGTGTCGATACGGCCAGCAATAGTATCTTCAGTCGAAAAATTGAAGCCATGGTCATGCCTCCTGAAGTCTAAAAGGACGGAGATTGGTATTCCCCCTTTTTTACGATACAAACAGTGAGCCGCTCATGCTGTGCGCAATATCACTTGGTTAGAGGCTTGAGCGGCCGGCGCCGTGTCGATGACGGCCCATTACTCTGACCAGATGACGATACTCGCGGCTGAGGCCGCGTGCGGCGTCGATACAACAGGCTTGCTGCCGGCGAAGGGTGGCGAGTAACGAATCGTAGCTGAAACTATCGTCGGCGGCTCGCGCGACCGATAACAGGGCGGCAGCTTCGCGGACCTCGGAGACGCGGTCGAGCTCGGCGATCAGCTCCAAAGCTCGACGGCTCCTCTCATCCGATCGAAGTTCCTGCAAGGACATCGTTCAAGTGGGGCCCAGGTTTTCAATGAGCATTCTGCATCGAGGACGTGATCTTAGCCGAGTGGAAACGTCACAGTTGCCAGTGACATTTGTCACATCCGGCGGTCATCGTCCCGGAACGCCAGCCGATGTGCGAAGCCTTTCCGGATCGTGAATTATCAGATCCGATCCCTTCAGGGTAACGAGCCCGCGTTCGCGAAGTTCGCGCAGGGAACGTGTAACGGTCTCGCGCGTCGTGCCGATCATTTCCGCAATCTCTTCGTGTGTAAAACTGTTCTTGACGAGTATGTGGCCGTTGGTCCTGAAACCGTTCCGGCTCCAGCCCAAAAAAAGTTTTGCGAGCTTCGTGACGGCAGAATCGGAATGTCCCAGCGAGCAAACCATCCGGTGAGCTTCGCGATAGCTTCTGCAAAGCTGCCTAACGGCATTGAGGCACACTTCGGTATCCGTGCTCAAGAGATGGTTGAATTCGTCCGCTGGAACGAAATTGACCTGACATATTTCGAGCACTTCGGCTGTGGATTCGTGATCGCCGCCGGCTATAACTGCACTCAGCCCAAGCACATCACCGGGTTCGGCGATGCCCAGGATCATTATCTTTCCCTCAGGCGAACAGGTAGAAAGTTTTACGCGACCCTGGCATAAGAGATAGACGCCGATCGCGGGCTGGCCTTCGACGAAGAGCATCGTTCCCTTCGGATAGGCCTTTGTCAGCTTAACGCCTTCGAGTCGATCGACCGAACTCTGGTGAAGCTCGCAAAAATAGCCTCGATCGCGTATGTCGCACTTGCTGCAAGAGTGCCTGATCTCAAGATCACGCCGTGCCAGATCGTTGGATTGTCGGGTATGCATTTTGATCCACCGACAAGAGATACTGCAAGGCGCGTTCCCGCACCGGGTTTGGACGCGAGATCGGTAAAGCACTGCAAATATGGAAGTTAACGGAATTCAAATGCTTTTGCTTTCGGAGGTTGAAAGCCAGATGTGCGGAAAATTCCACACTATGTGCGATCGATATCCTCAAATCTAAGTATCGTCACTGTTCCGTCAGAGCACGAAACGTCTAGCCCGTCGCCCATTTCGTCGTGCGTGAGGACCCAGGAGACCGACACCGGCTCGACCGACTGATGACGCAGCCCCTCGGCTGAGATATGGATCGACGGCACAGTGCTGTCCTCATATTCAACCTCGGTCAGCGGCAGGCCGGATTCCAGCCATAGATCATCGGTTCCCTTATGTCCCGGTTTGAGAATTCCGATCCGGGTGGGACGGCCCTGGTTCGCAGCGGTGAAGAGCGCAAGCATATTTGTAAGGTCGGTTGTTTTCATGATGCCTCCGGCGGCTGGACCACATTTGACAGCCGTTCTTCGAATAGCTTTGCCGAGACCGTAAGAAAATCGTGAGCCGTGATAAGCCCGACGAGTTTTTTGCCTTTTACGACCGGAAGGCACCCGATCTTTTTCTCACGCATCATGTGCAGAGCGTCGAGCGTAGCTGTTTCAGGCGAGATCGTGATGAGGTCCGTTTTCATGATGTCTCGGACGATCACGGGCCGTTTCGTTTCGGTGGCGCCGCGGGCGAGCAGCTCGATGAGATCACGGTGGGAGACAATGCCTATCAGCTCTCCCGCATCGTTCTCGACCGGAACATGGCGGACATGCCGCCAGTGCATCAGGTTCGCTGCCAGGTCAATGACGTCTTCGGGCCGGACCGTAAACAGATCTACCGCCATGAATTGTTCTACGGTCTGGTAATTGTCGATCCACTCGGATCGTTGCGGTATACAGGCGAGCTCCCATTTGTGCACGGGAAGGCCTGCTTCCTGATTAGCTTTCATAGCCGAAACGAGAGTCCGCAGACGGACATTGGGCTTTGCAAGCGGATCCATCGAGGCCGCAGAATCAAGCATCCATTTGGCCCCGGAGGTCTCCATTGTCACGCGTTCCTCTATCACGTCCAACAGTCTCGAATTGTCGTTCTCATCGACGCCGGCCTCTTTCAGTCCGAGCCGGGCACGCGGCAAAAGCTCTTCGAGTATCAGTCGCCCGACTCGGCGACTCTTTCCGTCGAGGCCGCGGATCTGGCCATTCAGCCCGTACCTAGCGGCATTGAAGAAATTGCTCTTGGCATCGTCGAATGACATGTACTGCTTGATATCTCCGAATTCTTTCGGCATATGGATCAACAGTCCGATCAGAAAGGCTGCGTTGGCCATTTCGTCGATTATGGACGGCCCTGCGGGCAGGTAGCGAGCCTCGATCCTTAGCCCGGGCCTGCCGTTCGAGATGCCGTAACACGGCCGGTTCCATCGCCATATCGTCCCGTTGTGAAGCCGCCAGGCGGCCAGCTTTGGAACCTCGCCTCGTGCAAGCGTTTCGAGCGAATTCTCATCTATCGTCTGTGTCAAAAGTATTCGGAATCGGATGGCGTCCTCTCGCAGGACCTCAAGTATCGAATCTTCGACCCAACGGTCGCCGAAGTTCACACGCGGCGTCTGATTTCGCTCACGATGCGTGTATGACCTCGTATCGGTCGCATGCTGAAACAGTGCCAACCGCGTTTCGTGCCAAAGCCGATGATTGAATAGAAGCGGTGAATTGACCGCCGACGCAAGGACCGGAGCCGACATCGCCTGCGCCCAGTTGTAGGTGTTGACAAACTCGCTTACGGGCGTTTGAAGATGGATCTGAAAGCTCGTATTGCAGAATTCGAGATAAGTGTCGTCGTGAGTAATATTTAGTTCGTCCAGCCCCTTGATCTGGATATGACGTTCACTTCCGAATAGTTCGGTCGCGACGCGGTTGATCTCGGCGTATCTAGGCAGCGGCGTCAGATTATCGACAGTTACGTCCGAGGGTTGGATCGTGGGCAATATGCCGGCTAGCACCACATCCGCGTCAAAGGCCGCAGCCGCCCTGCGTATTATTTCAGTCAGCTCACAGAGTTCGTTCTCCATCGCGGAGAAGCAGCCGCCCGAGAGATCGAGCGGCGTCAGATTGGCCTCGAGATTAAAAAGCCCTATCTCGGTGGTCAGTCTCGGTTCCCGAGCTCTATCAAGCACCTTGAGCGCTATTGGAGCCGGATGCATCGATCGGTCGATGAGGAAAAGTTCCTGCTCCGCCCCGATGCGCACTGCGTCCTCTTCCATCGCTCCTTCCGCGAGCATTTTTTCGAGCGCCTGCAGATCATTGAGCACGGCGAGCGTAAAGGTACGCATCTGCTCTTCGTCGGTTCTTACGGATATCTTTTTCTCTCCCATTTTCAATTCCGTCTGAATGGACTGACAGTATCGTGCCTTCTGCGTCGCACTATGAGCTTGTCGCCGTCCCACCGACGCCGGCGGTAACCGAGCAGGTGGAATATCTGGAGCGGGAAAAGCCTGGCAACCCTTGTATTGACTATCAGCCGCTCCGGGTCGCCCGGGGTCTGCGTGACGCCCGGCAGCCAATGCACCATTCGCTGAACGCCGATCTTTCTGAGTATTGCCGACAGCCAGAGCCAGAATGGAGCCACTTTCCGGCCGATAAAGAATCCGTCGGTGCCGAGCCGCTGATAGAGCGGCATCAGCATTAGCCCGGTCTCCGGCGCGTGGACTGCACCGTTCTTATCGACGCCCACTCTTTCGCCTTTTGTGACCTCGTCGAAATTGTTATAGCCGGGATCCATTTCAAATCCGTCCGTTGCCGAGATCGCGTGACGATATCGGACCTCGACGATACGCGGGCCGGTCGCGATCTCTCCGAGTCGTGCGAAGTGTCTGTCGGCATCTGGTATATGCACTGGGTCCAGCAGGCCGGCGTGCGCAAGTGCGGCCCAGATCATTGATTCGTGATTATTTACCGTGTCGGGCGAACCGTGAGAGCCGCCCTCGAAGCCAAGAGTAACAGCCCCGAGTTCATTGAAATGCTCGAGCATCGTGCCGTCAAGTTGTTCTTCGATGCCGAGCAAAACAGTGACCGGGAATCGCATCGCAAAGTCGCGGTTTCGTAGCGTGTCGCCGACTGTCGCGAACGGAACGCCCGATGCCGATGTCGAATGCAGATCGAGGATAAAGACCTCGTCGCTGCTCTTTATAAGTATGGAATCAAAGATCTGAACGAGCTCCGTAAGCTCCAAGTGTTCAGAAGACGGGTCAGATCGCGGCCTGGCCGAGAACTCATCGGCCGTCCATGCTCGGTTGAGGTCCTGGTCAATGAATCGGACGCGATCACCGAGAGCTCTTGAATTCCCGGCTATCAGAAATAGTCGTCCCTTGAGATGCTTTTCGATACCGGGCATCTGCTCCGCGACCCACTTGATCGCGATCAAGCCTGCCGGTTCGTTGCCATGTACGCTACCCACGACGATGAGCGTTGGACCGGCAGGATCGCCAACGAACGCTCCGATCACATGTTCGCCGGGCTCCACTAGAGGATCATCTTTCGATGCGCCGAAATTGTCCATAAACATTCCATAAGGCAATTCAAATGCCTTTATCAACACGTCGATCGCCGCGTGATAAATAGGTCCTCGACCACCCGCCGGTGCGGGAGACCGGTATCTTTTCGCATATTAGTGCGAACTTTTACACAGCGACGGCCCTATCATGGTCCATTTGCTGGATATACGACTGGCATATCATTTGCGGACCGCAAGTGAGACGGCGCCATTCGATCGATGATAGGACCCCGCCAATGCGAGTGATCATAAAAGCAGACAGCAATATCGAGTTGGCTGAAATTGCCGACGACCTTGCGCTCGCGGGAATGCCGGATTTCGCCGAAGCAGAACTCTTGGCTCCGGTCGATGTCAAAGTGTCGCGTCTGGCAGATCGCTTTCCCATGTGGCAGATATCAAAGGGCGTCACTGATGATCTGCTGAGAACCGCTGAAGTGAACTTGCCGCATCTCGCCGTTGTTATGGCCCCGGGTGATGAGCCGGTAGAAAAACGAGCGTTGTCACATTTGAGGTGTTCGCTTCGTTTGGTTAAGTCGAAAAAGCGCTTACGCGGCGGGCCCGCGCGGCTGCTTGTGGGTTTCGACGGATCGAACGGTGCCATTCATGCGGTCAATACCGTAACTTCGCGAGTCTGGCCCGGGCTGACAGAGGTCAAGCTGATAGCTGCGGCCGATGCGGAGATGATCGCCTCTATCGGCCGGTTCAATCCTGATATCGCCGGCGTGGCCGCTGAGGCCGAATACGCATCGAAATGGATCAAGACTCTCGCGGCGGGTTCGGTCCGTAGGCTCGAGAACAAAGGTTTGACCGTTACTGTCGAAAGCAGGCTGGGGAGGCCGGTCGATGTATTGTCAAATGAAGCAAAACGATGGGGAGCGGACACGCTTTTTGTCGGTTCCTCGGCAGACGTCAACCGCCAAGAGGCCTCAAGATCGGCCTTAGCATTCAAGATATCGGCGGCCTCACAGTGCACCGTCGAACTCTGCCGCTGAAAATATCTGCTGGTAAACAAAGTGATCATTCTGTAAAATCAGGCGTTTGGCCCTGTGTATCGGGGCGCGATGCCGAGATGTTCGACGAAATATTTGATGTCATTGTCATTGGAGCCGGCCATGCTGGCTGCGAGGCTGCATCTGCGTCCGCTCGCCTCGGTGCTGAGACCGCACTTGTAACCATCAATCTCGACCTGATCGGCCAGATGTCGTGCAATCCGGCGATCGGCGGAATAGCTAAAGGACATGTCGTCCGCGAGATAGACGCGCTCGGAGGTGTAATGGGCCGCGTCATCGACAGGACCGGTATCCAGTTTCGCCTGCTCAATCGATCCCGCGGGCCGGCGGTACGTTCACCGCGAGCTCAAGCCGACCGCGGACTGTACCGCACTGAGATGCGGCGCGTGCTCGAATCGACCTCGGGGCTCCATCTCCGCCAAGGCGAGGTTGTGTCGTTAATTGTTGCAAACAGGGAAGTTATCGGCGTCAATATGCGAGACTCACGTCGCTTTGGCGCAAAAGCCGTTGTAATAGCGACGGGAACCTTCCTCAACGGTACGATCCATACGGGCGACAAGACCTTTTCGGCCGGCCGGGCCGGCGAACCGGCCTCAATAGACCTCGCTGAGGATCTGAAACGGCTGGGATTCCCGGTCGGACGGCTTAAGACCGGTACACCTCCGCGTCTGGACGGCCGGACGATCGATTGGGACGCCTTTGAGCCCCAACCCGCGGACGACGAGCCGGTACCATTCTCGTTCTCGACCGATAGTATCGAACAGCCGCAGATCAAATGCCACATAGGCTACACGACAAAAGCTGTCCACGACGCCATTCGAGCTAATCTGGGCAGATCGCCCTTGTATTCCGGCAAGATCAAAGGCATAGGGCCGCGATATTGCCCTTCGATCGAGGATAAAGTTGTAAAATTCGCCGAAAAGGACCGGCATCAGCTATTTCTTGAGCCCGAAGGGCACCATACCAACGAAGTTTATCTTAACGGATTCTCGACCTCGCTCCCCTCTGAGGTACAACAGGATCTGCTGCGGATGATCGCCGGATTCGAACAGGTAAGGATCATCAGGCCGGGATATGCGATCGAATACGACTTTGTCGATCCGCGCGAGCTGATCCCGACGATGGCCACTTCAAGGCTGCGAGGACTGTATCTGGCAGGTCAGATCAACGGTACGACAGGCTACGAAGAAGCGGGTTGCCAAGGTTTGCTGGCCGGGATCAACGCTGCCAACAGCGTATCGGGCCGGCCGGAATTCGTGCTTCGGCGCGATGAGGCCTATATCGGCGTTTTGGCTGACGATCTGATCCGGCACGGTGTAGATGAGCCTTACAGGCTGTTTACTTCGCGAGCGGAAGCCAGGCTGTTGTTGAGACACGACAATGCGGACCGACGGCTATCACCCAAAGGGAGGGAGATCGGCTTGGTAGGCGATACGGATTGGGAGAGATTCAATGCTAAGCGCGACCGTATAGCTCGGCTGCGGGACGCTATGGAATCAACGCGATTCAAGAGGTCGTCTTCGGAATATCAAGCCGTAACGAGCCTATTGGGTGTTGACCTCGGAGATGCATTTACGCTCTCGGGGCTCGTTTTGCGTCCGGGCGTTACAAAGGGACTCATCCGTCGTCTTCTGCCGTCAGAGATATCTGCCGAGGCATCCGATCCGGAGATCGATTCTGCATTTGCGGACTCGCTGTATAGCGGATATGTCGAAAAGCAGGCCGCCGCTATCCGCCGTGTCGATGGCCACGACAGCCTTCGTGTGCCAGAAGGGTTGGATTTCGGTAATATTGGCGGTCTCTCGAATGAAATGATCGAGCGGCTCGAGCGAGCGCGTCCGGGTGATTTTGGCCAGGTACGCCGTATTCCCGGGCTTACTCCGGTCGCTTTGTCCACCGTGCTGGTCCATTTGACGGGCTTGGCAGCTAATGCTTCGAGCAAGAACTGATAGGGCCTCGAATGTGGTACGTACCACATCTAGGGCGAGCTAATGCCTGATGTGGTATGTACCACATTTGTAACTGGCCTGCTTACTTTGTAAGATTTACTGCCGTCGAAGCTAACACCCGAGCCTTGAACGTCGGCACCGGAAAATGGGAAAGATCATCGCAATTGCCAATCAGAAAGGCGGCGTAGGAAAAACGACCACCGCTGTCAATCTTGCTGCCGCACTCGCTGGAGAGAATCGCAAGGTTCTGCTTGTGGACGCCGACCCGCAGGGAAATGCAACTTCGGGGGCAGGAGTAGACAGAGCCGCTATAAAAAAAACGCTCTATCACGCGATGATCGAATCAGCTCCGGTTCGCGAGATGGTGGTTGGGACCGAGGTCCCGATGCTTTGGGTGCTTCCTGCGGATAAAAATCTAGCCGGGGCAGAGATCGAACTTGTCGAGATAGAGCGTCCCCAGTTCGTATTAAAGACGATCCTCGAATCGATACGAGATTATTTTCATTTCATCATCATCGATTGTCCGCCATCGCTCGGGCTATTGACCGTCAATGGACTTACAGCCGCCGATTCGCTGCTTGTGCCTATACAGTGCGAATACTATGCTTTGGAGGGAGTGACCGAGCTATTCGATACGCTGGCCAGGCTGCGTCGGGAGCTCAATCCGGCATTAGCGATCGAAGGGCTGCTGTTGACTATGTTTGACGAGAGGACCAATCTGTCCACCGCAGTAGCCAAAGACCTGCGGGACTTTTACGGCGGCCAGGTGCTGGATACGGTCATTCCACGTAACGTTCGTTTGGCCGAAGCACCGAGTTTCGGCAAACCAATCATGTTGTATGATCCGCGTTCTCGCGGATCTGAGACCTATGTCGAACTTGGAAAGGAGATCTTGAGCCATGGCTAGACGGCCTCTTGGGCGGGGACTGGGCGCATTATTGGGAGACGACAGGCAGCCGACGACTACCGTCGTTGATGACTCCGTTGCGGCTTCGAATGGTCTTGGCGGAGCGATCGAGATCGATCTGGATCTGATCGAGCCCAATCCCCAACAGCCCCGCGATAGATTCAACGAAACGGCTCTTGACGAACTGGCGGCTTCCATTCGGGCAAACGGCATCGTTCAGCCGATAGTAGTCCGCCGAGCAGGTGCACGATATCAGATCGTAGCCGGTGAACGCCGATGGCGGGCCGCGCAGCGTGCCGATCTGCGCCGCGTGCCGGTCGTGATCCGCGAGATCGACGATGACAGATTGCTCGAGGTCGCACTGATAGAGAACATCCAGCGACAAGAGTTAAACCCGATAGAAGAAGCCAAGGCTTACCGCAAACTTATTGATACTATTGGACTTACGCAAGAGCAAGTATCAGAAAGGGTCGGTAAGGAACGAACGCTCATCACTACCACGATGCGCCTGCTTAAGCTGCCGGACGACATTCAGCAACTGATCATTGACGGCACTTTATCGATGAGCCACGGGCGTGCGTTGCTGATGTCTGACGACGCGGCGATCCAGCGATCGGTCGCGCGGGAAATAAGAGACAAGGGACTTTCGGTAAGAGCGTCAGAGGCAGCTGTAAAACGCGGCACCAGGCGATCGACACCAGCAGGCGTGTCGGTACCGCGTGCGGTCGATGCTAACGTACGATCCGCAGAGACCAAACTAATGCGTCATCTCAGCACGAACGTAAAGATCCGTCCTGCGGTCAAAGGTACCGGCGGCAAGATCGAGATCGAGTACTACGGAACCGATGATCTGGACCGCCTATATCAGTTGTTATTGAAGTAAACAAGGGACTTAGGTCCGATCACCATGTTCTTGACCATCATCGTACTATTGATCTTCGAATCGATCGGCACGCAAGAGCTTCTCTTGATAGGCGTGGTCGCGCTGTTGTTCCTTGGGCCCCGTCAGCTGCCGGACCTGGCAAGAAAGCTCGGTAAGATCATGACCGAGTTCCGGTCGGCGACAACAGAATTCAGAGAAACATGGGAACGTGAGGTTGACCTGGAAAAGGAGTTGCGTTCTCTCGACCCGTCGGTCATTGAAACCGAGGCCCAGGCCCGTCCGATCGCCCGAGGCGAGTCGAACCTGGAGGAACCTAGCGTGCGTGAGGTCGATGCCTCTGAGATAAAGATCGCTGCCGCCGAACCGACCGAAAGCCTCAAGGATTTAGGCCCTGCTTCAGATAAGCACAGCTGGCTGTAACCAATGAAAGCTGTTTCAGACGAATCAACGCGGCCGGCCGGCCAGATGTCGTTTCTGGACCACCTCGATGAACTGAGGCGCAGGTTGGTGCGGAGCGCGATCGTCGTTGTATTGGCGTTCATGTTTTGCTGGTTCGTTTCTGACAAGATCTACAATTTTCTCAGCATACCGATCAGACGTGCACTGTCCGAGGCGTCCAGACGAGACCTGCCGGTAAAGGGAAAGACGGGCGAAGAGCGGCTCGTGCCCGTTACGGAGATAAAGATCGGTGAACGCGGCCGATATGTGTTTGACCGAGCGACGAATATCGGACAGACAGTGGTCCCATCGGGCGCCGGTGTAATGGCGGAGGTCGATCGGGATCACGACGGCTCGCTCGGGCTTTTCACCACAGAACCGTTGATCACCAACAATGCGATAATTCCTCCGGGCGTCCGGCTGCCTGTTCCGTTCGACGAGATGGCGATCAGCCAACCAAATTCGGACGAGCGGATGACCGTGACGACCGCTCCGGAACAGTTCACTCTGTACGTGACCGTCTCAATGTATGCGGCTATCGCGTTGTCGGTCCCGTTCCTGCTTTGGCAGATCTGGATGTTCATCTCGCCCGCACTCTACAAGCACGAGCGGTCGTATGTGACGCCATTCATCATATTGTCCTCGACGTTCTTCGTTGCAGGTGCGGCTTTCGCGTACTACATACTGTTCCCGCCCGCCGCTCGATACCTGTTGGGACTTGGCGAAGGCGAGTTTCAGCTATTGCTCAAAGCAAGCGACTACCTCGATCTGATAACCATTATCATGCTTGCAATGGGGATAATATTTCAGATGCCCGCCATCTCGTATGTGCTGTCGCGTATCGGTATTATCTCAGCCGGCTTTCTGGTCAAGAGTTGGAAGGTATCACTCGTGGTCATCCTCGTGGTCGCAGCCGTCGTTTCGCCCACCGGCGACATACCGAATATGCTCCTTTTTGCGGCGCCGATGGTCGTGCTGTACGTTGTTTCGATATTCGTAGCATGGGTGTTCGGCCGCAAACGCGTGACCGATGCTGAGGTCTGACCACCGAACATACAACCCAAAACACCGTTTACGGCATCTTGAAATGGTAGGTATTAGCGATTAAACTTGCCATTTACGACGGAAGTCCGTCAAAACTCCTTGAGTGCGATGAATTTTTAGAGGGGATGATAGCTATGTCTAGATCGATCTTGAGGTTAGGCCGTTGGGTGTTGTTGGGGGCAGCATTGGGTTCGTTCACCGCCGTATCGGCGCAGAAGCCGGACCCTAAGAAGGATGCCAATCCAAATCCGATGGATAATCCGCGGAATGTGAAGCCGGAGCTCAAGGAGGCTTACAAGAAGTGGATCAACCAAGATGTAAAGTACATCATCACCAAAGAGGAACGGCGTGCCTTCATGGCCCTCGTCACGGATGAGGAGCGAGAGAATTTTATCGAGCAGTTCTGGCGGCGGCGCGACCCTAATCCCGATACGGAAGAGAACGAGTTCCGCGAAGAATATTACGAACGGATTGCCTATGCCAACGAACGATTTGCTTCGGGTATCCCGGGCTGGATGACCGATCGCGGGCGTATTTACATCACCTGGGGCAAGCCCGACTCGGTCGAATCACATCCGGCCGGCGGCTCATACGACCGACCCGCCTATGAAGGCGGCGGCTCGACCACGACATATCCGTTCGAGATCTGGTTCTACAGACATCTGGATAACGTCGGTGACGGCATCGAGATCGAATTCGTCGATCCGACGGGCACCGGAGAATTCCGGATCGCTCGCAACGCTGATGAAAAGGACGCGCTGCGCGTCGTCCCGGGGGCCGGCCTGACCACGAATGAGATGCTCGGCCTGGGAGACAAGGCAGATCGTATCAGCGGCCGTCTCGACAACGCTAATTTCAGGCGTGAGCAAGACATGCCGTTCCGCCGTCTCGAGATCATCAATAACCTCTTTACACCGCCATCGGTCAGATACAGCGACCTTCAGACTATCGCCGGCGGCGACTCAGGTGTTCTCGATTCCAAACCCCTGGACTTTGATGTACGCGTTGATTTTTTCCGTCAATCGGATGATCGGGTGATCACGACATTCACGGTCCAGGCCAACAATCGCGAGCTGCAGTTCAAGGAAGAAGGAGGATTGCAGACCGCCCGTATGAACATATTTGGCAGGGTCACGGCCGTAACCGGAAAGCGGTCCGGGATATTCGAGGATTCGGTGGTCTCGAACGCGACTGTCGAGGAACTCTCCGAACTCCGCGACAAGAAATCCGTGTATCAGAAAGCGATCGCGCTGACACCGGGCGTTTACAAGGTGGATGTCGTCGTTCGCGACGTGAACACCGGCACCCGCGGCATTCAGAACCTTGGTTTCACGGTCCCGAAATACGACGACAAAAAGTTGTCCACTTCTTCTCTGATCCTGGCGTCCAAGCTCCGCTCCACGACGGAGCGCGATATCGGCCAGCAGTTCGTGATCGGTAATACAAAGGTGATCCCGAACCTGAGCGGCATTTTCAAACAAGGCCAGGATGTTGGTTTCTACCTGCAGGTGTACAACGCTGAGATCGATCAGACGACGCTCAGGCCGGCGGTCGATGTTGATTACATCATCACCCGAGGCGGCAAGGAAATGCTCCGGCAGCCTGAGGATTGGACCGGTATGAGCGACGCAGGGCAGCGTTTGACGCTTGCTCGTATCTTGCCGACGGCGTCTGTTCCGGCGGGCGATTACGAGATGAAGATCGTAATTCGCGACCGAGTGAGCGGCCAGACCATAGAAACAAAGAGCAAGTTCACTGTGGTTCAGTAAATAATTGTACGATACGAGAAGACAAGCGGCGGGGCCCGATAAACGGAACCCGCCGCTTGTCTTTTGGTTCGCAGGCCCTGCGGCTCTCGTGCGGTCGGCCAGCCGATTTGCTATCATCAACGTTTGTCTTTTGCTATGGACCCTAAGCTGATCCGCAATTTTTCGATCATCGCGCACATCGATCACGGCAAATCCACGCTTGCCGATCGGATCCTGCAGCTTACGGGCGCGGTCTCGGAACGCGAGATGGAGGACCAACTGCTGGATGATATGGACCTCGAACGCGAAAGAGGGATCACGATCAAGGCTCATGCCGTCCGATTGGATCACAAAGCAAAGGACGGCAAGCAATATGTGCTAAATCTGATCGACACGCCGGGTCACGTCGATTTTAGCTACGAAGTTTCGCGGTCGCTCTCAGCCTGCGAAGGCGCTCTCCTTGTCGTCGATGCATCACAGGGCGTCGAGGCGCAGACCCTGGCGAACACGTACCTCGCGATCGAGAATGATCTCGAACTCGTTCCCGTGCTGAATAAGATCGACCTCCCGTCGGCGGAGCCGGATCGGATAAAGGAACAGATCGAGAATATCATCGGGCTTGATTCAAGCGAGGCCGTGCTGACCTCGGCCAAGACCGGCGTCGGCGTCGAAGAAGTGCTCGAAGCGGTGATCGCCAAGATACCGCCGCCTAAAGGCGAACGAGAACGGCCGCTGAAAGCACTGATCTTTGACAGCTGGTATGACAGCTATCGCGGCGTCATAGTGCTTTTTCGTGTAATAGACGGTACGATCCGCAAAGGCACAAAGATCAAATTCTTCAATACCGGACGGGAATACCTTGTCGAAACGGTTGGCGTCAATAGACCCAAAGCGACCCCGATCAACGAACTTGGCCCGGGCGAGGTCGGGTTCCTGACCGCATCGATCAAGACCGTAGCGGACGTTCAGATCGGCGACACTATTACCGACGCTCAGGATCCGACCGCTGAGCCCTTCCCGGGGTTCCAGGAGGTCAAGCCGATGGTCTTTGCGGGATTGTATCCGACCGATTCCGCCCAATACGAAGACCTGCGTGACGCAATGGATAAGCTTCGGCTAAACGACGCCTCATTCTTCTACGAACCTGAATCATCGACCGCGCTGGGATTTGGTTTTAGATGCGGATTTCTCGGACTGCTCCATATGGAGATCATCCAGGAGCGGCTCGAACGTGAGTTCAACCTAGACCTGATAACCACGGCGCCCGGAGTTCGTTATCGCGTCACGACCACCGACGGCGAGACGCATGAGATCGATAGCCCGTCGCAGATGCCGGATCCCGGACGGATCCAAAAGATAGAAGAGCCCTATATCGAAGCAACGATACTGACAAATGACAATTTCCTCGGCGGAATCCTGCCGCTGCTGGACGAGAAACGCGGCGTCCAGAAGAAATTCGAGTACGTCACCAAGGATCGGGTCATGTTGGTTTACGAATTGCCGCTAAACGAGATCGTGCTTGATTTCTATGACCGGCTCAAGTCTGTCTCACGCGGTTATGCCTCGCTCGACTACCACTTGTCAGGCTACAAAGAGTCAAAGTTGGTCAAGCTCGATATCCTCGTTTCCGGCGAGCCGGTCGATGCGTTGTCGTTGATAATGCACTCTGCGACTGCTCAGTCAAAAGGACGGCTTTTGACCGCGAAAATGAAAGAGCTGATACCTAGACAGCTCTTTGAAGTACCGATACAAGCCGCGATCGGCAATAAAGTGATAGCACGCGAGACGGTCAAAGCGATGGGCAAGAACGTGATCGCCAAGTGCTACGGCGGCGACATATCGAGAAAGCGCAAACTTCTCGAAAAGCAAAAAGAAGGCAAAAAACGAATGAAGAAGGTCGGCCGCGTCGAGATACCTCAGGAAGCGTTTCTCGCGGTGTTGAAAGTGAACGAAAGCTAGCTCCGGCCTATCAGGTCGGTAACGACCGCTTCAACCTCGGCCCTGATCTCGGAAAGCCGCTCGGGCGTATCTGCCTCAAATCGAAGCACCAGGATGGCCTGAGTGTTGGATGCCCGTACGAGTCCCCAGCCTCCGTCGAAAAGTATTCGCGCGCCGTCTATTGTAATTACATTGTGACTACGGCTGAAATGCTCGACGACGCGGGTAACAACTTCGAACTTCTTTTCATCAGGACAATCTACCCGCAGCTCCGGCGTCGAAAAGCTCGGAGGTACGTCGGCCAAAAGTTCTGAGAGCGGCTGATCGGTATTTGATAGTATCTCCAACACTCTGGCACCGGCGTAGGTCGCATCATCAAAGCCGTAAAAGCGGTCGGCGAAGAAGATATGCCCGCTCATCTCGCCCGCAAGAGCGGCATTCGTTTCCTTCATCTTGGCCTTGATCAGCGAATGGCCGGCTTTCCACATTATCCCGTTGCCGCCGCGCGACGCGATATCGTCGTAGAGTCGTTGTGAACATTTGACCTCACCGATGATGGTGGCGTCGGGCCGCGAGGCAAGGACCGACCTCGAGAACAGGATCATGAGCTCATCACCCCAAATGATGCGCCCGGTCTCATCAACGATCCCGACGCGGTCGCCGTCGCCGTCGAACGCGATGCCGAGGTCTGCATTCTCTCTCCGGACCGCGGCGATCATATCGCTGAGGTTCTCTTCGACGGTCGGATCCGGGTGATGGTTCGGAAAAGTGGAATCAGGCTCTGTGAAAAGCTCGATCATATCAACACCGAGGCTTCGATAGACGGGCACGGCCGTCACTCCTCCCATCCCGTTGCCTGCATCTATCACCGCCTTTATCTTTCGATCGCCAAGCGCCACGCGGGAGGCAATGTCCCTTGTGTAGTCGTCGAGCACATCCAGTTCCTCGATCGAGCCGCTCCCTGAGGCTTCGTCACCGGCAAGTGCAATATGTTTGATCTCCTGGATCTGAGAACCAAAGAGCGTTCCTTTGCCGAGGCATATCTTGAAGCCATTATGATCGGGCGGATTGTGAGATCCGGTAATCATCACTCCGCCGTCGACATTACGCGTGTAAACGGTGTGGTAGAGCACGGGCGTCGGCACACGGCCGATCAGCACTACGTCTATGCCCGCCGATCGAAGCCGTTCGCTGATCAGCTCACAAAAGCCAGGTGAACTGACACGTGCGTCGTATCCGATCGCGATCCGGTTGGCAGAGTTCCTAAGAAAAAATACCGCAAGCGCTCTGCCGATCGTGGCAACTGATGCATCCGTCAACTGTGTCCCGACTATTCCGCGAATGTCGTATTCCCGAAAGATATTCTCGTCCATCTTGACTAAATTTATCGCGACCGACGGCGCCTTGCAACGACGGGACGATCCGGGCCCGATGTCGGGCAACGGGCCATTTGCTATACTCTTGCCTGGCTGCAAGGCAACAAGCGCCGTTACAATGCGCATCAAAACAGGTTGGTCATCCGCAATGAAAAGATCGGTTTACATAGTCTCTCTCGCAATTCTCGCCGCTTTTGCGGCCGGATCCGCAGCGGCGCAACGGCCTAGAACGTCGCCGACGCCGCCGCCGGACGATCCCGGAGTTACAAAGACCTTCGAGGTCAGGCTTCCAGTAACGGTGACAGCCGGCAAGAAAGAGCTGGTGTCGGGGCTTAGCAGAGGAGATTTTCTCGTCTTTGAGGATGGCGTCCAGCAGGAGATCACATTCTTTTCTGACGAGAAGACGAATCCGCCCGTGTTCGTCGGCGTGCTAATGGACACGTCGCCTTCAACCGCGGGAAAAATGGGTTTCTCAAAGGAAGCTGCCAAGAATTTCATATACACGGTCACGAGGCTGCGAAAGGACAAGGCCGCCTTCATGACGTTCGATCACGAGATCACGCTGAGACAGGATTTCACTGACAAGCTCGATCTGCTCGACCGGGCGGTCGATAAGGTCAGCAAAGTAGGCTCGCAGACAGCTTTGTACGATGCGGTCTGGTTATTTTGCGACGAGAAGCTCCGCAATGTTCCCGGGCGAAGAGTGATAGTCATCATCACCGACGGCGACGACACATATTCCAGGGCCGAGCTCAAGGACGCGATCGACATTGCTCAGCGAACCGAGACCACGATCTTTGCGATATCTACTAAGGCCGGCTTTCTCGGCAGCGTGCCGGGCGTAGAAGCAGGCACAGCTAAGGACAGCGGAGACAAATTGCTCGAAAAACTCTGTCAGGAAACCGGCGGCGAGGCGTTCTTCACCGGCGACATCCTGGCTCTTGAGCGAGCATTCAAACGGATCTCCGAAGAGCTTCGATCACAGTACATCATCACTTACAAACCCGCTGACCAGTCATATGACGGGCGGCTACGTAAGGTTGAGGTGCGGTTCGCGGACAAAGAACGCAACAAAAAATTATCGATCAGGACAAAATCGAGCTATCGCGCCATACGCGATGGCCTGAAGTAGGAGAAAGGATGTTCAAACGGCGAACACGTTTAGCGGCCTTGATAGCGGTGATAGCGTCGAGCGCGTTCATGTCTGCATATGTCGCTGATGGCTCGGATGCGGCGGCTTTTGCACCGCGCCCGACGCCGACCGCCACGCCCCCGGTGATCGAAGATGACGAACCGATCAAGATCGATACCGACGTCGTCAACGTACTGTTCACGGCTCAGGATCGCAGCCGAAGACTGCTGACGACATTAAAAAAGGAGGACATCCGCCTCCTCGAGGACGGCAAGCCCCAGGAGATCGTGGAATTTACCCGTCAGGTGGACCTGCCGCTGAGCCTCGCGATACTGGTCGACGTTAGCGTTTCGCAGCAGAGGACGCTGCCGGAACAGAAGGAAGCCGCCATTTCATTCCTTGAATCGGTGGTCCGTCCGGCGAAGGATGAGGTGGCCGTACTTTCCTTTACGGGCGAGACCACGCTCGAACAGGACCTGACGAATAATCTAACGCGGCTGCGTCGCGCGGTCGATCGGATCAAGTTCGTTCCTCCGTCCGGCTACATCGGCGGCGGCGTAGTGACGAACGGCGGCAGCGTTCCGGGCACGCCTCCCATTTCCGGGAGAAACCAGGCCGTGGCGGGCTCGACAGCGATCTGGGATGCCATCTGGGTGACCTCGAACGAAGTACTGCGGCCGGCTCCGGAGAAGACTCGTCGGGCAATAATTCTGCTTTCCGATGGAGTGAACACTAGCGGCCAGAAAAAGCTCGACGAAGCGGTACAGGCGGCGGTCCGAACGGAAGCGATCATATACGCGGTTGGCATCGGTGATTCGTTCTTTCAGGGCGTCGATCGCAGTGCCCTGAACAAGCTGACCGAACGAACCGGCGGCCGCGCATTCTTTCCGCGGGATGAACGCGACCTTCGCGACGCTTTCCGGCAGATCGAGGAGGAGATGCGCTCCCAATATTTGGTCGCGTATGAACCGACAAATCAGAATCGCGACGGATCGTACCGGTCGATCTCGATCCAGTTGGTCGATCCGAATCTGGCACGCGAGAATGTAAAACTTACGCATCGCCAGGGATACTTTGCAAAAGGCGGCGGCCGAAAGTAACCTAAAGCCGACATTGCATTTTTTGCGCATTTTTGCGTGGCGGCGGCTCCAGAAGGCCTGCCGCCTTTTTGCCTTTTGACCGATGACCGAATACCACTTTGAGACCATCTGGGAACTCGAAGCTGAGATCAACGCTGTCTGGGATCTGATCGAGGATGCGGACGCCTGGCCCGAATGGTGGCGCGGTGTGGTCGAGAGCCGCGAGATCCGCAAAGGCGATGCGGACGGCATCGGGAGCTTACGGGTGACGCGATGGCGAAGCGTGCTGCCCTATACGCTGGAATT
This sequence comes from Acidobacteriota bacterium, assembly GCA_019639115.1. GTDB lineage: Bacteria > Acidobacteriota > Blastocatellia > Pyrinomonadales > Pyrinomonadaceae > OLB17. The sequence continues at coordinate 81,653 of JAHBSM010000001.1, read as the reverse complement.
CGAGACAGAGGTCGTCGCCGTCGATCGCCTGCGCAGGATCGAGATAGTGGCTCGCGGCGAGCTCAACGGCCGCGGTATATGGCTATTCGACGATAAAGGCGGCGTTACCGAGGTTCGCTATCTATGGACCGTTCGGACCGAGCCGAGATGGATGAATCTCATCGCGCCGATCGCACGGCCCGTCTTTCGCTGGAATCATGATGCCATCATGCGACAAGGTGAATTGGGGCTTAGGATGCGGTTGGGGCCGAGGAGCTAGCATCCACTTGATGGAAATCGACCTGTCCAAAGGTGTATCTTCTATAGTATGGCCGACGATAACGAAATAACAGAAGCTGCAAAAGCGAATGACGGCGATGCGACACACGAACCGTTTGAGATCGCCGTGCTGCCGCTGCAGAATACGACACTGTTCCCGGAGACCGTGGTACCGCTGGCGGTCGGACGCGACCGTTCGACCCGCGCGACCGAGGCCGCACTTGCCACGCAGGAAAAGCTGCTCGCTTGCATCACGACTAGAACCGAGAATGTGACCGGCGACGATGCGACGCCCGGCGACCTCTACAAGATCGGTACGATCGTGAATATCAAACGTATGATGCGAAACGAAGGCATCATGCAGCTGATCGTTCAGGGAATGGACAGATTTGAGGTGATCGAATGGACCTCTGAACAGCCCTATTTGAAAGCAAAGGTCCAAGTTCTGCCGCCGCTCAGGCGAGGCGACGAAGAGGAGATCGAGGCCCTCAAACGCAATATCCACGGGATGATACAAGAGGCTCTAGCGCTCCTGCCTCAAGTGCCGCCCGAGATACGTACCGCAGTGCTCTCGCAGGAAGATCCCGTACAGCTTGCCTATTTCCTTGCGTCCGTTCTGGATCTTGGCACCGAGACCGAGCAAAAAATGCTCGAATCTTCGACCGTTGACGGGCTGCTGACGTTGACGCACGCTGCTCTCGCTCGCGAGGTCGAGATCATGCAGATAAGATCCAAGATCGCGAACGAAGCGCAGCAGGAGATTGACAAATCTCAGCGTGATTACGTGCTTCGGCAGCAGATGAAGGCGATCCAAAAGGAGTTGGGCGAGGACGAAGACGGAGAAAAGGCCGAGGCGGGCCAGCTAAGAGAAAGGCTGGAGAAAGCTGATCTGCCTGACGACGTCAGAAAGGAAGCGGAACGTGAGCTTCGGCGCATGGAGGCGCTTCCGCAGGCGGCCCCGGATTATCACGTCATCAGGACCTATCTCGAGTACATTCTCGAACTTCCCTGGCGCCGATCGAGCGCGGAGAAACTGGATCTCAACGAGGCCAGGCGCATCCTGGACGAAGACCATTACGGGCTAGAGGACATCAAGGAACGGATATTGGAGTCGCTTGCTGTGGTGAAATTACGCCCGGACAGCAAGAGTCCGATACTACTTTTTGTCGGGCCGCCGGGAGTCGGAAAGACGAGTCTCGGGCGCTCTATCGCCAGAGCACTCGGACGCGAGTTCGAACGCATAAGTCTGGGCGGTATGAGGGACGAAGCGGAACTCCGCGGGCATCGACGAACATATATCGGTGCCATGCCGGGACGGATAATTCAATCTCTAAGGCGTGTCGGGGTGAATAATCCCGTATTTATGCTCGACGAGGTCGATAAGCTCGGCAATGATTTTCGCGGAGACCCGGCATCGGCATTGCTCGAGATACTGGATCCGGCTCAGAACAATACATTTCGCGATAACTACCTCGATCTTCCATTCGATCTGTCAAAGGTATTTTTTATCGCAACGGCGAATCAATTGGGCCCGATCCCCATGCCGCTTCGCGACCGTATGGAGGTCATCCAGCTTGCCGGCTACAGTGATCGCGAGAAACTGGCGATCGCAAAGCAATATCTCATCCCGCGGCAAATTACCGAGAATGGATTGACGCCTGAACACCTGGAGATATCAGCCGACGCGATCAACCTCCTGACCTCGAGATATACAAGGGAAGCAGGCGTCAGACAGTTGGAAAGGAGCGTCGGCAACCTAGCACGAAAGGTCGCGCTGAAGGTCGCCGAAGGCACTACCGACAAGGTGGTCGTCACCGCCGAAGAGATACGCGGATATCTGGGCCCGCCGCGAATGTTCCCCGAAGAGGCCCGCAAGGAGCTGCCGCCCGGTGTGGCAACCGGGATGGCCTGGACAGAGATGGGCGGCGAGGTGCTCTTCATCGAAGCGACGCTCCTGCCGGGCAGCGGCGGCCTAACCTTGACCGGGCAGCTCGGTGAGGTGATGAAGGAATCGGCTCAGGCGGCCCGCAGCTATCTATGGTCCCATGCGGCCGATTTTGGTATCGATCCGGACCTGATCAAGGAGAACGGCGTCCATCTCCACGTGCCCGCGGGAGCGATCCCAAAGGACGGCCCGTCGGCCGGCGTAACGATGGCGTCAGCTCTGGCTTCGCTCTATACCGGCAAGCGCGTGCGGTCCGACACGGCGATGACTGGCGAGATCACTCTATCCGGGCTGGTGTTCCCGGTCGGCGGCATCAAAGAAAAAGTGCTTGCCGCGCATCGAGCGGGCATCCGCCGGATCGTGCTTCCCGAAAGAAACGAGGCAGATGTGGACGAGATCCCGGACGACGTCAGAAAGGAACTCGAGATCATACCGGCCCGTTTGATCAGCGACGTACTGGCTGCGACCTTGGAAAAAGAGCCGACCGAAGAGGCTATGCGCAATTACGCTATTTTGGCCTCAGAGCGAAAGCGGGAAAGCGATAGGAGACGTACGGACCGCGACCTGGGGACCTGAGAACTCTATTTGGCCAGTATCTTGGCCATACGCAGGAGCGTGCCATCGTCGGTCGGGATGATGGTTACTTCATCCATTAACCCGCGGATCAGCTTGAGTCCCCATCCGCGCCTAGGAGCACTTGGTTCGGAAGCGGCATCGTCGCGGTCCAGCAGCCGGATGCCGCGATTCTCAGCATCCACCGTCAGCCGGCCTCCGCCGAATGCGAATGAGAGCCTGATACGTCTGTCAGGGCTGAGGCCGTGTTCCGCCGCATTGATGCACGCCTCGACAACTGCGGTCTTTATCTGATTAACGGATCGAGGCGGGAATCCATGCCGCCGGGCGACTTCTTCAGCCATGTGGGCCGCGATCATTTCCGTATCGGAGCCCATCGGGATCGTGAGCTCATATCTGTCTGGTTCGGGAGAACGATCTTCGCCCTCGGACAAAAAGGTTGAAAGCGTCTCGGCCTGTCGGCGTGACGAACCTACGGCTCCACGTTCGGTTATGGCGGCGTGTGCTTCAGCCGTAAATCCTTCTCGAGCGACAAGCCAGATCCTGAATTCTGCCAGATCGCAGGCCGCCGCAGCCATTTCGAGTCGATCGAGCCAGAACACAGCGGTCTCAAGATCAGCTTCCAGCTTCTGATCGATCTCAACCGCGAGTCTGGCTATCTCGCGTTGGCCGGACGCATCTACACCGACCGCTATCGCCGACCTTTCGCGGCTGCATATAGCGGCAATCGGCGGATACAGGTCCGCCGTATGAGCCGCAAAAGCGATCCGCGGCAGGTGGATCATTTCCTTTTCTTGCGCTAGAGCGGCCTTGATACCGGCCTTGTCGAGCCCTTTTAACTTATCTCTAAACGATACACCGTCAAGCAAAACATTAGGCACCGGCTGCCCGTCAAACCTCAACATCAGCTCGCGGAGATCCAGCAGCGACGAGCGCCGGTAGTGCTCACTCATCAGCTGAGGTGAACGCCGTGCAAAAGCTGCGGCCGATTCGGCGATCTGCCTGGCGCGTTGGCCTGGATTCTTTGCGGAATCGAGCGCTCTGATCGTGTCACCAAGTATCAGGTCCGCGTCATCCACAACTATCCGTCCGCCCGCTGCGTTCACTACCTCTTCCACATGTAGACGGGCGATCACCGAACCGATCTCGTCCGACATCAGACGAGAGTGTTTCTGCCAGTCGGCCAATGAAGTAGATCCGGACGTTATCGTTCTCATCAGCATTTGCACGATGCCGAGATCGCGTCCGGCTTGGCGGTCGAGCCGCTCGATCGCCGACGACACATCGGCCCCGAGAAGCCCTCCATAGATCAGGTCGGTATAGACGGATGCCGTCCGGGCAAAACCCGAAAGCCCGATCCCGGTTTCGGCGGCACGACCGAGGATCCTGCGGATAGCTCGCGGAGCTCCGCCACTTAGGATAGCTACGAGATCACGCACTTGCTCGTTGAGAACGAGGCCTGCCTCTTCCGCCGCGATCGAAACAAGCTGTGCGGCATCGTGCGTATCCAGGCGGCGAAGGTGGAGCCTATTGAGCGGCTCTCGAGAAAGCGAGTGACGCCGCCGGCAGCCGAATACGAGCGAAACGCCGCTTGTTGAGGCGAGTTCCCTGAGCATTCCCAGACATTCTTCATCGGCGATCAGGTCGGCCCGGTCGATCAGTACCGCGTTCGAGACGCCCCGGGACGCTGCCCTTGCGGGAGCGCTGAGCGCCGCACGAATGAACGCCCGGTCGTCGTTGAGCCGGCTGTCCGCTCTGCAAGACTCGATAAGGCGATCTATCCAAGGCCCGTCGGCGGGCGGAGCCAGTTCGGAGATCTCGCACACTTCCGGAGATGCGGCGATCACGCCCGGGTCACGGCGGAGATAGGCAACGATGCACGTAAGAAATTCGCGAACGAAACGCGCGGCCATATGAGATGAGGACTCATCTTCAGCCGCTTCGAAGAAGAACGGGGCCGGGCCGTCATCAGAACCAAAAGATCGGTCGAATACCTGCCGGAGGAGCTCTGACGAACCGGAACCAGGTTGGGCCATCACGACGGTTGGCCTGCCGGCACGGATCGCCTCGCCGAGAGCCGCCGTCTCGGCCTCACGGCCGACGAATGCGTTCCTATCGATCCGCGCAAGTATCCTGCTTGTTGATTCGAGCATCATTTCTTGCGGTCCCGGTATCGTCCGAGTTCTTCCTGTGTCAACGCCGAGAACTCGACAACGCGGTCACGTCCGCGGGCCTTGGCGGCATAAAGCGCGGCATCAGCCGCGTCCACCATATCCAGATGCGAGCATAATTCGCTCGAGCAGGCTGCGAGTCCGAGGCTGACGGTCACGCTTCGATGAGGGAACTCGGCCGAGGCAACATTCCGCCGGAGACGTTCGGCGATGGCGGAACCTTCTTCTCCGGTGGTCTGAGGCAGAAGGACGCAAAACTCCTCGCCGCCCCATCTGGTCGCGACGTCGGCTCCGCGCAGGGTTCCCCGCACGATGTCTGCCACTCGCTTGAGAGCGATGTCGCCCGCTGTGTGTCCAAAACTGTCGTTGTAGCTTTTGAAATTATCGACGTCGAGCATGATCAGACACATAGGGTATCCGTGCCGGACGCTGCGTTTCACTTCTTCGGAAAGACGCTCTTCGATATAACGGCGGTTCAGCAGTCCCGTGACGGCGTCAGTCACGGACATCTGCTCGAATTGGCGCGCGCGATCATTCAAGAAAGCGCGATCGATAGCCATCACCAACTGAGGCGTGATGGTACGTATGACCTCTAGGTCATCAACATCGAATTTGCCGTCGCCGGCCTTGTCCGTAAAGCTCAGAACAGCCGAACGACGGCCATCGATCGGAATAGGAACGCTCATGAAAGACGGCGTCCTGTATCGTCGCTCGGTATCCACCGGAGCGAGCCCGGTGGACCTGACGTCGTCCACTATGATCGGTTTTTTGCGTTCGAGCACTAAACGCGCGACGCGGGATCCGGCGTGCGGCTCAGTACGAAGATCGAATGTCGAGCCCACCGCTGCCCTGACGGCGAGTTCGCGGCCTTCGTCATCAGATCCGGTTATAAGCGAAGCGCGTTCGGCGCCAAGTATATTTGCAACGGCCGCGATCAGATCCTGCCAGAGGTCATCCGAACCGGCTCGACCGATCGATTCCGTGAAGCGGCGAGCGACACTTGTCCTCTCCACTTTGCCGCGCAGCCTGAGTATCTCAAGCCTGGGCGCGATGGCCGCGCACATCCTGGCCAGGTGATGCTTGACGCGGTCATCGGCAATGCTGCCAAGCACGGCTAGAGCAGAATTGACGTCATCGCCGACCGGGATCGGGAAAAGGAACATTCGGCGAGCTTCGGAGCGTGCTTCACCGAGTTCCACCGGCATATCTGATTCCAATGCGGACCTCAGCCGCGGGTCGTCCCGCTTGAGGCTGACGCTGATCTTCCGCGCGCGTACGTCGCCGAGTACTGCCGTCTTTACGAACGAGTCGCCGCGGCGTTCGAGCCAAACTACCGGGCTCAGGCAGTAACGTTCGGCAACGAATCGCATGATCGAATCGCGTGCTGACGCGTGATCCTGCTGAAGCAGGGAATCGAAGAACGACCTCCAGGCATTGGCGGCGGATCCGCCGACGGAAGGCAAGCTCGAGGCTCTCGATGCAGGAGCCAGAGCCTGTGAACCGACATTAGTGTCTGCCTGTCGCTGCTGTCTCGGCGATTCCTTTACCGGTTCGGGATCGGCAATGATCGGCGCTTCGTTCATGAATTGCTCTGCCGCTGTGTCGAGGACGCCGGAAGAACCTGTCAATAGAACATTTGCAAACAGATCGGCGGGAGAATATCGCTTCCAGTCCCCGTTGACCGCACGCTCGGTCGCACGCCTATAATTCTCCGATCGCACGAATGTGCGGCCGATTATGACAGCCACGGGGTGGGAATCGTTGTTCATTTCGGCCGCCCTGCATTCGAGCCCGGCGTGGCACGTGAATTGGATAGTGGTCCCTGCTTCGACCGAACGCTCAAGTGCTTTGCCGCAATCTGCCGAGCACGAAGGAGAAAGCAGTCCGTCCGGATTCAACGTCTCGCAGATCGAATTGTTATTGGACGACGAGGTTTCGACGCCGCTGCGGTCAACGACTGCTATGGCGACGCCGTTCTCGGCTGCCAATCGGTCGAATACCGCCTTACCCGGGATGTGGCGTTTTGCCCTCATTTATTCGATCTCTAAGGTGTTTCGATGCATCGCATGCCCGGAGCGGGCAGACGGCACACGAATATATTTACCTGCTTAAACGCGCAATCTGACAATAATTTCACGAAAATACGGACAGGATGCAAAGGGACGAACGCGTCAAACGGACCTGATGTCCGGAGTGCCGGGGCCGATACGCGAGCACGCGGCAAAATGCCGTGGCTTTATTTCGACCAATTGCGGCGTCGATCGTTTGCAGGACTCGACCGCATAAGGGCAACGCGTGTGGAAATGGCAGCCTTCGGGCGGATCGAGCGGGGACGGGATCTCGCCCTTGAGCGTTATCCGTTCGCGGCGGGCTTCGACCTTGGGATCTGGGACAGGCAGAGCCGATATCAACGCCTGAGTATAGGGCATCAACGGATCGTCATACAGGTCGCGGGCATCTGCCAGTTCAACGACCCGGCCCAGATACATCACGGCGATGCGATCCGAGATATGCCTGACGGCGCGAAGATCGTGCGAGATAAAAAGGTATGTGAGCCTCTGTTCCGCACGAAGGTCCTGAAGAAGGTTCAGTATCTGCGCCTGTATCGAGACGTCTAGAGCCGATATCGGTTCGTCAGCTACCAGGAATTCCGGTTCAACGGCCAGTGCCCTCGCGATGCCTATCCGCTGCCGCTGCCCGCCTGAGAATTCGTGCGGATATCGGCGGATGAATTTCGGGCTCAAGCCCACGGTCTCCATCAATCGAGTGACCCTCGACTCTGCATCGCGCCTCGATACGGATTCAAACGTTCTGATCGGCTCAGCGATGATCTGGCCGACCGTCATTCGCGGATCGAGGCTCGCATAAGGGTCCTGAAATATCATCTGGAGACGTTTGCGCCGCCGCCGCATCTCACCGCCGGATAGACTGAGGAGGTCTTCTCCGTCATAGCTAATGCTCCCCGAGGTCGGTTCGGTGAGCCTAAGTATAGCCCTGCCCAGCGTTGATTTTCCGCAGCCCGATTCGCCGACCAGTCCGAGCGTTTCACCTCGTCGAATATCGAGCGACACGCCATCGACCGCGCGCACATCGGAGCCACTCCCGAACAACCGTCGTCCGGTGCGATAGTGGACCTTAAGGTCTCTGATTTTGATAAGATCTTCGCTCATCGCGTCGGGTCAGTTTGACGGAGCCTCGATCGAGACCGGCGTCGAAGTATCGTAGTTGATCACCATTTGCTTCAGCGCACCTTGTTCGTAGTCCACTACGATCTTCATCGGGAGCCCCGAGTCCTTCCCGATCCATATTCGAGAAGTGAAGGGATAATTCTCGTTAGGCAATTTGTTGCGATAGGAGTAAACGGAGGCTGGCGTTCCGTTGACGATGTCGTCCGACTCACGCTTTACATCGGTCAAGGTCTTTAGGCCTTCTTCGCTGAACGCATCGCGAAGCGTTGGTATCTTGCCGCCTATATTGACGGGCAGCTTCTGCCACTTGCCTTTCATTTTCATATAGCTGGCGTCGCCGATCAGGATCGTTTCGGTGCCAGCAGCGGCGCCGGCATTGTGCGTTATCCGAAACCTATCCGGAGCCTGGTATTCGAGTCTCATCGAGAGAGCATCGGTGCCCTCGCCCCGCATCTCGGCCGAGAACGAATCCAACTGCAGGAACTTCTTAGCGGCACGGATCACCTCATCCTTTGGTTCGCCGGTCGGCTGGTCGCCTTGAGTTGATGGCCCGGGCGAGGCGGCCGTACGCGGTTCACTTGGAGCCTGGCCGTTGCTCGTTTCGGATGACGAGGTAAACTTACAGCCTAAGATCGCGATCAAGGCGATCAAGAACGCCGGAACGATCGCGTGAATTCTAAATTCTGGTCGGTGCATAGATCTCCTTTGCAAAATGGCAATATGAATGATGGCCGGAGGCGACCTCGGTAAGCCGAGGCTGTTCCCGGCGGCATATTGCTTCGGCCCGGCCACATCTTTCGGCGAACGGACAGCCGGCTGCCTCGCTTGACGCCGAAGACGGCGTTCCCGGGATCTGATACAGCCTTTCGCCCTCTTCGTGGGTAGGGTCGGGTACGCTCCTTAGCAATCCGATCGTATATGGATTCGCGGGCGACGCAAAGATCTCAGCGGTCGGTGCTGATTCGAAAATTCGGCCGGCGTACATCACAATAACGCGGTCAGCCATTCCTGCAACGACGCCAAGGTCGTGCGTTATTAGCATGACACTGGTTCCGGTCTCCTCCTTCAGCTGTTTGATCAGCTCGAGGATCTGCGCCTGGATCGTCACGTCGAGAGCCGTTGTGGGTTCGTCTGCTATCAGGAGTTCCGGGCCGCAGGAGAGCGCCATTGCGATCATTACCCTTTGCCGCATCCCGCCAGATAACTCGTGCGGGTATCCGTCGATCCGCCTCTCCGGATCCGAGAACCCCACCTTTCTGAGCATGTCGATGGCGTGGCGGCGGGCCGCAGCACGGTCGTGGCCCAAATGGAGCATGGAAACCTCACAGAGCTGCGTCGAGATCCGAAGGAATGGGTTCAGCGACGTCATCGGATCCTGAAAGATCATAGAGATGCGCCGCCCACGGATCGCCCTTACCGCGGATTCAGGCATCGCTAATATGTCGTCTCCATCGAATTGGACAGAACCGCCGGCGATCCGGCCCGGAGGGGACGGTATCAAACGAAGTATCGACAGGCCCGTCACGGATTTTCCCGAGCCGGATTCGCCCACGACCCCGAGAGTTTCGCCTTTTGAGAGTTCGAACGAAACGTCGTCGACCGCCCTTACGACGCCGTCCTCAGTGTCGAAGTAGGTTTGCAAGCCGGTCACCCGGAGCATTGGGTCGATCGAATGGCTCATTTCTTGTCGCCGCATTGGCGGAGTCCTGCATTCTCGACTATGTCGATCTCGGTGATCACATTACGTTTGCCGTATCGGTTGTAATAAAAATGGATCCCTTTGTATTCGAACCCATCGGATGGCGGCCCGTAGAGCTTTTCGGTCTCTTCTTTTGTAGTTTTGCCGATCACGACACCTTTTGTCGTCCGGCCCTTGTACGGCGCCTTGATCTCGATCAGAAATATCGTCTCTTTTTTGTCGGCCTGGCAAATATAGAATGACAGCCCGAGTGCGTCATAGGTCATCTGATACGAATACTTCTTATTTATCTCCCAACGATATACCTTGCCAAAACGCCGGATCACATCAGCCGACGTCGATTCGCCGACCTTGATGCCTCCGATACCGCTGCCTTCTTTGATCACGTTCAGTTTGGTATCTGCGGCCGGCGACGGCGAGGGTTTTGGTTTGGCCTGTGCCGACACTGCGCCCACGGCGGCCGTAATTAGAGTCAAAATAAATATCAGTCTGGTCAAGCAATAACCTCCGGACTTCAGAATTTTCGGGTTTGCGGGTCGAGAGCATCGCGGAGCCCGTCACCCAGGAAATTCAGCGAAAATAGCGTCAGGGCCATCGTCAGCCCCGGAAATATCAATTGCCAGGGATATATGGCCAGGTTCTTGATGCCGTCGTTCGCAAGGCTCCCCCACGACGCATATGGCGGCTGTACGCCAAGCCCGAGATAGGATAGGAACGCCTCTGTCAGCATTACACTCGGCACGGTCAGGGTCGCGTAAACGATCACCGGGCCCAACGTATTGGGAATGATATGGCGAAAAATGATGCCCGGCACTCTGACACCGGTCGCGCGAGCAGCGAGTATGAAATCCTGATTCTTGAGCGAGAGTACCTGGCCGCGCACCACTCGCGCCATTGTCAGCCACGAAACCAGCCCAAGGGCAAAGAACAACAGGATTATCTGGCTTAGGCCTTGATTGCCTTCGCCGCCGACCGTAGCGGCCAGCCATTTGATCCAAGCCGGAGAATTGCTGCTGCCGAATACCGCGAGCAGAACGATCACGATGAGAATGTAAGGAATAGCGTAAAGAATATCGACGATACGCATCATTACGTTGTCAATACGTCCACCGAGATACCCGGCTATCGAACCGTATGTGACGCCGACTATCAGCGACACCGCGGTAGAGATGATACCCACAAGCAACGAAATGCGTCCGCCCTGGAGCACTCGAGCAAAAATATCCCGGCCGGCATCGTCCGTTCCCATCCAATGTGCCGCCGAAGGCGGCATCGAACGATACAGAGTTGGGTCGTCCGGAATAAAGTCGTAGGTGTAGCCGGTCGTCCATTCTATTATCGCGGGGCCAACGATTACAGCGGTGGACATTAGGATCAGGACGACCAGACCAAAGACAGCGAGCCGATTCTTTAGCAAACGCTGCCACGCATCACGCCAAAGAGAAGCTCCTTTTTCTACCTTGCCGGTCTTTGGAAGCTCATTCATATCTTATCCTCGGGTCCAGAAATCCATAAGCAATATCGACCGCAAGATTGAACACCATTATCAGGATCGAAATGAAGGCAACGATGCCGAGGGTGAGAGGCTCGTCACGATTGAAGATCGACTGGATAAAAATATTGCCCAGGCCGGGGATCGCAAAAACTTTTTCGACCACGACGGTGCCTGCAAGCAAACCCGCGAGAGCAGGACCGGTAAATGATACGACCGGTATCAAGCCGCCGCGCAACGCATGGCGGAAAAGTATTGTTCGCTCGCTCAGCCCCTTTGCCCTGGCAGTTCGAATGTAATCCGACCGAAGTACCTCAAGCATTCCTGCACGAGTGAGACGTGCGATGTAAGCCGCATAAACTGCGGCCAGCGTGACGACGGGAAGCACGAGAGCCGATACCCCGCCCCAACGTGCCGGAGGCAGCAGGTAAAGCGTAAAGGAGAACAACAGGACGAGCAGCGGCCCGAGTACGAATGCCGGTATAGAGAGGCCGAGCAGCGCCACCGACATCGACGCATAATCAAAAAATGAATTCTGCCGCAGTGCTGCCAGCGTGCCGGCCGCGAGCCCGACTGCCAACGCCAGCAGATAAGCAGCGATCCCGATTATCGCCGAATATGGCAGGTGACGCCCGATGATCTCGTTGACGGCTTGCCCCTCGTATTTGAGGGAAATGCCCAAGTCGCCGCTGATCACATTGCCCATCATCAAGCCGTATTGCGCGTACCAGGGCTTATCCAATCCGTAGCGCTCGCGAATATTCTTTTCGATAGCGGCAGGAAGCTTTTTCTCACTAGAATAAAATGTTCCAGGCGCCATCCGGATCAAGCCCCAGGTCAGCGTGACCACTAGCAAGGCCATCGGTATGATCAGCAGGATCCGCTTGATTATGAATCGAACCATCTATTGCCCTCGTTGGCTCGAGGTGAGCTCAGCCAACTGTTGATCGACGCGCGCGTCCGACCCGGTCATGATCCCCTCAACGTCACGATCCCAGCGGCTCCTGTCGGTCTCAATATACACGAACTTCCAGGCATGAAGCGTCCCGGGGTTAGGATACATTCCTTTGACATACGGCTTCTTGAGCCAGTTCGTGGCATTAACTGTAAGCGTGACAACAGGCAGCTGATCCATCACATAGGCTTCGGCCCTTGCAAGCAGCTCGTACCGTTTCTGCGGGTCGAGCTCATTATTGGCGTCATCGAGCAGCTTGTCGTATTTCGGATCATAGAATCCGGAGCCGCCGTCGTTCTGCTTGGCATAGTGGAGCCCTAAGAATGTGAACGGGTCCATATAGTCGCCCGACCATAGGCTCTGGGCAAAACCGACATAGTTGAGTTCGTTACGATCTTTTAGAAATGTCTTGAACTCCTGGCTTTTGAGCGGTATCGTGACGCCGAGGTTCTTTTTCCATTGAGCCTGGACGAATTCGGCGACAGCACGATTATTCTCGTTCGTGTTGAACGTCAATGAAACGGTATCGGTCGGGAAAGTCGGGCAAGCAAAGCCGTTTCCTTCCGCTATGACGGGGAAACCAGCTTCGGTGAGCGATCGGCGCGCAGCTTCGGGATCGACACCGTGCTTTCGGTCCCATTCCTCAACAGAGAGACCGGCCTTTGCCCTCGATGCGTCAGCCACGGCAGCCCGAGCGCGGTCATAGTCTGGGAATATGCCGTCCGGCGTAATATCGTTCAGCGGTTTCGTTACCTTTCTAAAATCTGACAATGCCTTTCGATCGACGGCCAACTGGAATGCTCGCCGAACTCTGATGTCATTGAACGGCGGCTTTGTCATGTTCATCGAATAGTATGCGGTGGCCGCTTCGGCAAAATTCAGGTACTCGTCCTTGTATTGCCGCACGTCGCCTATCCACGAGGACGGGACCGAATGATTGAGCATCGCATCGATCTGCCCGCCCTTGTAGAGGTTCATTATCGTTGAGAGTTCTTCGACTGGATAGAACTCGATACCGTCGAGGTGAACATTGGCCGCGTCCCAATACATCGGATCTCTCGTTACGGCAAGCACATTGTATGGAACGTATCGCTGCATCTTGAATGCACCGCACGTCACAATATTCTCTGGGCGAGTCCATTGTTTCCCGTATCTCTCGATCGCGTGTCGAGGGACCAATCGAAAGAATTGATGGGCCAGCAGGCCGACGAAGAACGGGGCAGGCTGTCTCAGCGAGATGCGCAAAGTATAAGCATCGATGGCCTCGACACCGATGTCGTTCTCGGACACGGGTACGAATTCGGCGCCTTCGGCGGCGGCTCGGAGCTTAGGATCGGTCTCGATCTCTTTCTCGCGCTTTTTTGGGTCAGCATCCAACGTGATCCGCTCGCCATCGCGGAGCGATCGATCGAACTCGGTGTCAGGCCCGAAAGCGGCGCGCTGCTTTTTTGGTGTACCGTCCAGATCTGACCCAGTGATGTATCTGCCGTTCTTTCTGACGAAGACACGCCCGCTGTTGTAGGCTTCGGCGTATTTGACGAAATAGCCCAGGCTTGCTGTTCGCGAGAGCGTCTCAGGAGCAAATCCGCGCCTTAGGCTGTACACGAAGTCCTCGGCCGTGATCGGCTTCCCGTCGCTCCACCGAGCATTGTCACGCAGGTGGAATATGAACGTATCGACACCGGGCCCGGTCTCCCAACTTTTTGCGATCGCGGGGATCGGCTGCAGGTCCTTCGGCCCATACTCGACGAGTCCGTCAAATAGGGCCATGTATATGCGAGCTTCCGGCTGGCCCGAAGAGACGTGCGGGTCCAGTGATTCGGGTTCGGAACCCGAGACGTAACGGAGAATATTGTCGCGGGGTGTCTCGGTCTTGCCGAAGTATTGGCTCGCGCCGCCGCAAGCCTGGATCAGGAATGATCCGATGACCAACGCGGTGAATCCAACAACTGATCTATTGTTTAGCTTCATTTGGCTTTCGCCGGAGCCCAATTGTTGTCGATGCTGACGTCCGCCAGTACGGGCGAATCCAGCATATTCAACTCAAAGCCGCGCACGTAAGGTTTGACGATACCGTATGAGGTGGGGAAATAGAGCGGTATCGAGACCAGGTCATACAATGCGTCAGACTCAGTAAAACGCCCGTCGTCAGTCGGCACCACCGTATCCGTATCCGCGGCGTTGGGGCCGCCAGCCTCGGGTATCCTCTTATCGAACCGTTTGAGTTCGGGAGCCGGACGTTCAGGCGCCGTTTCGAGTCGCGGGCCGAATATCGTACGCAGGCCGACAAGTTCGTCAACCGTTGGCAATACCACGCCGCGTCTGATCAGGTCATACTCGCCGGCGGCTTTGACCGACTCCATCTCGGCAATATCTTTTACGATCAGCTCGGTCTCTAGGTTTAGGTACTGCTTCCACATTCGTGCAAGCGTGCGTCCTATCCTCTGTTGCGTGTCATTCCGATTGACCACCAAACGAATGCGGGGAAAGTCAGCTCCGTCGGGAAATCCGGCACGCGCAAGCAGGTCACGGGCGCGAACCGGGTCAAATAGAAGCCCGTCCGTCCGCGACGCCTGACGCGGGAGGAATTGCGTGGCCGGCCTGGTCGACCCTTCGAGTTCGCCTTCGGTCAACTTGTCTCGGTCAATTGCGATAGCGAGAGCTTCACGGACTCGTCGATCGCTGAAAGGCGGATTCAAAGTGTTCACGTCAAGGAGATTCACGGCGTTATGTGTCGTTCGCCGGAAATCGTCGTACGGGGCCAGCAACTTGAGAGCGAGAGGTTCGAATACTGCGTTCGTGACCGCATCTACCTCGCCCCGGCGATATGCTTCGAGGGCTCCTTCCGCATTCTCAGCCGGAATAAGCCTGACTCTAGCCAACGCGACACGTTCATGGCCCCAGTATCTATCGTCACGTACCAAAGAGATCCCCGAAGGGCCGACCTCTTCGATACGAAACGGGCCATTGGTGACGACGTCACGCGGGACCGACTCGCCGTCAATATCGCGCCCGCCGCCGTAAACCGGCCGGAAGATAGTATTTGCGACAAGTTTCGGCAGGTTGGCGTCCGGTTCGACCAACGTGATCTTGAGGGTCACCTCGTCCACGGCATCGACACCGAATCGCTGCTCGACCGATTCGCCCGAGCGTCCGCTGCTGTCGGTGTTCCCGTTCTTGGTAGGCTGCGTGCTGCCTCGAAGCGATTGCGTCGCACCGATCCGCGCCGCATTATCGGGTATCGCATGCGGTACATCAAAGGTCTCGACGGGAGGTGCAGTCGCGGGCTGATGGGGTGCCGCTCCTACGAAATTCGATATCAACTGACGATTCGCAGCCTTTTCTCCCAGCGCGAGAAGGCGCCGCCAGGATGTGGCGAAATCTCCGGCGGTGACGCGTTTGCCATTGGTCCAACGGGCGTCCTTGCGGATAGTGAAGGTCCAGACCCGGTCGTCCTCGGCCGATGTCCATTTTTCGGCGGCCGCGGGGCGAGCCTCCAGGGTTCGCGGGTCCAGCTCGGTGAGCCCTTCGTAAATCGAACGGATCACGTCAGTTTCAGGCGGTGCGGCGGCCCGGGCCGGGTCGATATGTTTTACTGCCCTACCGTTGCTCCAGCGGAATTCCTGGTGTTCGGGCGCCGACGATTCGGCAATATACGGAGCCGGCTCGGGCCTGCGGATCTGTTCGCACCCGAGTGCAGCGACGGCCGCGGCCGTGATCGCTATCAGTTTCCACCGGAATGAGCGGCTTGTTGAGATCATCTTGGAGCGTTCAACCAGATCCGGTGCGGGCAGCGAGCAATAGTTCGTCGGCTACGTCAGCGACTCGATCGCGCGTCTTTTCGAAGCCCGCTGACGTGTCGATCAATATATCCGCAAAGCTCTTTTTCGTCTCCTGGGACATCTGAGCCGCTATCCGCAGTTCGGCCTCGTCTTTGGAAAGGCCGTCCCTTTCCATCAGGCGATGCAATTGTATCTCAGGTTCACACCACACAACAATAAGTTTGTTAAACCGTTTGTAACCACCGCTTTCGATCATAAGCGCGGCATCTATTATGGCTACACCGTTTGGGTCGGCGGAGCGAAGCTCCTCCAACCAGTCATTTTGCCGGGCGATGACCAACGGGTGAACGATCGAATTGAGCAATTCGCGAAGTCCCGGATCAGAGAAAACGATAGACGCCAGCTTTTTACGATCAAGCGAACCGTCGCGGGCGAGAACGCTTTCGCCAAAGCTGCGTACGATCTCGGACAGGCCTGAGGTGCCCGGGGCGACTACCTCACGAGCCGTAAGGTCCGCGTCGAGCACATGTATCCCAAAGTCAGCAAAACATCTGCAAACAAAGGATTTACCTACTGCGATCGAACCCGTTAATCCTACTTTGAGCATCCACCTGACCCACTCTCACTTACCATGACGCGACGCTAGTTTTGCGACATTGTATTCGGCGATCTCGTTGAGCGTAAGATCGAGCTCGTCCGCGCATGCGGATATGTACCACAGCACATCGCCGAGCTCATCCTTCAGCTTTGCCTTTACTTCGTCCGTCAGAATGCCGCCGTGGTCTCGCTGTATCTTCTTGACGACATTGGCGACCTCACCGGCTTCGCCGGCCAGTCCGAGCGTCGGATACTCGAGATTCTCGAGCCGCCGAGGGTACAATGCCGTCCGGCTTGCGGCGGCCTGATATTCTTCAAAGTTCATATCGATGCGAGGCGACGCATGCGCGCCGCCGTAACAGTATTCTTCATCAGCATGGCAACGGTAAGGAGCCCGATCCCGCCGGGAACCGGTGTATACGCGGCAGCTTTGGCCATGGCGTCGCGGGCGTTCACGTCGCCTGCAAGCGTTGCGCCGCGATCATTGATAGCAGCTAGCCGCCTTTCCTGTTCATCATCCGGAAACAGTTCGCGAACCGCACCCGTATCTGTGACGCTATTGATCCCGACATCCACGACCACAGCCCCCTCACGGATATGTTCGCCTCGGACGAAACCGGCCCGGCCGATCGCCGCAACCAAAATGTCTGCCTCCCGGGTGATCGCTGCCAGGTCACGCGTTCGCGAATGACAGATCGTGACCGTGGCATCGTTTTGAAGCAGAAGCACCGACATCGGCTTGCCGACAATATTGCTGCGGCCGACCACGACCGCCCGTTTGCCCGCGATCTCGATCCCTGACCGGCGAAGTACTTCTATCACCCCGGCGGGCGTACACGGCACCAGGGATTCATGGCCCTGCAGCAGCCGGCCGGCATTGACCGGATGAAATCCATCGACGTCCTTCAACGGGTCGATGGTCTCAAGTATCCGGCGTTCGTTGATATGAGCGGGGAGCGGGAGCTGTACCAATATGCCGTCGATGTCGTCGCGGGCATTCAAAGTCGCTACTACATCGACGATCTCGGCCTCAGCGGTGTCAGCCGCAAAATGAAGATGTTCGGACCCGATACCGATCTCGGCGGCGGTACGCACCTTGCTGCCTACATATACCGCCGACGCGGGGTCTTCCCCTACCCTGACCACTGCAAGCGTAGGCTTGATACCGTGAATATCTATGAGGCCGGCGACCTCAGTCGAAACCTCCGCCTTGATCGCCTCGGCCACGGGCTTGCCTGCTAGGATGATTGCGCTCATTTACGGCTCGATTCTACCGCAAAACGAAACACGATGCAGGCGCGGCTTCACACCCAAATTCTGACTGTGTAGAATCGGGGAAACGAGCGGGACGTTGATCATGACCGCTGCGGCAACGATTGGTTGAGTATGCTCCGATCTCTTTCGATTCTGATCGTAATAGGAATGCAGATGTCCGCGGTTGCGGCATATGCTGCGGACCGTACGCCGAGCGAGAACCTTTCAGCTCCATATTCTGAAGGCCGCTCCGCCGAAGCTCGCGGCGACCTCGGCGCAGCCATCGCAGCCTATTTGAACGCCTCGGACAGGCACGATGCCGCGTCCCCGTATGCGCTTATGCGAGTCGCCCTACTAGCCAGGCAGATAGGCGATCCGCTGCTCGAACAGGTCGTCCAGACGCGGTTACTCTTACAATACCCCGACAGCTTGGCTGCAAAGGCCGCGCGGCGTATGGCAGCCGAGAGCGCGCTATCGCTCGGCGACGGTACGGTAGCGGTGCAAATGCTGTGGAGCCAGACAGTGTCAAACGATGCGTCGAACGAAAGATATCGACGCGAGGATCAGGCTCTCCTTGCTGAAGCGTTCCTTGCGGCGGGCGACAGTGGATCGGCTCGAGCGGCTGCCGAAAGACTCATTGTTGACCCTCGCTTCGTGGCGGCACCGGACGATGCCGCGCTTGATGCTGTCCGGGTGCTCGACGTGATCGATACTCCTGCGGGTTCAAAGAAACCGCAATTCTCCGACGCATCCGAACACATGCGTCGAGCTTCGATCTATCAATCCGCGAGAGAGTTCGTATCCGCGAGGACGCATTACGAGGAAGTTGTTCTCGGATCCGATGTACCGGATACGGCGGCCGAGGCGGCATTTCAGGTCGGGCGAGGTTATGCTCAGGCCGGCGAATACGTCGTCGCGCTTCAGTGGTTTGAAAGGGTCACTGAAAGGTGGCCCGAGACACCAGCCGCCCGTGACGCATTGCTGCAAAAGGCCGCAGCGTTCGCCCGGGTCGGCAAGATGAAGGAAAGCATCGGCCGATACAAACAGTTCATCGATCGTTACCCGAACGATGAGAAGATCGATCGTGCATTTCTAAACGCTTGTGACGTGGAGCGTGACGCCGGCCAGGACCAGGACGCACTTCGTTGGGCCGCAAAAGGCCGCGAAGCTCTGCGCGGAAAGCCGCAGGAAGGCCTTGCGGTCTATGCCGAAGCAAAGGTGCATATTGCCCGCGGTGAGTGGAACGAAGCGATACAGTCCCTTGAGCAGCTTTTGACGCTGCCCGATGTATCCTCATTTCCGGGCGGAGCATCGCGGTCTGAGATCGAGCTGCTTATTGCATACTGCCTTGAGCAAGGTGCGCGATACGACGAGGCCATTCGCCGATATTTATCGATCCCCGATGGCCGCCTCGAGTACTTCGGCTGGCTGGCCAACCGAAGGCTCGAGGAACTACGGCAGAACGAGGCCGCGCGTCCCGCACTTGCCAGAGCGGCCGCCGCCGCCGCACAGCGTCTATCGTCTGGCAAAACCGAAGAACGGGCCGGAGCCGCTCGCGAACTTGTCCGTGTCTCGGATACTCCGGAGTTACTTGAGCGATCCCGCGAGATACTTTTGGACGAAGGGAAAAGGGTAACTCAGGCCCTGTCCCGGGAGCTTCGTGCATCGGCGGGGCCAAAGGTGCCCACGGCCGAATTCCTGACGCGGATCGGAGCCTATGAGGAGGCCGCGGCGGAGACCGACGCCGCATCCGTATCGGCGATCGTTACAGCCGCTGCCTATCAAAAGGCGGGAAGGGCCGATCGAACGATCGCCGCTTCGGAACCGATGTGGCGCAAGATCGATGCCCGGATACCGATCGAAGGCCTGCCCGTGCAGGAGCTCGAGTGGCTCTTTCCGGTTGCTTACCGCGACCAGGTCGTTTCGGCCGCGTCGAGATTTGGCGTTGACGCCCGATTGATACTCTCGATCATGCGACAAGAATCCAGATTCCAGCCCGACGCTCGGTCCGGCGCCGCGGCACGGGGCGTAATGCAGTTCATACCGTCTACGTCTCGGCGGATCGCTCGACTGCTCGAAATAGAAGGGTTCGACGACGATGCGTTGTATCATCCACCGACCGCGATCACTTTCGGTGCCCGCTACCTAGCTGAGCTCAACGAACTCTTCCCGTCCAAGACCGAAGCGGTAGTAGCGGCTTACAATGGCGGCGAGGATAACGTCAAGCGATGGGCCGCCCGCGCCCGTTCGAACGAGGCCGAACGCGTATTTGCCGAGATCGTGTACAGCCAGACAAAGGAATACACCGTGCGTGTAATGGCAAACTACCGGATGTATCAGTATCTTTATAACGAGGACCTGTCGCGGCGATAGGCCCGACGAGATCGTACAGATGAAAGCTAAATTTGTCGCGGCCGTGTTGGCCACAGTTGTTATCATAGCGGGCTGCAAGAACGTGCAGCAGGATCCGGTATCCGGCAATGCCAAGCGCTACCCGCTCAAAGGCAAGGTCATTTCCGTCGATCCGGATGCCAAAAAGGCGACGATCGACCACGAAGAAGTGCCCGGTTACATGCAGAAAATGACGATGGACTTCCCCATCCGTGCTGATTGGGCGCTTCGCGAAATGAAGCCCGGCGACCAAGTCACCGCAGAACTCGTCGTGGATGAACAGGCAAAAGATCCCTATTGGCTCGAGAATATTGGTATCGTGTCGGCCGGCGACCCAAACAACCCGCCGCTCGACGTGAACAAGAATTTTGCACAGGTCGGCGAGCCGGTACCCGACTTTACATTGACCGACCAAGACAACAAACCGCTTTCGCTCAAGAGCCTGCGCGGCAAAGCAGTTGCGATCACATTCATATACGCTCGGTGCCCGCTGCCGGACTACTGCATCCGGATGTCAACGAATTTCAGCGATGCGGCACGCGAGATCAACGAAGATGCTGAACTCAGCAAGAAGGTCGTTCTGCTCACGGTGTCCTTCGATCCTGAGAATGACACGCCCGCGAAACTTCGTTCGTATGGGCTCGGGTACATGGGCAAAGACGCAACGAGTCTCGGCGTGTGGAAACTTGCGGTCGGAAAGGATGCCGAGGTCAGGCGGATAGCGGATTTCTTCGGGCTTAGATACGAGGTGGATCAGACGGACAAAACGCAATTCAACCACAGTCTGAGGACGGCTGTGATAGGCCCGGACGGCAAGGTCATCAAGATCTTGCCCGGAAAGGAATGGTCCCCGAAGCAGTTGATCGAAGAGCTGCGCGCCGCTTCCCGTTGATCGCCTGATCGGATCGGTTTAGGGATAGACTTGGGTCCCGGCCACATACGTCGCGATCACGTCGCGTCCGGATGACGAGAATACCAGGGCCGACTCGATGTCGTTGACCGGCTCCTGGCAGAGAGCATCGAGGCCGATCACCGCCATGTCCGCCATCTTTCCCGGTTCAAGCGAGCCGATCGAGTCCTCCAACCCTAACGCCGCCGCCCCGCCGAGCGTCGCTGTTCTCAAAGCGTCAGCCGCGGAGAACATTCGGACGGACCCGGGCCGGTTGCGTGCGCCAAGCGCTGCGAATGCCGATTCGCCGAGGATGTCGCAAATATTATTGCTGGCGACGGAATCGCTCCCGAGGCCGACCTTTATCTGAGCGTCACAGAGCTGTTCTAACGGCGCCCAGCCATGGCCGAATTTCGCATTTGAGCGCGGACAATGCGCCACTCTGATGTCATAGTCGGCCAGGCGTTTGATATCGTCCTGATCCACCGTAACGCAATGTGCCAGAAGCGGACGGGCAGCCAGAACGCCTAACCGTTCCAGATATTGAACGGCCGTGCACCGCGGCGCAGCCCATTCGACATCGAATTTTTCGTACACCTCGGTGAAGAATCCTTTCCCTTCCATTAGCAGCTCGTATTCGGCCGACGACTCAGCCGCGTGGATCGAGATCGGGATCCGGTTGACGATCGAATATTGAGAGATCAGCTCGAATAAGCGGGAACTCACCGTATAGGCCGAGTGGGGCGATAGGCCGACCTTGACCAGATCCGTCGAGTTCCCATACATCGATTCGAAGATCTCGGCGAGCCGGCCAAAATCATCCGCGGCGGTCCGGTCATCCGGCGAGAATTCTGTTTCTTGAAATACGATGCCGCGAAGCCCGACCTGCTTCAGAGCCTCGACCCCTGCAAAACCCGAGCGGCCAATGTCGCCGAAACACGTGATCCCGGCAGCGGCGCCTTCGCGTGCCCCTGCGAGAGCGGACGCCCGGATCTCGATGTCCGTCATCTCGGATCTGATCGACGTAAGCTTCAACAGCCACGAACGAAAATCATGCTCAACATCATCCAGACGCCCGCGCAGCGAGGTCAACTCGAGATGAGAGTGGCAATTGACGAAGCCGGGTAGCAGTGCTGCGTTGCCATGGTCGGTCCGTCTCGCTTCGGGGAATCTTGGCAATATTTCATCAGCCGCGCCAACCGCGGTAATAGTTTCGCCGGATACGGCTACAGCGCCTTTTTGCAAAGGCGGACCTGAGATCGGCAGCACATGGTCGGCCAAATGGATCTGCATATTACCTGACAAGCTGGGCCGTTCGATAGCGTTCGAGTATCGAGGTCACATAACTCCTGGTTGACGGGATTGCGATCCTCGAAACGAAATCGGCCTCGGACAGGATCGAGGTGTCGGCATCAGCGCTCCATTCGTTGACCCGGCTCGGGCCCGCGTTGTAAGCGCTGAGCGTCATAGCCGTTTCGGCGGGCAGGCCGCGATAGCGTTCGCGTATCTTTTCGAGATACCAGCAGCCGACCTGTATATTCCGCTCCGGATCTGTGAGAAGCGCGATTACATCATCTGCGGCTTGCCTTTCCAACTCCTTGAGGCCGGTCTCGCGAGCCCATTCGCGGGCAACGGCCGGGGTCACCTGCATAAGGCCGATCTCGCCGGCAGAGCCGACCTTCCAGGCCCTAAAATAAGTCTCTTCGTAGATGATGCTCCAGACGAGTTTCTCATCCAGGCGATAGACCCTCGCCTGTCTTTCGATCAGGGTGTCGTAGCGATGGATCCAATACGAGGGAAAATATATCGCACCGGAAGCCGCGATCGATATCAAGACAAAAAGGATGGAAAGAGCGTATCGGTGCATTGCTCGGGGCCGGGCCTCATTGTGCGGAACAGCGTATCGAGGGGCGGCGTGTCATGTGGCACGATCGATCTCCGCAGGCAGCTCCACGCGAGTCTCGGGTTCGGTTACTGCGGCCGGAGCCTCGCCCGCCGAGCCGCTTACAAGCTCAGCGAGAGCGACAGCGTCCATACCGGCCTCTTCTGCCATTTCCGACCGGATCTCGCGCAGGCGTTCGACAAATTTGGATCGGCGGTACATCGAGCAATAGTGTCCGATTCGGTGACGCAACAGTCAAATATACAGGCGAACCGGGTCAGGCTTTTTGCGACAGTTCGGTCTCGGGCGTTATGGCCCTGAGACCCAGTCCATTGTCGCGACCGAAGACCTCGATCACGCAGTTGTCAGAGACGCTGCCGTCAATGAGAGCTTCGGAAAGTTGGTCCTCGATGTGTTTCTGGATCGCGCGTTTTAGCGGCCTGGCCCCGTATTTACGGTCGGCGAGAGTGCTGTCAACGAGCCAGCGTTTGGCATCATCGGTCAGCCTCAGCTCAATGCCGCGACCCTCGACTAGCTTGTTGAGCCTTGTCAGCTGCAGATCGGCGATAGCAAAAAGATCGTCGTCTGTTAGCTCGTCAAAAATGACGATCTCATCCAGCCGATTTATGAATTCCGGAGCGAACGTCTGCCGGACGGAAGAAAGGACATCCGCTTCGATGCGGTCACGAGCCGCATTGTCGCCGGACCGGAATCCAAGGGAAGAGCTGCGTTGTATAGTTCGCGCCCCGATATTGGACGTCATGATGAAAATCGCGTGTTTGCAGTCCACAGACTGCCCGAGCGAATCGGTGAGCATCCCGTCCTCAAAGACTTGGAGCAGCACGTTGAACACGTCCGGATGCGCCTTCTCGATCTCATCAAATAGTACGACCGAGTATGGCGTCCTGCGAAGTCTTTCCGTCAGTTGTCCGCCTTCATCGTGCCCTACATATCCCGGCGGTGATCCGATGAATTTTGAGACAGCATGCTTTTCCATGAACTCGCTCATATCGAATCGGATAAGCGCCCTTTCGGAGCCGAACATTAGGTCGGCCAATGATCGGGCCACCTCCGTCTTGCCTACTCCGGTCGGGCCCAAAAACAGGAAAGATCCCACTGGCCTTCCTGGGTTCTTTAGGCCCGCACGCGATCTGCGGACCGCACGAGCAAGTGCCGAGATGGCCGGACGCTGCGACACGATACGCTCGTGGAGGAGCACCTCAATATTCATCAGGCGCTCGGCCTCACCTTTTTTGAGCGAGTTGACGGGGATACCGGTCCAACGGGAGATCACGTCCTCGACATCGTCTCGCGTGACCTCGACCGCAAAAAAAGAATCTTCGAGCGAACTGAGTTCGAGCGAGATCAACTGTTCCTCGTTGGCCGCGGCCCGCTTCCAATTCTCGACCGTTTCTTTCCAAGACGGTTCGCCGCGATTCTCCTGCTGGTATTTGAGTTTGGCGCGCGCACCGGCTTCGTCCAATACATCGATGGCCTTGTCCGGCAAAAACCTGTCCGAGATGTAGCGATTCGATTGTTCGACCGCGGCCTTGATCGCCTCGGCGGTGTATCGGATCTGATGGAACGCCTCATAGCGTTCGACGATGCCGCGAATGATGCGGACCGTCTCCTCCTCTGTCGCCGGGTCAACCTTTATCGGCTGAAAGCGTCGCTCGAGAGCGCGGTCCTTTTCGATCGACTTGCGATACTCGGAAGGCGTCGTGGCTCCGATACATTGGATCTCGCTGCGTGAGAGAGCCGGCTTTAGGATATTCGCCGCGTCAAGCGTCCCCTCGGCCGATCCCGCTCCGACCAGCGTATGGAGCTCGTCGATGAAGACAATGTTCTCGTTGTTTTCCTTCAACTCAAGAAGAATCTTCTTGAGCCTTTCTTCGAATTGGCCCCGGTATTTGGTGCCGGCAACGATCGACGACAGATCGAGGGAAAGTATCCGTTTGTTCTCTAAAAAGGACGGAACTACCCTATCGACGATCCTTTGAGCCAGGCCCTCGACGATCGCGGTCTTGCCGACCCCGGCTTCGCCGATCAACACGGGATTATTCTTTGTTCTCCGACAGAGTATCTCGATCAGCCGATCAATCTCGGCCGATCGGCCGACGAGCGGATCGAGCCGTCCTTCGGCCGCATCGGCGGTCAGGTCGCGTGTGAACTCTGCGAGGCTGGGCGTCCGGTCATCCTGTTTTGTCGGGGCGAACAGGTTAGGCATCGCATTTTGTTGTATAAGCCTGTCCCTGATGTCCTGGACCCTAAGCCCAAAGCCGAAAAGTATCTCGGCAGCCACCGACCGCTCTTCACGAACAAGGCCCAGCAGTATATGTTCGGGCCCGATGTGCCGATTCTTGAGCTGACGACTCTCGTCGTTCGCGTAGAAGAGAACGCGTTTCGTGACCGGCGAAAGATGGAGCTCCGAGGACTGAGGGATCCGATCGCGCAGCACAATACGTTCCTCGATCTCACGTCGTACGGCATCGACGGTCAAGGTGTCTCGATAGGGAAAGTACTTGGCGGCCAGCGAACGGTCCTCACGCATCAGGCCCAAAAGGATGTGCTCCGGGGCGATCACTTGCGATCCGTATTGGAGTGCCTCGTAACGGGCAAAGAAAATAACCCTTCGAGATCGTTCGGTATAGCGTTCGAACATAGAGGTCAGAAAGCCGGGTCCTTTACGGTTGACACTTAGTATAGCTAAGACCCGTTCGTTTCCGTCAATCAAAAACTGCGAGATGGAACTTCGAGCAAGGTAGTGAAAAGACGAAAGCGGCCCTAAATCCAGAGGATCGAGCCGCATCGAGCAAAAAAATCCTGCAAGCCTCTAATTGGGCAATGTCGAACGGTCGCTCTCAACGATCAACGGCTCGTCAGAAATCTCACGGATCACGGCCTCATCCTTGTTTGTGATGCCTCTGATCATCTGGCCGGCGGGGGCCAACTCTACCCTGGACGTGATGACCTTCGCTATACGTCGCGGCAGGAATTTGGGAGCGATATTGGCGATCGAATCGGCAAGCGCCACGATGTCGCCGCCTCCTGACCAATGCTGCCTGACTATGGCCTCATCGGTTCGGTTTATCAGCCTGAGCAGCACAAGCGCCACCATATAAATATCATCGACCTGCCCTATGAACGGGAACACGTCCGGAATGAAATCAAGCGGCGAGATCACATATACGATAGCTGCCGCAAACAGCAGCTTTTCCGCCGACGGTACGCGGGCGTCCTTGAGCAAGCGCGCGAGCAGCTTGAGCAGGTTCGGCAGGAACATCAGGAAACCGTGCAGGCGTCCGCGAAGTTCGCTTCGCTCGTGTCGTTTCAATGTACGTTCTCTTTTGCTCATCTCGGATCTGCGTGGCCGGTTGACACACAGTCTATTAACGGCCGCGGATTAGTGCAAGTTTCGCACCGCGGGGTTGTATGGTAAATTCGGGAATCGTGACAGCAATTCTGGAAAATATCAGACGCCGGGCCGCGGCCGACCCACAGCACATCATCCTGCCCGAGGGCGAGGATCCGAGAACGCTTGAGGCTGCGGCTGAGTGCGTTCGCGAAAAAATAGCCCGGATCACCGTCATCGGTCAGGAATCCGTAGTACGTGAGACCGCGTCGAACGCGAACATCAACTTGAACGGGGTGGAATTGCTCGATCACAGGTCCTCTCACCACGAACTCGGCAAGATGGCAGAACTCTATCATCAACTCCGCAGGTCAAAAGGGGTCACGCTGGAGGAAGCCGAGCAGGCGGTAAAGGACCCGCTGTATTTCGGGAATCTGCTCGTCAGAGAGGGCCGGGCCGACGGCTCGGTAGCGGGAGCCACGAATACGACGGCTCATACCGTCGCTGCCGCCCTGAGATGTGTTGGCCCCGCGGCGGGGTTTAGGACCGTTTCGTCATTTTTCCTGATGGTCGTTCCGGACAAGGCTTTTGGCGAAGGCGGAGCAATGATCTATTCGGATTGCGGCGTAGTGATCGATCCTGATGCTTCTGAATTGGCCGAGATCGCCATAGCATCCGCTGCCTCATGCAGAGCTCTTTTGGGCGCTGAGCCTCGCGTGGCTATGCTCTCATTTTCTACAAAAGGCAGCGCAAAACATACTTCGGTCGACAAGGTCATTGAAGCCACAAAAACTGTAAAGGCAAGACTGCAGGAGCTGATCATAGACGGCGAACTCCAGGCCGACGCAGCGATAGTGCCGTCGGTAGCCGCATCGAAGGCCGCAGGGTCGCCGGTTGCCGGTAAAGCCAATGTACTGATATTTCCTGATCTGAATGCAGGCAATATTGCATATAAACTGACCGAGCGGCTGTCCGGTGGGACTGCGATCGGCCCGATCCTTCAGGGGCTGGATCGGCCCTGCAACGATCTTTCGAGAGGTTGCAAGGCTAAGGATATCGTGGATGCCGTCGCTATCACCGCAGTTCAAGCTCAGGCACGCCGGCTTGGCAAGTAGCTCAACCGATCTTCCGTCGCTTCCTGATATCAAATCTATCGCTGGACCGAAGGAAAAAGACTGCCATTCCTTTATTGCCGCCTCTATCGTAAGCGATCATCACCTGCGTTGCGCCTAAAACTGTCAAACGCCGGTCATCCTCTATCACCACCGAGGTGTCCTCGTCGATCCCGATCCCCAGGAAAGCCGGATTCGCCAGGATGAATCCGAATAAACGATTGTGACGTTGCCGCACGAGGAAATGCTGGTCGAACATCACGTTTGGAATGAGTCCCAGCCCGGCCCGGACGCCGACCTTCTTTCCGTCCAGGATCTTTAGGTCGGCATCGCCCGTCATCATCGGGTCCGACAAGACAGCGGCCCCGGCACTTGTGCCGCCGAAGGGTACGCCGGAACGATACTTCTCACGCAGCAAGCGGAGCAGCTCAGCATCGGCAAGGACGTCCATGATGCGGTTCTGGTCGCCGCCGGAAAAGAAAACGGCCGTCGCAACGCTCAGATCGGAGATGAATTGCCGTCTTTTTGCGTCATCGAGCGGCGCAGTCGGCGCATGGACCACGCGGCCTGCGCCTGCGGTCGAGAGTTCCTGCCGGAGCGCATCGAAACTTGCGTCCGGTTCGGCGCTGGCCCAGGTGATAACCAGTATCGACCCTCTCTCAGATCCGGACCAGGCCACAAAGCTCTTCACGGCGTCCGGCGGCCGCTTTCCTCCGCCAACGACGAGCAGCCGCTGCTGGCCCAGAAGGCCCGCCGACGGGGTCACGCCCAATACAAGCAGAATGCACAAAGATCGCATTATCAATTTCATCGAATGTATATTAACCCCGTCGGCCGGCCGATCTCTATCGCCGTAGGCCGCGCCTCGATCTCAAGCCGTAATTCAGAGATCGTACAAGGGTTGCGGGAAAATAAATCATTGCCCGGAGGCCTTTTTATTGGTATAGTTTAGCTTCAATCATCGGTATATTTGATAAGCGTTCTCACCGATAGGACGCGGGAGGAAATCATGGGAAGAGATTATGAACGAGAAGAGACGAGCGCAGCGACGAAATTGACGTATCTGCTCGTCGGAGGCGGGATTGGAGCGATACTTGCTTTGCTTTTCGCGCCGAAATCTGGCGTCGAGCTGCGTGGCGATATCGCCGATGCGACCCGTAAGGGTATCGAACGCGGAAAGGAAGCCGCAGCCCAAATACAGGACAAAGCGGGCGAATACTACGAAGTGTCCCGCGAGCGTGCCGAAGAGCTCTATCACACCGCTCAGGATAAGGCGTCGGAGTTGTCCGAGAAAGCCAAGGCCGCAGCGGCAAAGACCGCTAGCCCTTTTACCGCTGCCATCGAAGCCGGTAAGGACGCTTATGTGGCCGAAAAGCGAAAGACAGAGGCGAACGCCATTACTGAGGGCCGAGCTTCATACCCGGTCAAGGACGAAAGCAAGGGCTGATCTATAAGCGGAGCTTACGATGAATCTCAACGACCCTCAGTTCTGGATGATGATCGCTTCGATCGTGATCGCAGTCTGCTTTATCGTGATGGCGACCGGAATGCTCTGGATCGCTATCACTGTAAGACGAGTGGTCTCGACCGTCAAAACGGTCGAAGCACGGGTTGAGCCTCTGATATCGAAGGTAGATGCCATCAGCGCTCAAGGTAAGGAGATATCGGTCCATTTCACCGAAATCTCGGGCAACCTTTCGGTCGCGACCAAATATCTAGCGGAATCTACCGAGCTCATCAAGGAAGAGATAGCGGAGCTAAAGGTGCTTGTGAGCGAAACGGCCATCACGGCAAAGGATAAGGTCGAAATGGTGAGCGAATCGATCGACCGGACCCACGCGAAGGTGATGGACACGACCGAATTCGTCAACCGAAAGATCGTGCTTCCCGCTCGCGAGATAGCCGCAATCATGGCCGGCGTCAAAAAAGGGCTTGAGGTCTTGTTCGCACCTGCTCCGAAGCAGATCGATCGTGTTTACGTTGACGACGAGATGTTCATCGGCTGACGGCAGCGGATCATATCAGACAACGAAAAGCGGCCCAAAAATGGGCCGCTTTTTGTGTTTCGCCATTGGATGCTGATCCGGATCAGTAGGTGCTAGGCTTCGGAGCGTCTTTCTGCCGAGCCCGCCGTTCTTCTCTAAATCTGCGGAAATCCTCCATCAATTGGCGGCGTTCCTCTCGTCGTCGCTCCAGGACCGCCCTCTGCTCAGGCGTAAGGATAGCAAGTATCTGGCTTCGTGTGTTCTCCCGCCGAGCGCGAGCTTCCTGTTTTAGCTGAGTGACGCGTGTCCTCTGGGCTTCTGTCATCGAGCCGCTGCGTCTCGCTTCGACCAACGAGCGAATTTCCTCACGAAGAGCTTCGGACGGACGATTGGCCTCGCGAATACTCCTGATCTGAGCTTTTTGAGCTTCGGTAAGCCCGAGTCCGCGAGCCATCATCATTGGCCTGCCGAAGCCGCGCATTCCCATTCCGCGCCTCATCCCGAATCCACGTCGGCCCATTCCGCGCCCAAACTCGTCGATCTTCCGTTCTGCCCTCGGTTTGCCGTCTCCCGGCTTTTGCGGAGCGGTCGGTTTGTCTTGCGCCATTACCGCTGAAGCGGAACTGAAGATCGCTACCGCTGCCGCCAGGACCAATGATCTGGTTGTGATTGACATATTTGTTATTTCTCCTAATTATTACTCCGCCGTCGCGGCGTTACATCCATTTTGACGCACGGAGAACGCTCGGGGCCGAAAAATTTTACCGATCAGAGTGCTACTCCGCCGGAGTATTCGTTTCAGTTCAGTAGTTTTCGTTGGGGCCGACGCCTTGCATTTTCGCCCGCGATAATGCGAAATTTGAATGTTTGACAAGCGGGGAGCAAATGAGATTCCTATCCGAGATCAATTCGCCAGCCGACCTCAGACAACTGCGGGTCGATGACCTGCAAGAGGTCGCCGACGAGGTGCGCCAGTTCATCATTGATACGTGCTCGCGGATCGGCGGCCATACCGGGGCGAGCCTCGGCGCCGTCGAACTTGCGGTGGCGATGCACTACGTATTTGATACGCCAAACGACCGTCTCGTCTGGGACGTAGGACATCAGGCGTATGCTCACAAGATACTGACCGGCCGCCGAGACGAACTGCACACCATCAAGCAGCCGGGCGGCCTCTCCGGTTTTCTGAGACGCGACGAGTCGGAATACGATACGTTCGGTGCGGGCCACGCTTCGACCTCTTTGTCCGCCGCTCTTGGTATGGCGATCGCACGAGACCGAAAAGGAGAGGACTTCCACGTCTGTGCGTTGATAGGCGACTCGAGCCTGGCTGGCGGCATGGCCATGGAGGCGATCAATCAGGCCGGTCATCTCAAATCGCGTCTGATCGTGCTGCTCAATGATAACGAGATGTCGATCGCTCCGGCTGTCGGCGCCTTGAGCCGTTATCTAAATCGGATCAAAGAGGCACAAAGTTATCAGCATCTGAAGGAAGAGATCGGCGATGCTCTCGAGAGTGTGCCGGGTATCGGCGGCTCGCTGCGGCGTGCGGCCAAGTCATTCAAAGATGCCATTGCAGCAGCGGTATTGCCCGGAGCACTCGTCAACGAATTGGGCTTCAAGTACATAGGATACGTCGATGGCCATAACGTTCCTATGCTCGTCCGTGCCCTGGAAGAGGCAAAAAAGGTCGATGACGGGCCGGTGATCGTCCATGCGTTGACGACCAAGGGAAAAGGGTTCCCAAACCCGGAGAAGAATTACTACGCGTACCACGCGACCGGGCCCTTCGACCCGAAGACCGGTTTGCCGTTCAAATCCAATAAGGCCGCGCCGCCTAGCTATACAGAAGTTTTTGGGCGGACAATGTGTGAGCTGATGGAAAGTGACGGACGTATTGTTGCGTTGACTGCGGCAATGCCCGACGGCACCGGCATCGACAAGGTTCTAGAGCGGTTCCCCGATCGAAGTTTTGACGTAGGGATCGCAGAACAGCACGCGATCACATTCTGCGCGGGGATGGCCTGCGAAGGGCTCAAACCTGTAGCCGCCATATACTCAACGTTCTTACAGCGGGCATTCGACCAGGTGATTCACGACGTATGTCTCCAGGATCTCGACGTCACGATCGCGATGGATAGAGCCGGAATCGTGGGAGCAGACGGCCCGACCCATCACGGCCTATTGGATATTCCGTATCTGCGGGGATATCCGAATATCGTCCTGATGGCGCCTAGAAATGAGGCGGAGCTGCGGGATATGATGCTGACCGCGATAGAGCATCGCGGTGCCGCCGCCATCCGATATCCGCGCGGCAGCGGCTCGGGCGTTGATATCTCGGCACCGCCGAAGAAGCTCGAGATCGGACGAGCCGAAACGCTCAGGAGCGGAACCGATGCGGCTATCATTGCTTACGGATCTATGGTCGATCCGTCGCTGGAGGCGGCCGAGAAGCTTGCAAAAGAAGGGATAGACGTTACCGTGGTGAATGCCCGATTCGTCAAGCCTCTCG
This sequence comes from Acidobacteriota bacterium, assembly GCA_019639115.1. GTDB lineage: Bacteria > Acidobacteriota > Blastocatellia > Pyrinomonadales > Pyrinomonadaceae > OLB17. The sequence goes on along the minus strand of JAHBSM010000001.1, from coordinate 49,616 downwards.
ATGAGAAGCTTCTGTCGGCTATCGCAGAGGAACACGAAGTGGTCGTGACCGTCGAAGAAGGTTACGTTGCGGGCGGTTTTGGCTCGGCGGTCCTGGAATATTTTGAGTCTGCACACTTGCTGAACGGGATCGAGGTCGTTCGAATGGGCGTGCCGGATGTGATCGTTACTCACGGCGATCCGAAGCAATTGCTCGCGGGATTTGGGCTCGATGCCGACGGTATAGCAAAACGCGTTGGCGAAACTATAAAAAGACGGCGAAATCAAGATTCGCCGAGGATCCGTGCCGTCAAATAGGCGAACGGGATCTACGATCTGAAATGGCTGACAATAAAGAGAAAAAGGGCGGCTCGCCCGTTCTGATAATCATTGTGGTCCTGGTGGCGGCTTCCGCCCTGGGCTGGTGGCTTTACAATGGCTCATCCAAGTCCGGTTCGTCCGGCCAGCGTGTGCCATCGCCAAATTCACAGGCCAAGCCGGCGGCTACCATCCCGCCTAATGCACCGCCGGGGGCGCAGCCGCCCAATCAATTCGGGTCGCCGACCGCGGTCGTCACTATCGAGGAGTTCGCGGATTTTCAGTGCGGCTCATGTGCGGTCGCATTTCCGATACTGAACGAGATCAAAACCATGTACGGCAGCAGGATACATTTCATTTACCGCAGCTTTCCGCTGCCGATGCACGATAAATCCTACGATGCTGCTGTCGGTGCCGAGGCCGCCGGTATGCAGGGCAAGTTCTGGGAGATGCATGCTCAGCTATTCCAAAACCAGAAGAATTGGCAGGCAAGCACCAATTTTAGGCCCGTCCTCGAGGAATATGCCTCAAAGATCGGCCTCAATGTAGAAAAATTCAAACAGGACATGGCCGAACTTACGGCCAAAAAGCGGGTCGATGACGATATCGCCCGGGCGAAGGCTCTAAGCATAAACTCGACCCCGACGATCTTCATCAATGGAGTGCAGGTCGCTTTCACCGACGTGAACGTCCAAGGGTTGAAAGCCATCATTGACGGTGAATTTGCGAAGCAGGCAGCGAGTCAGTCATCCAACGGCGCTGCCCCGGCAGCCGGCAACGCTGCGAACGGCCAGAAATGACCGAGCCCGTGAGACGATCATTCGGTTCAGCCTGGCTCAAGATCGCGGCGGCCTTCATTGCGTTGTTCGGCCTCGGTGATTCTGTTTATTTAACGGCCCATCATTATTCTGCCGAACCTGTGCCTTGCAGCATTACCGGCGGATGCGAACAGGTGCTCACGAGCGAATACGCCGAAATTGGCGGTATTCCGCTTGCGTTGTTCGGTGCGGTCGCCTACTTTGCGGCTTTCTCGCTTGCACTCCTGGCGTATTACGGCGATAGACGTTCGTGGACGATGTTCAGGACGCTCGCTTTTCTGATGGCCGGATTCTCGGGATGGCTGATCTACGTTCAGGCTTCGGTGATCGGCGCATTCTGTCAGTTTTGCCTGCTCTCGGCGTTGAGCTCCGTGTTGCTTGCGTTGATCGCAGCCGGATCGGTCTTTGTGTCGGAAAATGATCGGTCTGTTTGAATCCGTCTAAGTGTTCCTATCGAAATAGAGTGACGTGGATCGCCCTGTTCGGCGAAACATCGGCCCAGATTTCCCGGGCGATCGTTTTTCGGTTGATTTGCCTTAGCTTTTGTCGATAGGGTAGCTTTATATAGAGAACCATTTATCAAGAGGCTTTGGGCTTGGCGAACGATACCCTAAAACGCATCGCATCCGGCGACAGATCGGCCGTATCGGAGTGTATTGACAAATACGGCGGACTTGTTTGGTCCATCGCGCGGAAAATGATCCGCAATCAAGAGGACGCAGAAGATGTGGTCCAGGATATATTTGTTGATATTTGGAAGAATGCGTCGCGTTTTGATGAGAACCAGTCGTCTGAAACGACGTTCATCGCGATGATAGCTCGGAGGCGTGTGATAGACCGTATCCGGTATTCGACACGCCGTATCTCAGCAGACTCGTTGGATGACGTCCTTCTCGAACCCTTCACGAGATCGGATCAACAACTTCAGATCAGCGTAGAGGCCAATGAGGCCGCCGAAGCTCTGAGGACCCTCCGTCCGGAACAGCAGCAGGTTCTCAGATTGTCGATCGTTCAAGGTATGTCGCACCAGGAAATAGCTGATGCGACGGGGATGCCGTTGGGAACTGTTAAAACGCACGCCCGACGCGGTTTGCTGCAGGTGAGAGAAGTGTTAGGCCTAGGCAGTAAAGATATGTTCAAGGAGGTGGCCGCATGACCGTTGAAGAAAAGGAAATGCTGTTAGACCTTCTTGTGGAGAAAGTCACGACCGGATTCGACGAATCTGATGCCGCAGAATATGACCGTTTGTCTGCTGCCGCCGGACTCGATGACGCGGAGTCGTTCGAACTCGCTGCGGCCGCGATAGCTGCAGCCGGGCTCGGCGAGATCGAACCCATGCCGGCGACGCTGCGTTCGTCTTTGGAGTCAAGAGCCGACGAATGGTTCTCGTCAGCAGCCGCGGAGGGTATCGCGTTCTCGGCTCCTGACGACGACGAGAAGATGCAGCAGGTATTCACGCTGGAACAGCCAAAAATGTCGTGGACGAGCTGGCTCGGCTGGGTGTTTGCGGCCGCAGCCTGCGTGGTTTTGGCAGTCAATATCTACCAGACACGGCAGCAGGCTCTGACGGCCGGCGTTCCTCCGACGCGCGAAACTCCGGCCACGCCTGATCCGGCCCGTGCTCACGACGAACTTGCGGCCCAACCGGGTGTGATCGTGGCGGAATGGTCCGCGGGCAGCAAAGATCCTGAACTTGCATCAGTGGCGGGCGACGTCGTCTGGAGCGATGAGAAACAGACGGGCTATATGAAGTTCCGCAACCTGCCGGCCAATGACAAGTCAAAGACGACCTACCAGCTTTGGATCTTCGAAGAGAACCAGGGAGATAAGACCCCGATCGACGGCGGCGTGTTCGACGTAGATGCCAACGGCGAGGTGGTGATCCCGATCGAAGCCAAGCTCAAGACCAGGAAGCCGTTCTTATTTGCCGTTACGGTAGAGAAGCCCGGAGGGGTAGTCGTCTCTAAACGAGAAAAGATCGCGGCACTTGCAAAGGTCACCAAAGCGTGAACCTTTATGACGCTGGCTGCGTAGAATCAAGATCCCGAACGGTAATTTACCGTCCCGGCGAATGCTCGGGGCGGTTTTTGCACTATCGGCCCGAGGGCCGGAACCCTATTTGAGAGGTCCATTAAATGCGTAAGTTTGCTCTAGTTTCGATATTTTTGATGATCGCGGCATCGATGCCGCTCTCACTTTTTGGGCAGGGCAGCGAAAAGCTGCCGCTGATCGCTGTCAAAGAATACAGGCTCAAGAACGGCCTGAGGGTGATCCTGCATCAAGACAGCTCGACCCCGATCGTGTCGGTCGGCGTGTGGTATCACGTCGGTTCCAAGAACGAGGTCGAGGGACGGACGGGATTTGCCCATTTGTTCGAGCACATGATGTTCCAGGGTTCGAAAAACTATGACGCGGACTATTTCACGCCTCTCCAGGAAGCGGGCGCAAGCATAAACGGTACTACGAATCAGGACCGCACCTGGTACTTTGAGACCGTACCGAGCAATTTCCTAGAACTTGCCCTGTTTATGGAAGCCGACCGCATGGGCAACCTCCTCGAAGCGATGACGCAGGAGAAACTCGATAATCAACGCGATGTCGTCAAGAATGAACGCCGTCAGCGTGTTGACAACCAGCCTTACGGGACCGCGTTCGAGAAGATCGGCGAGATCATGTATCCGAAGCCGCATCCGTATAACTGGACGACGATCGGTTCGCTGGAGGATCTGCAGGCCGCGTCGATGGACGATGTGAAAGCGTTCTTCAGACAGTATTACGTCCCGAATAATGCGATCCTCGTTCTTTCAGGCGACTTTAAAGAGCCGGAGGCACGCAAACTCGTAGATCGGTATTTCGGCTCGATGAAAAAAGGAGCCGATATCACGCGGCCTAACCCTGCGCAGCCAAAACTCGATAAGGCCATCCGCACGACCGTCGAGGACAATGTCCCGCTCGCTCGCCGCTATATGGTCTGGCACGGAGTGCGTGACTATGCACCCGACCAGCCCGCATTGGATATCCTCTCGTCGATACTCTCAAACGGCAGGACATCGAGACTGCAGAGCTCGCTGGTGTACGGAAAGGAGATGGCGCTCCAGGTCGGAGCTTTCAACGGAGCGAACGAGATAGCCGGGCTCTTTCAGATCCAGGTAACGGCCCGGCCGGGCAAGTCGCTCGATGACATCGAGGCCGAGATCAACGCCGAGATCGAAAAGATCAAGAACACGCCTCCGTCAGCAGATGAAATGTCTCGTGCCGTCAACGGCATCGAATCACAGACCATCTTCGGATTGCAGACGACCCTGGGCAAGGCCGGACAGCTAGCGGGTTATGCCAATTCGCTCGGAAATGCCAATTGGTTCCAAGCCGATCTCGACAGATATCGTAAGGTAACGGCCGCTGACGTCTCGCGTGTGGCAAAGCAATATCTTGGCGACAACCGGCTCGTTATGACATACACGCCGCGTGCTGCCGGTGCACAACAGGGCGGGACGAGGCAGGCAGATCAGCCGACCTCGGTCAAGAAAGAAAAGACCGATGACGCCAAGCTTGCCGCCCAGACGGCCGCGCTCCCGAAACCCGGACCCGATCCGAAACTGACGCTGCCTGTGATCGAGAAAACAAAGCTTGAGAACGGCCTGGAGATCTGGACGGTCGAACAGCGAGAGCTGCCGATAGTATCGATGAACTTGGTATTCAAGACCGGCTCGACGAACGAACCTGATGACAAGTTCGGCGTGGCGGCAATGACATCGTCGCTGCTGACGACTGGAACAAAGACGCGGACCGCCGAGGAGTTATCCAATCAGCTTCGTCAGATCGGTATAAACAATATTCAGAGCGGTTCCGGGTGGGATTCGACAAGCGTGTCGGTCCAGTTTCTGACCCGACACCTCGACCGTGCGATGGAGCTGTTCTCCGACGTCGTGCGGAACCCGGCCTTCCCGTCCACCGAGCTTGAGAGCTTCAGGGCCAGATCGCTGGTCGCACTGCGTCAACAGCGATCGAATCCGAATGCGATCAGCAACACGGTTTTCAACAAAGTGCTCTACGGCGACCATCCGTACGGCCGCGACAGCAACGAAGCGACCATCCGTGCGATCACTCGCGACGACGTCGAGCGCTATTACGAAATGACCTATCGGCCAAACAACGCCGTGCTGGTAGTCGTAGGTGACGTCAATAAGGCTGAGCTCAGAGCGAAGGCCGAAAAGGCTCTTGGCGACTGGAAGCCGGGCAATATCGCTCCCCGCCAGCTGCCCGCTGCTAAATCGCCTGATAAAGCAGCGATCTACCTCGTGGATCGTCCGGGATCGGCCCAATCGGTCGTCTCGATCGGCCACATTGGCCTGGACCGCATGAACAAAGACTACTTCCCGGTTGTGGTGATGAACTCCATCCTCGGCGGCCAGTTCGTCTCGCGTATCAATTTGAACCTCCGAGAGGACAAGGGTTACACCTACGGAGCACGGAGCGGCTTCGTATTCCGACGCGGAGCCGGGCCGTTCTCGGCCGGCGGCGATATACAAACGGCTGTCACAAAAGAATCGATCGTCGAGTTCATGAAAGAACTCAACGACATTCGCGGAGGGCGGCCGATCACTCAGAAGGAGCTCGACTATAACAAGCAGGGCATCATCCGACGATTCCCCGCCGGATTTGAAACCAATGGCGGCATTGCTGCCAATCTGGCAAATCTGATCACGTATGGCCTTTCGGACTCATACTTCAATGATTACATCGCCATGGTCAACGCTGTGACGCTCGACGATGTGAATCGTGTCGCACGGCAATACCTCGATCCATCCAAAATGGCGATCGTCATAGTCGGCGACCGCAAGACGATAGAGCCGGGTTTGAGAACGCTCGGTTATGAGATAAAGATGCTTGACACCGACGGCAACCCTTTAGCGAACTGACGGACTCGGGCGGCTTTGGACAAAAAAGGCGGGGCCGTGCGGCTCCGCTTTTTTTCTTTTAGACACGTTGATACGTCATTTTTTTACCAGAACGACGGGAGCATTCTCGGCGTCGCGGACGCGGGAGTAGAATTTCCGAACTTCGTCATATTGCTCGGCCGGAATGGTCTTACGAAATGTTTCGAAAGATCGGCTGAAGATCAAAGTATCGTCTTTGATCTCATATGACGTGGTATAGCGTCCGAATTGGGTGTCGATCGTAACGGCATCCGGGACCTCATCTACGACGAAACCGGCCGGTAATGTGAAGAGCGATCTCTCGCGAATGGCGTTGGCCGACATCTGGATCGGTGCTGACCGCTTCAATTCGGTAAGCGAGAAACCCTGTCGACGGCCGACGATCACCGGTTTGAATACCAGCATCCGTCCCTGCATCAACTGGGCATAGCGGTCCGATCTGAACTCGACGCCCAACTCAAATTTTGAAAGGTCCGGATCATCGGACATCTTGAGGTCAACCAAGGCGGATCCGACAGAACCGCTGGCAAGCCAGCCCTCGATCATCTTGCGATAGTCGGCGTTGGACATCATCCGCATCTCGCGCCTGAACGTGGCCGAGACCTGACCGTTCGCTAGCTCGACTATCTTTCCGCTTACACCGCCCGTAGGCGATATTGCGGCCTCGATCCGTCGGTCGAGCAGATCGGTGCCCTGCGGTGTAACCGGGAGCTTAGCCAGCCCGCCGTTGTCACCGGCCCCGATAAGCCCGTAACTCCCCTGCAGATAATAGGGCAGGTCGCCGACCTGTGTGAAAGGATCGGTCGCGTCAAAGATCAACAGGCGGCCGAGTTTGTCATGGTCCATCACCGTCGGGGCCTTGGTGGCATCACTCACTTTGACAGCGATTATGCAGTGATTGAACTGGCGAGGCGATGCCCAGTCCGCCTTGACAAAAGAAGGGTCGCCCGAATATACGGCGATGGGATACGCCTCGATCTTGAGCGCTTTGAGCATAGCGCGCATCAGATTGGCCTTATCCTTACAGTCGCCGTAACCGCGGCTGAGCACCAGCGTCGAGGGCCTCGGAACGTAACCATTACCGTGGGCGATGCCTATATCGATCGAAATGTATTGCAGCCCTTGAACGAATCTGGCGACGGCTCTGATCTGTTCAAGTTCGGATTTTGCGCCGGCGGTCAGTTCGCGGGCCTTTGCGGCCACGTTGTCGTCCACTATCACCTGCGAATCGTGTAGCGAGGATGTCCATCGCGAAACGTCCACCCAGTCCGTGAACATTTTGGCGCCAAGCTGCGATCGGTCGGTCGGCCCGTACGAGATAACTATACGCGGGGACATATTCACGACCGATGGGCTCATCGGTTCGGGCCTAATAGGCTGAAGTCCGGTCATCTCCCAGGTATAACTCGAACCGCGGACCTCGGGCTTGACCTCATCGGTATTGAAAGTGATGCTCGACGCCGTCCACCCGCTCGGCAGATTGAGCGTGTATCTCGACACTAGCGTCGGCAAGCGTCCCTGGAACTCCCATCGGTCCTGGTAGAAAAGCGGAGATTCTTCCGTAGTCGCCGAATAGCCGAATACGATACCGACATCGGCATCGCCCGTAGCGTCTATCGTCTTGAGCCGGCCCTCGTTGTAAACATCATCCGAATCGGCGATCACATCCACGACCATCCGTTTGTCGTACGACCGCGAGGTCCCGTCCTTGCGGATCATCCAAGCATTGAAATCGCGGACCTTGGTAGCGCTCGTTAGGTAATAGACCGCGGCTTTGGCAAATGTACGGCCCTCGCGGGTGAGTACCCTCACGGCGTAATTCTCGGTCGTCACGAGTTTGCCGCCAGAGAACGACGAGATCTGCTCGCTGTACAACACCACGGCGGGCACGTTGCCCTCGTACGATGGAGCAGTGGCCATTGTCGCCCTGGTGAGCCAGGCCGGAACAGGCTCGTCGGGGACCGCAGCACTCGTCGTGAGGCAAAACGCTGCAAGCACGGCCGCGAAAACAAACATCCTTACCAACCGTTCGTAATACATAAAAACTTCCTTTTTGTCCGAGCCGGGCTATCAGACCACTTTCAGATCACATTTGTTTCAAAGACAGCTCGTGCGAATCGACCGCATGAAACCTCTCGAAAAGGCCCTTGAGGGCTGGATAGGAATCCACCTTGAATAGTGTTACGCCATTGCCGCCGAAGAAGAAATTCCGCTCATAGAACAACGTGTTTTGCGGGGCCGAGTGACTTATCTTGACCAAGTCCGAGCCGATATTCTTCGAGTCCCCAACCGGTGAAGGAGCATCAGCATTGTCGAGCGTGAAGGTTGAAGGATATTTCAGCTCAATGATGTCAGTCTCGGACCAGGGATTTCGGAAAAAAATATCGTACTTTCGCTGTGAACTCGAAAAGAGGACCGACGAATTAGCCTCAAAGAAATTCGGCTTGAATATAAGCCGCTTCCCTGTACGAGTTGCGTAATTAGGGACGGTAACGTCGAAACTGATGACGACCGGCTTCGTTATTTCAAATATATTGTCGATCTTTATGTTCGTTACCTCAGCGGCAGACAGCCGTCGCTGAACATTGGACTTGACCGCAGATTCGCGAACCTCCGGGCTGTCGTCGTAGCCGTTCAGACGATAATTCAACGCGTTATGGCCTGTCAGTTCGACCGTGACGCTGCCCTTGAGGGTTCCGTCCTCAGAGATTTCGAATTTGCCTTTCCTCTTTTCATTCGTGCGTTCGGGCGGGGTATATTCCGTAGCCTGCCAATAATACTGCTTTTCAGTGATGCAAAGTGCATACGTATCCTCTTGCCACCATTGGACCATGCCGTACGGCGCGAATTTTGTTCCGGGCCTCAGTATCTTGAACCTGTCACCAAGGAGAACGCCGATGCCGCCTGTAGTCACAGCACGCCGGTCTGTCATATCAGGTGTAAAAAAGGCCTCGCTCCTGTCACCGACTATGATCATGGCCACTTCATACCCTGCCGCCGTCGCTAAGGCTCCAAACAGGCCGTTTATTTGCGAGGCGGTCCCACGTTTATTTTTGAGGATGTCCGCGTAGGAGTTGATTTGCGGCAATTTAGCTGCCATTTCATCGGTGAACGACGGATCATACGTCAGATTATTGATCTCGTTCTGACAGAAATAATAGAGGAGCTTGACCTTCTCTTCGTCTGATTGACCACCAGCGATAATGGCTTGAGCTTGTTTCTTGAGGTCCGAAGCACCGGCCTTGATAAACCTTACACGTGCAACCATCTCGCCCGCGACGCCAGCCCAGTACGCCTTGGGGTCGTTCGAGTTTTTTGTAACAATTCCTATCCCGGACCCGGACCCCGTCTCAACAAGACTGTATTGGGTGCCGGTGAGCAGCATGAACGGACGGACCATATCCTCCGGAGGCATCCGAGGCTCTTCCTTAAAGGCGGGTATGTTTGAGAGTTGAGCAATATAGTAGCCCTTATCGTCTTTGACGAATTCCGTCCCCGAGGTGTTGAATAGCCTGTAGGTAGGCGGTTTATTGTTATACGGCTTAACTCGGTATGAGAGGGCCCGAACCGGTATCTCCTTCTGAAGCTCAAGCTTCATACCCGTGGCGCCGCCGTCGCTGAACGATTCCTTGTATTTATACTCGATGATCACGCCGGGAGCTATGTTAGGCACGGCAAACGATTTGGCCTGCAGCTTTACGCCTGACGCACGTACCAATTCGCGTTCGAATATGTCGTTCTTGCCGATCTCGACTATCGTCCCGTCCGGCCTGATAACGCGCGCTGCTAGATCCTTGATCTTGAGCCCCTTGATGTATGGAATGTCAAACTTGCTATATTTTTCGCGCCCGCGTTCGGTGAAGATCTTTATCCTCACATAGTGACGTCGGGAAAATCCTTCATTGGAACTATCATCAATTGACACTTCCCAAAAGATGGCCTCGGCATCGGCATCGGGCTCGACCATAGGAGCACCTAGTTCGAGATCGGCCGGCGATATCGTCCGCCAATCTTTGTCCTGCGGGAGGACGTGCGTTGGAAATACAAACACTACTGCGACCGCCGTCAATACAGCGAACGACGCTACGCGCAACTTTCTTTTGAGCATTCTATACCTCGGTTGTGGGCTTATCACCTGGCGGCCCAAACATCTTGGAAGGGTGATACCGAACAAGTGGATCTGTGATCAGTAACAAGCCTAGTGTAGCCGATGGCATATTCGAATTCAATACTTTTATGATCGCATCGTGTCAAATGTTCTTGTGGTATAATCCCGAACTTCGATTCTATATAACACTTTCTTTAGACGGAGATCTTCTTGAAATGACAATGGATACCAGCAAGATAAGGGAAATGCTGGGAGGCGAAGCAGACTCGCTCCTCGGGCATACATGCAGCACCATACCGAAAGAGAACATTCATCTGCCCGGCGGCGATTTTGTGGATCGCGTGTGGCTCCAATCGGACCGCAACCCGAACGTATTGCGAAGCCTGCAGTCGCTTTATAGCACCGGTCGCCTGAGCGGGACCGGTTATGTTTCGATATTGCCGGTTGACCAAGGGATCGAGCATTCGGGCGGAGCTTCCTTCGCTCCGAATCCGGCATATTTCGATCCGGAGAATATCGTAAAGCTTGCCATCGAAGGCGGATGCAACGGTGTCGCTTCGACGTACGGCGTACTAGGGTCTGTAGCCCGCAAATATGCGCACAAGATCCCGTTCATCGTTAAGATCAATCACAACGAGCTAATGACGTACCCGAACAAATTCGACCAGGTGATGTTCGGTACGGTCGATCAGGCCCGGGATATGGGCGCAGTTGCCGTTGGTGCGACGATCTATTTTGGCTCCGATGAATCGACGCGTCAGATAACCGAGGTCGCCGAAGCGTTCGCGTATGCCCACGAATTAGGCATGGCAACGATCCTCTGGTGCTATCTGCGCAATCCTGCATTCAAGACGCCCGAAGGCGATATGCATACTGCGGCTGACCTGACCGGACAGGCCAACCACATAGGCGTCACCATCCAAGCGGACATCATCAAACAGAAGCTCCCCGAACGTAACGGCGGCTACAACGCACTCTCAGGCTACGGCAAGACGCACAAGAAGGTCTATGAAGAGCTGACCACTGATAATCCGATCGATCTCGTGCGCTATCAGGTAGCAAATTGCTACATGGGACGGGCCGGGCTGATAAACAGCGGCGGCGAATCAAAAGGCGCCGGCGACCTGGCTGATGCCGTACGTACTGCCGTCGTTAACAAACGCGGCGGCGGAACGGGGCTCATCTCCGGCCGAAAGGCCTTTCAACGTCCCATGGCCGAGGGCATCGAGCTGCTGAATTCGATCCAGGATGTCTATCTGAACTCAGAGATAACGGTGGCGTAGTTAGATCGATCCGACAATGTGTGGGCAATGTATGGGGCCCGAACGCGGCGAACGCAGCCACGTTCGGGCCCTATCTGCAGTTATTCGTGACTCGATTCAAACGTATCTTCCGCGGCTCATGCCATATGTGCCGTTTAGGAAAGGATTCTGTCGTCTTTCGCGGCCGACAGTCGTCTCCGGGCCGTGCCCCGAATAGACCACGGTCTCGTCAGGTAGCGACATTATGTTTCGCTCGATAGATTCAAGCAACTGCTCATGGTCGCCGCCGGGGAGGTCCGTTCGGCCGATCGAACCGTAAAAAAGGCAATCTCCCACGAACACCTTTGCCAGATTCTCTTCTGCCAGCACGACATGGCCGGGCGTATGGCCCGGACAGTGACGTACTGAGAATCGCAGATCGCCTACCTCATACGTCTCACCATGCTGCCAGTATCGTGTCGCCTGCGGGGGCGTCTCGAACTTCAAGCCCAATGACTCGAGCTGCGACTCAGGCACGCCCATCATCAGCGGTTGGCGCGGCAGGCCGTAATAGAGCGGTGCGTCCCCTTCGTGAATAATGATCTCGGCTTCCGGAAATGCTTCATACATCGCCGCAGTGCCGCCGATGTGGTCGAGGTGCCCGTGGGTCAGGGCGATCGCCTGCAACGTCAGGCCGCGGTCATTTATATACGCGACAAGCTCCGGTGAACTCTCGCCCGGATCGATGCATATCGCTCTCATTGTCGCTTCGCACGCGACGACCCGAGTGTTCTGCTGGAACGCGGTCTGAGGGAATCTCTCAACGATCATTTCAATGATTTTGTTAGCTTCAGAAGATACGGCTCAATATCAAACGGCTCGAGCCTGCGTTCGGCGAGGATGAATGAGATCGCCTTGCTATATGTCTCGGCGTCCGGACGACCCGTGAAGCACGGCGTCTCCACCTCTTCGAGGCTCAGATAGCTCACCAGGCACGAGAGCAGCATCCATAACAGTATCTCTTCGACAGTTCCGATGGGATTGTGCCGGATAATCTTTTCCCGGTCCTCGACAATGCCATCGACTATATGGGCGAACTCTCGCTCAGCGATCGCGCTCATAGCTCCTCGTCGTACATGTAATAGTTGGACCGTTCCATGCCGAGGCTCTCATACACACGTTGAGCGTGGTGATTCTCGTGTTCGACATATAGGCGGATACCGTAAACGCCGCCTTCGGCCCGAGCCATACCCTTGACGGTTCTATACATCTGCCCATACAGTCCTCGGCCGCGGCTCGCGGGTACGATATAAACCGACTGTATCCACCACCAGTCGGCATTTCGCCAATCGCTCCACTCGTATGTGATCATGAGGCAGCCCACGACCGAGCCTTCGTCCTCAGCGACGACATAGAAACCCTTTGCCGCGTCGGCGAACACTCGGCCGACGGCCGCCAGAACCGTTTCGCGATCAAGCGTCTTTCCCTCGGTCTCGAGGGCCATCCTGCAGTTGAACTCCGCGATCGCGTCGATGTCCCGCGTTGTCGCCCGTCTGATTTCCATTAGTGATGCTTGACGAATCCGATACCGTCCACTAGCCTAAAATGTTTTGCCTATGAAGCTAAGGATACTCTATCACGGCAACTGTTTCGACGGCGTTTCGTCAGCCGCGATATTTACCAAATTCTATAAGGCTGTGATCGACATGGAGGCGGTCGTTGCATATACGCCCACGATGCATCGTGCCGGCAACGCGTTCGACCGCGAACAGTTCGACGGCGACGAGAATGCGATCGTCGATTTCAAGTATTGTCCCGATGACAGGCTGACGTGGTGGTTCGACCACCATCAGTCGGCGTTTTTGACGCCCGAGGACGAGGCACATTTCCGAGCGGATACCAGCGGCAAGAAGTTTCTCGATACCAAGAGTAGATCGTGCGCCGAGTTCATAGCCAGGATCGGAAGAGAGAATTTCGGCTGGCGGGACGAGAGCCTGGCCGAGCTGATCGAGTGGGCACACATCATCGACGGCGCGCTGTACGAATCGCCGGCTCAGTGCGTCGAGCTGCGTTCGCCCGCGCTCAAACTGATGCAGGTCATCGAGGGCGAAAAGGATCCGGGCTTTGTCGAGCACATCATTCGGTCGCTGACCGAGACATCGCTGGATAGGCTCGTGTCCAGTCCTGAGATCGAAGCTAAACTCGGCCCGATCCTGTCTCGTCATTGGGAGACCGCCGCTATCATCAAAGAACGCTGCGTGACGGACCGCGGGGTGGTCAGCTTTGACCTCGTCGGCACCGATATCGAAGGCTACAACAAATTCATCCCGTACTACTATCACCCGGATGTCACCTATGTCGTCAGCTTGAGCCAAAGCACGTTTCGAACAAAGATCTCGGTCGGTTCTAATCCATGGGCTCCGCGCCCGCGCGTTCACAACATTGCCGAGATCTGCGAGAGATACGGCGGCGGCGGACACGCTGTGGTCGGTGCCGTTAGTCTCCCGCCGGACGCCGTCGAACTCGGGCGCCAATATATGGCCGAGATCATAGAAACACTCAGGTTTCCGGAATAACGACGTAGGGCGATTCAGATCGCCGCAGTGACCTCCGCGAGTTGCCGCCAATTTGTCTCGGCAAAATGGAAAGGGCCGTCCGGACACGCGCCGGACGGCCTTTCTCATGCCTGGACGCCTAGGTCCCGGCCTATTTCTTCGTAAAGACGAGAGTTGACGAGTTGGTCCCCTGCATTGTGGTGGTCTCGCGATTCACGGTCAGGGTCGTGCCATCCGCGCTCATTTCCCACACTTCCTTGCTCCCCATAGACACTTCGCCCATAGGGCCGTTGAATACGGCATTGCGGGACAGTTCCAGCTTGCCGTTCTTGGCCTTTGCTTTGAGGTAAACCGGGATCGAGCCCATCGGCCCATCTATATTCATCGAAGTTTCTTTCTTTTCGAGCGAATAGGTGGTCGTTCCGTCGCCGCCCATCAGGCCCCGGCCTCCGCCCGGCCCGCGTCCGCCGCCCATGCCGCCTCCGCCGGGCCGCTGGCCTTCGGGTGGTGCCGGACGCTTGGTCTCAGTCGTTATTGAGATCTCTTTCTCGCTTTGACTTACGGTCATCGTCATAGAATCGACCGGCATCGTCAGTTTAGACCTGCTCACGTCGAGCACCCAAGTGCCGGAATAATCGGCGGGTTTCTCCTGGGCCGCAGCTCCCGCCGCAAACGCTAAGACCGACAACGCGGCCGCAAACAAGATACGTTTCATAAAAGCTCCTTTATCAGAAATTGCAAACTGCAATGGCTAAGACGCATTTTCCGTCGATCAGGTTACACGCCGAATGCAAAGATTTGTAAATTGTCATTCTTTCCGTCTTGTACCTATGACGACTCCGGCGATACCGACAGCGGCGCCGATGACAAACAGCGCAACCTCGACCGTAGTGACCGTTTGGCGGCTGAGCGACGGGAAAACGTGAACTATAAGATCAGCGATGAACGAAAATGCAGTGATGCCCAAGCCAAGTCCGGCCACAAGGAACCCGACCGCTCCGATCGCCAAGGCCGGATCTCGCCGCTTTGGGCCGTCGGGATCGGGCGACAGCCTGCTGCGGTCATAGCTATAACCGAAATAAATTGCAAAGCCGAATAGCAGCCACACCGCGAACCGCGTCCAGTTCGATACGCCGAGTTCCGTCATCAGATAGAGACACGAGAGAAGTCCCAGGATCGGGATCAGCGAGAGCTTTTTAGTCAGGCTCAGCACAAGCAGTACAGCGGCGACGGCAAAAAAGAAGATCATCGGGATCTTGTGCGAGAATGCGGCGAACATTGACTCGCCTTCCGCGGGCTCGATCTTGACCAGATCGGTGTAGAAATCCGGATTGAGATAATAGATCAGCCCGAAGACCCCGATAAGGATCAGCGGCAGAAAGATCTGAGAATTGATGTATGGGACATAGCGCGAGCCCTGCTCCCTGAACTCCTTTTCTTTGAACAGAACGCCCGCGCAAACTACTACGAAAGCAAAGAGGGTCCCGATACTAGCGAGGTCCGTTACCTCCGTCAGGTTCATGAACAGCGCCGGGATCGCCACCACGAGACCTGTGATAATGGTCGAGAACCAGGGCGTCTTGAACCTGGGGTGTATCGACGAAAATATCTTTGGCAGCAGGCCGTCGCGGCTCATGGCCATCCAGAGCCTCGGTTGGCCGATCTGAAAGACAAGAAAAACGGTCGCCAATGCAATGACCGCGCTTACCGCGATCAATCCCGCGACCCAGGGAATGTTGGCTCCGTCGGGGCCAAATACGAAGGCGAGCGGATCACCAACGTCCAGAAGTTTATAGCTGACCATACCGGTCAACACCAAAGCGATCGCAATATAGAGGACCGTGCAGATCACAAGCGACAGGATCATCGCGATCGGCAGGTCGCGCCGCGGATTCTTGCATTCCTCAGCGGTCGTGGACAATGCATCAAATCCAATGTAGGCAAAGAATACAGCCGATACGCCCTTTAGCACTCCGGTGATGCCATTAGGTGCGAACGGCGACCAATTGGACGGATTGACATAATTGAGCCCGAGGAAAATGACCAGAAGGATGATGCCGATCTTGAGAACGGTCATCGCATTGCCGGCGAACTTGGACTCCTTGATCCCGACGAATACAAGCGTTGTGATAACGAGTGTGATTAGCAGGGCCGGAAGGTCGGCGACAAGCGGGATCCCGCCCGGGGCCGGAGCGTTCATCCACGCCTGATGAGCCTCGAGCTGCGAGCAAGCGATAGCGGCTTCGGGCTTATCGCATGCTGCGGTCAATGCCCCGAGCGTCGATCCGCCGGCGAGCGCTTCGTTGACGGCGTTGAATCCGTTGCGGGCAGTGAGAAAATCCATCGTCAGATTGACAGGTATCTCGATGCCGTAGCCCTTGAGCAGTCCGGTGAAATAATCGCTCCACGATATGGCGACCGCAATATTGCCGATCGCATATTCGACTATCAGGTCCCAACCGATGATCCAAGCTATGAACTCGCCCATCGAAGCATACGCGTAAGTGTAAGCCGAGCCCGCGATGGGTATCCGCGACGCAAATTCGGCATAGCAAAGTGCCGAGAATCCACACGCGAATGCCGTAAATACGAACAGCAGCGATACCGCCGGCCCGCCGTTGAACGACGCTTTGCCGACCATGGCGAAAATACCGGCTCCGATGATCGCGGCTATGCCCATCAGGGTCAGGTCGAATACGCCAAGAGTTCGCCGCAGCCTCGGCCCGTCCGAGTCGTGGTCGCTGAGACCTGCAGAGGCATCGGCCTGTATCTGATCGATCGATTTGGTTCTGAATAGACTCATATTCTTGGTTCTCGCTACCGCAATTGTGGTTGAGTAAAAAAAGGAACGGGACCGTGTGCGAATTTTGAATCAATTCGCACGCAGTTGCAAGCACTTGCGGCAAGATTGCCGCTCAGATTTTATCCCGCTTTGCACTGAGTATAGAATGCTTTGATATGGACTGGAAAGTAATGGGTACTGCGTTCCTGACGTTGTTTCTGGCAGAACTGGGCGACAAGACCCAGCTCGCTGTTATCACGATGACCGCCAACACCGAATCGAAGGCCGCTGTCTTCATCGGTGCGTCGGCGGCATTGGTGGTGGTGACGCTCCTCGGAGTGCTGGTGGGCGGGGTCTTGAGCCAATATGTGCCGACCGAGTGGCTTCAGCGCATCGTCGCCGTCGCATTCATAGCGATAGGCATACTGATGCTCCTCGGCAAGCTATGACCGGACCGTGGACGGATCACTCAGACCCGTGGACGAACTCTATTGTTCTGAGCTCGAGTATGGAACGTTCCTTCCCGTCCATCCAATACATCTTGAGCCCTTCGCCGGTGTAGAGTTCGTCACCCAGATCGCGCCAGTCGGTCATGCGGCCCAGGCGGACCCGGTCGTCGTCGTGCCGGAAGCTGCCGGCGTAGAGTGCGGGAATGAACATCTCGCCATTTGTGCCATTGGTGAGCTCGACGTTGGCCTGTATCCAGTAAAGGTCGCGGAGTGACCTTGGCTCAAAGAACTCGATGCGGCTCACGTTCTCGAAAGGCAGCCACGTGTACGAGTCCTTGAATATGACCTCGAAAATGCACATCGTCGCATCGCTGTAGTCGCGAAGGTCTTCGACCTCGGTGCCGTTCACGACCGCGGCGAACGCAGGACGCTCTTCTTCGAGCGTGTCCAGCATCGCTCTGGCTTCGGCGATGTTTCCTTCCCGTATCCGGTTATTGGCGTTCAGAAGATCTTCGATATACGCCGGCGGGGCAGCCATTATCCCGGGCTTTACGCCTTCGTCAAAGAAACGGATCCGATCCTTTTCAGCCGCCAGGTTTTGACGAAATATCATCGAACCGATGAGGGCATTGGCGTCCTGATGTCCGATGGTATCCAACTGTTTCTCACAACGGTCCCAGTCACCTGAGAACAGGGAAAGCTCGAAAAGGAATATCCTGGCCGGTATATCGGTCGGATTCGCCCGCACATGATCGAGTGCGGCGACGATCGCGCCGCTGAGGTCGCCGTCGGCCAGTCTTTGTTTAGCGTTTTCCATCGGATATCTCCTCGGCCGGCAGCGGCCATTGTTTACTTGACCATCGCGTCTGGTGCTTTGAACTGCCTGAAAATGCTCTTGTTGAAAAGGTCTCCGCCACTCGGGAGTATCTGGGCCGAGACCGACCTGCCGCCGACCGAGAACCCGAGCGAATACTCGCCTCCGGGCTGTTTCTGCGGGCGGCCGGCGTCCACGAATCGGAAAAGTCCCCATGTGCCCGGGAATTTGAGCTGGCTCGGGCCGGATTGCTGTGAGCCGCTGTTCGCATCCGCGGGCGGTGCCGGCCCGGCTGAGCTCGACGAGAGCACCACGCCGTTCTCCACCGAAGCCGCCGCCGGGAAACTGCCTTTGATGGAACCGGTACCTTCGGAAGTGAGTTTTTGCCCGTCGATCACTACCTCGACGATCGCGTCTTTGCCCGGCTTGAAGCTGAAGGTGTACTCGAACTTTGGCGTTTGCCCGGTCCCGAATAGTGCTTTGCGGAGCGCAAAAGCGTTGTTAAGATACCGGACGAAATCGTCGCTGAACTTGACCTCAGCAGAATCCTTGAGCTTCAATTCGCCTCCGACCTCGTCAAAGTATCGTTTGAGCTTGTCGTCGTAGAATTTAGACAGCTTGCCATCGACCGGGTTGAGGAACGCCGTCAGTTTGGTCAGGTCCGCATCGGACTGGCTGTCGTCGAATGGATAACCTCGCTCGATCTCCCTCGCCGCTGGCAGGATCTGGTCGGTCCACGCCTTTTTTAGCTGTTCCTGTGCACCGGCTCCGAGAAGGTTTCGAAGATTGCCGAGCGGCTGCTGCAGAAGGCTCGCAACATCCTGTCCGGCTGCTGTCTCGTTGAAGCTGCCAAGCATTGACGCAATTGCCCCTTCGCGAGTCTTTAGCTGCAAAGTGGTATCAGACTCAGCCGCCAGTTCCTCGGCGACCTGTTTCATCTTGTCCGCGGAAATGCCGTTGAGCTTCTCGAAAACGCCCTTGATGGCTGTCCCGTAGTTCTCCACAGGGGCTCGTTCCTTGTCTGATTTCTTGCCGATAAAGGCGAATAGCGGTTTGAACTCTTTTTCCGGAGGAGTGCTGCCGCCGGTCCCGTCATCTTCGCGCACGAACCAGCTTTTGATCCATTCCCACCAAGTCGGGTTATCTGACGGCGCGGACAGATTCGTATTTCGCGAGACCTCGGCGACGAGGATCTTCATCGGCGAATTGTTTGACGAAAACGCCTGCAGGGCAGCCGTTGCGTCGTCTTTATTCTTGTAAGGTCGAACGTTGGCGCCTTTGACAAAGGCGCGCCACGAGTCCACATAGTCCCGATAGTATCGGTCCTCCATCAGCTTGGCATCGGTGGTCTGGGCCACTTTTGCTTTACCGAGTTCGCCCAGGACCCAGTCGTCCTCGCTCAATTTCTCGTTAGCCTCGGCAATTGCCGTTTCCATGAGTTTGCGTCCCGAACGGGTGAATGCCGCCGGAACCTGGTAGGTGCCTTCAATGAATGACGTGTCGGCACCGCCGCGCTGCAGAATTGCAGCTACCGAGAACGGGCCGATCTTTTCCTCGACGGTCTTGGAAATTTCCGAGACCTTCCGTTTGTAATAGCGATAAACGGCCGGGAAGGCCTGGAGCTTAGCCTGTGCGTCACGTATCAGCTTAGCGTCGGCCTCAATGCGCGGGAATCGATAGTCGTTGTCGTCGCGATCGACCTGTTTCGCCCAAAAATCGAGTTGCGCCAGAGCAGCCGTCCTCAATTCCGATGGCACCTTTAGATCCGCGATCCAATAGTCTTTCATTACCGCGGCGATGTGCGACGCCTCCGCCCGCTGCTTGTATTCGCCCGTGAGCATCATATAGGCCTTGAGCAGATCGTAATTCTTACTCAAGGTCTGTTCTTCCTGATCGGACAACTTGGCCGGATTCGCAACGCCCGGAGCGGCAGCGAACTTTCTCAGATCGCCTTCCATTCTGCGGAGCGCGGCTGACTTGTAGCGGTTCTCGATCACGGCCATATAGACCGGGAGCAGGGTTTGTCGATACACGCGGTTGCCGGTGTATAGGCCAAATCCAAGCCGCCAAGGCGCTCCGCCTCTTTCATATTCGTCTAGCTTTTCGAGCAGTTCGCGGAGATTCTCGGTCGTATTGATCTCGGTCCTGAGCTGTTCCTCGGTGGTCTTTGCGGGATTCTTATAAGCATCGGTCCGCGTCAACGCCACAAGTCTCTCACCGCGCGCCTGAGCTTCGCGCATCAGGACGCCGTTGTTGTAAAGCGAAACGCCGGCACCTGCTAATAGGGCAAGTACGACGAGCGTCATTATCCCGGTCAGGAGCCATCCGAGGATCGGCCCGCTCTGCCCTCGTGCCTCGAAGACAGCGGCCAGGTCGCGGTCGCGCAAAATGACGTCGCGCAGCAGCCTGCGGGTAAAGTATGCACGGCCAACCTTTGAAGGCATACCGCTGCCGGTCCGCGCCGGCTGCGTCGCCTCGAAGTAAAAACCGCGTACAAGCGGATTGGAGCTAAAAGGATCGGGCCTGAAAAGCGAATTCACAAATGCACCGAAACGCCTTCGGGCCGATCCGAAATGCAGCGGAAAGTTAAATATCCTTAGCTGTTTCAGCGGAGGAAATGGCGCCGAAAGACGCGCGATCCGACGCTTCATTGCCGCATCCTTGAGTATCTCGTATTCGGGCTCGAAAGCTGATTGGCCGCTGTCGGCATTCTCGAGAGCGATCGTCGTTCCCCACACGAGGTCCGAGTCCTCGTTTTTAGAAAGCGAGAAAGAATCCTCAAAGCCCTCTATCGAGTCAGCGTTGCTGAAGACCAGATAGGTCGGGAATCGTGTACTGAAACGCTTGCCGGCATCATCCACCCTCGCGCGCATATTCTTCGCGACGCCTTCCATTTCGCGTTCATCGCGCTTGATGACATCGCTTGCGGATACCACGAGGATCAGGCCGTCGATAGGACGGCCGGGGCGAATTTTCTTTATGGACTCAAGCAGGGCGGCCCATTCATCGCTGTCCGCGTCTGTGCAGAATCTGCCCGCCGTATCTATGAAAACGCCTTCGCTGGTAACACGCCAGTCCACCGAACGCGTCGGCTTTATCAAGCTCTGCTCGGACTCACGCTGGCTCGGCAGCGTTTTAACATCCAATTCGGCGCCGGCGATCAACGAGCTTTTGCCGGAACGCGGCGGGCCGGCCACGAGGTACCAGGGGAGCGAATAGATACTCTCTTTGCCATCGCTGCCGAGCTTTGAGGACCGGAGGAACTGCACGACCTCTTGCAGCCCGGCTTCGGTCTCCGGATACGAGCCCACAGCTTTTGCCGCAGGAGCTGAGGGAGCAACGGCTTCGCTCGCTTCGGCTGCGGGCTGTGCCGCAGCTTCAGCCGATTCGAGCTTCTTTCGGCGTCTTGATCGAAAGAAAGAAAAGAGAAGGACAAACGGGAGCGTGATCAAAACAAGGCCTATGATCACGATCTTTTCTGTATATCCGACACTGCTTGCCGGGAGCATATAGACAATGATCGTGACAATGCCGTAGAACGAG
Organism: Acidobacteriota bacterium; assembly: GCA_019639115.1. Taxonomy (GTDB): domain Bacteria; phylum Acidobacteriota; class Blastocatellia; order Pyrinomonadales; family Pyrinomonadaceae; genus OLB17. The sequence continues at coordinate 28,073 of JAHBSM010000001.1, read as the reverse complement.
AGCATCCCGCCGAGCCCGAGCGCGTAGGTCAATTGGCTTGTATGCCACGAACTCATACGGGAACTCTCCTTATCCGCCGAATTGGAGGCTTGACATCGTATCCTGCATCATTTTTGACGCGTAAACGAACATAACGAGATAGACGATGAATGCGATCCCCAGACACGCGAATGCACCGATCTTGGCCCAGGTCGGCATTCCGCGCCGACGCGGGATCTCCGGCTGGTCTGTCTTGAGCCAATTCGGAGCCAGCTCCACGGACTTGATCTTGCCGATCTTGACGAGGCCTTTAGCGGTCGATTCCATTATCGACAGAAGCTTTTCCTGCTCGTAAACGCCGTACCGGCCTTTGAAACCGAGCAGCATGCACAGGTAATAGATCTCGACGGCGTCCTGCGTCACCTCTATTTGACGGAGCATTGCCTCAAGCTTGTCAAAGAATTTGTTGCCCGCCAGCTGCTCGCCAAAGTATTCGAGCTGCAGCGGATTCTTTTCCCACTCGGACCTGAGCGGGAAATTGTTTGTCAGAATGGTCTCATCGACGAACGACGCCAGGGCAAATTTTGCCACGGCAATGACCTTGTGGTTGAACCTGTACCGCTCAGCTCGTTTTTCAAAATCATCGAGCATCAAGGCGAATTTGGGCCTCAGGTCATTGGAAGGGGCCACGATGCCGGCCTTTAACCTGAGTATCAGGTCAAATATCGGGCCTGCGAATGTGACCAGATCGTTCTTTGTCGCGGTGTCAGCCATCGGTCACTCAATTCTAATGTCCATTTGACGCAGAGGCAATCAACTTTTGCCGTAAGCTCAGAGACGATCGATCCTGCGGGCGAGCTCGATATCAAGATGTGTGATACCTCCGCGGTCGTGCGTCGTTAGGGCAAATTCAGCATAGCCCCAGCCGAGAGTGATGTCAGGGTGGTGATCCATCGCGTCGGCCGCCTCGCCGGCTCGGACGACGAAGCTCAATGCCGAAGCAAAGTCCGCGAACTCGAACCGCCTCCGGAGCCGCCCGCCATCCACCGACCAAGCCGGGATCGCGGCCAATGCTTCGGACAGTTCGTCAGGAGTCAGCAATCGTCTTTCCATCAATTCAAAACTCCGCCCCGTTAGGCTATAATCACGGTTTTATCAGTTACTTAGAAAAGGTATCTGCAAATGTCAATTCGGTCAAGAATCATTGTACTAGCCCTTCTCGCCGCCGCCGCATCCGCGTGCTCGGAGCGCAAGCCTGCGACCCCGCTCGAGACGTTCAAGACCTATACGATCGCCTACAAGCAGAAGGATCTCACTACGGTCAAGCTTTTGCTCTCCGACGCCACGATCAAAAGACACGAGATGGAGGCCAAGGCAATGAACATCACCGTTGACGAGATCATCAAGCGCGAGACGATGTTCAGCGAAGATCAGAAGACCATCGAGTTTCGCAACGAAAAGATCGATGGCGATCGGGCAACCTTAGAGGTCAAGGACCGCTCCGGCAAATGGCAGATGGTCCCATTCGTATTCGAGGACGGTGCGTGGAAGATCGACAAAGCAGGCTACGCAGACCAGATCATCAAGGATGTAGATGACAGCAGCCAGAAGCTCGATGACATCATCAAGGGAGTCAACTCGCCGAGCAATTGAGCAATCTAGCCAGGAGAATAACGTGTCGCTGATCAAACCGCTCCGGGCTCTGAGGCCGGGCCCGGGCCTTGCAGAAAAGGTGTCGTGCCCGCCTTACGACGTTGTGTATGATGCCGAAGCTCGGCGGCTGATCGATGATTCGCACGATAGTTTTATTCGGGTGACCCGGCCCGAGGCAGATTTCCCGCCGGATGCCGAGCCGACCCGCGAACAGATCTTTCTCCGGGCTCGTGACAATCTGGCTGAACTTCGCCGACTCGGAGTGCTCGTCGAGGATGAGGAGCCTTGCTATTACATATACAGGTTGGAGTTCGGCGGAAGGTCGCAAACGGGCATCGTGGCCTGCTGTTCACTCGATGAATACCGCAACCACAGGATCAAACCGCACGAAAATACTCGCCCTGACAAAGTAAATGACCGAACGGCCCACCTACTGACCGTGCGGGCCCAGACCGGCTTGATATTTCTCGCGTTCCGCGGGACCGAACTCATAGGTAAAATGCTGACGGAATGTGCCGCGGGCGAACCGTTGTACGATTTCACCTGCGACGGCGGCGTGCGGCACACGATGTGGCGAGCCGCGGATCACGAACGGTGGACGGCCGCTTTTGCCGAAGTAGATTCGTTATATGTCGCCGATGGCCATCACAGGATCGAAAGCGCTGAACGTGCACGCGAGACACTTCGGGCTGCGAACGCCGCACACACGGGCGACGAAGAATACAACTTTGTAATGGCGGGTATTTTCCCCGCCGAAGGTCTTCGAATACTTGCATACAACCGTGTCGTGTCGGACCTGAACGGACTATCGACGAACGAGTTCCTTGAGAAAGTTGGCGAAAGCTATGTCGTTCAGCCGAACGGTGATCCCGAGCCGCCTGGGCCCGGCTGCATTTCGATGTATCTGGACGGAACGTGGTACTCGCTGCGATTCAACGTCGCTTATTTCCGTGAGCCCGATCCGGCCGAACGGCTGGATGTCGAGCGTCTTCAGCAGTTCATCCTGGGCCCGATACTCGGCATCGGCGACCCAAGGACCGATCAACGTCTCGGTTTCGTCGGCGGAAGGCGCGGCGTGAGCGAACTCGAGAGCTTAGTGGACAGCGGCAACGCACGTGTAGCGTTCTCTATGTATCCAACATCGATGGACGACCTGATCACGATCTCGGATCGGGGCGAGATCATGCCGCCCAAATCCACATGGTTCGAGCCGAAACTCCGCGACGGGCTGATCGTTCATTCGATATGACGGCTGCTCCGCAACCGTTGGCCGCTATGGAACGAATAATCTCCAGAAGGAGATCTCAGTTGTGTCACCATACGATCGTTTCATAAAACCGCTAGACCAGATGGCATCGGCCGCGCTTGAGAGCGTAGCGGACCTAGTGAATACTCGGCCGCCGCTCGACACAGGATACGCCGACGAACCGATCGAGCTGCCGCGGGCATTGTTCTCGCGTCCTAACGTACAGACCGAATGGTGGTATTACACTGGCCATTGCGAGACCGCGTCGGGCCGCAGATTCGGCTTTGAGCTCGTTTTCTTCAAACGGCGCACTGACCTCGACAAGCTTGGCCCGATGCCGATGTCGCTTGTAGCGAATCCGATGTACGCGGCCCACTTCGCGATCTCAGATATCACCGAGGGCAAATTTCACTACGACCATCGCAGGAGTTTTGGAGGTATGTTGGATCCGGCGGCATCCGCGTGCGACGTTTCCTTCAATGTGGTCCTCGGCGACTGGTCCGTGCGTGATGTCGGAGGCCGGCATCTGCTCTGCGCGTTGCTGCCGTCCGGCATCCGTTTTGACGCCATCCTGGACGAAGGGAAGCCGCTGGTCTTGAACGGAGATGACGGCAACGGCGTATCGAGGAAAATGAAAGGGACCTCGCATCATTTCTCCTTTACCAGGATGGACGCCTCAGGGACGATCAGCATCGGCGGCGCGGCCGAGCGATTCAGCGGGTCGGCTTGGATGGATCGAGAATACGGTGCTTGGGAGCAAACGAACTGGGACTGGTTCAGTATCCAATTTGACGATCGCACGGAGCTGATGATCTACCAGTTCAGGGCCGAGGACGGCGAAGCAAAAGGTGACTCTACCGGTACATTTGTCGATGCTGACGGCGTAGCAGAGTATCTGAGAAAAGATGAATTCTCGATCGAAGCGTTAGGATCGTGGGCCAGCACCGCGACCGGAGTTGAGTACCCAAGCGGCTGGCGGGTCCGCGTCCCCAGGCTCAAGATCGACGTCGAAGTATTGCCGTTGATCGACGACCAGGAGCTAGACACTCGCGGCACGACAATGGTCATCTATTGGGAAGGAGCCTGCAGCGTTTCGGGTACTAGGGCCGGCAAACCCGTGGGCGGTAACGCCTATGTTGAACTCGTGGGTTACGACCGTTCGCACGAATCGATAGATGTAGCCGATTTCCTGTTCGGCGGATTAGTGAGACGGTCAATATCTTCCTTGTGAACCTCGACTATCGGCCTGGCGGAGCCCATTTAGCAAAGAAGGCCTCAAACGCAGCGGGATCATATGTATCGCCGATCTCGAACTCGTCAGTTCCCTGTGAGAGCAGAAGCGTTCCGTCCGATTCGAGGACAAAAAGATGAGGATAGCCGTCGATAGGCGGATATTTTGACAAGAAAGCCCGATTCTCGTTCTCCGGGCTCATATTCACCTTTACCCAAACGAAATTATTGAGCCTGATCCTATCGAGCTCCGGCCTTTGATAGAAGAATTTGTCCATGTGGACGCACCACCCGCACCACTCGCCGCCGACATCTAGTATTATCCGCTTTCTTTCGGCCGCTGCTTTGCGGATGGCTGCGGCCAGATCGGCGTTCGGATCACGACGCGGGTCGAAGCGTTCGCGAACGAAGCCTTGTGAGTATCGCGGAGCAGAAGGCGGTTTATTGGAGACGGACTTTTTCGCCGCTGCTTTCTTTGGCTGAGGCCGGGCCGGCCGCCGCACCTGTCCGTCTAGGACGGCAGGCAGCGAAAAGGAGAACAACAGTGCCGCGATCGTCAAGTGAGGTCTATTCATACGAGCGTCTATTGAGACTTTCGTTCAGATGCCGCCAGACCTTTTCGAGATGCCGCAGCTCGACCCTAATGCTGCCTACTGACAGCCTTATGGTGTAGCGGCCGCTGAGCTTGGTGTGCGACAGATATGCATCGCCTGAGGCGTTGATCTCGTTCATTATTCTCTCGTTCAGCTCATTGACTGCGGTCTCGGGCAGTCCTCCGGGCCTAGCTCTAAAGCAAACAAGAGCAAAAGGTACAGGTGCGAGCAGTTCCCATTGTTCGGATTCATCGACCCAGGCTCCAAAGAGTCTTGCGAGCCTGCAATGTTCGCGGAGCCGTGCCTGGAGGCCCTCGACACCAAAATACCTGATAACGAACCATAGCTTGAGTGCTCGGAATCGGCGGCCGAGCTGGATGCCGTAGTCCATACCGTTCTTGACTCCGGCCTCGTCCGTGGTCTTCAGATACTCTGCAACAAGCGAAAAGGCCCGTTTCAATTCGTCGAGCTCCCGGCAGTACAACACCGAGAGATCGAATGGCGTAAAGAGCCATTTGTGAGGATTTACAACGATCGAATCAGCACGTTCCCAGCCTTTGAAATAATGGCGAAACTCGGGCAGGATCGCGGTCGATCCCGCATAGGCCGTGTCAACGTGCAGCCAAAGCCCGTATTTCTCGGCGATATCGGCTACGGCGTCAACAGGATCGACACTCGATGTCGATGTCGTGCCGACGGTCGGTATCACACAGATCGGAAGATATCCAGCGGATATATCGTCCTCGATCGCTTCGGCAAGCATCTCGGGCCGCATCTCGAATCGATCATTACATTCGATCTTGCGAACGCTCCTGATACCTAAGCCAAGCGTGATGCACGCCTTGTCGATGGATGAGTGCACATGTTCGGAACAATAGACACGCATCAACGGGACGTCGGGACGGCCCGAAAGGCCCTCGTCCCTGACCCGCACGTTCGCCCGCTCGCGGGCCGCAGCAATTGCATGCATCGTCGAGACCGAAGCGGTGTCGTATATGATGCCTTCAAAATATTCAGGCAAGCCCATCATCTGACGAAGCCAGTCGAGCACGACGTCCTCAAGCTCGGTCGAGGCCGGTGCGGTCCGCCAAAGCATAGCCTTCATATCGAAAGCCGCAGCGAACATCTCGCCAAATACGCCTACCGAGCTGGTGGATGTCGAGAACAGTCCGTGAAAGCTCGGATGGTTCCAATGGGTGACGGCGGGCATTATCAGACGATCGACATCTGCAAGTACTCCGCCGAACTCTTCACCCTGCTGCGGAGGTTCGCTCGGCAGGTTGGATCTGAGCCAATCGGGCTCGGCCTGTGATAGTACGGGCCGGGTGTAGATGTTCTCGAAATAGTCGGCGATCGTATCGACGATCTGATATCCGTATCGCCTGAATTCATCAGCGGGCATATCGCCCAGCTCCGGTGATCTCATCTATATGAACCTCTGCGGTAAATTTGTGACGTCGCTAAAGTCTATCAAAGCATAGAACTTACGAGAATTTTCGTTTATACTACGTTCCGGTTAACTTGCAGATATAATCTAACAGACTGATCAGATCTTCGCTTTGCGAGACAGATCACCCGTACGGCGCACATTTCCCCAGACTGCCGTCCTGACATAAAAGGGAGGTTTCGATGACGTTTAGCTTCACCAGGCTCGCTCTGTATCTTTTTACCGTATTTGTAATGCCGGCGGCGGCATTTGCCCAAGAGAAAGGCATCGACGAAAGGATCGATGCGGCGTTCAAGCCGATCGCAGACGGATTCGAGGCGATCGTGTTCTATGCGGCGCCGCTACCTGCACCGTTCAACCTCCCGATCGTTCTATACCTTCTGATACTCGGAGCGACCTTTTTCACGGTCGTGTTCGGATTTGTGAACATACGCCGGTTCCCGCTCGCCTTGAACGTCGTTCGCGGGAAATATGACGACATTGAGATGGCGTCTGACCCTCAACACGAAGAGCCGCACACGGCCGTGGATAAACCCGACGTTTATGTGACCGAAGAAGGAGACGTCGCACGTACGATCAGAGACGAAGGCCATCACGGCGAGGTCAACCATTTTCAGGCCTTGGCGACCGCTGTATCGGGTACGGTGGGGCTTGGCAACATTGCCGGCGTCGCGGTCGCGGTCGGTATCGGCGGGCCGGGAGCAACGTTCTGGATGATCGTGGCCGGGCTGCTCGGAATGTCTTCTAAATTCGTCGAGTGTACGCTAGGTGTTAAATACCGCGATATAGACAAGGACGGTACGGTCCACGGCGGCCCGATGTATTACCTGTCACGCGGTTTTGAAGAGCTCAAGATGGGGCCCGTAGGCAAGTTGCTGGCGGTGGTCTTCGCTATCTTCTGCGTCGGCGGTTCGTTCGGCGGCGGCAACGCGTTCCAGGCGAATCAGGCTACGACTCAGATCACGACGATGTTCGGGCTCGGCGGCGGCGGTGCGGCCAGAACATTGATAGGACTTGTGATGGCGGTGCTTGTTGCGGTCGTTATCATTGGTGGCATCAAACGCATCGCGAAAGTGACCGACAAGCTTGTGCCGGTGATGGCGATCGTTTATATCCTCGGCTCGCTGGTCATCATAATTTTCCACATCAAGGACATACCGATGGCATTTGGCCAGATCATCGACGGAGCCTTCTCTGCCAATGCCGCCGTCGGCGGCATCGCCGGTGTGATCATACAGGGTTTCCGCCGAGCCGCATTCTCTAACGAGGCCGGGGCGGGCTCAGCGGCTATCGCCCACTCCGCTGTCCGCACAAAATATCCGGCGAGCGAAGGCCTTGTCGCTCTGCTGGAGCCGTTCATAGACACTGTGGTGATCTGTACGATGACGGCGATCGTGATCGTGCTCTTCAACACCGAAGGCGTATTCCAATATGGCGGCATCAACGGGAACGTAATGATCGGCAGCGAGGTGGTCAACGGCGTCGATCTTACCGCCCGGGCCTACAACGAGGTTCTGCCCGGGTTCAACATCGTGTTGACGGCGGCCATCGTAATGTTCGCATTCTCGACGATGATCTCATGGTCATATTACGGATTGCAGTCGTGGAAATTCCTTTTCGGCCGGTCTCGAGCGTCGGATCTTTCGTTCAAGGTGATCTTTTGTATCTTCGTCGTTATCGGTGCCGCAGCCTCGCTTGGTTCGGTGCTGGCGTTTTCTGACGCGATGATACTCGCGATGGTGTTTCCCAATATGATCGGCCTCCTATTCCTCTTTCCAAAAGTGAGGCAGGAGCTAGACCGATATTTGAAAGCCATCGGAAAAGGCTAGCCGACCCGTCACATAAAGTTGGTCACCAATAACACGAAACGCGGCTTGAAAAAGGCCGCGTTTCGTGCATAATCGCTGATGTTTCGACTAACGAACAGATGTTCGACGACGCCTCGGCGATGTTTTCCCAACTAAGTCTCAGTAATTGAGACCGCATGGAAAAGCGCGCATGCCGAAGGCGTCTAACTGTATCCATCGTCGGATCCGCAGACCCTTATTAATTCGGAGACCGTTATGTCACTTTTCGCAACCAAACCGATCTCGAAGATCGTCGCCGAAGCTCAGGAAACAGGCTCGCATACTCTCAAGAAAACGCTCAGTGCGCTCGATCTAACGATGCTCGGTGTCGGTGCTATCATCGGCACGGGTATCTTCGTCCTTACCGGACAGGCGGCCGGCCGTCACGCGGGGCCCGCAGTCGTGATCTCAATGATCCTGGCCGGCGTCGTGAGTGCATTTGCCGCATTGTGCTATTCGGAGTTTGCCGCAAGCATTCCGATCTCAGGCTCGGCCTATGCATATGGATACGGCACGCTGGGCGAATTCGTCGCGTGGATCATCGGTTGGGACCTGATCCTCGAATATGCATTTGGCGCGGCTACGGTTGCCGTCGGATGGTCGGGCTATGTGGTCAGCCTCGTCAACGAGACCTTGTATCCCAAGACGGGCATTTGGTTCCCATTGGAATTGAGTAAAGGGCCTTTTGAGACCATTAAGTTGGCTGATGGCTCCACGACCCACGGTATCGTCAATCTTCCGGGGCTGCTGATCGCGGTCGCAGTGACCGCATTGCTGATCAAGGGCATCAAGGAATCGGCTAGCTTCAATTCGATCATTGTCATCGTCAAGGTGCTTGTGGTCGTTCTCTTCATCATCGCCGGTATCGGATACGTCAATACACACAATATCGGTATCGGCTGTGTCTCAGGAACGCCGGGATGCGCCGATTTCATGCCGTTCGGATTCAGCGGTGTTGTCACAGGTGCGGCGGTTATCTTTTTTGCATATATAGGGTTTGACGCCGTTTCAACTGCTGCACAAGAGGCAAGGAATCCTCAGCGCGATATGCCGCTCGGAATACTTGGCTCGCTCGCCATTTGTACCGTTCTGTACATTCTGGTCGCGGGTATCATGGTGGGCCTCGTCGATTATCGAGAGTTGACGACCGCAGCGGCACCCATCGCGGTGGCTATCGACGCCGCTTTGAAACAGGCCCAGGGTACGACGATGGGTACGATCCTTGCGGTGTTCCCGACGATCATCAAGGTCGGGGCAGTGCTCGGATTGAGCTCTACGATGGTCGTCATGGTCATGGGACAGCCACGTGTGTTCTATTCAATGTCAAAGGACGGCCTACTGCCGGAATGGGCTGCTAAGGTTCATCCGAAGTATCAGACACCGCACATCACGACCGCTATCACCGGCGTCATTGTCGCTATCCTGGCCGGGATCGTGCCGATCGGCTTGCTCGGCGAACTTGTAAGCATCGGTACTCTCTTTGCGTTCGTGATCGTGGGGACGGGCATCATAATCCTGCGGTCGTCAAATCCTTCGTTGAATCGCCCATTCAAGGTACCTCTCTCGCCGTTCATACCTATCGCGACGGTTGTCTCCGCCGCATATTTGATGAATAGCCTCCCGCTCGACACCTGGATCAGGCTTATCGACTGGATGTCGATCGGACTTGTGATCTATTTTGCATATAGCTACAGACACAGCCACCTGCGGACCTCGACAGACGCGGATGCGAACGAGTCCGAATCGCGGGCCAAGCCGCCGGTCGCCGCATTGATAGCCGTGATCGGTGCGATCGCACTTACCTTGTATCAGGTGCCGTATCTGATGGATCTGAAGCCGGAAGTGATACCGCTCAATCTCGGCATACGGCTGTTCGCATGGATAGTGACGGGCGTGCTCGTGGCGATGCTGATGTACGGCAGACAAGACAATCGAGGCGGTACCGACCAACGGATACAGACGGTCGGGCTTGTATTGTCTATCGTGAATCTTATCGTTTGGGCAGCGATCACCTACTGGTTCTTTGCCCATTTTGCCGAACTGCACGCAGCGGCTTAGCGGCCGCCTGCACGATCTGATGCAGCCGTCGAGCTCGTTGAGGCGTCACGCCTCCGGTGGCCTCGGCGGCTGAATTTTTATGCAAAGCAAATGGGTCAAATGGCTGATATGCGTGGGCGTCGGGGTCGTTATTTCGCTTGTGCCGCCGCCCGGCGGCGTCACGCGCGAGGCGTGGACGCTGCTGTCGATCTTTATCGCGACGATCGTCGGGTCGATGGTTCAGCCGCTCACGGGCAGTGCGATGGTCCTGCTTGGCGTGACGGCGACCGTCGTTTTCGGTGCTCTCAAGCCGTTTGACGCGCTCAAGGGTTATGCCGATCCGGTCGTCTGGATCGTGCTGTCTGCATTTTTCTTGTCTGCGGCGGTCGTTAAGACCGGGCTCGGGCGACGTGTCGCATTGATATTCATAAAGCTTATCGGCAAGAGCACCTTTGGGCTCGGTTACGCTTTGGTCGGTACGGATCTTGTGCTCGCATCGGTCGTGCCGTCGAACGGCGCCCGCAACGGCGGCATAATGATACCGCTCGCCGTTGCTGTGAGCGAAAGTTTCGATTCCAGGCCGGACGACGGCACCGCAAATCGACTAGGGTCGTACCTCGTGAATCTGCTTTATCAATGCGAGGTCGTCATAGGTGCCACTTTTCTGACCGGGCACGCCGGTAACTTCGTAATGGCCAAACTTGCTAAGGAGACCGCAGGCATCGAGATCGGGTACGTCTCCTGGCTCACGGCAGCGATCGTGCCGTCGCTTATCTCGCTCGCCGTGATCCCGGCAATCGTTTACAGGATGGACCCGCCCGAAATTCGCTCGACACCGGGAGCCGCCGAGTTCGCCGCCGCGGAGCTGCGGAAGATGGGGAAGATGTCCGGATCTGAAAAGGTCGTGGTCGGCACATTGCTTTCGGTGATTTTCCTTTGGGCGACCAAGGACGTTGTCCACTCGGTGGATATCTCGTTCGTCGCTCTCGCGGGGATAGCCGCACTGCTGGTCACAAGGGTGCTCGAGTGGAAGGACCTGATGAGCGATCCTAACGCATGGTCCACTTTCATCTGGTACGGCGGGCTTGTGAACATGGCATCAGCGCTGGGTGAGAGCGGTCTGACAAAGCTGTTTGCCGAGCGTTCGGCCGGCTTTACGGAGGGGTTCACGTGGATGGCAGCCTTAGCGGTCCTGCTGCTGATCTATTTCTACTCTCACTATTTCTTTGCTTCGATAACGGCGCACGTGCTGGCAATGTATGTACCTTTTCTCGCGGTCACGTTGGCTGCAGGTGCTCCGGCAGGACTCGCCGTGCTTTGCCTGAACTACTTCTCTACGTTGAACGCCAGCCTTACGCATTACGGCACGACGCCCGGCCCGATCTACTTTGGGCTCGGCTACGCGAAGCAGGGCGTCTGGTGGCGAATCGGGTTGGCCGCATCGTTCGTGAATATCGCTGTATGGTCAACTGCCGGTGTAGCGTGGTGGCGAGTGATCGGCTGGTGGTAAAACTCGGCCGGTGGTAAAAAAGGCCGCGACGCCCGATCGGGGTCGCGGCATTTTAGTCCGAAGTTCCTAGATCCTACTGGTTAAGGTCAAAGCCGAAACCCGCAGGGCCATCGAGTCGCTCGACGACCTCTTTGTAGATCTTGATCTGTCCGGAGTCCTCAAGCTTTTTCTTTGCTGCCGCGAGAAAATCGCTGAATACAGACGCCCTTCTGCTCGACAGCATCTGGTCGGTGAGAGAACCCTGCTGTTTGGCAAAATCTGCGTTGTTCGCATCTTCGCGTTTTGTGACCCCGACTATCAGCCAATTGTCGCCCGACTTGATCGGTGATCTGGTAACTTCACCATCTTTGAGGGCATAGATCGCGTCTTCGAGAGCCTCGCTTGTGGCCGCACTCGAACCTTCGCCGAGCGGAGTGCCAAGGACAAAGGCTTTCTGATCCTTGGCCTTTAGGCCCTTGGCCGCCGCGACGGCTGCGAGCGCTCCGGCGTTGGCCGCTCCTGAGGCGATCTGTTTCGCAAGCTCCTCTACCTGTGCCTGTGCCTTCTCAAGCTTGACGATATCAATGATCTGGGCTTTGACCTCGTCAAAATCCGAGTCGCGGGGTTCCTTGCGGTCGGCAAGCAACGGTATCGCAAAGCCATTAGGTATCGGCGTTTTGTCGCCGACATCGCCCACGGTCTCCAGCGGCCTGATCCCATCCTCGAACTGGGGCGAGATGCCGATGTTCGGCACGTCGTCGCCCGGTTTCAGATAGCCTGTTTCCTTGATCATCTCGCCGGCCGACATATTGGCCTGCGACGCAAACTCAGCTGCCGTCTTTTGTACATCCTTACTCTGCTTTAGGGACTCGGCGATCTTGCCCGCCAGCTCGGCCGCGACACCGTAGGCGCGCCTGTTGCGGAGGCTGACCTCAAGCTCTTTCTTAGCGTCCTCAAATGTTTTGGGCACATCGTCTCCGCGTCGCAAAATGAAAACGCGGGACTGGTACACGATCGGCTCGGTGATCTCGCCGGGTTTCATCTTGAGCAAACGCTGATATGGATCATCGGGCTTAGCAGTATTCTCACGAACCGGGCCGCGAAGCTTGCCGCCGGACGGGGCGCTAGCCGGATTCTCCGAACGTCCTTTTGCGACCGAGGCAAACGCTTCTTCTGTTACGTTCTCTCCGCCCTTGGCGCGCAGGTCCTGAACGATCTCGGCGGCTTTTGCCTGAATGCTGCCTTCGTCAGCAGGTTTCGGGATCCGCAGCACGATCTCCTGGCCGAGAACGCCGCCTATCCGCTTGTCTGCCGGCAGCTTGTCGTATTCGGCACGAAGGTCAGCATCGCTGATCGTGAGTTTCTCGCCGATCTTAGCCGTGTTTACAAAGATGTACTTTATCTTTTTCTGGGGGACAGAGATGTAGTAGCTGGACTTGTTCTTTTCGAAATAGTCGCGAAGCTCTTGATCGGTCGGCGTGATCGTCTTTGCCAGTTCGCCTGCATTGACCGCCACATAGGACAGATCGAATTTAGCGTTGCGGCGCTGATAATCACGGAGAACCTCTTCCTGCGAGACCGAGACCCCGGCCGTGATAAAAGCCTCGAGCTTGCTGCTGCTCAGGTCGTCGCGGATCAATTGTTCATACGCTGCGACCGAGCCGAACTGTTCCATTACAGCTTGTTCGTAACGTTCGCGGTCAAAGGGTTTGCCATCTTCCGTCTTGTTCCGTTTGCGTATCTCGTCCGCAACTTCTTTATCCGAAGCCGTGAGCCCCAGCCTCTCGGCTTCGACGCGGGTGATGCGGCCGCCGATGAGCCCATCCAGAATGGTCTTGACCGGGAATGTCCGTCCCTGGCTGAATCGGCTATAGCTTTCCTGTTGGCGAGCGACCTCACCGACTGTTATCTTTTCGCCGCCGACCTTGGCTATGGTCTCCTCGCTGCGGGTCAGATTGGCCATGTCCACAGCATTGCGAGCCGGAGTGTAAAAGAACACAAGGCTGCCCACCATCAGGATCGCAAAGATCAGAAGGACAAAATTACGGGTTTTCTCGAGACGAGTGAAAAACTTCAGCATTACGGAACACCTATTTACTGCAGGCCCAAAAGCCTGTTGATAGAGACGAACCGCGATTGTAGCAAAAAAGGCCTCGTATTCCAACGCGGTCGGGGCCGGCGTCGCGGGCCATCGCAGCTCCGAAAACACTTGCAGTTGGGCACATTTTCCGTGATGATTGACCGAGATGGAACCGAAGGACATCAACGCCGTAAGCGTGGTCGTCAAACCGAACGACCCGGGCGCGAACGCAACCGCGGACGAACTAGCGTCGTGGCTCGCCTCGCGCGGCATCTCGTTAGCCGGACGGATACCGGCCGATGCCGTTACAACTGATGACGAAGCTTCGCTGCTCGGCACCGCGGACCTCGTCGTCGTGCTTGGCGGCGACGGAACGATGATAGCGGCGGCGAGAATGATAGGTGACTCGACCGTGCCGGTCATCGGCGTCAATCACGGTAGCCTCGGCTACCTGACCGAATTTCGCATCGAGGAGCTGTTCGCTGCCCTCGAGTCGATACTTGCGGGTGACTATGCGTTGGATGAAAGGGTCATGCTTAGGGCTGACCTGATACGCCGCGGCGAAAAGATCGCGACCGGCAGAGTGCTGAATGACGTCGTCATAAACAAGGCGGCACTGGCCCGGATCATCGAGATCGAGGTGCGGCTCGATGGGCTTTTCGTCAACCAGTTCCGGGCGGACGGGCTTATTACAGCCACCCCGACCGGCTCGACCGCATACAATCTATCTGCGGGCGGGCCTATCATCTATCCTTCGATGAACGCTATTGTTTTGACGCCGATCTGCCCTTTTACGCTCACGAATCGTCCGATAGTCGTGCCCGACGATGCGCGAATAGAGCTGACCCTAGAGAGCGAGAACGAAGGCGTCGTGCTGAGTCTGGACGGCCAGACCGGATATCCGCTGCGGGCCGGCGACCGCGTCGAAGTGCGCAAGAGCGAGACGCCGTTGAGGCTCATCCAGCCGGGGAATCGTAATTATTTCGATGTTTTGAGAGATAAGCTTAGGTGGGGGCGTTGATCCGGATAGAACCGAGCACTAGGCCGCAGGTTCCCAGCCGTATTGCTTCAGGCTGCACACCCCGCCTGAGCTGAATTGAACACCTTCTCGTTCCAAAAGCTCACGCTGGAGGTCAAGCGGAAGCGTCAGCCCGCTCGTCGAGGTGCGGCCTCTTGCATTGATCACCCGATGCCACGGCACGTCCTCGCCCGATCCGCGCATGACATACCCGATCGATCGTGCTGTATATCCGGGCCCGAGTATCGCCGCTATCTGGCCGTACGTCATCACGCGTCCCGGCGGTATCGACCGGACAAGTTCATCTACGGGTTCTCGATAGGCCGGCTCGTCTAATCTCATCTGCTGATAAGGAATGTCCTAGCCGGAGAACCATCACCGTTGCCGCCGTCGTATTTGAGCGGCGCACAGATCAGTTCGTAATCGCCCGGATCGATACTGCGGAGGTCCAGGCCCTCGAGTATCACGACCTCACGTTCGAGCAGCGTGACATGTACCGGATGACCGGGCGAACCGCTTTTCTCGATCGACAGATAATCGATACCCACGAGTACAACGCCGGCATCCACTATCACACGCGCGGCCTCAGGAGTGATGTACGCGAAATCGGTCCTGAATCCGTCCGACCTATCGTTCCAATACTCGGAATTGCGCGTTTTGAGCAGGATACGTTCGGCGTTCGACAGATCGCCCAAATGTTCCGGCCCGATCGCGGTTATCTCCGCAGGCACGGCGATCACGCGGCATCGGCCGACCAGTTTTGCCGGATCGATCTCGTGTACGCGCTTTGCACCGTCGATAAAGTGATTGGGTGCATCCACGTGCGTTGCCGTGTGAACCCCGAATGCGATCTGCGACACGTTCGCAGTTGACCCATCAGCGATCGACTTAAAAGATGAGATCGCGACGCCCGGGTCGCCTTTGTAGATCGGGACATCAGCATCGATGGTCACGGTCACGTCGTGTATCTTCATTATTTCGCGCTTTTATATTCGGTGCGGGTCTTTGCGAGTTTGAAGAGCATCGGTTTCCCGACGGCTTTCCATCTTTTCTCATCGCGTGAGGTGAACTGCTGTCGATAGAATGCTGGGGCGGTACCGGCCCGAGCAGTTAATTTCCAGATCGCCGTCGGGCCGGAGGGGGCGAACTCACTTGCCTTGTACCAGCCGAACGGGACCGGCTTGCCGCCTGCGAAATGCAGGATATCGGCACCGCTCCCACCGGAACCCTGATGCATGCCGCCCGAATAGACAAGCACGACCTCGTCAAGTCCGTCACCGTCGATATCGGGCACCAAGCGTACGTCAACCGTCCAGCCTGCCTCTGCGATCCAGTTGCCGACGATCCTTTCGCCTTCGATGATCGCTATACCGGCCCAGCCGAATCCGTTGCCTGTCTGGCAGTATTGATAAAAGACAAGCGTCTCCTTCGCGTCCCGACGCGTAAAACTGCCGCGGATGACGCCGGCCTCATCGATCAACTCTTCGCACAGCTCCGGCCTGATCGACCTCCTGACGGCCGGGAGCACCATCGAGAGGAACACCCCGCGTTCGGTCATGGACATCACTACCGTTTTGGGTTTGGACGCAGGATCGTAAATGCCGACGGTCGTTTGGCCCGCTGCCGAACCCGACACGGCCAGAACAAAAAAAGCGGCCACGGCTGAGATCCTCATGCTGAAAGCATATGCCAAAATCTGCCTCCCGACAATACATACCGACATCGGCAGCTATACCGAAAGCCGATCCCGCGTGACATTCAGATGCGTGAGATCACCAATGGCCGCAAAGCCTATCTGTTCGCTGCGAAAGCTTTCAGAAACGACTGCGTGAATATCCTCGACAGAGACCGAACCCACGGCGGCCAAGGTTTCTTCTACCGGGATGATGCGTCCATGCACCATCTCGCTGTGAGCAAGCACGGCCGCACGACCTGCCGAATCCTCGAGTCCCAGGAGTATCGATGCGCGCGTCTGCTGTTTTGCGAGGTCGAGTTCGTCCGCTGTTACGCCTTCGCGGGCGATCCAGCGCATCTCGTCGAGAACTATGTCGAGCACTTCCTCGATCTGTTCGGGAGCCGTACCGGCAAATACCGACATCAACCCGCAATCACGATAAGCGGCGAACGAAGCACCGACGCTGTAGGCGAGGCCGCGTTCCTCGCGAACGCGTTGCCACAGGCGGCTCGACGTGCCGCCGCCGATCAGGTTCACCAGCAGCTCAGCCGCATATCGGCGCGGATCGGCCGCCGAAACGAGCGGCGCCGACACGATCATGTGCGCCTGTTCGAGCGACGGATCCTGTTCGATCAGGATGGGTGCGGATATCCGGGCGTGGCCGTCGTTTACCGCAGCCGGATCTGCGGCATCATAATCGCGAAATCGTAGCTCCGCTAACTCCACAATTTCGTTATGATCCACATTTCCGGCAGCGGCTATCACAATGCCTGAGGGTTGGAAGGCGCGAGAGTGGTAGTCCAGCGTTAGCTCGCGGTCAAATGAATGAACCGTATCAGGTGTGCCGGCGATGTTCCTTCCGAGCGGATGGCCAGGAAAGCAGGCTGCAGCAAATAGGTCGCCGAGGTATTCCTCAGGAGAATCCTCGACCATCTTCATCTCTTCGATGATGACACGCTGTTCATTCCTGAGGTCAGCCTCGGCGAACAGCGGCGCCGTCAGCATATCTGCAAGGAGGTCGAAAGCCTCGACCGTTCGATCATCCGTGACCTTGATGGCAAAACCTGTCTCTTCGTGCGTCGTAAACGCATCGAGATTGCCGCCGAGACGATCTTGTTCGATAGCTATCTGCTTAGCAGTTCGGCCGTGCGTTCCCTTAAAAACGCAGTGTTCGATGAAATGCGTCATCCCGCTCAAGGCTTCGGGTTCGTCGCGAGCACCAGACCGAACAAAGAAGCCAAGCGTCGCCGAACGCACGCCCGACATCCGGTCGGTGAGTATTGTCAAGCCGTTATCGAGGCGGGTCTCGCTGATCTCTGCTTTCATCAAGAAAATTGGCCGCGCATCGACGCCGATGAACGCGGATAAGAAAAAGCTATCATAAATGCTTTCTGATCCGCGTCATCCGCGAGGATCAGCGGCAAGAACCCGAGCTATTTGCTTATAGCGTTAAACAACAGAGGGAATGTCGCCAATGATTGGCCGCGGTATTGCGGTCGAAATCCGAATAGGACGATCTTGCCTTTGCCGACGCTTACCTCAACGAGAGCCGCTTTGCCGGCGATCTTTTCCGCACCGAGCGCCCATCCTGAGAGCAGTATCTTTGACGGATCTGATGGATATTTGGCGATTATTCGCGGGTCTCTCGGCTCATCAATGTTGGTTGGCCGTTTCATATCGGCGGCATCGACGCCCGCCGGCGGTGCTGGCGGCTGTATGATCTCAAATGCCGGGCCGTTCTCAAACCACGCGATGGACTGCTGCGGCATTCCTTTGGCTATTGGGTGCGTGGTGTCGAGTTCGGTGCGGAGGATCGAGCCGGGAATGTAGAAATCCTTGCGGTCAAGCCCGGCGGTCACGTCTTTGATCGGCAGGTTAAATTGCTCGATGGCAAAGTTTGACGAGCGGTTCAGGAAAACAAGCGTCCCGCCCGCCTCGACGAATTTTTTCAGATTCTCGACGCCTTCATTACCAACGCCGCCCACGTACTCGTCCGGCATCGAGCCCTTTGCATAGCCGTTGAGGATCTGGTTGGGCGATTGGTCGGGGAAGATGATCGAGCGGAAATCAGTAAGTGATTGAGATCTCAATCTGGAGTCCGTAACTGACGGGTATTCAACACAATCCTGCCTAAAGTCGTCCGAGGTTTCGCTCAGCCACCTAGTCCAGCCCTCGTCCATAGAAGCTAGGTGTGAACGGTAAATCCCATACAAGGTCTTACGTCGGCAAGTGCTGCCGCTCCCAGTGCCATACCCTCGAGCAAGAGCAACAGTGAACTTGGCAGGCTTGAAAACAGGAATCGCTTCAACATTCATCAAAAGCGGAAGAGTATGAGCGGTGACATCATATGGAGCTATGGGAACTCCTTTATTATCCTTTAGGTCAGGATAAACTTGTCGTTCTAAGAGAGCCTTTGCGAAAGCACCATATGGTTGGGCCAACGGAATTATGACGGTGCCTTCTGAATATGTAACTCCGTCCAAAGTAAACTCATCCGCTTTCACAGATTCAACACCTGCCCGTCCTATGATTCGCAGAAGTGCCGACTGGCGGAAATAGTTCTCAGGGATCATTTTTCCCTCGATTCGCTTCACCGGTAATAGATATGCTATTGGTTCGCCTTTTTGAGGAGGGGCAACGGCTGCCTTTCCTATCTC
The DNA here is from genome assembly GCA_019639115.1 of Acidobacteriota bacterium. GTDB lineage: Bacteria > Acidobacteriota > Blastocatellia > Pyrinomonadales > Pyrinomonadaceae > OLB17. The sequence continues at coordinate 9,122 of JAHBSM010000001.1, read as the reverse complement.
ATAAAACCTCGACAGCCATTTCTCGCGGTTGTCGGCGGCGTGGTCCAGGAGGCTGAATGCGGTGGCGGTCATATAGTCGGTTATGTTGCGGAGTTTCCACGTGCCGCCTTTCCAGACAGGTCCGAAGTTCGGCGATTCGACCTTCGCGTCGAGTCCGCCGGGCGATGTACCGAGCTGTTCGAATTTGACCTCGACCGGCGTGGCGAGCCGTGCGGATGCGGTCTCGGACAGAATTCTCACGCCGCCGTGGTAGTGCGAATAGGCGCGCGAGGGCGTCCATGCGTCGTACGTCGTGCCGGTCGTGATGCCCTGAAGGCCTTTCTTCCGCAGGTCGCCGGCCATATAATTTCCGAGCTCAGTGTAGCCATCGACGATCTGTTTCGGGACGTTCGGTTCGACCGGCGGCATATACGGCGGCAGGAACTGCCGCGCACCGTTGATGCCCTGCTGATGAACGTCGAGCACGATCTGCGGATGCCAGACGTTGTGGATCTTATCGACGGTGAGCTGTGTCTCGACCTGCGTGAAGGCGTACCAGTCGCGGTTCAGGTCATGGCCGACGTACCTATGATAAAGCTCGGGCGGATCGGTGCCTTCATACGGCGTGCCGAGCGTTTTGTCGTACCAATTCTTCACGATATCAACGCCGTCCGGGTTGAGGCTCGGCACGAGCAGGATGATCGTATTTTCTAGGATCTTTTTTATCTCAGGCTCGTTGCTGGATGTCAGCCTGTGCGCGATCAGCATCGACGACAACGTCGAGCCGACCTCAGTCGAGTGCACGCCGCAGGTGATGAGGACGATGGTCTTGCCTTGCGCGATGAGTTTCTTCGCCGCCGTGTCGTTGGATCTGAACGTGCGCGGATCGGCGAGCTGAGCATTTATCTTTTTGTACTTTTCCAGGTTCCTGAGGTTTTCGGGCGTCGAGATCGTTGCGTAAACAAACGGCGCGCCCATCGTCGATTTGCCGATCTCCTCGAAGGTCATACGGTCGCTCGCGGCGTCGAGTTTTTTAAAATAATCGACGATGCTTGCCCAGCTCGCGAGCTTTCGATCGTCGCCGGGCGTGAAGCCGAGCACATCTTTTGGCGACGGGACCTGAGCGACGACCGACCCAACGCCTAACGTCAAGATCGATGCCGCGAGGAGTGCGAAATTGTGTAACCGCGAATATCTCATAACCTTTAGGGCTATGATAGCACTAGCCAAAAACTTGCTTGAAAGCCGAATAGGCTGTAAATTCCTTTCAGCAACTTTCCCTTGGCCTAAGATCACACAACCTGGAGAAAACAAGGATGAAAAATCCGTATCTCGAAAATTTCCGTCCATATATCCCTGACGCTGCAAAGCTCCGCGAGCTGTCTGTGCTGCCGCTGCTGGTCGGCACGATCCTCGGAGTGATCTTCGGGGCGTCGTCGCTGTACCTGGTGCTCAAAACTGGTTTGACCGTGTCGGCGTCGATACCGGTGGCGGTCATCGCGATCACGCTCTTTCGCATCCTGTCGAAGATCGGCCTTCGAGACGCGACGATACTCGAGGCTAATGTGATGCAGACCGCGGGCTCGGCGGGCGAATCGATCGCTTTCGGCGTCGGCGTAACGATGCCGGCGATCATGATCCTGGGCTTTGATCTCGAACTGACACGGGTGATGATGGTCGCCGTCCTCGGAGGTCTGCTCGGTATCCTGATGATGATCCCGCTGCGGCGCGCGCTCATCAAGGATCAGCACGGCTATCTCAAATATCCCGAGGGTACGGCTTGCGCTGAGGTGCTCAAGGCCGGAGCCTCGAAGGAGTCGAGGGAGGCTTCGCACGAGGGCGATAAACACGGCGACGACAACGCCGCTTTGCAGGGCGGAAAGATCATCTCCATCGGGTTCGCGATCGGATTCTTATTCAACGCGATCATGAAGGTGCTCTTTTTCTGGAAGGAATCGCCCGGGTACGATTTTACCGAAAGAGGGTTCAAGGGCGGCTCGGTAAACAACGACAACGATCCGACGCTGCTCGGTGTCGGCTATATTATCGGCCCCAAGATCGCCGGGCTAATGATGGGCGGAGGCGTTCTCTCATATCTGGTGCTGATCCCGATGATCAAGTTCTTCGGTGATGCTCTGACCACGCCCGTTGCACCGGAGCTGACAAAAACGATCGCCGAAATGGATCCGAACGGCGTTAGGAGCGCATACGTCCTCTATATCGGAGCCGGTGCGGTGGCAATGGCCGGCATAATCTCGCTCGGACGGAGCCTGCCCACGATCTGGCACGGACTGAAAGGAGGTCTCGCCGATCTCAAAGGCGGATCGTCGGCCGAGACGGCAAATCTGCCGCGAACTGACCGCGACCTTTCGATGAAATGGGTCGTCGTCGGCGTCCTTGTCCTGATCGGGGCGATAATGCTGTTCCCGCAGTTGGGCCTGAGCATCTTCCAGCACCCATTCGTATCTTTCTTTGGCGCGGTGCTCATCGTGGTCCTCGGGTTCCTGTTCGTGACCGTATCATCGCGTCTGACAGGCGAGGTCGGCTCGTCGTCCAACCCGATCTCGGGGATGACGGTCGCGACGCTGCTTATTACCTGCCTGGTGTTTCTCGGGCTTGGTTGGACCACAGCCGATCCGTATTTTGTGACGGCGTTGTCTATCGGCGGCATCGTCTGTATCGCTGCTTCGAACGGCGGCACAACGTCGCAGGATCTCAAGACGGGATTCTGGGTTGGCGGTACGCCGTGGCGTCAGCAGATCGCCATCCTCGTAGGCGCTTTGGCGTCGGCACTCGTGCTGGGATCTCTGCTGATCGTTCTGAATAACAACGAGACGTATTTTCAAAAGATCACCGAATCGAACCCTGTCGCGTCCAAAGTGATCACGGAAGACAAACTTTTCAAACAGGACGGAAAACCGCAGACCGAAAGGATCACCAACGGTAAGTATAAGGACACCGATACCAACACCTATCGCGTGTGGCAAAACACCGAGCCTAAGGACGGCCAGGTCGGTAAATACCTGATAGACGAAGCCGGGAAACCCGTCTATTTCGTCGATCCCGGCATCAACGGCATTCTGAAAAAAGGCGATGACGGAGAAGAACTGACCCGGTACGACGCACCTAAGGCCACGCTGATGAGCTATATAATCAAAGGCGTGCTCGGCCAGAATCTGCCGTGGGGACTCGTCATACTCGGGGCGATGATAGCGATAGTGCTCGAGTTGGCAGGCGTTCCGTCGTTGGCTTTTGCGGTCGGTATATACTTGCCGCTTTCGACCTCGTCGCCGATCTTCATTGGCGGTATCGTTCGATATCTGGTCGATATCTATCTGAAGCGCAAGCTCGCAAAACAGAACCTGACCGAAGAGCAGATATTGGCCGAGACGGATAAATCCAACGGCGTGCTGCTTGCGTCCGGCTATATTGCCGGCGGAGCGATAGCCGGTATTTTGATCGCCCTGTTTGCCGTGGTCAAGGGACTCAAGGAGTTTCAGGACGGTATGGAAGGCTGGGCGAAGGCCTCAAATCCTCTATATGCCGGTAACTGGTCCGATCTGCTTGGCCTGCTTCCATTTGCGGTGATCGCCGTCGTCCTTTATATGGTCGGCCGCGAAATATGGCTTTCGGGCAAGAAGACTTCCTAACGTTGAGCCAGATTCTCTTTCTCGAGCTGCGGCACGCTATACTTTACAGCGTGCCGTAGCGCCTATTGGCTCTAAAAACACCTTACGATGCGATCTAAAATAAAGTCGATAATACAGATCTGCCTGATCTTGTCAGCATGTCTTGCCGCCTCATGCGGTTCCGCACAGGGACCAAATGCCTACGGATCGAGGGCGTCAAGCAAGCCGGCGGCAAATGGCGAATCCGGCGCAGCAGCATCCGTCGAAAAGCAGCCAAGTGCGGGCTCGATCGATATTGCTCCGGGCGGTCCGGCCGACACTGTCAGGGTCTTTTACGCAAAGCTGCGTGATAAGAAGTATCGCGAAGCGATATTCCTGACCAATCTGCGGCCTGCGATCGAGAGCCTCACGGATGCCGAGCTTGCCGAGTTCTCACTCGATCTTGCGGCTATAGCGGGACAGGTCCCAGCCGATGTGAATATCAAAGGCGAGGTCATATCCGGAAGCAATGCCATCGTCACGGCCGTGCTGCCGGACGCTGACGGCGAAGCCGAACCTCAGCAGATCAAGCTCCGCCAGGACGGCTCGGCCTGGATCATATTGTCGGCGGACGCCGCTGCGGAGAAGCGTATCCGGTCCGAAGGGAAAAAGTATTTCTACAATCTCAGGATCGAGGTAAAGGAATCAGAGGCCCAAAAAATGCTCGAACGCATCGCAAAGGCCCAAGTCGCATATTCCCTGCAAAACGATGGCTCAGCGGCTGAGTTGAACGCCTTGGTTGCCGCGGGGCTCCTGGCGGACGATGTTCTTTCAAGCGATTCGACCGGCTATGACTATTCGCTGACGCTAACTTCGGGCGGACGGCGCTATTTCGCAACGGCTACTCCGGCGGAGTATGGCAAGACCGGCAAACGATCCTTTGCCCTGAGCATCGATGAAAAAGGCCTGCCGCACGTTTCAGGACGCGACAACGGTGGAAAACCGTTGAAAAAGTGAACGCTTTGTTAATTTATTAAAAAAAGATGTTGAAATATTTTGAAAAAGCGTTTATACCTTAGGACTCGCGTTTTGAGACCAATATTGCGATGCTCCGTCAACTGATCTCCAGTTTCAACTCGAAACTGGTCGAGAATCTCGTCCCCTCCCGCCGCAAACATGCCGCATCGGCACGTGTCTCAATAGCGCCGCACGCAACGGGCGTGAGGGGAGCCGACCCTGCGCTGGGCCGTACGATATCCGCTGAGACAGTGGATCTTAGCCGCTCGGGTATCGCATTCACCGTACCGACAATCCGCATAAGCGATCGCTATCTGGTGGGACAGGGGCACAGGCTCAATGTCGAGATCGACCTGCCGCAAGGCAGAGTTCGGATGGAAGTGGTCGGGCGGCGCTACGAAAAGGTCGGTATCGATCTATCGGTCGAACGCTTTGAGATCGGAGCGGAGATAGTCGCCATGGCCAAATCCGACCGGCTCGTGTACGAAGAATTTATCAAATACGGCGACCGCCAGGACCGAAGGAAGCCTGCGGTCAGCCTCGGGCTTGAAGCCGATCGTTGAGATCGCGGACGAATCGCAAACGGTAAAGCGCGGGTGTGAAGCCCGCGCTTTTTTCATGTAATCTGACGAGATATGGTTCAGGACAAGATCGGTATCGGATTCATTGGGACGGGCTTCGCCCGCAAGGTTCAGATGCCGGCGTTCGCGGCGTGCGGCGGGGCGAGGCTTGTGTCGGTCTCGAGCGGCACAAAGGAGAATGCTGCCGCAGCGGCGTCAGAGTTCGGCATCGAGCACGCTTCCGGCGACTGGCGCGAGACAGCTTCACACCCGGACGTCGATCTGATCGTGATCACGACCCCGCCGATCCATCATCTTGAAATGGCTGTGGCGGCCATCGATGCGGGCAAACACATACTGGCCGAGAAACCAATGGCGATGAACACCGCTGAGGCCGAGACGATGCGAGATGCCGCCGCGTTGCGTCCGATCATGGCCTTGATCGACCATGAGCTTAGGTTTCAGCCCGGACGGCAGCTTGCGTTCGCGATGCTGCGTGACGGAGCAATCGGCCGGGTCCGCCATGCTAAAGCTATATTTCAAGCACCGCACCGCGGCGATCCGACGCTTCCGTGGAATTGGTGGTCCGACAAGGCCCAAGGCGGTGGAGCGCTGGGAGCGATCGTGTCGCACGTCATCGACTCATTTCATTGGTTCCTTGGCGTTGATATTACGTCGGTATCATGTCAATTGCATTCGAACATAAAGGAACGCATGGCCCCGGATGGCGAGATCCGTCCGGTCACCAGCGACGACGAGGCCATGATGCTGCTTCGATTCGCCGACGGCGAACTGACGGATGATGCTACCGGCCTTGTTTCCGTCTCGATGACGGAAGGCCCCGAGTACAGAAACAGAATGGAATTCTACGGAGCCGAGGGCGTGCTCCGGATCGACCATCGAGGTGAGGTCCTGGTATGCAGGAACGGCGAGCATGAGTGGTCGTCTGTGACGACAGACATAGGCTCCCCGATCGCCGGAGTTCCGGATACTGGTTTTGCCCGTGCGTTTCATTTCTTTGCCCCGATCCTCGTAGCGACCCTCTTGCGAGGCGAGAGGGTCGTTAAGGACGCCGCCACATTCGATGACGGCGTGCGAGTCCAGCGGGTCCTCGATGCCTGCCGCGTTTCGGATAGTGAATCCCAGAGCGTGTTTCTGTAGATCGAAGCTTGCACGGGCAGACGATCTCTAATATTTTGTTAGAGATCACCCCCTTTGGCCGCTTTTGCGGAAAATACACGATTCCTCATAGCCAATACTTTAATTGCTCGGGATCTCGACCTAATGCAAGGAAACTGAAATGAAAAAATATCTACTATTTGCAATCGTTCTGATCTGCGGCGGCGCGGCCGTGCTTTTTTGGCCGTCGCTCACGGCCACTTTTGCGAGACTGGACGAGCTTATCTGGGACCGAGAGCCCGATATCCCGACAATGCTCCAAAATGGAAAGAGCGGATTCTCAAAAGAAGAATGGCTCGAGAAACGTGCGATGGCGTTCGCTGAACGCCGCGGGCTAAATAACGATCGTACGCCCGACCCGAAACTCCGCGAGGCAGCAGTTGCCGAGATGGACCGGCAGCAGGACGTGATGCGGCGCAGCGCAGGCCTCTCGGACAACGGACGGCTGCTTGCCTCATGGACCCCTATCGGCCCAAATCCTATCGTTGCCGGTGCCGCGCGATACTCAGGCCGAACCATCGCCATCGCAGTGCATCCGACAAATCCTGACATCGTTTATGTCGGGACCGCTCAGGGCGGCCTATATCGCTCGACCAACGGAGGGACGACGTGGACGCCGTTAATGGATGGAGCCCAGAGCCTCGCGATCGGATCTATCGCAATTGCTCCGTCAAATCCAGAGATCGTTTATGTCGGTACCGGTGAGCAGAGTTTCTCCTCGGACAGCTTTTTTGGCGTTGGCGTATATCGCATCAATAATGCCTCGACCACCGCGGACATCTCGGGTCCGTTCAATCGCGACGGCTCGAACGCGGATATTATGACGGGCCGCTCCGTAGCCGAGATCTGCGTACATCCTACTGATCCGAACACTATCTTTGTCGCGACTGCGTCGGGAGTGGGCGGTATCGGCGGCGCCGCCAATTCCACGCTCCCGTCACGCGGTGTATTCAGATCGACGAACGCGGGCGGAGCAACACCGACATTTACACGCCTGACAGGGCTTGCGGGCAACTTGAATGCGAGCATTCGCGACATCATCATCGATCCGCAGAATCCAAACGTGCTGCTCGCGGCGGTCGTTGCAGCGGCAACTACAGGCGGCGTTTATCGTTCAGCGGATGCGTTAGCGGCCTCGCCCACATTTAGCCAGGTGATCCAATACGCGACAGGCACAAGCACGAGCGAACTAACGGCTGAGTTCGCGGCTGTCAGGCCGACGGGCAGCTCTGACGCTACATTTTACACAGCGACCGGCAATGGCGGCGGCCGCATACTTAGGTCGACAAACGGCGGCGTGACGTGGACCCAGCAGATAGCTAACAATTTCTGTTCGCCGCAGTGTTTCTACAACATAGCCATCGATGTGGACCCGATGAACGCGGACCGTGTCTATCTCGGGGGAGCTCCTGCTCTTGTAGCTGCATTCTCAGCCAACGGAGGAACATCGTTCACCGAGGGCGGTTCAGGCGTTCACGTGGACACGCATGTGTTGGCCGTGGCTCCGTCCAATCCGACGATCGTTTATTTGGGCACCGACGGCGGCATCTACAAATCAACGACCAGCGGAACGAGCTACACGCATCTGAATACCGCACAGTTCTACGCGACCCAATTCATGGGTATCTCGTTGCACCCGACCGATGCTAACTTTACGATCGGCGGCACGCAGGATAACGGAACTAATTATCTCGATCCGGCCGCTTCCGGGTGGGTTCGGGTGGACGGCGGTGATGGCGGCTATACGGTCATAGATCAGAATGCGGCTGACACGACGAATGTCCGCATGTATCACACATACTACAATCAGATCAATTCGGTCGTGGGGTACGCAACACGAGCCAACACGAGCGCGTCGTGGTCATTTCGCGGCTGTAACGGGACCACGCCGGCGAACGGTATAAATTGCGCCGACACGTCGGTCTTGTTCTACGCTCCGCTCGAGCGTGGGCCGGGAAATCCGAATACGATCTATTACGGCACGGACAGAATATATCGCTCCGCCGACAACGGCACTACTCACACGGTCGTGAGCCAGGCCCCGATCTTGAGCGGTGTTGCGGTGAGCGCGATCGGCGTGTCTCCGCAGAACGACAACGTTCGAATCGTGGGCCTCCGTACGGGAGGGCTTTGGGGGACGACGACCGGCAGTTCAACGCTGGTGGACCTCGATCCGAGCAATCAGGTCACCGATGGTTTCATTGCCAGGGCAGTGATCGACCCGTCCAACTCCAATACGGCCTATGTGACGGTCGCTAACTTTGGCGTCGCCAATGTGTTCAAGACCACTAATCTTAACGCGTCGCCTCCGAACTGGACCAACATCTCAGGCACGATCCCGCAGGTCCCGGTCAGTGCATTTGTAGTGCATCCGACAAACTCGAATTTGCTGTATGCAGGTACGGACATAGGTGTCTATGTTTCGACCAATGCGGGAGCAAGTTGGGCACCGTTCGGCACCGGATTACCGCGGGTCGCGGTGTTTGGGATGGCGATAACCGGGGCCAATCCGCGAAAATTGAGGATCGCTACCCACGGAAAGGGGATGTACGAGATATTGGCCGATCCGGCCGCCGGGGCCAAAGCCGCGTTCGATTTCGACGGGGATGGCAAGACAGATCCGTCGGTGTATAGGCCGTCGAATGGAGTATGGTATCTGTCGAGGTCGGCGCAAGGGTTTGCGGCGTATCAGTTCGGTTTATCGAGTGATATATTGACGCCGGAGGATTTCGACGGCGACAGTAAGACCGACCTTGCGGTGTTCCGTCCGTCGAACGGC